>JBJECK010000038.1:0-96292 GCA_051870995.1 Paludibacteraceae bacterium | reverse complement strand
TTTGAGCAAGCAAACCAACTTGCCTTCTTCTAAATTATATCGAACTCACGTTATTATAACATTTATTGCTACTCTGATAGTTCTATTCTATATTTTATCACTTTTGAAACGTAAAACTGAATTATGATTTGCAAGAAATGCCATGCCGTAAATGACGATGCGGCTCAGTTCTGCGAAAGTTGCGGAGCTCCGTTGCAACCAACACCGACAAAAGACAAACTCAAGATAGTATTGTTACTGGGTGCTTTATTCTGTATGTTTTTATCCGTGCTGAGTCTGGATATGATGAAGCTTACGAGTCTGGCAGAAAGGTATGCGACCACATACGATGCCTTATGTTTCCATATGTACGATGAGGAAGATTGGTCAGTAGTGGAATCTAGGATTCCGTATTACGATGGTCATAATATGGGATCTGTGATTTGTTGTGCCAATAAACATGATGATATTCTGTCTTATGTGCGAGATATACCGGCTTTAGAGATTATTCAATTTTGTTTTTATTCAGCATTGGTTATATTGTCTATTATTATTGTAGTATCTTGGATTTTATTTTTTGTCTATAAAAAGCAAAAGAAAACTATAGAAATTTTATTCCCAATAATTATTAGTTGTCTTTGGTGTATAGAGGTGTTTGTCATGTTTATTTCAGAAAAGTATTACACTGGTTGGTGCGACTGGGTTGCATATCCTTTTTATTTGACTGCAGTTGCGATTTTTGCTGCTACTCTGATAGTTCTATTCTATATTTTATCACTCTTGAAACGTAAAACTGAATTATGATTTGCCCGAATTGCGAAAAAGAGATAGCAGATAATATCGCCCAATGCGAATATTGCGGGTGTCATTTCCCCGTTAGGGAGATTCCGCGTACGGAACCTAAGAAGAGCCAATCTTCCTTCTTCCGGCAAGAGAATACCTCTCCAACGTCGAAACAACGGGAAGCCGTTGTTCCTCCCGTTACGGAACAGGAACGCCCGAAACAAGCTGCTTCTGAGACAGACAAAGGAACGACCTCTCATGCAAGCAAAATCTGCCCACATTGCGGCAAACCGATAGCATCGACGGCAATGTTTTGCCGGTTCTGCGGAAACAAGGTGTCTCCTGCAGAGGAAGTACCCGATAAGCCTTCGGCAGAGTCCGTATCCGCACAACCGGATGCGACACCTACTCCTGCGCCTGAAACGACGCAATCTTCAAAACCAGAGCAGCAGGAAGGGGCAGATGTACATACGGATAACGAACAAACGCAACTGACGTCACCTGATTCCCATACAACAGAAGTTACGGAAAAAGCGGCTCCTGCTGCGAGATTCTGTAAACACTGCGGCAAACCGATAGCACCGACGGCTATGTTTTGTAAGTTCTGCGGAAACAAAGTGTCTCCTGCGGAGGAAAAAGCACAGTCTCGGACACAGGGGGGCATGAGGGAATATTCTATTGGACAACTTTTTAGCCGTTATCAAACTGGACAGAGTTTTACGAGACAAGAGTAGGTGATTGGTGGGTGATTCAGCTGTGGATATGCGGTAGATAAGCGGAGGATACGCAGGGGCTACGCAGAGCCCATGCGGGTCCCAAGATGCTACGGGGTTGCTACGAGACCTGCTTGCAATTCCCTTCGTAACAGAACGCCACCGCTGCGCTTTGACGTTTAATACTCAGGGTTTGCTGCGCTTTCGTGTTGCAAACATTCCGCTGCGCTCCATTGGTTTGCACCACGAGGGAGAAAAGGGGGAGAACGTTAGTCCAAAGGCTACGCAGGGCCCATGCGGGTCCCACGCGGGTCCCAAGATGCTACGGGGTTGCTACGAGACCCGCTTGCAATCCTCTTCGTGGAAGAACGCTTCCGTTCCACTCCGGTGTTAAACCCTCCGCGGTTGCTGCGCTCTTCGTGTCGCAAATGCTCGGCTGATTTGCAGCTCCGAGCGGAAATTTGCATTTGCCTGCAGACATTGCGCAGAAGGCGGAAAAACGGCTTTCTATCTGTTTTGCAGGGCAAGTTCTTGCGTATGTGGTAAAAAAAGCGTACCTTTGCCTGGCAAATTGCGCATAGCCTGTGTTCGTGCTTTTGGCGCGGGCGCTTGTGTGCGTGGATGTGTACCAATCTATCAACAAGATTATGGCAAATTTCAACGAATACAAACAACTGAACCTTCCCGAATTGAGCCGCGAGGTATTGGCTGACTGGGAGAAAGAAAATCTGTTTGAACAGAGTGTTGCCCTGCGAGAGGGGCATCCTGAGTTCCTATTTTTCGAGGGTCCCCCCTCCGCCAACGGCATGCCCGGCATACACCACGTGCTGGCGCGCAGTCTGAAAGACACTTTCTGCCGCTACAAGACCATGCAGGGCTATCAGGTGAAGCGCAAAGCAGGATGGGACACCCACGGACTGCCCGTGGAACTCGGCGTGGAGAAGATGCTCGGCATCACCAAAGAGGACATCGGAAAGAAAATATCGGTGGACGAATACAACGCCGCCTGCCGCCGCGAGGTGATGAAATACACGCGGGAATGGACCAACCTGACCCGACAGATGGGCTACTGGGTGGACATGGAAAACCCCTACATCACCTACGACAACAAGTACATCGAGACCCTCTGGTACCTGCTGAAAGAACTCTACAAGAAAGGCTACCTCTACAAGGGCTACACCATCCAGCCCTACTCGCCCGCAGCGGGCACGGGGCTCTCGTCCCACGAGTTGAACCAGCCCGGCTGCTACCGCGACGTGAAGGACACCACCTGCACGGCGCAGTTCTTAGTCAGGACAAAGGATGAAGGACAAAGGACAAAAGACTTGTCTGCATTAGCGGAGCAGACAGGGCTGCCGCTCTACGCCTTGGCGTGGACAACCACACCATGGACGCTGCCAAGCAACACGGCTCTCTGCGTGGGACCGAAGATAGACTATGTAGTGGTGCGCGGCGAGAACCCCTACACCCGCGTGCCCGCCCTCTACCTGCTCGCGGAAGCACGCCTCGGAGCATACGCCTTCAATGCCGGAAACACCACCCCCGAAGTGCTGTGGCGCGGAAAAGGCACGGACCTCGAAGGGCTGCGCTATGAGCAGTTGATACCGTGGGCAAAGCCCGACGGCGACGCGTTCCGCATCATCCTCGGAGACTACGTCACCACCGAAGACGGTACGGGCATCGTGCATATAGCCCCCACTTTCGGTGCGGACGACGCCTTCGTGGCGAAGAAAGCCGGCATCCCGGGCATGGTGTTCCTGACCAAGAAAGGCGAGCAGCGCCCGATGGTGGACATGACGGGCAAGTTCTTCCTGCTCGACGACCTCGACGAGACTTTTGTGGCGCAACATATTGACACAGAGGCATATACGCCGTGGGCGGGACGCTTCGTCAAGAACGCCTACGACCCTGCGCTGACCGACAAGGACGAGACCCTCGATATCAGCATCTGCATGATGCTCAAAGCCGCCAACAAGGTCTTCAAGATAGAGAAACACGTCCACACCTACCCCCACTGCTGGCGGACGGACAAGCCCGTGCTCTACTACCCGCTCGACTCGTGGTTCATACGCTCCACCCAAGCGCGCGAGGAGATGATAGCGCTCAACAACACCATCCACTGGCAGCCCGAATCGACGGGCACCGGGCGCTTCGGCAAATGGCTGGAGAACCTGAACGACTGGAACCTGTCGCGCTCGCGCTACTGGGGTACGCCGCTGCCGATATGGCGGACGGAAGACGGGCAGGAAGAGATATGCATCGGCTCCATAGCCGAACTGATGGACGAGATAGAGAAATCTATCGCGGCGGGCTTCATGAAAGCCAACCCGTGGCGCCGCTTCAAGGTGGGCGACTACTCCAAAGAGAACTACGACCCCGCGGTGATAGACCTCCACCGCCCCTACGTGGACGGCATCATCCTCTGCTCGCCGTCGGGCAAGCCGATGAAGCGCGAACTCGACCTGATAGACGTATGGTTCGACTCGGGCGCCATGCCCTACGCGCAGAACCACTATCCCTTTGAGAACCAAGACGCTCCGCGCACGGCGGACTTCATCTCGGAGGGCGTGGACCAGACGCGCGGATGGTTCTTCACGCTCCACGCCATACACACGATGATAGAAGGCAAAGTGGCGTACAAGAACGTGATTTCCAACGGATTGGTGCTCGACAAGAACGGCAACAAGATGTCCAAACGCCTCGGCAACGCCGTGGACCCCTTCGGCGCAATGGACAAATACGGCGCGGACGCCGTGCGCTGGTACATGCTGACCAACTCCAGCCCGTGGGACAACCTGAAATTCGACCCCGAGGGCGTGGACGAGATACGCCGCAAGTTCTTCGGCACGCTCTACAACACCTACGGCTTCTTCGCGCTCTACGCCAACGTGGACGGCTGGGAAGCGACGGACACGCTGCCCGCAGAGGGATTGCAGGAGATAGACCGGTGGATACTGAGCAAACTCAACTCGCTGGTGAAGGACGTCACCAACGCCTACGAGGCATACGAGCCCACCAAGGCGGGACGCGCCGTGTCCGACTTCGTGCAGGACGACCTGAGCAACTGGTACGTGCGTCTGAACCGCAAACGTTTCTGGGGCGGCGGCATGAATGCCGACAAGCAGGCTGCCTATGCCACGCTCTACACCTGTCTGAAAACCGTGGCGCAACTGATGGCGCCCAACGCACCGTTCTTCGCCGACCGTCTGTATCGCGACCTGACGGGCGAGAGTGTGCACCTGAGCGATTGGTGCAAAGCCGATGAAGCGCTGATAGACAAAGGTTTGGAGCGCTCGATGTACCTCGCGCAGCAAGCCACCTCGATGATACTCTCGCTGCGCAAGCGCGCGGAGAAGAACGTGCGCCAGCCGCTGCAGAAGGCGGTGATACCCGCGCCCGATGCCGCAACCTTGCAGGCGCTGCTCCATGTGCAGGACCTCATCAAGAGCGAGGTGAACGTGAAGGAGTTGCAGATCGTGCGCGCCGAAGACGCGGAAGTGCAGTTGGTGAAGAAGATAAAGCCGAACTTCAAGGTGCTGGGCAAGAAAGCCGGCGCCATGATGAAGACGCTCGCTGCCGCCATCGGGCAGATGAGCCAGGCGGACATCGCCGCCTTTGAGCAGGACGGCACCTTCACGCTGTGCGGCTATGCGCTGACGGCGGAGGACGTGGAGATTATCACGGAGGACATGCCGGGCTGGCTGGTAGCCAACAACGGCGTGCTGACCATCGCGCTGGACATCGAACTGAGCGACGCGCTGATAGAAGAAGGTATCGCGCGCGAGTTGGTCAACCGCATCCAGAACCTGCGCAAGTCCTCGGGCTTGGAGATAACCGACCGCATTGTTATAACGATTGAGCGTAGAGAAGAGATCCTGAAAGCAGTTGAGCATTGCAGGGAATATATCGCATCCCAAGTATTGGCTACGGAGATTACGCTGGTTGACAAGGTGGCAAACCCGCAAGTCTTGGAGATGGACGGCTACGAGGTGAATGTATCAATAGAAAAAGCAAATAAGAAATGAAAAAGACTATTATTCGTGCCTTGATGGCGGTTGTAGTAGGTGTAATGTTGGCATCTTGTGCCGGTGAACCGGCGTTAGACGGAAATCTCGTCGGACTCTGGTACGAGAGCGAAGCACAGCACTATGTCCGTTTTACGGAAGAAAAAGTGAATCCTGCTTATCAATTGGATTCTACGTATCAATATGGTTATGAATGGGTAGAGGGGACGATAGAAGATATAACCGAAGAGGACGTTTTGGCGGATAAAGGCGGAAACGGTTGGTTTGGTTGGTCATTAACAAAACCGGATTTAAGGGAAATCAACCTGATGAATAATAACGGCGCAAATATTCCGAAGGTATATGTAATCACGAAACTGACAGAGACCGAACTACAATACTACGAGAAAGATCATCCTAAAAATAAATCCTCATTTTCGCGAGTACGATGAAGCGCTTTTGGAAGATATTCGGTATTACCTTCGGAGCACTTATAGCGTTGCTATTGGTGGTGATAAGTGTAGTTGTTTGGCTTGTCTTTACACCGGAGAGGCTTACGCCGATAGTGCGCCAAGTGGCAGACAAAGTTATCACGTGCGAGCATGAGATAGGAGAAGTGGACCTTACTTTCTTCTCTACCTTCCCCGAGTTCGGACTGCGCGCGGAGGGGCTGTATATCATCCACCCTATGGAGGGAGCGCAGAGCGATACGCTATTGGCGGCTCCCGAAGTAGTGGCGACGGTAGATGTGGTGGATTTTATCAAGCATAGTAATCTCACTATTCACCAACTATTGTTGGCTGATGCGGTAGCGAACGCATACATAGCTGCTGACGGAACTACCAATTTTGATGTCTTCGCTTTGTCTGCAGACACGACCGTCGAAGATACTACTGCTTTTTCTTTGCCGTTCAACGAGATACGTGTGGACGGGTTGCAATTGTCCGCCCGCACCTTGACTTTCTGCGACAAGGCAGACTCGATAGATGCGTCGCTTCGAAATGTGGATATCCAAGCGAAGATAGGCAGTTGGGAGGATGTGATGCTTACGCTCTCGGCGCCGGATGTGACGGCTATAATAGGAGAGACCCCTTACGCGCAGAATCTTTGCATAGGGGCTACTATACCTGCGTCTGTTGATTTGGACGCTATGCACTTTGCGCTGCACAAAGCGTCTCTGAGTGTGAATGAGTATAGCGTCTTCTTGGACGGAGATATTACGTTGGGTGACTCTGTCTTGCTGGATATGAATGTGCAGGCTAACGAATGGCAAATAGCTCCGCTGTTGTCGCTTGTGCCGCCTGCTATCATAGGCGACTTGTTGGACGAGATAACGGTAGATGGCGTGCTTTCGTTGGATGCGGATATTGCGGGAGTGTATAGCGACTCGTTGATGACTGTTGTTGATGCCCGTGTGCGCTTGCAGGAAGGTAAAGGCAAGTACGCTCCGCTACCTTATACCTTGCGTGATGTCGCGGCAGAGGCAGATGCGCATATTGACTTGAATGACAGCAAAGCAAGCAACGTACAACTCAAGCGACTGACAGCCAAGACCAAAGAGACAAGTATTGCCGCGCAGGGTAGGGTGTCGGAACTATTGGCGGATATGCTGCTTGACGTGAATATAGATGCTGATGTTAACCTGCCTGATATGGCGTATTTTTTGCCGGAGGATATGGTGGTAACCGGCACTGCCAAAGGCAAAGCGTCGGCGCGCATACGTCTGTCCGACCTTACCAATATGCGTTTGGAGCGTGGAAAGATAGCGGGCGACTTACGACTGCAGGGTATTGACTTCCAAATGGACAGTATGCTGGCAAACTTGCCGGATACGCGCTTGCAGTTTCAAATACCTAACCCTAATCCTTCATATAGTAAGGTGGGTTGGCTTGCTGCCCAATTAGCGGTTGCGGATTTGGATTTCCAAATGATAGAGACGCTACATGCGCAACTGGGAGCTTCTGAGTTGCAAATAGAGTCCGGCAATATCCTCAGTAATGACCCGACGTTATATGCAGCCTTGGCTCTCAAGTCGGAATCTGTATTGCGGGCGGATATGGACAGCATGTCGGCAGTAGTGGAGAAACCTACGCTCAAAGCGTATGCGGAGTACAATACGAAGGATACTACCGCAATACCTACGCTCAAAGCTAACTTGGCATTTGCGGATTTGAAAGCCCAATATACGGATATTGAGGCGCATCTTACCCGTTCGGCGTTGGAGGCTAACCTTAGCGGGACACGCCGCGATAATTCTGTGCCTCGCTTGAAAGCGACTATCCAAACAGATGCTTTGCAAGCCGGCATGGGAGAGGATATGCAACTGACAACGGCGGCGTTGAAGGTAGAGGCATCTGCGCGCTACAACAAGCATGCGGACAATATTTTGCTGCAATGGAATCCGCGCCTCAATATATCGTTGAGAGAAGGTCGAGCGTCCGTAAAAGCCCTGCCGCTGCCGGTAGGTATTCCGCATATTGATTTTAGCTATTCCAACAAGGTTTGCGATATCCAACAATCGCAGGTGCATCTTGGTAACTCCGACTTCGCATTATCAGGCGAAGTGCGCAATATCGGTAAATGGTTGCGCGAAAAAGGGACGTTGGAAGGGGAATTGAATTTCGTATCGGAGCATACGGATGTCAACCAGTTGATGGCTCTCTTCTCTGCCGACGAAGGAAGTGCAGAGACGGAGACCAAAGCCGCGTCTGCCCAACAGGAGACGGCACCTGCGGCAGAGGTTAGTACTACGCAAGAAGCCAATCCCTTCCTTGTGCCGCAGCATGTAGATTTGGCGCTGAATACCCATATCAAAGAGGCGGTAGTGTTTAACGAGGTGGCGCATAACCTGAAGGGGAAGGTGTATATCAAAGACGGTATCCTTGCCTTGGAGGAAATGGGCTTTGTATGTAATGCTGCCAAGTTGCAACTTACGGCGATGTACAAGACTCCGCGCCGTAACCATATCTACGTAGGTTTTGATTATCATATGATAGATGTGGATATTGAGGAGCTTATCCATATGATACCGCAGATAGATACGATGATGCCGATGTTGCGTTCGTTCAAGGGGCAAGCGGAATTCCACTTGTCCGCGGAGACCTATACGAATGCAAAATACGAAATAAAGCCCTCTACCATCCGCGGAGCGGCAAGCTTGTTTGCAAAAGACCTGGTAGTGCTGGATAGTGAGACGTTTAGCAAGATATCCAAGCTGCTGCTCTTCAACAAGAAGACAGAGAATAAGATAGATAGTATTGCTGCGGAGATGACTATCTATAAGACCGAGATAGACGTCTATCCGTTATGCGTCTCGCTGGATAACTATATGGTAGCTCTTGGTGGGCGGCATAACTTGGATATGACTTTTGATTACGATATCAATGCCTTGTCGCCGATATACTTGGGGGTAAATGTCTCCGGCAATATGGACAACCTGAAGATAAAGTTAGCCAAGTGTAAGTACGCCAAGGACTTCAAACCACTTTTCCACGGAAAGGCCGATACCCAGTCGGCGGAACTGAGGGCTATTATCCGCAACTCTATGCGTAGAAATGTAAAAATACAAACCGAAGAATAATGAAAAAAACTCTATTGTTGAGCCTTGCGCTCTGTACGCTTATGGCATGTACAAAGAATGATAATCCGTTGCTGACGGAGCAGAATACGCCCTATGGCGTGCCTGCGTTTGATAAGGTAAAGCCGGAACACTATATACCTGCCTTTAAGGAGGCTATTGCTCAAAACAAGGCAGAGATACAGGCAATCATAGCCAATCTGGACGAGCCTACTTTCGTTAATACGATTGTGGCATTGGATAGGAGTGGTATGTTGCTGGATAAGGTAAGCGGTGTGTTCTTCAACGTACTGGAGGCGGATGGTAACGACGAGATGAACCAGATTGCTGAAGAGGTTACCCCGATGTTGTCCGAGTTGAGCGACGGGATTATCCTGAACGACTCACTCTTTCGCCGCGTAAAAGCGGTTTACGACCAGCGGATGCAATTGGGACTTAACCCCGAGCAGATGCGGCTGGTAACGGAGACATATAAATCGTTTGAGAACAATGGAGCGAATCTGCCGGCAGAGAAGAAAGAGCGTTTGAAGCAGATTAACCAAGAGTTGGGCTTGCTTTCGCTGAAATTCGGCAATAATGTAGTAGCAGAGACGAATGTGTATCAGCTGTTTGTAACAGATGAAGCGCAACTGGCAGGGCTGCCCGAAAGTGCCAAAGCGGCAGCTAAGGAGGAAGCTGTTGCGGCAGGACGTCCTGAGGCATGGCTGTTTACACCCAAGCGTACCAGTTTCACACCCGTGTTGCAATACTGCGAAAACCGCGAGTTGCGCAAAGAGCTATTGATGGCATATACCACTCGCGGCAACCATGACAACGAGTACGACAACAAAGCCGTAATCGTACAGACGATGAAACTGCGTGTAGAGAAAGCGCAACTCTTCGGCTATAGTTGCCCTGCGGACTATATCTTGTCCGATTGTATGGCACATGATGCAAAGACCGTGGATGCTTTCTTGCAGTCGGTTTGGGAACCTAGCTTGGCAGCAGCCACACGTGAAGCTGCCGAGCTGGAAACCTTGCTGCAACAAGACCTGCCCGGCGAGACACTACAGCCATGGGATTGGTGGTATTATGCAGAGAAACTGCGTGCTCAAAAGTATGACCTCAACGAGGAGCAACTGAAGCCTTATTTCGAACTGGGCAATGTGCGCAAGGGTGTTTTCACGTTGGCGCACAACCTCTATGGTCTTAATTTTGAGCCTATGCAGGGTATGCCTGTCTATAATCCCGAGGTAGAGGTGTTCCGTGTAACCGATGCTGACGGCTCGCTGGTGGGCATCCTATATACCGACTATTTCCCGCGCGCGGGAAAGCGACCGGGTGCGTGGATGAACAATATCAGTAGCCAGTACGTGGATGCAGACGGTGTGGATCATCGCCCCGTTATTATCAACGTCGGCAACTTCAATAAACCGACGCAAGGCAATCCCTCTTTGCTCTCTATGGATGATGTAGAGACGCTTTTCCATGAGTTTGGTCATGCGATACACGGGTTGATGTCCAAGGCTACGTACAAGTCGTTGTCGGGTACGAATACGCCTCGCGACTTCGTAGAACTTCCTTCGCAGTTCATGGAGAACTACTGTTACCGTCCTGAGATAATGAAGACCTATGCGTTCCATTACCAAACGGGCGAGGTTATTCCAGACTCGCTGATAGCTAAAATCAACAATGCCAAGACATTCAACCAAGGTTTTGTTACCACAGAGCTATTGTCCGCTTCCATTCTTGATATGGATTATCACGAGATAACCGATACCTCGGACTTTGATGTGAATGCGTTTGAGGCGGATGCTATGAGCAAGATGCACATGATACCGCAGATTATAACGCGCTACCGCTCTACCTTCTACAACCATATCTTTACTACGGGTTACGAAGCGGGTTACTATAGCTATACTTGGTCGGCGGTCTTGGATGCGGATGCTTTTGCTGCGTTTGAGGAGACGGGCGACATACTCAATCCCGATGTAGCCAAGCGTTTCCGCCACATGCTGGAACAAGGAGGTACGCGCGATGCTGCGGAGTTGTATCAGGAGTTCCGCGGCAAGCCTGCTGATGCGAAGTACTTGCTGGAGCGCAAAGGTTTTGCAGACACTGCACGTTGATAGCTATACGGAGAATTGATTAGCCTGCGTTGAATCCCGTAGCCATCTGATGCTCAAACGTATCGCTTATATTACGCGAATTCCCCTATCGATAGCTCTTTTGCTGTCGATAGGGGTTTTGTGCGGTTGGATTCCCTCGTTGTTGACTCAACCTCTCGTTCAGACAATCCCTACGTTGTTGCTTACCATATTGAACGCGATAGTGTTTCTATGGGTGTTGGTGGCAATGGGTATCACGCGCGATAGGGACGGTTTGCCGTTGCTGATATACATATTGACGGTAACGGCGCTACCTGTCTTACATACCGCTTGGCAAGGGCAATTGGGTGTGTTGTTGCTCTTGTTGGTGCTGCGGTTGTTGCATACGGCTTTCCGGCAGAAGGATACGACGGAAGACAGTTTCCTTACTACTTTGCTCATATTGATAGGTTCGCTATGGATACCCGATATGGTTTGGCTGGTACCGTTAGTGTGGCTGAGTTATTTCTTTCTCCATTCGTTGAACCTACGTGTGCTCCTTGCCTCCGTGATAGGAATGGCTACGTTTGCTATCTATGTCTCGTTGGCAGTCTATCTCGGGTGGATAGGCAATCCTTATGCTTCTCTTTTTTCTCGCGAGTGGATACTGCATAGTGTGCCGTTGGGAGACGGCATCGCTATCTTGTGCATGTTGGGCGTGGGTATCGTCTCTCTGATATTGTCTGCCGCTGGAAGGGCGAACGACACCGCAAGCAGGAATACTCTGTGGATATTGTTGTTTTTCTTTTTGGTTGTATCTATTGGCTTGTTGCTTTGTGCATCGGCTTATGTTTCTCTTTTGCCCTTGGCTCTGTTGTGCATGTCAGGACTGTTGATATTGTTCTTTCGCCAAGAGGAAAGTATCGCCCGCGGTGTGGCATTTCTGGTCTATATCGCCCTAATAACAAGCGCCTATCTTCTCCATTTCTTTATGTAGGTTGATGTGCTCCGCTTCATTCTTTCCCGTAGGTTATTGCAAGCGTCGTACCCGCATGGCTCTCGTGGTGCAAACCAGCGCAGCGTTTGCAACACGGAAGCGCAGCAACCGCGGAGATGTTCTTCCCCGTAGCGGATTGCAAGCAAGCAGGTCTCGTAGCAACCCCGTAGCATCTTGGGACCCGCGTAGCCCCTGCATGGGCTCTGCGTGGCCTACGCATTGCCTTTCTTCGTTTTTGCGTGCGGATTCCATCCGCGCTTCTTGTAGAGTCCAAAAACAAATGCAATTTGTTGGCAAACTCTGCAGAATTAATATATTTGTTTTGTAGTTCAATTATTTTTTGTACCTTTGCAGAAGGAAAATCATAAATAGCTATTTCTATCCATGAAGACACATTATTCTTTTTTGGTGCTGGCGGCTGCGGTTGTCGCTATGGTAATGCCCGTTAGGGCACAGGAGAAGCTGAGCGGAACGGCTATTGGCACGGAGTTGTCAGTGGATTACTCCGACGGACAGGCGTCCACGACCGTGAATACCTTCGCTATGGCGCACGACGGAGATCTCAATACCTATTTCGCTTCCTACGAGCGTAACTACACTTGGACGGGGCTTGACCTGGGCGTGCAGTACGTGATAAGCCGCGTAGGCTGGGCGCCGCGCAACGATGGACTGGGCGAAGGGCGCGTGGTGCTGGGTATGTTCCAGGGGGCTAACTCGCCCGATTTCATGGATGCTGTGCCGCTCTATCTGATTACCGGGCGCGGCACGATAGGGCAGATGTCGTATGCCGACGTCGATTGCTCGCGGGGTTTCCGCTACGTGCGCTATGTGGGTCCCGCGGATGCGCGTTGCAATATCGCCGAGGTGGAGTTCTACGGCACGGCGGGCGCGGGGAATGACTCGCGGTTGTGGCAACTAACGAACCTGCCGACGGTTTGCATCAACACGGTGAACGCACAAGAACCCTACGACAAGGAGAACGATATAATCGCCAATATCATCATCATCTCCGAGCAAGGCACACAGGTGCTGGAGAAGACAGGTACAACACGCCTGCGTGGCAACGCCTCGCTGCAGTTCGACAAGAAACCCTACCGCATTAAGTTCGACAAGAAACAATCTGTCCTCAACGCGCCCGCTAAGGCGAAGAAATGGACGCTTATCAACAACTACGGCGACAAGACCCTCATGCGCAACATTGTTGCCTTCGAGGCAAGCCGCAGGGCAGGGATGAGTTATACGCCGTTCTGCCAAGCGGTGGACGTGGTGTTCAATGGCGAATACAAAGGCAACTACCAATTCTGCGACCAAGTAGAGGTGAATGACAACCGCGTACCCGTGACGGAGATGTTGCCTACCGACACGGAAGGCGAGGCGTTGACGGGCGGGTATTTCATCGAAGTGGACGGGTATGCCGATCAGGAAATATCGTGGTTCCGCTCCTCGCGGGGTGTGCCCGTTACGATAAAGTCCCCCGACGAGGACGAGATAGTGCAGGTACAGAAGGACTATATTACCAACTATTTCAACCACATGGAGGATCTTGCTTATTCTGCTGCGACGGGTTCGGAGGAGACCTACGCCGATATTATCGACCTGCCGTCTTTCTTGCGTCTGTTCCTCGTGGGCGAGTTCTCGGGTAATACCGATACCTACTGGAGCACCTACATCTATAAGGAGCGCTCCGACCCGCGGTTGTACTTCGGTCCGGTGTGGGACTTCGACATTGCCTTCGACAATGACTCGCGGACTTACCCCGTGAACAACAAGTCGAACTACGTGTATCTCTCGGGCGGGTCGTCGGCAGGCACGATGACTGCGCTCGTGATGCATATTCTGAACCGCACGGAAGTGGAGACGCAGCTGAAGGCACTATGGCAGACTATGCGCGACAAGCGGAACTTTACACCCGAGTCGATGTGCGCGTATATCGACAGTATCGCGCAGGATATGGATGCATCGCAGCGGCTTAACTTCACGCGATGGCCCATTTTGAATCAGTATGTGCACATGAACCCCGTGGTGTACGGCACGTATGCCGAGCATATCAACGCGCTGAAGCAGTACGCAACGCGCCGTATCGAGTGGCTCGACCGGAAGCTGGACTACACACCCTCGACAGGCATAGCGGATGTAGATACCGACTCGCCGATAGCAATCTCTGTGCAGCCCGACGGCACTATCACGCTCCTCGGTAGCAGCGCCCCCTATGCGGTCTATGACCTTGCGGGGAGTCTCTGCGCTACGGGGTCTGCCGATGCTCCCGCACGCCTCTCTGCGCATGGGGTGTATATCGTAGCGATAGGCACCCACGCCTACAAAGTAGTGTATTAGCCTTCGTTGCACAGGTTCCATCCACGTTAATCTCCCATTAAGGCATTTTTTTCTGCGTCTACATTTGACCTGCAAATACGCCTTCGCTAATCATCACCAGTAATCCGTTAATGCGCGGTAGATAGGCTGTAGATACGCTGTTGATAGTTTCAACAAGCAGGGGCGTTGCATACGCCACGCCCCCGCAATGAGATATTAACTATTAACTGTTAATTATTAACTATTTCCTGTCCCGTTAGGGTATATACCTTGTCTCCGCGTTGTATTAGCACTTGTCCGTCGCGGAGTATTTTCTGTGCGCTTGTTGTGCCTTCGGTCGGGGTATCCAGTCCATCGGGCAGGTCTTCGCCCAAGGTGGAGAACGTGCCCTCGTAGGACTTCAGCACTTTGTCGTTCTTGTCGCTGACAGTAAGCGCATAGGCGTAGTCCGATTTCTCGTTCAAGCCAGTAACGGTAAACTGCCAGCCGTTGACCAGCGCCTTGGCGGCGGGAGTAGTATGCACGTTGTCACGGTCGCGGGCAGGTGCAAAGGCAATACCCGTCAGTTGTCCGTTGGCGTTGAAGACCAAGGTACAGAACGTAACGCCGTCCTTGGTTATAACTAATTCATACGATTCGGCAGAGCTATTGACAGGCCAAGTGAAAGTAGCGTTCGTAGTAGAAGGTATAACGGTAACACCATCCGAAGATAGAGTAACATCTTCAGAAGAGATACATTCAATATACTTGAAGCTACTAAAGATGATAGCCTTTTGGTAATCTTCTAATACGTTGCAAGGTACGTAAAGGTGCGCATTGTAGTCGGCAAAAGAAGACACCTCTGCGTGCGGCGGCAACGTAGCATACGAATAAATAGTAACCAAACGTACACACCCCGCAAAAGCGTTCGCGGCAATGGTCTCTATGCCCGCACCTAAATGCAGGTTGGTTAATTGACTAAGATTAGCAAAAGCATATTCACCGATTGAACCGGTAGTATTATCCGTTGTGATACTCTGTACACTATCCTTAAATAGCAACCACGGTTGCGTCGCCTCGGTATAGTCATACATGATACCCATGCCCATTATCTTCAGTTCATTCTGTTTGTAGAACCAATAGAGGTTGTCGCCACACTGCCCTGAATAGTCCATCGCAAATTCTGCTGTGAGGGAAATATCTTGCGTGAGGACAAGCGTTCGCGGGTTGTCGGTGTTGCCATCGCTCCAACGGACGAAGTGGTATCCAAGATAGGCAGTTGCTGTTAGCGTAATTTCTGTATTCTCCGTATAAGATCCGCCTTCTGTTACGATACCGTGATTGGGATTACAACCGGTAGTGAGAGTGCGGAAACGGGCAAAGTGTGCATAGAGAGTAGTATCTTGTGTGAGGACAATAGTGCGGGGATTATCTGTATTCCCATCGTTCCATTGTGTAAACCAATAGTCATGTGCCGGTGTAGCGGTTACTGTTACTGCAGAACCTTCTTTGTAGCGTCCCCCTCCCGTGACATAGCCTTGGTTGTCGTCACAATCGGTTGTGAGAGTGAAATACGCTTCTTCGAACATAGCGAGATATGTGGTATTCTCCGTCACAGTAATCACACGCGGGTTCTCGGTATTGCCGTCGCTCCATTGTACGAACCGGTAGCCTTCCGCAGGAGTAGCTACAATGGTTATTTCTGTGCCGGAATGATAAGTTCCGCCGCCACTCACGCTACCCATATCTTCCGATTCGGACTCAACCACAATAGTGTACGTAGGCAACATCTCCTCCATATAGTAGAAGTCACGCCATACAGATGCAATGCGGTATTTCTCCGTTGTCCCTTCGGGCACATGGAGCGTACAACTGAACTTGTCCAATCCGTCGAATACAGATGCGCTGCAGGAGTTGGGCGTCTCGTTGTGGTTGTAGATATGTGTTATAGAAGGGCAGTCGGCAAATGCTTTGTCTTCCAGCGAGCAACGGCTATAAAGCGATAATTCGTTCAGGTTGTAGCAACCGGAGAATGCCCCTGCGCCGACACTCTGTACAGAATTGCCCAAGGACACACTTTGCAATCCCGTGCAGTTTGCAAACGCGTTTGTACCAATCGTAGTGTAGGAATAGTCGGGGATAACCAGTGTATCCAATGCATGGCACTCGAAAAAGGCTAAGTTGCCAATGTTTGTTGTTTCATTTTCCTTGAAGTGCAATTTTTCCAGTGCGTTACATTGGTAAAATACCTGATTGTCAATAGAAACGCCGGAGGTAAACTCTACGGAAGCCAACTGTGTACAGCCATAGAATGCTTGCTCCCCGATATAACTACCGTGGAATGTAAGAGATTTGAGGTTAGTGCATTTATAGAAAGCCTTCTCCCACACAGAATGCACCGATGACGGTATGAATACAGACTCTAAACTGCTACACTCGCTGAAAGCATATTCACCGATAGTGCGGATGTGTTTGGGTAATGTGATAGACGGTAACGAATAGCAACTATTGAACATAGAGCTCGGAATAGATAGCAATCCCTCAGGTAGATAAATAGTAGAAAGAGCATAACACTGGCTAAAAGCACCCACGCCAATGGATGTTACGCTATCGCTCATAACAACCTTGCTTAGATAGGGGCACTCGGCAAATGCCAATTTACCGATTTCGGTAACACTATTCGGCAACGTAATCTCTGTGATGTTCGTTTTATAACACAATCTTTCCGGAATAACTTCTACTGAGTCACCAATGGTAATCATTGCCACACCAGGTTCAAACACACTCCCCGGGTAACTGCCATCTCCTGTATATTCTGCTTTGCGAGCATTGTAATGAATGGTATCAATTGTGCAGTTCTTAAAAATATTTTCTGATACTTCCGTCACGCCTTTTCCTATAGTAAGACTACCGACTGAAGAATATGACCAACTGATGGCTTCAGTAAGAAGATAGAACGGCAACGAGGTTACTCCATCGGGTATGCGCAGTGCGTCCAAATGGCATCCTGCGAATGCTCCTTCTTCAAGTTCTGTTACGCTCTCTGGCAACTCTATATGCTTCAAACCCGAATTCCAAAATGCATCTCGACAAATACGTGTTACGCCCATAGGAAGAATAAGGGTATCTATACCTGATTCCTGGAATGCTGCAGTGTCTATCCGTGTGAGATGCTCCGGCAGGGTAACGGAGCGCAAATTACGGCAACGGAAGAACGCACCACCGCCGATTTTGGTGACCGTATTAGGAATGACAATGCTGCGCAAGACGGTATCGTTGGCAAAGAAGAAGGGCGGAATCTCGGTTACATTCTCGCCGAGCGTGATATGCTCTATCTGCGAGCCTGTGAGCATAGCATCGTCACTCGGGGTTCCAATCATCCAGCCGCCCATACTGCTGTTGATAACACCACTATTGAAATAATAACCCACGGTGGCGGTAGGCGATTGATAATGGAGCGACGTAGCTCCACTTCCCTGCAAGATATTGTAGCCGATTTTGGTTACGGATGCAGGAACAATCAATTCGGTGATATAGGGCAAGTTGCTAAAAGCATAGTTGCCTACGGCAGTGATGCCTTCACTTAATTCCACAGAAGTGATATAATTGCGGTATTTATACCACGGTATATTAGTGTCATTTTTGCCATAATCAGGCATTGCGCCTGTGCCGGTGATGGATAGTTTGCCGGAATAGGGATTGAAAGTCCAAGACAAGTTGCCACCGATAATGCCCGTAATGTCCGCTGCTCCGTTGGGCTCTATATAGGAATAATCCGTTCCCCACGCGGCTTGGTACGCCGCCGTGGTGTTTTCGGGAATATATACAAAGGTTGGATAGGTCGGTTTTGAAGGTTTGTAGAATACATTGCTTCCCAATGTAGGTGGTGTGGTAGCGAAAATATGTATTTCCTGCGGTTGGGTATAACTATTGAACGCATATTGTTCAATCTTTGTGAGCGTACTTGGCAAGGTGATTTTCACCAAAGGATTACTTTGAAATGCGTTTGCAGCAATAGTTGTAATACCTTCAGGGATGGTTATTTCCGTCAATTTGTTGTTATAGAATGCATAAGCTCCAATACTATTGCAAATCTTCGACAATTGGAGTTCGGTTAGTTGACATCCGTAGAAAGCGCGGTAGCATATTGATGTCAAGCCTTCTGGCAGCGAAAGCGACCGTATCTTAGAAGCAAAACTAATCCACGGATTCTCTGTTATAGCCCCTGAGCCTGCGATAAACAAATGCCCGGTGAGTGGGTCGAAACTCCACGTAAGGTGCTCGCCGCATGTGCCTGACAAGCCCTCTGTGCCTTGCTCCAAGTAATGGTAGGTATTCGTACTTTTGGTATAGCCGATAGATGTCGGTTGTCCCCAGGCTGCTTGATAGGTCTCGACCTTCCCCTTTGGCACATAGATAAATGTCGGTGCATCAGGGAGTGCCTTAGCAGATAGTGTGGGCGGTGTTTCTGCTTCTACGACAAAACAAGCGTTTCTTGAACTTGCAAACGCAGACTCGCCAATAGCAGAAACAGATGGTGCTAAAATAATCTGCTCAAAAGCGTTGTCACCTAAAGCAGTACCTATATTGCCCTCCACGCGCAACGTACCTGCACAATCAGTGAACGCACTAGATGCAATGCTGGTTACGCTTTGTGGGAGATTGATATTTTGCAAGCCACTACAACCATAAAATGCACGACTTTCGATAGTTGCTACACTTTCAGGTATAGTGATAGTTTGCAAACCACTGCACCCCTCTAAAGCACGCCCTCCAATGGTTGTAAGCGTATTAGGCAACACCACCTCTTTCACTTTTGCTTTCCCAAGGAAAACTTCATAAGGAAGGCTTGTGACCGCATCACCTAAAACAATGCGTTCAAACGAAAGATTATTGAACGTATAACGAGTCGTATTAGTTAGAGGGCAGTTGAAGTACAATGTGCCCGTGCAATAATCAAACACGTGTCCACCTGCCATAGTGAAACTGGTAAACTCGGTGACAGAAGAAGGAATCGTGAGACTTTGCAGACTACTGCAGCCATAGAACGCTTCTTGTCCAATGCTTGTTACGCCCTCCGGTACAATAATCTCTTTGAGGCTACTACAGTTTTGAAAAGTACGACTTCCAATCTCGGTTACTCCTTTCGGTATATTGACACTTTGTAGGCTACTGCAACCTTCAAATGTTCCATTTAAGGTTGTTACGCCTTCCGGTATATTGATGCTTTTCAAACTACTGCAACCTTTAAATGTTCCATTTAAGGTTGTTACGCCTTCCGGTATATTGATGCTTTGCAGACTGCTGCAATCTTTGAAAGCACATCCTTCAATACTTATTACACTTTTTGGGATAGTAATACTTTTTAGATTGCTGCAACCGCTGAAAGCATAATCTCCGATAACTCGAACACTCTCCGGTATGGTAACGCTTGTCAGATTGTTTTCTTTTCCAAATGCGTCCTTGATACCGGTTACAGTATAATCTTCACCTTGATAGGAGACAGAGGCGGGAATAATGACGTCGCCCGTCTTGTAGCACTTCTTTAGCGTAGCAGTGCCATACTCGAGTTCATACTGAAAACCATCTACCGTATAGGTAATGGCAGCATGTGCGGCAAGGGCGGTACACATCGCGCACAAGAATAATAGGATTTTCTTTTTCATAAGGGTAATGATTTGAATATGTTAGATAATCTGTTTCGGAGTATATAGATACAAAAAAAACGTGAACCTTTGTTCGCTTCTTTTGAGTTACCTGAGGTCTTCGACTACCTATTGAGATTCAAAATCCACACAAAAGCTCACGCCATAGGCGCGAGTGCTTAGGCTTTTGCTTGAATCTCAAGTAGTTTACTGAAAGTTGTCGAAGTTTTCAAGTAACTCAAGTTTGGCTTAACACTTTGTTTTATCTATGTATGTTACGCTGTTTTAGTGCATTGCTTTATGAGGTGTATTTAGCAAGTTGAACAATAATCATTTACTATCTTAACGCAAAGGTACGACATTTTTTTGATATATGCAAATAAAAGTTACTTTTTTCTCTTTGTTGCCACGTCCCTCCTTAATGTGTTGCTACTTTCGAAAATATAGAAGCACTATAAATAATAGAAAGTATAGAGAAGATAGAGGACATAAACCATAAAAAACAATAGAAGCCTTATCCTGAATAGTTGAAAGAGTCGGACAGGGGCTTCTATTGTTTATAGAATCTATAGGGCGGTTACCAGTTGATGACAAAGCCGGCATGCACGTTGATACCTGCCTGGGCGTAGTACCATACACAGCGGCTATTGTCCTCGAAGCGGCTGGCATCTGCACCGCCGTTGCTAGCATACTTGGCGTTGAAGATATTGTTGATCCGGCAGAGCAACTTGATATCCGGGCAGTGCTTGTAGCGTTGCAGGGGGAGTGTGTACTGCAAGTTGAGGTCTGTCGTAGTGTAAGCCTTGAGCATCGCGTTGGCATCCTCCGTATTATCCAAGTACTGGCGGCTGACAACATTGGTCTGAATAGTACCTACAAAGCCCGCTATATCGAAGGTAAAGAGAGACATTGCCGTGATCATCGGAGAGAAAGCGATGGTAGTCGTCCCGACCACGGAGTCTTGCCCGACCCAAGTCCAATCGTCCTGATTGTCGTAGCGGTCGATATACTGCTTATAATGGAGGATTTTGTTGCGCGAGAGCACGAAGTTGCCGTCCCAGCGGAACCAGTCGGTAATCTTTACGCCTATCGTCAGTTCGGCACCCATACGGTAAGAGTCTTTCACGTTCGTCGTCTTCATCGCTCCTACGTCGTTGTATTCTCCGGTCAGCACAAGCTGATTGTCGTAGTCCATGAAGTATAGGTTAGCGCCTACTACTACCCTCGGGTGGGCATACTGATAGCCTAACTCGTAGTCGTAGAGCGTTTCTGCTTTGGGCAAACCGGTGTACTCGTTGGTTGTGGGATTGTAGATGACGTTCTCTTTGTAGTTGTCGCGGCTCGGCTCGCGGTTAGCCATACCGAACGAACCGTAGAGCAGATGCCCGTGGTTTTGGTAGGTAAGACCTGCCTTGGGGTTGAAGAAATGGTTGTTGACGGTGAGCGGAAGGTCCACCATGTCTTCGTCGTTGATACCGTCGCGGTGGTAGCGGACATAACGGTACTGCAAGTCGGCGTATAGACTCAGTTGCTCTTGCGCCCGGTTGATGACGCGCCAGTTGACTTTCCCATATGCGTTGGCGTCCACCTTGTTGGCATTGTTGCGGTAGTACTCGTAGTCGATAGGCAGCTGTGGACCGTAGTACACCGTGTCCTGCATATAATGGAGCGTACCGAAATGGGTGCCTATGTAGTCGTTCGCGGCGGCACCGAACTGTACGTCCACATGCTCGTTGACGTACTTTGCACTCAGAATAGCACCCGCAAAGTGGTTGTCGAGTAACTTGCGGTACATACCATAAGATTCTATTTTTTCTCCGTCTTCGTCTCGCACATCTTCAAATCCCCAATAACTGAACTTCTTCTTTTTGTACTGCTCGTAGTAGCCGCCTCCGTGGGTGTAATGGAGCGTGGCATTGAGGCTCCAATGGGGGGTGAAGCGATGTGTGACCTGCAGTTGCGCATGCTGCTGTGCGTAGTTGTCAGTCTGATTGCTATAGTACCGTTTCTCCTTTTGCAGTTTGCCGTCCACGTAAACGGGGTTCCCATTCTCGTCCAGCGCAGGCACTTTGTATTCCCCCGCAGGGTTGTAACGGCGGTCAGCACCGTCGATGCCGTAGGCTGTATTGTAATCGACGCCGTCCCAGCCCATGCCGGTCTTCTCCTTGCCTCCGAAGAAGCGCGCTACCACCTGCGTCTGCTTGCCGTACCAGCCGAGGTCGCCGTAGTAGGAATAGAGGTCAGAGCCGGTGCGGTAGAGAAATCCGTCGGAGTTGACCTTGGAGAAGCGCGCGTTGACCCGCCAGTTGCCCGGCAGTACAAGGTGCCCGCTCAGCATCTCACGGAAGGTGTTGTACATACCTCCGTTGAAGCCGATGGTGAAGTGGTTGACCGTGTCTTGGTCGCCTGTGCGCATGTTGAGCGAGGCTCCGAAAGAGGCAGAGCCGTTGGTGGAGGTGCCTACACCGCGCTGCACGTCGATACTCGACATGGATGCCGCCATGTCGGTCATGTTCACCCAGAAGACTGTCTGACTCTCTTGGTCGTTCAAGGGCACGTCGTTTACCGTCATATTGATACGGGTGTGGTCGGTACCGCGGACGCGAAAGTAGGTGTAGCCGACGCCGAGTCCGTCGTCGCTGGTAACCTGCAGCGCGGGCACGGTAGAGAGCAGGTAGGGCAGGTTCTGACCTGTATTGTCCCTATTGAGCCGTTCGTTACCCACTACGTCGTGGTTGATGGTAGTTTGTTGTACTCGTTGCCCGACCACCTGCACGTCTTGCATCTGGTTCATCACAACAGTGAGCGTGTCATCTGCAGCGTACGCGCGTACACTGCTGACCGCAAGTGCCGCCCCAAGGCAGCACACAGAAAGAATAGTTGTTTTTTTCATTTCCCTTAGCAGCATTGCCTGCCCAGGTTCTACGGGTCTTTTCTCAGCCTGACCGTATCCGTTTTTCATCGGTCAAGCACCCCGAACGAATCTGTAGAAGGATGTTAGTTTGTTAGTTTTATAATCTGTAGGAGAAGGAGACATACCAGCTCCACTCCCACATATGTTGGTCTGCAATTATCTTTTGCTTTACCAGATTGTTGAGCCCGAAATCATAGCCCGCCTGCAGCCGGTACTTATCCCATTCAAAGCCGCCGCCCAAGCCGTATTGGATGCTTGTACGATAGAGCTCCCCTTCGCCCAAACGGTCGTATGGCGCAGTAGGTATGCCCCGGCTCTGTAACCATGCCTGCGTGCCTTCGCTCAGGTGGAGCTGCATATAATCTTTCTCAGCCAGCCCGATTTGCAGCTGCGGACCGGTGTAGAAGAACATATTCAGCTTTTTCCACAGGGGGATAGTGTAGAAACAGCGGACAGGGATAACGAGACTATGCTCCAAGATACGATGCTGTATGTACTCGGTCTGCACGGACGGCGCATCCATAGAGCGCCAGTGCTGCTCGTTTCGCCCGTAGGTAATCGAATAGAGCACGCCCGTTTGCAAGCCGAACCTGTATGGCAGCAGGAAAGTGAACGTAGCACCTATGCGTGCCCCGTGGAGATATAGGTCGGGATAGGTGTAGTTCTTCGTTCGCTGGTTGGCTTGGACATAGCCGGCTTCCAGCCGGTATTCCACGCCGAAGCGATAGACATTATCATTCTTTGCTTTGCGGGTGGGATCGAAGAACGAATTGTCAGCAGTCTGTAAATCCGGCTGATTCTTCGTCTCTTGTGCGCGCATAGGCATACCTACGCAGAGCATGCACAACACCGTAAATATATAATATAGCGACCTATTGTTCATATAGCACAACGCATTCGGCTTGCAAAAATACGAAAAAAACGACAAACATGCAATAATGTAAGAAAAAAAGCAGTTTTTTAGCGAAAAATTTGCGCATTCCAATCTTTTGCCGTACCTTTGCACCCGCTTTTCGCCGCAGATTGTACCGAGCGGGCATGCAAAGTGCTTGTTTCATGGTATTTGTGCGGATTTGTGGCGGTAGCGGGATGGTCCATTCGTCTATCGGTTAGGACGAGAGATTTTCATTCTCTAAAGAGCAGTTCGACTCTGCTATGGACTACTAAAAGTAGAACAATATACAATCAAAACAAAAAAACTCTTATAGAGATGGCAAATCATAAATCATCTTTGAAACGTATTCGCCAAACGATTGCTCGCAAGGCTCATAATCATTATTATGCAAAAACAACCCGTAATGCAGTTCGCGACTTGCGTGCTACTACGGACAAGGCTGCTGCCGCTGCTGCTCTGCCTAAGGTAAGTTCTATGCTTGACAAACTGGCAAAGCGCAATATTATTCACGCTAACAAGGCAGCCAATTTGAAATCGAAATTGGCTATCTACGTTAACAAGTTAGCTTAATTAGCAAACTCCATATATGACGAGGGGCTGCCGTTTGAGGTAGCTCCTTTTGTTCGTTTTATTTGTTTTCGGACGCGGGTCGGCAACGGTTGTGGCCTTTGTGCCCGACGCGCATATACGGGTTGCCCGAAGATAGCAAAATGATTGCAAAAGGGCATATAAAGTAGCAAATGATGATATTTCCGTTCCTGTTCCAAGGGTAGCGCGAGGGTAGCGCACAGGTAGCGCACAGGTAGCGCAAGGTAGCCGACAGCAAAATGATAGGAAAGAGCGTGTTTTACTGACAAAATGACATTGCTGTACCATTGGGATAGGAAACACTCGTCCCGGCGTGGGAAAATACGGCAGGCGGGGTACAGTAATATGGCTTCTTTTTTGCTATAATGAATAAGAAAAATGCCTATTTGATAGGGGAAAAGTGCTTTTTTTTATGATTGTATGTAATTATTGCAGAATTATTTGTATCTTTGCGCAACCAAAACAAAAAGACTTATGAGCGATACACAAGAAAAAAACATCCCGTTGCTGGATTGCCCCGTGGATTACCTGATAGGGGATGCCAGCGGAAAGATTATGAACGAATACGGTCGTTTCCCATGCAAGATAAAGTGCGGTGTATATGCTTATATAGTGCGTGGTACGGCGCGTGCCACGGTGAATATCACGCAATACGATTTCCGTCAGGGGGATGTGCTGCTGCTGGAGCCCGGCAGTTTCCTGCTCATTCATGAGTTCTCGGAAGATGCGTTCGTATATTACATCTTGTTCTCTTCGTCTTTCTTGGAGAAAAACACGTTCAGCAACCGCATGTCCATGACGGCGTTGCAGTTGCACAGCCCGATTATCCATCTCGACGAGGAGCAGGGAGAGGTGATAAAAGGTTTGGCGAACGTGCTACTGCAGGCTATGAACACGCGCCCTTCGATGCTCAACTCGGAGAATATGGTGCATGTTTTCAACCTGTTGCAGACGACTTATGCGTCGTATGCCCGTTCGCAGAGCGAATATGTGATGCGCCCGACGGACAGGAAGACGGAGATATACCAGGACTACTGCCAGCTGGTGCTGAAGCATTATCAGGAGTGGCACCATGTCAGCCAATATGCGGACGCGATGCGCATCACTTTGCCGCACCTGTGTACGACTATCAAGTCGGTCAGTTCGCGCACGGCAGGCGATATCATTACCGATGCCATCCTAACGGACGCCAAAGCCCAACTCAAGATAACTAACCTGCAAATCAAGGAGATAGCTCTTTCGTTGGGCTTCGAGAATGTGGCGTTCTTCAATCGCTTCTTCAAGCTGCACGTGGGTATTACTCCGAAGAGCTACCGCAGCAACTAAGGCGACTTAACGGTTGTTGTACATATCGTCGTAGTACTTCTCGTATTCGCCGGAGGTGATGTTGTCCATCCATTCTTGGTTGTCGAGGTACCAACGCACGGTCTTTTCGATACCTTCCTCGAACTGCAGGCTCGGTTCCCAACCCAGTTCAGCTTGCAGTTTGCGCGAGTCGATAGCATAGCGCATGTCGTGCCCTGCGCGGTCGGTTACATAAGTGATTAGGTCCATGTCTTCGCCCTCGCGACGCCCGAGCAACTTGTCCACGGTCTTGATAACCACCTTGATGATGTCTATGTTCTTCCACTCGTTGAAGCCGCCGATATTGTAGGTGTCGGCGATAGTTCCTTGGTGGAAGATGAGGTCGATGGCGCGCGCGTGGTCTTCTACGTAGAGCCAGTCGCGTACGTTCTCGCCCTTGCCATATACAGGCAGGGGTTTGCGATGGCGTATATTGTTGATAAACAGTGGAATCAATTTCTCGGGGAACTGATAAGGACCGTAGTTGTTGGAGCAATTGGTGACGATAGTCGGCATGCCGTAGGTGTCGTGGAAGGCGCGCACGAAATGGTCGGACGAGGCTTTGGAGGCGGAGTAGGGAGAGTGGGGATTGTACTTGGTGGTCTCTACGAAGAAATCCTCGCCGTAGGCGAAATGGTTCTCCGACGAAGATGCCTGCGTCGTGAACGGCGACGGCAGCCCTTCGGGGTGCGTGAGCGATAGCGCACCATAGACCTCGTCGGTAGAGATGTGGTAGAAGCGTTTGCCTTCGTATTTCTCGGGCAGGGACTCCCAATAGAGTTTCGCCGCCTGCAGCATCGAGAGGGTGCCCATGACGTTGGTGCGGGCGAACGTGAACGGGTCTTTGATAGAGCGGTCAACGTGGCTCTCCGCGGCGAGGTGGATGATACCTGTTACGTGCTCTTCCTGCATCAGAGCATAGATAGTATCGAAGTCGCAGATGTCTGCTTTCACGAAACGGTAGTTGGGCTTGTCTTCAATATCTTTGAGGTTCGCCAAGTTGCCTGCGTAGGTCAGTTTGTCCACGTTGATGATGCGGTACTCGGGATACTTGTTGACGAAGAGTCGTACCACGTGGCTGCCAATAAATCCGGCTCCGCCGGTAATCAGGATAGAGTTCATAGGTATAGTCGTTTTATGAGATAATAAATCGTATTTGTTTGAAGTGATACGTGCGTATTTCGCCGGCTTGGGTACGCAGTACCAGTTCGCCGAGGGGAGAAATGTCCACCCATTCCGCAATAAATCCGTCGTCGGTATGTTCTGCCGCGCGGGCAATGCGGGTGGGCGTGGTGTCCACGGGGCGTTCTATATAGGGGTAGAACCCCTTGCGGCGGTATAGTTGCTCGCAGTATTGCGGTTTGATGCTGTCGCGGGGTTGTGGCAATAGCTGCCGCAGCGCAAGCATATAGCGGTCTAATAGTTCTTTTGGGTCATATTGTTTGCCCGTTATCTGCCGCAGCGAGAGGGGATTTGGGGCGTCGCTGCGCCATGCTGACTGGTTGACATTGAGCCCGATACCGACGATGCTGTAGGCGATGCGTGCGCCCTGAAGGGTGTTCTCTACGAGTATGCCGGCTATCTTCTTGTCTTTGTAGTAGATGTCGTTGGGCCATTTGATGCTCAGTGCATCTCTGTCGGCTGCTGGCAGGTAGGGCAGCAGGGTACGGTGCATTGCCAGAGCCACCAGCATCGTCAAGACAAATTGCTGTTCAATAGCCACCGGCGGCTCGCGCAAAGCAAACGAGAAAAGCAGGTTCTGCCCGCGCTCGCTTTCCCAGCCGTTGCCGGACTGCCCGCGCCCCGCCGTCTGGTAACCGGCGTAGAGCGTAGGGATATCCTCGCTCAAGCACCCCGTGTAGGGAAGTGTCTCCGCCGATTGCTCGCCGGAGATGATGCGCCTTAGCAGCGTACTGGTACTATCGGTTTGCTCTATATACATCCAGCAGATAGGTTTCTATGAGGCTTTGTATGTTGCGTGCTTTGCACGGCGCGCTGTTGACCATAACGGCAAACACCCATTTCTTCCCTTCGGGCGTGTAGATGTAGCCCGCGAAATTCTTCGTGCCAGAGATAGTCCCGCTCTTGGCATACACGCAGCCCTCCAGTTCCGTCTTTTTCAGCAATGGTTTGAGTGTCCCCGTTTTCCCGCTTATGGGTAGCGATTGCAGCCAGACATCTGCGTATCGGCTGTTCTCCATATAGAGCAGCATCTGTACGAACGTGGTGGCGCTCACGGCATCTTGCGGCGCCAGTCCGCAACCGTCCTTGATGAGGGCGCCGGCGATGTCCACGCCGCGCCGTTGCCAGAAGTCGCGGAGCACATCGCAGGAGTTGTGGATAGTCCCGGGTGTGCCCAACCGAAGCCCCAAATAACGGAATATCGCTTCGGCGTAGAGGTTGTTGCTGTTGGTGTTTGCCTCTGCTATCAGCAGCCCGAGCGAGTCGGATTTGTGCTCGTATATCAGGTGCCGCGGGGGCAGAAGCGGGTTGTAGTCGGCATAGTAGGTCGCAGGGCTGGCTACCGTGATGCCGGCTGCGTTCAGTTCACGTTGCAGGTGCTGCGCCAGCAGCAAGCCCGGGTTGGGGATGTCTCCTCGCACGCCGAACACCCCGAGGTTCGACGGGATGCTGCCGGTGAGGTATCGCTCGTGGCTGTACGGCAGCCCGCGTATGAAAGCCCCGTCGTGTGTGATCTGTGTGCAACGGATATGGTTGATAAGCCGTAGTTCGGGGTATTGCGGCTCTGTGCGCACCACCTCCGCTATCGTGCCTACCGCGCCGCTTTTCAGCACGATATTCATCGAGTTGCCCAGATAGTTGATGGCAAATATCCCCGGCGCATAGTAGTTGCCCATATCCTCGCAAAGCCATGCGGAGTTGGCTGCATCCCCGTCCAGCAGGCTCATGTCGGCGATGACGCGGCCCTCTATGCGACGGATGCCGGCTTTGCGGATCTGCCGTACCCATTGGGGCAGGAACTGCCGCCCTTTGTCGCCCAACGACGGGTCAACGCCGCCACGGATATACAGGTCGCCTTGCAATACGCCGTTTTCCAGTACGCCGCTGTATTCCAGGGTGGTCGTGAAGCGGAAATCCGCCCCCAGCATCTCCAATGCCGCACCCGTGGTCAGCAGTTTCATTACCGACGCGGGCGGAACGACGTTGTTGGGACGGTATTGCTCAATCACCTGCCCGCTCTCGATATCCTTTACCAGTATGCTTATGTTGGCATTCTTGGTAATGGGGTTGGAGGTGAGCAGTTGTACGGATAGCAGTATGGATAGGATGTGTAGCATAAAGTCTCAATTAACCCAAAAGAGGGTCTTGTTTTTATCACCCTGCAAGGGTATTGTTCTTATAGCCTGCAAAGGTACTATTTTTTTTCTATATGCACAAACGCAGGCGCAAAAAACGTCTTTTCTCCTTCGTCCTTTGTTTACCATCTCAGCAGTAAAGAGTAGGTGATTGGTAGGTGATTAGTGGGTGATTAGTGGGTGATTGGTATGTGATTCGTATGTTATTGGTATGCCAACGCCCTCCCTTGACCTATACCTCGCGTCGGGTTTCGGGTGCCATTTTGACGGGGCTACTTTGCAAAAACAGAAATAATTTGCAGGGCTTGAAAAAAAGCAGTACCTTTGCCGCGTTGATTAGAATAATGTATAACCACAAAAATAAAAACACATTATGTCAAAAGTAACCGTTGTCGGCGCCGGGAATGTGGGCGCAACATGTGCAAATGTATTGGCAGTAAACGAAGTAGCCAACGAAGTATGCCTGATTGATATCAAGGAAGGCTTTGCCGAGGGCAAGGCTATGGATATCATGCAGACCGCCCAGTTGATGGGTTTTGACACCGTTGTTACGGGTGTAACCAACGACTACAGCAAGACCGCCAACTCTGACGTTGTGATTATCACGAGCGGTATGCCCCGCAAGCCGGGTATGACCCGCGAGGAACTGATCGGTATCAACGCAGGTATCGTGAAGTCGGTTGCCACCCAAGTACTGACCTACTCTCCGAACGCTATCCTCGTTATCGTATCCAACCCGATGGACCCGATGGCTTACCTCGCGCTCCACGCGCTGGGCTTGCCGCGTAACCGCGTGATCGGTATGGGTGGCGCACTGGACAGCGCACGTCTGAAATACTTCCTCAGCCAGGCGCTCCACTGCAACGCAAACGATGTGGACGGCTTCGTAATCGGCGGACACGGCGACACGACGATGATTCCGCTGGTAAGTTACATGACCTACAAAGGTATCCCCGTAACCCAATTCCTGAGCCAAGAGCAGATTGACGAGGTTGTAAAATCCACTATGGTGGGCGGCGCTACTCTGACGGGACTGCTTGGTACCAGCGCATGGATGGCTCCGGGTGCGGCTTCCGCAAGTGTGGCTGAGGCTATCATCAAGGACCAGAAGAAGATGATTCCCTGTGCCGCCGCTCTGGAAGGCGAATACGGCATGTCGGGCGTAACCATCGGTGTTCCCTGTATCATCGGCAAGAACGGTATAGAGAAAATCATCGAGGTGGAACTTACCGAGGCAGACAAACAGCGTCTGCACGAGAGCGAGGCCGCTGTCCGCAAGACTACCGAGATTCTGAAAGGACTGGATGTGCTCTAATCCGACAGACAAGACTACCCGGAAGAGCCTCCTGATAACGGGAGGCTCTTCCGGTATAGGTGCTGCAACCGTGCATCTGTTTGCCTCGCGGGGCTATCGCGTGTTCGACCTCTCCCGCCGCGGCACTATTCCGTGCGACGTGACGGACGAAGAGAGCGTGCGCAAAGCCGTGGACAAGGTGTTCGAGCAGACCGACCATATAGACGTGGTGATTCTCAACGCCGGCTTCGGCATATCGGGAGCGGTAGAGTTTACGGAGACAGAAGAAGTGAAACGGCAGATGGACGTGAACTTTATAGGGGCGGTTTCGGTTACGAAGATGCTGCTTCCCCGTTTGCGCCGTCAAGGCTACGGGCGCATTATATTCACGAGTAGTGTTGCCGCGCTGTTGCCTATACCGTACCAAAGTTTCTATTCCGCCAGCAAGGCAGCCGTCAATGCTTTCGCCCTCGCTCTGCAAAACGAGGTGCGTGCGTTCGGGATACGCGTGAGTGTCTTCATGCCCGGTGATGTCAAGACGGGCTTTACCGCCGCGCGTCACAAAGAGTTGCGCGGGGCTGACGTTTACCCCCGTGCCGCGAAGGCGGTCGAGAATATGGAGAAAGACGAGCGCAACGGGCTTGCTCCCGAGGAGATGGCGCGTTGTCTGTACCGCATTGCTACGGCGCGTTCGCCCCGTCCGCAGTACACAGGCGGAGCGGAATACAAATTCTTTCTCTTCCTCCGGTGGCTGTTGCCGCTACGGTTGGTAAACTATATTGTAGGAAAATTGTATTCGTAACACCTTCTTATGATGAAGCATATCCGAATAGTATCTCCGTCGGGCGCAATAGACCCCGCGTATATCGACGGCGCAGTTGCGCGCCTGAGCAGTTGGGGCTACGTGGTTTCCGAAGGGCGGTATGCGCGGAGCAAGTACGGACGCTTTGCAGGCACGGACAGCGAGCGGACAGAGGATGTCTGCTCTGCGCTGGGAGACCCTGCTGTGGACGTTGTCTTGTGCGCGCGTGGCGGCTATGGTCTGCAACGTATTATCGACCGTATTGCGCCGGTCTATACCCGTTGTCCGAAGCCTATTATCGGCTTTTCGGATATTACGTGTTTGCACCAACTCGCGGCATTGCATGCTACGCCTTCGTTGCACGGATTGATGTGCAAGCATATAGCGACCTTACCTGAGGAGGCAGAGGCGCTGCGGCTTTTCCGCGGGGCGTTGGGCGGCGGTTTCGCTTATTCCTTGCCTGCGTGTGCGGCTAACCGCGGTGGCGTTGCCGAGGGAGTATTAGTCGGTGGCAACTTGAGTGTGCTATATGGCTTGCAAGGGACTCCCTATTCTTTGTCCGCAGTCTTTCGGCGTATAGAGGAGACTCGTGGAGGACTGAAGCCTATCTTATTCATCGAAGATATAGCCGAGCGGCACTATCATATTGACCGTATGATGCAGAACTTGTGCCTTTCGGGTGTGTGGCAGCACGTGGCGGGGCTCGTTGTAGGTCACTTCTCCGATTGTGAAGACGACCCCTCTATGGGGTGTACGGTTTACGACACTATCCGCCAATCGGTAGAAGGCTATTCTTTTCCTGTGCTGTTCAACTTCCCCGCAGGGCACGTGGACTATAATCTGCCCTTGTGGTTCGGTGTTCCCGTAACACTCAATGTAGGTCCTGATACTTGCACATTATTGTCCTACTGACGGAATAGCGTTCGCTATCAGAGTGTACAATAAAAAGAAACTCCGCTTGTATAAGCGGAGTTTTTCTTGTGTTGCGGAGGATGGGATCGAACCACCGGCCTTCAGGTTATGAGCCTGACGAGCTACCACTGCTCTACTCCGCGCCATAATATCTCCGACCTCGCCTATTCACAAACTTGCTCATCATCAGCACTCTCTCAACAAATCCGGTCAGTCATTCAGTCCTTTCGGCTTCCTTCCAAACCGATTTGCCGGTCCTCCTATCAGCAACTTTGCGGAGGCTATTTCAGAAATCGGTTGCAAAGGTACGGCGTTTTTTTGAATTGTGCAAGTTCAGAATGCAGAAAAGGTTATTTTTAACTTTTGTTACAAGAAAGGTACGCACCTGTCTCGTGTCTGAGAACTCGGTGTGTACCCTCGGAAACCTTGCCGGATTATATATCCGTAGGCGGATTGACCACTAATCCGTTGCTATGGCTATGATAGTCCGGCAAGGTTGTACAAACTCGCTTTTGGGGTGTATCTCGCAGTGTGTCTTATTCGCCCGCTTCCTGCCCTGTCAGGGTGTAGGTCTTTCCGTCGCGCAGTATCAGTACCTGACCGTTGCGGATGACTTTCTGTATGCCCGTTGCTATTTCACTTGTCTGTGTCAGACCTTCGGGCAGGTCGCCACCGAGCGTAGTGAATGTACCCTCATATGTTTGCAGAACCTTGTTGCCATTGTCCGTTACGGTCATTGTATAAGCATAATTGCTGCTCTCGTTCAAGCCTGTGACGGTGAACTGCCAGCCGTTGGTTGTTGCCTGTGCGGCTTGCGGTGCGTGAGCATTGTTGCGGTCCTTGGACGGAGCAAAGGCAATACCCATCAGTTGCCCGTTGGCGTTGAAGGTCAAAGTACAGAAGACAACCCCGTCTTTGGTGATTTCCAACGTATAGGCATTCGCGTTGCCGTTGGACGGCCATGTGAAAGTAGCATCCTCGTAGGAAGGAGTAACGGTTACCGTATTGGTCGGTACGTCCACCCCGTCAGAACTGATACAATCGATATACTTGAAATTACCGAAGACGATAGCCAACTGGTAATCGCCCAGCACCTCGCACGGTACATAGAGACGTGCATTGTAGTTGGCAAACGACGACTCTTCTGCAAGCGGAGGCAGGGCAGCATAAGAATAGATATTTCCCAAGCGTAAGCATCCTGCAAAGGCATTGGCACCAACGGTCTCCAAGCCTGCCCCGAGATGCAATTTGGATAGTTTGCCGAGATTGGCAAAGGCATATTCCCCGATAGAGGCAACGGTATTGTCAATATAGATGGTATAGATGCTGTCTGCCAATAGCAACCATGGTTGCGTCGTTTCCGTATAGTTGTACATCATGCCCGAACCGGTTATACGCAATTCGTTGTTTTTGTACTCCCAATAGAGGTTATCCCCGCACTTGCCCGAATAGCCGACAAACACTGCCGTCAGCGTAGTATCCTGCGTAAGCGTTATCGTCCGCGGATTATCTGTATTGCCGTCGCTCCACTGCACGAAGTGGTAATTCTTAGCGGCTGTGGCAGAAACGGTGGCAGGTGCATCGCATGTTGCCGGGCTGTCTATCCGGGCGGTACCCATGGTCTCGTTGGATGATTGTACCGTCAGGGTATATGCTATATGTTCTTGGATGTCCGTGAATTCGCTCCATAGGTCGGCTGTCTGATATGCTTCGAGACTGCCGCAGGGGACATGAACGGAGACATCTCCGGAAATATTGTAAAAAACACTATCTCCGCAAGCAGAGGGCGTAATGGCTTTGCAGGTAATGGATGTCAGCCCTGTGCAATAGGAGAAAGCATAGTCTCCAATCCAGGTTACGCTGTTGGGTATGGTAATGGATGTCAGTTCCGTACAACCATAGAAGGCACTCTTTCCAATGCTCGTTACACTCTCGGGAATAATAACAGATGTAAGACCGTAGCAATTATCGAAAGCATAATTTTTGATAGAGGTTACACCATTAGGAATAACCAAGTCTGTGATTTTCTCATAAGCATAGTACCAATTGTAAACAAACAGATTATGCGAATAAACAATAGGATTGGAAGTATAATCATCAAAATCAATGTTACACCAACTTGCTATATCTCCCGTATAGTTGGTTTTAGTAAGACTGGAGCAACCATAGAAGGCTTTCTTTCCAATGCTCGTTACACTCTCGGGGATAGTGATAGAGGTGAGAGTTGTGCATTTCCAGAAAGCACCTCCTTCGATACGTGTTACGGTGTACGTTATGCCGTTGTATGTCACCGTTTCGGGGATAGTGGCAGTAGTGAGCCAAAAGTAGTTCTTATTTTCATAGATACAACTTATAACCGCCACCGTATGGGGCCCTGTGATCTCGTAGTTGAGACCATCGGAAGCAATTAGGTCGGCGCGGAGAGAGTGGGGAACCAAGAAAAGCAATCCCAAGAGGAAGAAAGGCGTTTTTCTTTTCATAATAATTTGTTTGGTGGAGTGCCGCACCAAGGATGCTCCGATGGTAAATAAAAAGAAAAGCGTGGTGCAATTACCTTTACTTATTCTCCTAATCGAGGTTCCGGCAAGACCCTACAACAAGAATAAGCAACTAACGCCCACGCTGATATGATAAACTGTTATACAAAGACAACAGAATAAATCATACCCGAAGGCGTTTATTGCACTCTTGCTTTGGGTTGTAGAAATCTGCCGGATTCCGATTAGCCAAAACAAGCGCTAATAAACGCTTTTATAAAAATATGTATCGGAAAGACCTACAAATGCGCGGCGTTAGATTTCGGCTCCCGTCCCACACCCGACATCTTTCCGACCGCAAAAGTACAACTATTTTTGTACATGTGCAAATAAAAAAATACCTCAAATGGAGGCAGGTGTCAGGTTTGAGGTTCCAAATTCCAAGAGATAATTGCTATAAGTGGGATGGATAGGTTTCAGGTATCAAGTTTTAGGTGGCAGGATATACGACTATAGGGTTGTTGTATAGTTTCGTGTCGGTAATAGCCTAATAATATTGTAATACAAATGGCTGGAACTTAATCCAAAGGGGGCACCTGTAAAATACGAGAAAGAAAGAGTGTAACTCGCGTCATCAAGCGGAGTACATGGTGCTATATCTTCCGAATTTACACAAAAAAAGCAGAAAATTTGTCATTTTCTGCCACTTTTTTGAAAAACATCTGCTCTCTCCAACCGCTATCCGACAGTGCCTTCGAGGGAGACTTGGAGGAGTTTCTGCGCCTCGACGGCGAACTCCATAGGCAGTTTGTCCATTACTTCTTTGGCGTAGCCGTTGATGATAAGTCCTACGGCGTCCTCTATGCCGATGCCTCGTTGTTGGCAATAGAAGAGTTGCTCCTCGTTGATTTTGCTGGTCGTTGCCTCGTGCTCCACCGTAGCCGTCGGGTTGGCTATCTGCATATCGGGGAAGGTATGTGCTCCGCACTTGTCGCCCAGCAGGAGCGAGTCGCATTGGCTGAAGTTGCGCGCGTTGTCAGCATTGTGTGCCACCTTGACGAGTCCGCGGTAGGAGTTCTGACTTTTGCCGGCACTTATACCCTTGCTGATGATGCGCGAGCGGGTGTTCTTGCCCAAGTGTATCATCTTCGTGCCTGTGTCCGCTTGTTGGTAGTTGTTGGTTACGGCTACGGAGTAGAACTCTGCAGAGGAGTTGTCGCCCCGCAGGATGCAACTTGGGTATTTCCACGTGATTGCTGAGCCGGTCTCTACTTGCGTCCAGCTCAGTCGCGCATTCTCGTAGGTGATGCCGCGCTTGGTAACGAAGTTGTAGATACCGCCCTTGCCGTCTTTGTCGCCCGGATACCAGTTCTGCACCGTTGAGTATTTTACTTCGGCGTTCTTGCGCACCACTATCTCGACGATAGCGGCGTGGAGTTGGTTCTCGTCACGCATTGGCGCCGTACAGCCCTCTAAGTAACTGAGATAAGCTCCCTCGTCGGCGATGAGCAGAGTGCGTTCGAATTGTCCCGTATTGCTTGCGTTGATGCGGAAGTAGGTACTAAGTTCCATTGGGCAGCGTACGCCTCGGGGTACATAGACGAAGGAGCCGTCGGAGAAGACAGCCGAATTGAGTGCTGCATAGAAGTTGTCGGAGTAGGGCACGACAGAGCCCAGGTACTCACGCACGAGTTCGGGGTACTCGCGTACGGCTTCGGAGATGGAGCAGAAAATGATCCCCTTCTCCGCAAGCGTCTCGCGGAAAGTGGTCTTCACAGATACAGAGTCCATGACGGCATCTACCGCCATGTTGCCCGCGAGGGCAGCGCGTTCCTCAAGGGGGATACCGAGCTTGTCGAAGGTCTTCATTACCTCGGGGTCTATCTCTTTCTGCTCGTTGGCGGCGTGTGCTTTCGGCGCAGCGTAGTAGGAGATTGCTTGGAAGTCGATATCGGGTATATCGAGGTGCGCCCATGTGGGCACTTTCATCGTAAGCCACTTGCGGTAGGCTTTTAGTCGGAAATCGAGGAGCCAGTCGGGTTCTCCTTTCTTGGCAGAGATAGTGCGGATGACCTCTTCGCTGAGGCCATGGTCAAGGATATCGGTCTCTACGTCGGTTGTAAAGCCGTACTTGTACGCCTGCTCGGTAATATCTGTGATAAGTTCGTTTTCCATAAGGTGTATGCTCGTCGGTCAGATGTGTTGCCGTTGTGGCAGTCAACGTTCTGATAAGAACAAAAAGAACCGCCTGTTTGACGGTTCTATATGGAGGTCGGTAGCAGATTCGAACCGCTGTCCCCGGTTTTGCAGACCGGTCCCTAACCACTCGGGCAACCGACCAAAATCACTTTCTGAAGAAAGCGGACGCAAAGGTACGGTATTTTTTCGACATATGCAAATTATTTGCAGAAAAAAGTATTCGCCCTTGTAAATAATAGCCTGCAGGAGGGCAGAAGTATGATAGTGCGAAAGCTCTGTATTGACGGCATTATCCTACGTTAATGTTACGTTAATCTTACGTCAATCTTACGTCAATCTTACGTGTATCCTACGTGTATCTTACGTGTATCCTACGTGATAGACTGTAGGAGGACGTATATTCACCGGAGATAGAAGGGATAGATACAGGGGGAAAAGTTGCCGCAATTAGGTTACCTCCATCCCATGAACATCCGCGTCCGTTTGCCCATGTTGGTATAGAATGGTATAAAATGGTATAGAATGGTATAAAATGGTATAGAATGGTATAGAATGGTATAGAATGATATAGAACGGTATAGAACGGAGGGAACATTCTCACGCTCGGGTCCACCGGTTGTCCCCATATACGGCTCAGGTACTCACGCACCTCATCCTGTGTCAGATACCCGCCATTCAACTTCGCCACCATCCTGCGGCACTGCTCTACATCATTCGCGCCCAGATGTCTAACACTACGTTTATTGTTATTTTAACGTGAACTCGAAATAAGTCTTTGGATACAAAAACGGACAAATATATTTGGTCAACAAAATTCAAAAAACAGGAACAACTATGCTAAAAACAGGAACAACTATGCTATTTGAGTATTACCCAAAACGAAATTAGTCTTAATTGCCCGCTTATATCGAACTCACGTTATTTTATATTGTTGTCTGTTGCGAACGGTAATGCTTTTGGGTCGAATAAGCAATACGGAGTCTTATCGAATCGGGAATCGGGGTCGCCTAATCCGTAATTTGGGTAAGGTCATACGTAGCTATTTCGTGAAGCGGCGTGTGGTGTTGGCTTGGATAGGGACGATATACTCCCGTGTATTCATTCCGCACCAATAGCCGTTGCCGCCGGCGATGTTGGTGGGGATGTTGCTATACATCTGCATGAAGAAGATGCCTTGCGTCATGCTTTGTGCGGCAAAGGCGTCCCATATCGCGTGCTCGCGTTGCCCGATATGGGCTAATTGAACGTACAAGGTATCATAATCGCGTCGGTCGGGTGTACCTATACCGGACATTAGCCCGGATGTGGCGTAATCGTACTTGATATCCATCGCCGTGCTTTCCGTGCGTGCCTCGATGGTGCTGAGCGGGCAAATCCTGTACTGCCCGCGCGGTGTGGTCTTCGCGAGCAGGGCGTAGTGTTCGCCTACCTCCATGCCGCTGAGGTATGCGGTCATAACAGGGTAGGTGATGTTTCCTGCTCCGATAGTGATAGAGTCTATCTTGGCGCGGCTATTCGGTATGCTTGTCTGCGCGGCGGCGAAGTACGTGCGGTAGTCGGCCTGCAGGTGGTAGGTTTTACCTGCCTCGCCTTGCATGAAGACGGTGGTATAGATATATGGCGGCATGTAGTTGGTATCAACCTTTCCCGTCAGTACGACCGTTTGCTCGCCGTCGGATATGGCTACCCTGCCGAAGATAATCATCTGCTCGCCCATCACGTCGGCGAACGTCCCCTCGTGCTCTTGGCTGAGGTCATAGCTGCGGTGAAGGAGCACTACGGGGTGCTCCCCTTCCGCTATCCAGCCCTCTACGACCATTTGGCTGTTATCTACCTCCTCGTGGCGGCAACTGAATAGGCATAGGAGTATACACAAACAAGCGATGATATGTTTAGAATGTACCATATAGACTGACGGAAGGGATGATTGTGCTTATGGCTGTGCCGTAGATGGGCGACAGATTCTCGCGATAGATGACGAATTGTTGGTTCTTGTGACAATAGGCATTGTAAAGCGACAGGTTGATGCCGAGTTTGTGCTCCTTTTTGTTGATGATGTCGCAGGAGCACGAAAGGTCCAGGCGGTTATACAGCTTCATGTGCGCACCGTTGAAGGTGGAATAGCGGCAGATCATTTTCCCGTTGAGCATATAGGCTTCTTCCGCCCGTGTATAGGGCAGTCCGCTTGCGAGGACGAACTGTGCGCCGATAGTCCAACGCTTGGCAAAGCGTGCGTTGAGCACGATGTTCAGGTCGTGCCGCCGCTCGTGGCTTGCTGCGTATTGGTACTTATCCGAGCCGTCCAGCGCAGGTAGTTTGCGACGTGCCCAACCCAAACCGTAACTTACATAGCCGGTTAGGACCCCTGTGTTCTTCTGCACCATCAGGTTCACCCCGTAGTTGCGTCCGTCTCCCCGTATAAGTCCCTTGCGGTAGTCCATCCCGTCGTTCAGTAGTTGTAGGATATTGCCTGTCGATTCCACTACGCCATACAGCTGCTTGAAATACCCTTCCACCTGCAAGGTCATCTTTCGCTTGAAGAAATGCCCGGTATAGCATAGGTTGGCGGCGATTGCCCTTTCGGGCGAGAACAGACTGTCGGCGGGTATGAAGAAGTCGGTCGGCAGCCCGCCGCCAGTCAGCCCCACTTTATGGAAGTATTGGCTATAGACTCCCCCGTATAGGCTTATCTCTTGCGTCGGCGAGGGGTGGAAATGAAAGGCTATACGCGGGTCGAAACCTCCGTATAGCCGGTCGGAATAGTAGCCGCTGCCGTGTATGCCCACTTCGTAATCGAACCACTCTTTTACGCTATGCGCTATGTTAACGCCCGCGGACAATTCGTCGGCGTGCCCGAGGGGCGGAAGCGAGGAAGCGGGGATGCCGCTTATGCCCTCTTGCTCGAAGCCCAACGGGTGGGAGAAATAGTGGTCGTAGTCCACGCTGAGGCTCAGCCTAAGGTCGTCGCGCAGGTCGGTATCCCAGCGTGTCTTCCAGTCTATCGACGCCCAACCCGCCCGGGTCTTGACATCGCCTTGCAGGAGCCCTGCCGCTATTCGGTTGTCGAAACCCGAGTAGCTGACCGCCGACCGCAGTTGCCCGTTGTCGAAGCGGTGCGTCCACGCGGCTTGCCCCATGGCGTTGTACCAGTGTACGCCTATGTCCATCGTGCTGTCCGATTGGATACGCATGTTGTCCATGCAGAAGAAGCCCGATAAGAGCACTTCGTCTCGGTCGGTCGGGTGGTAGGCGAAGGTCAGGTTGGCGTCGCCGAAGCCGTAACCGACATCCACGCCGTTGAAACGCAACCATCTCTTATACAGCAGGTTGATATACGCTCCCCTGCCCGAAAGCCACAGCCCGCACTTCTTCCCGCAGGGTATAGCCAGCGTCAGGTCGCTGCTTACCAACCCTATATTGCCCTCCATACGAAAGCTTTCGGGCTGTACGTGCTGCGTGCGCATGTCCACCAGCCCGCCTAAGCGGTTGGGCATGGTGCCGTCGTGCCCCGAAGCTTCGATGGTCATAGAGGTGAAATGCGGGGCTATAAACGCCGAGTACAAGCCCAGCAGGTGGTTGGGATAGTAGATAGGGGCGCCGTTGATGCTCGTTAGGGTGTGGTAGTCGTCGCAGCCTTGGATGTGTATGCCCGCGGTGGTCTCGTTGTTGGTCTGCACACTCGCCAGCGATTGGATGTAGCGGACGGGGTCGCTCGTGCCGAGGAACTTGGGTATGTCTTGCAGTTGCGCCATGTCCACTACCATACGGTTGCTCTCAACCCTCACGATACGCGACGTGCGTTGTTGCACAATCACTACTTCCTCTATGTCCTTGGAGATAGTAAGCGTATCATAGGGTGCCATGCCCTGTGCAGGCAGACACCCTATGATAATACATGTAAACAGCGTATAGAATAGTTCCTTCTTCACTACTGCCTATGCAGGGGGATTAGAACTCTATTCTTCCCTCGTCAGATACCAAATGTTTCGTATCTAATTCTTTGTATTTGTTCACCAGTTCCTCTGCCATATCCGTCAGGATATTGAATTTTGACGACTGGAAGAAAGTGGTTACCTCATACGTCGTCCCGTCTTGCGGGAAGGACAATACGGGGATAGAGTAGTATTCTTTTACGCCGTCGAATTCCCCGTCAAGGGTGGGTTGCATAATTACGTCTGCCTGCTTGATGTTGTTGCCGTAGTAAAGCCCTATGCTGACATACTTGTTGATAATGTTACATAAATCGGTCTCCGCGTTTAAGGATTGTCCGGTATAGTCTTTCTTATCCCAAGCCTTCCACGCGTCGTACAATGCTGCGCCGTCGGTTACTTTCATCTTGGCTTGCACCTTGCCCATGATGTCCACAGAACCCTCGCCGGTCTTCAGCGTACCAAGCATAGTCTCGTATTTGTCTTCGTACAATCTGATCCAGCTCTCTATTTCATCTTCGGTGATGTCGCTGCCGCCGGTCCAGCCCTCGATCTTGTACTTCGGTACACTGCATGCGCCGATCAGCATCTGCTTGTCGCCGTACTTCATTGAGAAAGCAGCCGAAGCATTCGTAGTCGATACTTTAGCATCTTCTTCGAATGCGATATTGACTACCTTCAATGCCATGCTGTGGTTGACGTAGCTCCGTATATCCGTGTCGAAGGTGAAATCAAGGTTCATGATGTTCTTGCTTCCCTGCTTGAAATACATATGTATCTTCTCCGGTAGCTCTACCTTGATAGACCGCATACCCTCGTAGATCTTATCCCCTTCTATCCAATTCTCAAAGTTCTCATCCCAGTGCCCTTCTCCGTAGCTGTACTCCTCGTATGTGTAAGACCCTTTGATAGTCTTGCCCTCGCCCCATACTTTCACCTCGCACATAGTTCCTTGGGTATCTTTGAACTGAGCAATAGCGGTGTTGTCGTTGGTCTTCGATACCTCCATCTTCTTTGTCTGGTCGTTGAAAACGAACTTGCGCCCTGCCGTTGCGAACGAGAACAGAATCTCCTTATCGGTCAGCAATGCCTGCTCGCCGTTGACGAAAGCCGCCATATGGCGCGGCAAACGGAAGAAGCCGTCGGCATCCATCTTGTTGAACTCGTCTTCCATTTGGCTGCCTATCATTTCCCAATCCCAGTTCTCGTACTTCTCGTAGAGCTCCGTGGCAAGCTCGGTAGCCGCGCGCTGGTCTTCGGGATTGAAGGTGTTGATGAACTGCTTGCCTACCTCTACGAGATAGTCTTTCGTTTCGTCAGTACTCAGTTGTTTCGTTATACCGTCCTCGGGAAGGGTGGTATCCGGATTTTGAGAGTTGTCGGGGTCTTGCCTTTTCGTGGGGTCCTCGCACGCTGTGAAACCGATACACATGCCCAACAAGGCGATAGCAAAAATAGATTTTTTCATACCTGTTTCTTTATGTTTTGTTTCTGCGTGCAAAGGTAATACTTTTTTAGCAAAATACAAAATTATGATTAGTGTTTTAGTAAATTTGAGCTTGTGTTAGCTATAAATTGCAGTTAAAAAACGCCGTTTCGAAGAGTCTTTTTGTAGACATCTACATTTTTACCTTGCGACAGTAGGTTTCCTTCTCAGCGTTTTTTGCTGCGCCAAAATTTGTGTACATTAGAAAAAAGTATTACCTTTGCGCATGGTTCGGATGGGAAAGTAGCGTACGCTACTACATCAGTAACTATTGACATATTAAAGGATAGTAGGTATCAGCCGCAAAACGCTGATTGAAAAGGGAATACGGTGAGAGACCGTAACAGACCCGCTGCTGTAAGTCCCACTCCGTGATGTGCCGCGCAAGGCATTGGCACAGAGAGTGATTCGCACAACCGAAACCCACTGGCATACCAAAAGGATGCCGGGAAGGGGCGAGAGGACAAGTCAGAAGACCTGCCTATTATTCTGTTCTGCATACGCTTTCGAGGAATAAAGCGAGAACAAAAACGCCAACGCCCGTACAGGCAGCGGTGCGCCATGGAAGAAGAGAATGCGCCGCGCGGCAGCCTGAGGGCTGAAAGGGCTTGTTGTACAGACTGATTGTTCGTTCCGTTTCCCGAAAGGAGAGACGGAACGTTTTTGTTGTGCGGGTCCGACAAGGAGGATATAGGGTGGATGAGCGGTGGATAACGGGTGGATAGGCAGGGAGGTATGTGCGGACTTGATGGTACAACACTATAAATCATTATGAAAAAATCTACTTTTCTTTGGATGTCAGGGCTGCTATGCCTTGCGTCCTCAGCGGCATCTGCGGAAGATGTGCTGATGCCCCAGTTGGGGAAACAAGTGGTCATCGTGGGCGACGCGCCGGTGACCTACTACGACTACAAAGGCACGGAGAGCATGCCCGCCACGGCTGCGGGTAGCGCGTATGCCACAACGATTTTCAAACCCGCGAAAGAGGGTAATGCCATTCAACTTGTGTTTGAAGAGGTAGAAATCAAGACATATAGTCCGAGTTACAACGCGTATCTCAAAGTCTATAACGGCGTATTCGATACCACCTCTGTTACCTATCCCGCTACGGGCAGTGCGGTTACCACAACCGGTTTCCCGCACACTGAAGCGCAATTGGACAGCCTCGTAGGAACGTACTCCAACCTGTCGTACATCTCGACCGATGCGACGGGAGCATTGTCCGTATGCCTGCAATTCAAAAATCCCAATGTAAGCAAAGGCTGGAAAGCGACCGTGCGCAGCGTGGAGGTCAAGCCGATGGAAGTGAAAGCGGCGGCCGCCGACTACTCGCAGGTGGAAAGCGAACTGTACCCGAGCAAACAGGGTGTCAGTCTGGCGGCACTGAGCATCACCACGGAAGGACTGACGCCCGTCAAAACGTTCGAAAGCCTGTCTTTCCGACTGTCAGGGGAGGGCATCTTCGCGCCGTCGGACTTGCGGCTTTACGAGGGGAACGGCGCATGCACGGGCAGCCTGAAAGCCATAAGCGCCGCATTGACGGAAAGCGACGGAGTATATACCTTCACGCTGACGGACTATGCGCTGTCCTCGGGGGAGAACTTGTTCTGCATAGGCGGCGATGTGCTTGCCGATGCCCCGTTCAACACCGTTTCCATGCTGACGCTGACCAACGCCAAAGTCGGCGGTACGGACTATACGCTCGCAGGCAGCCCCGTGGCGCAGACCGTGGCGGCGATGGTGCTGATGGGCAACGGCAGCCGGCAGATGCCGATTACGCAACCCACACTGCTGTACGATGACGGCGGACCGGAAGGCAAGATATCGAACAACTTTGAGGGAACCTACACTTTCTATCCGACCACGGCTGGGCACAAGGTGATGATAGACATGCGCGAGATAAGCCTGTTCTATACATCCGCTGCAGTGGGCGTGGGTAACGAAGACGTGCTGAGCATCTACAACGGCGCGGGCACATCGGGCGACAGCCTGCTCTATACCGTGAAGACGGACAAGATGGACAGCCTGATTGTGCACAGCACGGCGCAGAGCGGTGCACTGACCGTATATCTGCGCAGCAAAACGCCGTCGGCAACCTACCAAGGCAACGGCTTCCGCGCCACGGTGAGCGAGTTTGTTCCCCAAGCCATGGAGATGGCATCCTCTGCCGTGAGCAAGGCAGATGCAACCCCTGCCGCATGCAGCAAGGGCGTGGATGTGCTGTCGTTCACCCTTACGACTAAGAACACCGAACCCGCGCTCGTGCCGGCATCGTTTGTCTTCAGTACCGACGACACGTTCGTGCGCATTGAGAAAGCGAGCCTTTTCTGCGGCACAACCCTGATAGGCGAGGCGGAAGTGAACGGCAACGGGTTCACCGTTACCCCGACGGCGGCAATGGCATTGCGGGAGGGTGAGAACACGTTCCGCGTAGCCGTTGACATCGCCTGCACGGCACAGACAGGCGACCTTGTGGAGGTGAATATCCAAAGTGTCGCATTCGCCGATGCTGCGGCTTATACCGCTTTCCAGAACCCCGAAGGGGCGATGACCATCCAAAACACCGCTTATTCCGACTGCGGCACGAAGAGCATATCCGTACTGGGCGAGTGGCAGTTTACGCATACGCAGGCATCGGAATACAGCACCCGCTACAAGGCGGAAGACTGCGAACAGACAACGACCTTCGTGCCGACCACAGAGGGACATATCATCGAGATGGACTTTGCGGACTTTGACGTTTATTATTCGTCATCTTCGTATGGCACCAAAGCCGTATTCAAAGTATATGCGGGCACAGATGCCACGGGCGAACTGCTGTGGCAGATAGACGCAGACAACAAGTCCACGGGACTGGGCAAGATACGCTCTACCGCCGCAGACGGCGCGCTGACCATCGTCTTCAATCCGAAGACATCGTCGTCTTACTATACCGGCAACGGCTGGCACGCAACAGTCCGCGAATACCTGCCCGTGCCGATGCAAGCGGGTACCCCTGTATGCGCACTGCCGGAAAGCCCTGTGTCCTTGGTGCGCAACCTGACGCACACACCACTGGCAACGCTCAATATCCCCACCACCGGCATGCTAAATCCGTTGGCATTGACGCAAGCGGATATCACGATAGGAGAATGTGCGGCGGCACTGGATTCGCTCCTGCTCCTGCAAGGCGATGAGGTGGTCGGCAAGGCGGCTGTGGAGCAGACAACGGTCTCCATATCTATCGCGGATTGTACGTTGCGCGAAGGGGACAATACGTTCATTCTGGCGGCGAACATCGCCGGCGATGCACCTTTCGGCACAAGCGTGAGCGTGAAGAGCATGAGCCTGCACGTGGGTGAGACCACGCTTCCGCTGACCCTGCCCGCCAACGAGCGCCCTATCGTGAATATCTATTGCCTGGAGACCGAATGGCGCAAGATAGAGGTGGGCGAGACACCGCTGACCTTCTACGACGCAGGCGGCCCCGAAGGCAACATGACGGCATATGCCAAAGGGGTGGTAACCTTTGTGCCGACCGAGCCCAACACGGCTATTGCGTTGCGGTTCAAGCAGTGGAACATCAACGGCGCAGACAATTTCTATATCTACTACGCCGATACGGTGCAGGACAAAGCGGACCTGTCGCCGAGTTATTACACACAGGACATCGCCGACTGGTATGTGGTATCCGAGGCGGAGAGCGGTGCACTGACTGTCAAGTTCTCCGGTTCGTATGGCTCCGGCTCGTTGGCAGGCTGGGAAATAGAGGTGTCGTGCCATACGCTGACGCCGCTGGTATTGGACTCGGTGGTTGTAGAGAGCGCCTCGCCCGGCGTGGCGACAAAGGGTAGCACCGACGTGCCGATGCTGCGTGTGGCAGTGAGCGTATCGGGCGACAAAGGCAGCATCCAGGTAGAGGATATTGCGCTGTCGGCTCTGCCGGAGGGCATGACCGGCAAGTACTACTATACGGGAACGGGCAACACGTTTGCCATCACTACGCCGTTTGACGCCGCTGCGCCCCTCACCCGCAAAGGTACGTACTACTATTGGGCGGCTGTGGACATCACCAACGATATGGCGGAGGGCACGCAGAGCCTGACGTGCAACCAACTCACGATAGACCAACAGACTGTAACGCCTCTGCGTAGCGCCACGGCAAACCTCAACATCATCAGCGGCATGCACGGCACCTACCGCATCGGTGCAAGCGAAAGCGCCGATTTCACCACAATACAGGCGGCGGTGGATGCACTGAGCATAGGTATAGACGGCGCAGTAACCTTCCAAATAGAGAACGGTGTATATAACGAATGTGTGAAGATACCCGACTTGATGGGCTTGTCCGCCACCAACACGCTCACGATAGAGTCCCTGAGCGGCGACACGGCGGACGTAGCCATCCACTATGAGGCTTATTCGCCCGCCTATGGCGAGGAGTACGGCGTGTTCAACATCCAGGGTGCGGACTATGTTACCTTGCGCAACCTGACGTTCTACACCGGAAACACTTCTTTTGCCGGCGTAGTGTATGTGGACAATATCAGTCGGCACGTTACGGTGGACAACTGCCATGTCTATGCTCCGATGGTGGATAGCGGGACGTCGAAACTGCGTCTTGTCTATACCAAAGCGCTGGATGAGGCGAACCAAAACAACGACTGTTTCACACTTTCCAACAGCCTGCTGGAAGGCGGATATGTGGGCATGTATTTAGGCGGTACCGGTTATGCCTCACTGCCGAAGCAGGTAGGTGGCACGATAGAGGGGAACACCTTTGTCAACCAAGGTTTCCAAAGCATCTATGCGCCGGGCGAAAGCGGGATTGCAGTGCGCAACAACCGCATCACCAACAATGCGACCACCAAAGCCGACTTCAAGGCGATGGACCTCAAACTGTACGACGGCGGCGAGATTAGCGGCAACACGATTGACCTGCGCCCGGACAACTACGCCGAGGCAATCTATCTGCGCAATGTCGAAAGCACGGAAGACCACCCCATGCGTCTGTTCAACAATGCAGTGTCGGTAGCGGCGGGCGGCACTTCCGCCTCCAAGGCACTTGTCCTTACTCAGTCGGCGAAATACTTGGACATCGCGCACAACACGTTCTACACCTCGGGTGATGCCACCACACTGCTTGTACAACGAGTGCCGACCGGCTTGCAGGTGCGCAACAACATCTGCTACAATGCAGGAGAAGGACTGGCATTCCAGGTATCGGGCAACTGGGCGGATAGCATAACCTTTGGTCCTAACCTGCTGTACACCGAAGGCACTGTTTTGGCACGTCTGAGCAGTACGGATATAGCGGATTTGGAGGCATGGAAGACCACTATGGGGGACGACAAAGCCATCAGCGAAGCGGTGGCGTTTGAGGAAGACGGACTTGGCTTGTCCGCTGCGGGCAACCTGCGCTGCGGAGAGGCGATAGACTATATCACCACGGACATTCTCGGACGCAAGCGCGCCGCCCTGCCCACGCTCGGGGCATATGAGTACGGTACAGACCCATCGACGGGATTGGAGACGCCCGGCGAAGTCGTTCCCGCCCGCAAAGTGCTGTTAAACGGGACAATGATTATTCTCTCCGACGGCAAGGCTTATAACGCATTAGGGCAACTCGTGGAGACCGCGGTGAAGTAAGCGGCGGCTTTTCCGTGATACGTTATCCGTCCCCTGTATGCAGATACAGGGGACGGTGGTGTTTTAAGTGATACAAAAACATTTTTTTAATAAAAAATACACTTTGCTTGATAAAATTTGCGTAAAGAATAAAAGCGGTACCTTTGGCGCGATATTATCCAAATCAAGCCGATTCGTATCGAGTGTGGCGAGATTAGAGGTGGTATCAGAACCTTATTTTTAATATCTAATTCTTTTTATCATGAAAAAAAATTACTTTTTGTATTGCTTTTCAGTGCGATTAGCATGTCGGCTCATAGCGAAATAGATAGGTCGGAGATGTTTCCCACCTTATCGGGTTTGAGTAGAACGGTGATGGATGAATACGTGGAGGATTGCACGATGCAAAATACGACCTATGCCGTGCAACCCATCAAAGAAGTAACCATAGAAGGCAAACAATACTTGCAATTCCAAGAGCGCAATATCTGTTTGCGTGAGGCGGACAATAAAATATATTTGTACAGCGGCGAAGGTACGGAGGATTTGGTACTGTATGATTACACACTGGGTGTCGGAGACGTGTTGCATCAGATTGTTCTGCATGAAGGGGAGGACCCCACCTTCTCTTATATGTCTGAGGATGTGCCGGGAAGTATCATTACCGTTACCAAGGTAGAGCCTGTCACCTTGCTGGACGGGAAAGAATACAAAAAGTGGACGTTCGACAATGGTATGGAGTACGTAGAGACGATCGGTTCATATGGAAACGGCAGTCTGGCGGGCGATTTTTTTCAGATGGTCATACGTCCGATTCCTACCTGCCTGCTCCGTGTTCATTGCGTGTGTATCAGCCGCAACGGGCAATTGTTGTACGAGATGCCATCGGAAGAACAAGAACGCTTGCAGACACATTGTATGTCCACCTCTCCTGCGGAAAACTATTTTGTGCAGGGGCAAGTGTGGTCGTACCAAATAACGGACCTTTGCGATGGAGATGCGCCAACCACGTACATATACCGCATGAGCATATCGGGCGACACGGTAATTAACCAAAAGCGCTACATGATGCTTGAGTCCGTGCCTGTTCGTGAAAACGGGAAGCAGGTGTTTGCTCACTATAACGATTGGGACGTGCTTATTTATGATTTTGGGCTGCAAGCAGGGGACAAGATTGCCTCGCCTTCGGGGGAAGAATCGGCAACCGTCGTGGCGACAGATTCGGTTACGCTTTTGGACGGAGGCAGGGCAAAACGCATTCAGTATGACCGGCGTGCGCCGGATATTGAGTATGTCGGTTCTACATCCGATGCCGGTGTGCTGGCGCCGCTGTTCGGCGAAAATATACCGCCCTGCGGAGGACAACAATTCCTTTGCTGTTCGGTGCGCGGCGAACTCGTCTTCGAGACCTCAACGGGCAGTTGCGACATCCCCGAAACCGCAGGACCAAACGTTACGGCTCCGCTATATGAAATGCGGGACGGCGTGATTACGCTCAAAACGCCGACGGCGCAAACGCGTTTGTACGATATGCAGGGATGTTGCTTGCTGCAAACAACGCAGTCAAGTATAGATATTTCGGCATTCTCGGGCGGTATGTATATTCTGCACATCGTCTTTCCGACCGGCGAGAAGGTCGTTGCTACAATGATTGTTCTATAACCAGGGAATGTACGTCTGAGGTTACAGCGTTACAACTTTCGTCAAACCCTACACATACCTGCCTGGTATGTGTGGGGTTGCTTTTTGTGCATGGATGCAGAAAGGTAGGCTAAGTATGTGTGCGGTGTCAGTGGGCAAAAGGACAAGGCATGGTATGAATAGCCACCGTTCGGATGCAAACGGACCATGGTGGGACGGAGAATAGGGAAATAGTCCGATAGTAGAATAAAAAAGTTTGTGTATTCCTATTTTTTTTGTACCTCTGCACCGCAAATCGGACATAATCCCGACTTGCATACATATTTAATTTGGATAAGCGTTTGTAATTATCCTTCACCTGAAAATCGCCAATTTTTCAATTCACCGAAGGATACAACTCGGACGCCATGTTATGTTCATCTTCTCTATGGGGGTGGACGTGCGTGGGTAGTTGTAAATCGGTGAAAGGTGTTTGGCGATACCTCAGGTGAAATACAATCTCCCACGCTTATTGTTTTTATTATCCATCATCACAGGGAGAGTGAGAAATAAAACATACTAAAATGAAAAAACTCATTTGTGTAGCCATTGCCATTATCGCATTAGGCATGACCGGTTGTTCAAGCACCAAGTACATCACAAATTCGTCCAACCTTCATATGAATCAAACTCAAGTGGTTCTTTCTAATGCTAACTTTAAGGTTGTAAAAGAGGTTTCTACATACTTTACTTATAAACACAAGCAGAAACTTGATTCAGAACTTTTGAAACAGAGTGCATATGCAGCCTTGGTGAGAGAAGCGAGATTGACCGGTTCGCAAACGCTCATCCATGTTACCTTAGAACAGGTAAGCCGTGGAAAAAGGAGTTTGTTCTGCGGAGATAAATCGGATAATGTTATCCTTGTTTCCGGTGTTGTGATTGAATTCACAAAATAAAACGCTCTGCACCTATTTGTCGTCCCAAATAGGTTTCTTTCGAAAGCACAAAGCATTACAAGTAATCTCATTTTCGTGAGGTTACTTGTTGTTACTAAGAACGTAATTCCCTGTTTTTTTGTTTTTATGTTATTTATGGTGGGTATCTTCATTCCACAGTTTTTTTTTCCTTTGAGATCTATATTTACGGATTGCTTTTTATTCCACCGTCGCAATATACAACAAAGAGCAGACAGATAGCATACAAAAAGCAGTATATAAAAATCCCTCACCGAGGTATAAATTTGTATTTATTTTTACTTTTTAGGGGGGGGTATTGTGCGTTTGTATTAAAATTACTATCTTTGCAGCGTTTAATAATAACGCTTATGAAGAAGTACTTATCTTTCCTGTTCCTATCTTTGTTCTTAGGTCTCAGTGCGCCGACAAATGCCCAAATGTCTTTGTTGGCAATGGCGACGGATTTCCATTGGTATCCCGGGCGTGTTGTTTTGCTGGACGGGACTATGAGTGAATATCCGGCTATCAGGTTGCCGCGATATGTTGACGTATCGTTGGTAGTGTCGGAAGACGGTGAGAAGCATAACAAACATATTAAATACGACCCTGACGAGGTGGCGTATATCGAAGTGTGGCATAAGAATTTCCCTGATTCTGTTTATCGCTTGTATAGTATGCGCACCGAGAAAAAATATTCCACTCACTTTTGGAGTACTGTTGATATAGCGGGTGAACACGGCATGCTAATGAAGGGTGCGCATAGTTATGAAATAGATGACGAGACGGGAACGTTATTCGGCAAACTCTATTCAAGCGGTACAGCACCTGCCCAATTTGCCTTTTTTGTATGGTTGGAGGGCGATCAATACTTTCAACTATGGACGCCGTATTCCAAGCGGAAGATGGCAAAGATATTTGCTAAAGATTCCACATTGAGCACATTACTTAAGGAAAGTAAAGAAGACGTGACGGTGGAATTTCTGCTGGACAACTACACTCCCCAAGAATAGCAAAAACACATCATAATGAAAAAGTATTCGCTCATAGCAGTTGCCTTACTGCTTTTTATGTGCAGTATTTCAGCACAAGAGACATTGCGCAAAAGCGTTTGTATTGTTACTCCTCTGTATGAAGAGTCCGACAAGCCTCAGATGCTTTCATTGAGTCTTTGGTTTTCAAAACACCAGTTCCGTTCAGAAGCAAATATGCTGGCGGCATATCGTAGGGGAACTTTTGGTTCCGGATTTGTTTATCAAGCCGATGGGCAACTGCTTGTCATTACGAACCGGCATGTTGTCGGCTATGCTACTCAAGCCGATATCGAGTTTCAAGCAGGGCGCAACACTATTCATTATGACAGTTGTGCGGTGCTGAGCATTAGCCACGAATTTGACCTGGCAGCCATACAGTTGCCTTCGGATGCGGATGTGCTTCCGCTTTCGTTAGAGACTCGCCTGGTGACAGAGGGCGAAGAGGTAACCACTGCGGGCTATCCGGCTTTGGCAAGTAAACCTTCGTGGCAATTCGGCAAAGGCAATATTTCTAATGCCATGCTCTATGATACGGAACTTACTGATGAAAATCATTATATCCTACAACATACGGCTCCGATTGATGGGGGTAGTTCGGGCGGTCCCTTGCTGTCGTCCGACAATAGGGTGCTGGGTGTGAATACGTGGAAAGCCGGTGGGCGTGAGAATGTGGGACTGGCAATACCGGCTTCTTATATTAAAGAGTTTGTTGCTTCGCTTGCCTCAACGGATAATCGGAATAATATATGGCAGACGGTAATGCACCTGTCCATCGATGAACTGGACCGACGTTTCGAATCAGTACCCGATTCGGTGATGCAACAGATTCGCGAAAGCAGTACAGAACTTTTAGAGCCCATAGAGCGTATCAGCGCATATGTAGAAGCCCATCCCAAGCAAGCCAAAAAGCGTTCGGCAGCGTCTTCGAGAGGGGTAGGTGCTCAATATGCCATACATTCGACTTTTGGTTTATCTTATTCGTTTTCTTCCCCTGCACTGCATGCACATACGGCAGAGATGTACTATTCGTATATTATCCATAAGTATGGTATCATAGGTGTAGATTTGCGAATGAATGCCGTTAGAGCGTACTACGATGAGGATATTGCCGGATTTTATGAAAAACCATACGATGTGCAGGCCGGTATATCGGGTGGACCGCATGCCGGTGTGCAACTGCCGTGCCGTGTGGGAAAGGCGGTTTACATTACTCCTCGCGTTGTATATCATTATGGGATAGGTACCATCGAAACGGAAAAGATACAGCATCTTCATATCGTAAGAGCGGGATTTGACTTCAGCTTTGGTAATAAACACGTAGTTACGCTGGGTGTATTCTATCAGTATATGTATGCAACAGCCTCCTATTTTGAGCCACATGACTTGCATGGCATTAGTGTAAGTTTGGGCTTCGGTATATAATCCGTTTCCTGCTTTTACCTACCATTTGTTCCTTTTTGGGGCTTTATCGGGCGTTTTTTGGCTTTTTGCGTATCTGAAAAAAAGGCTCAATAAAAGCATCTTGCTATCCCTTGTTTGCCATTTCCCCTCCGCCGTGCCAATGGGCAATATAGTTAATACTCCGGTAGCCAAATAAAAAAAAGTTTGCATATCTCCGTTTCTTGATGTATCTTTGCACCCGTAAAATTAGGAAGAACGGATGAAGAAATATATTGTCATAGCGGAAGAGGGCGAGCGCGACCTCATTCGGCAAACAGGCGAGCGTCTCGGCATTGCCGATGAGTTGGCGGCATGCGAAGTATTGGTGACGGGTGTGGGTGCCGTCAATATCCTGCGTGCGCTGCGTGACATCCCCCGCGATGCTGCGTTGCTCAATATCGGATACGCCGGCAGCGCCAATTTCAGTATCGGAACGCTCGTCGAGGTCACCGAGGCGGCGCTCCACCATCCCAACGTCTCGTATCCCGAGCCCGCTTTGCCCCTCTCTGCGGGCACTCCTTGCGAGGGCATCCTCCGCGCCAAGTGCTACACCAACACCGATTTCGTGCTCCAATCCCCCTACCGCGACTGTGTCTTCGATATGGAACTCGCATTCATAGCCGCCATGGGATTTACCCGCCTCCGCGCACTCAAATATGTCAGTGACAACCTCTCGCTCCATGCCTACCACGACCTGACACGCGGCGTGGAGACAGTGAATAGTTAACAGTTAATATCTCGTTTTTAGGTCTCCTGTTGCACCAATAGTCCAATAGTAAATTGTCAAATAGTCAAATACATCGTGAATACAATTATACTCAAACCCCGTAAAGAAGACTCCCTCCTGCGTTTCCATCCGTGGGTGTTCTCCGGTGCGGTCGCACGCATTGTGTTGGATAGAGACTATCTGTTCGACACGCTGCAGGAAGGCGACTTGGTACGTGTGGAGAGCAGCAGCGGCATCGCCCTCGGCGTAGGACACTACCAAATCGGCAGCATCGCCGTACGCATTCTGGAGTTCCGTACCGATTGGCTCCCTGACGACTTCTGGCACACGCGCATCGCTGCGGCTTACCGTCTGCGCCAATCCCTCGGATTGGTACAGATCGAAGGCAAAGTGGAAAACAACACCTTCCGCCTTGTGCACGGCGAGGGAGACTTTCTGCCCGGCTTGGTGGTGGATGTCTATGCCGATACGGCGGTAGTGCAGGCGCATTCCGTCGGTATGCACCTCCATAGACAAGAGATAGCCGATACGATAGTAGCTGTGGTGCCGCAGGTAGAGCGCGTGTATTACAAATCCGACGATACCTTGCCTTTCAAGGCTGCACTCGAGGGAGAGAAGACCGGCTACCTCGTGGGTGAACCGACCCAGGACGAGTGTTGGGCAATAGAGAACGGCTTGTCCTTCCGTATTGACTGGCTGCGGGGACAGAAGACGGGCTTTTTCATCGACCAGCGCGAGAACCGTGCCCTCGTGGAGCGTTACGCCCACGGCAAGGATGTACTCAACATGTTCTGCTACACGGGCGGTTTTTCGCTCTATGCGCTGCGCGGCGGTGCACGGACGGTGGACTCAGTGGACGTGTCGGAGAAGGCTGTGGCGTTGGTGAATGCCAACGTGGCGCGCAACTTCCCCGATGCGGCGAACCACCACGCCTACGCCGAAGAGGCATTTGCTTTCTTAGATTGTAAGTGCCGTGAGACAAAAGCCGCTGACGGCGAACGACCCTACGACCTGATAATCTTAGACCCGCCCGCTTTTGCCAAACATCGTGACGCGGTCAAAAACGCACTCCGAGGCTACCAACGTATCAACGCCAAAGCCATCGAACAGATACGTCCGGGAGGCATTTTGTTTACGTTCTCTTGTTCGCAAGCGATAGACAAGCAGATGTTCCGACTGGCGGTCTTTTCCGCCGCCGCACAGGTGGGGCGCAGAGTGCGCATACTCCACCAACTCCACCAGCCGCAAGATCACCCGATAAACATATACCACCCCGAAGGGGAATATCTGAAAGGACTGGTCTTGTACGTAGAATAGAGCTGATGCCAATAGTCAAATTGTAAAATTATCGTATGACAAAACATATCGTTTGCTTTGATACAGAGACCACAGGACTGGATGTGCAGCGGGACTGGATTATCCAGCTCTCGCTGGTGAAGTTCGATGCGGAGACTTTTGAGGAGATAGAGGCGCACGACTGGTATATCAAGCCCTCCGGACCATACACCATCGACCCCGCGGCGGAGGCGGTGCACCATATATCCGCAGAGAAATTGGAGAGCGAGGGCGTCTCTCTTGCAAAGGTCTATCTTCAATTGGTAAAGTGTATCAAGGGATGCGACCTGCTTTCTTACAACGGCAACGGTTTCGATATACGTATTCTCTACTACAACCTCCTGCGTGAGCACCTGCCGCTGGACTTGACGGGCAAGACGCTCTACGATGCCTACACCATAGAGGTAGCGCGCACTTCGCGCAGGTTGGGGGATGTTTACCGCCGCTACTACGGGTACGACTTCGAGGACGCCCACAACTCCCTCGCGGATGTACGGGCAACGATAGCGGTATTCAAAGCACAGCAGGAGACGAAAGCCGTGTTGAAAGCGCAGAAAAGAAAGCGCGTCGTGGATGAGGAGATATGCCGTCCTGAGTTCGGCTTTGTCTCGTTCGACGGGTTTCTGACCCTCAAAGACGGACTGCCTGTCTTTGCGCAAGGCAAATACCGGGGCAAGACCGTTTGGCAGGTGCAATCCCTCGAACCCTCGTACCTCGATTGGGTAATGAAGAACTGTGCGCAACCCACGCGTGAATACATCGAGCAGCATCGGGTTGCCCATGAGAAAAAGACCCCCGAGCCTCCCAAAGAGGCGCAACTCTCGCTCTTTTAGCGATTGAAACGTTTTATACCAAGAATAGATTAACACATGCGTATTATCATCTTAGGCACGGCTTGGCCCTATCGCGGCGGATTGGCTACGTTCAACGAACGCTTGGCGCGTCAACTGATTGCAGAGGGACACGAGGTGGAAATTCTGACCTTCACCATGCAATACCCTGATTTTCTATTCCCGGGCGAGACGCAGTATTCGTCAGACCCGCAGCCTGCAGACCTGAAAATTACGCGGGTGATGAATTCGGTCCACCCGTTCTCGTGGTGGCGCACAGGACGCTTGATACGACAGAAAAAAGCGGATGTACTTATTGTTAAGTTCTGGATACCATTGATGGCACCTTGTTTGGGCACAATAGCGCGTATCGTCCGCCGTGCAGGTGTGCGGGTGGTGTCGGTATTGGATAATGTGATACCCCATGAGCCGCACTGGTGGGACAAATACTTGATACGCTATTTTATGCGCAGTGTCCATCATTTCGTTGCCATGTCCGATAGCGTCCGAGCAGACGCCATGCGCTTTATGTCGCCCGTCGGACAGACTGTTACGCTTTGTCCGCACCCGCTCTACGACAATTTCGGTACACCTGTTCCGCAAGACGAAGCCAAGAAACAACTGGGGCTTGAGCAGGATATGCGCTATCTCTTGTTCTTTGGTTTCATCCGCGACTACAAGGGACTCGACCTGTTGATGCGCGCCTTTGCTGACAAGCGATTAGAGCAACAGCCCGTCCGTCTGCTGGTGGCTGGAGAGTTCTACAACAACGCCGAACAATATGCGCAGTTGGAGAAAGAACTTGGCTTGGTGGGAAGAATAGTTTGGCATACCCGTTTTATCGCCAACGACCAAGTACGGCTTTATTTCTCTGCTGCCGATATGGTGGTGCAACCCTACAAGTCTGCCACGCAGAGCGGCGTAACACAGGTGGCATACCATTTTTGCAAGCCTATGCTCGTAACCAACGTTGGCGGGCTGGCGGAGATAGTACCCGACGGCAAAGTGGGCTATGTAACGGCGGTGGAGCCGCAAGCTATAGCCGATGCCTTGGTGGATTTCTGCGAGAAAGAAGCTACCGCGTTTTTTGATGAGAACATACGCAAAGAGAAACAAAAATACGCTTGGTCACGCATGACCGAAGCAATATTGCAAACGGAGAACTGATTTATGATTATTCGTAGTAAAGCACCATTACGCTTAGGATTGGCAGGGGGAGGAACAGACGTGTCGCCCTATTCGGATATGTTCGGAGGGGCTATCCTGAATGCCACTATCTCGTTGTACGCCTATACGACTATCGAACCGCTGTCGAACGGAAAAATAGTATTCTCTTCGCCGGATGTCTCTTTAGAAGAGACCTACGACAGTGCGGAAGCGTTGGATACGGACGGCTTCTTCGTACTGGCAAAAGGGGTGTATAACAGGGTTGTGCGCAGTTTTACTCAAAAACCGTTGTCGTTCAAGATTACGAGCCATGTCGATTCGCCCAAAGGCAGCGGACTCGGTACAAGCAGTACGCTGGTGGTCAGTATATTAGGTGCCTTCGCCGAATGGTTGAAACTCCCGCTTGGTGAGTACGATATAGCGCGTCTCGCCTATGAGATAGAGCGCATTGACTTAGGCATGGCGGGAGGCAAACAAGACCAGTATGCAGCTACCTTCGGCGGCTTCAACTATATGGAGTTCTTGCCCGACGACAAGGTGATAGTCAATCCTCTGCGCATACATCAACGCTATCAGGACGAACTGGCGCACAACCTGTTGCTTTACTATACCGAGACAAGTCACGTCAGCGCCAAAATCATCGAGGGACAGATTAGTAACGTAAAAGCGAACAATACAACGTCTATTGAGGCAATGCACCGGTTGAAGCAACAAGCGGCGCAGATGAAAGAAACTCTGTTGCGCGGAGATATCGACGGCATCGGCGAATTGCTGGAGGTAGGATGGGAAGAAAAGAAAAAGACAGCCAGGGATATTTCCAACTCGCTATTAGAGAATATCTACAATGCCGCTATCGGCGCAGGAGCTACCGGCGGCAAGGTAAGCGGCGCAGGCGGCGGAGGATTTATGTTCTTCTATTGCCCCGATACAAGCCGCTACAATGTAGAGAAAGTCTTGCGCAAGCAGTTCGCCGGACAAGCCAAACGGTACGAATTTACACAGGAAGGATTAAAGACATGGACAATATAATTCAAAAATCAATTACAAACAGCATTGCCGCCAAGCAGGCAATTTTGGAGGACAACCGATTGCTGGAGACTATCGGGCAGGTAGCAGACACTATCGTAAACGCTTTGCAGTCAGGACACAGGGTGCTCTGGTGCGGCAACGGCGGCAGTGCCGCCGATGCTCAGCATCTTGCTGCGGAGCTCTCGGGGCGCTTTTATTACGACCGCCCGCCTCTCAACTCAGAGGCTTTGCATTGCAACACTTCGTATCTTACGGCAGTAGCGAACGACTACGGCTACGACAAAGTTTATGCGCGTATGATAGACGGCGTTTGCCACGCAGGAGACGTGCTGATTGGTCTCTCCACTTCCGGCAACTCGCAGAATATCCTCAATGCCTTTCGGGCGGCGCGTAAGTTGCAGGTTACTACCGTGGCGCTAACCGGACAAACAGGCGGCGAGATGCGCGCCTTGGCTGATTATCTGCTCAACGTGCCTTCTACGGATACGCCCCGCATTCAGGAATCGCATATCATGTTGGGGCATATTATCTGCGAGATAGTAGAATCGCGTATATTCCCGCGGGAGAAATAGGCTATGTTCAAAGAAATTGTTATTCTGGCAGGGGGATTCGGCACCCGCCTTAGCCACGTGCTCGGGAATGTGCCCAAGCCTATGGCGCCGGTAAGCGGCAGACCGTTCCTGACCTATCTTTTGGACCGCTTAGAGCAAGCCGGGGCAGAGCATATTATTCTGGCAACCGGCTACCTGTATGAGGTGGTAGAAAACTATTTCGGAGCAACGTATCGTTCGCTGCGCATCTCGTATTCGCGCGAGGAACAGCCTCTGTGGACCGGCGGTGCAATCAAGGCAGCTATGCGTTTTGTGGATGGCGACAACTTCCTTGTGCTGAATGCTGATACGCTGTTCGACATCAATGGGGAGGCTTTTTGCCGTTTCCATTCGGCGCAAGAGCGGGATATCTCCGTGGCGTTGCGCAGCGTGGCGGATACCGCCCGCTACGGCTCTGTGCGGCTGGACAAGGACCAAAACCGAATAACCGGCTTCTCGGAAAAGGCAGAGAGTGCGGGTGCGGGGCTGATAAACGGCGGCATCTACGCTATACGCAAAGCGTGGTTGCAGTCGCTTGACCTGCCGACTAAATTTTCCTTTGAGAAAGAAGTGCTGCAAACTATGGTGCAGACTGCGCGGATGTACGGCATGGTGTTCGACAACTATTTTATTGACATCGGCGTGCCGGAAGACTATTATCGTGCGCAAAGAGAGTTTATCGGACTTTTTCCTGCTGAGCAATTCCTGTTCTTGGACAGAGACGGCGTGCTCAACCGCCGTATAGAAGGCGGATATGTCTGCAATCTCTCTATGTGGGAGTGGCAAAAAGGGGCTTTGGAAGCCGTTGCCGCGCTCTCACGACGCTACTTGCGCACCTTTGTTGTCAGCAATCAGCAGGGTATCGGCAAGGGCTTGTTTTCCATGCAGGATGCGGCAGAAATTCACGGCAAAATGATAGTGGATATTGAGAACGCCGGCGGCAAAATAGACCGCGTCTATGTGTGCCCCGATTTGGTATCTGCCGATAGTCCAAACCGCAAACCCGCTATTGGCATGGCTCTGCAGGCGAAACGCGATTATCCTGAGGTGGAGTTCACGCGAAGCCTTATGATTGGCGACAGCCTTTCGGATATGCAATTCGGCTGGAGGGCTGGAATGCGTTGCATCTATCTGCACAACAATGAGCCCATACCCGATGAGGTGCGCGACTATACAGATATTTGTGTGCCCGATTTGCAGGCTGTGTCCGCCATTTTTTAACCGCTCAACTACCGCTTATCTACCGCCAAAATAAAACTATTGCAGCGTAAAGGCGTTCCAACCTTGTGCTTTTAGTGCCAGTTCTTCACCATTGCGCCCGATTAGGTTCATCCCGTATTCGGGCTTGGTAATGTGCCCCACAATATAGATGTCCTCTATAGGAATCAGCTTTTCGTAGTCGTCTAAAGAACAAGTGAATAGCAATTCGTAATCCTCGCCTCCGTTGAGTGCGCAGGTTACGATATTGAGATTCATCTCGTCAGCCAATGCTGCGGCTTGGTAGTCGATGGGCAGTTTGTCTTCATATACGGCGCAGCCCACTCCCGACTGCGTACAGATGTGCATCAACTCGGAAGACAAACCGTCCGAAATATCCATCATCGCGGTAGGGCGGATACCCACTTTCTTCATCGCGGCAATAATGTCGCGTCGCGCCTCCGGTTTGAGTTGCCGCTCGAGCAGGTACTCGCGTCCTTCAAAAGCGGGTGTAGCCTTGTCGTTAGAGCTCACCACCAGCCGCTCGCGCTCCAAGAGTTGCAGCCCCATATAGGCGGTACCCAAGTTGCCGGAGACGCAGATGAGGTCGTTTAGTTTGGCACCGTTGCGATATACAATATCCTCCTTGGCGGCAGTACCGAGACAGGTGATAGAGATTGTCAAGCCCGTCATGGAAGCCGAAGTATCTCCGCCTACCAGGTCCACATTGTAGCGCTCGCAAGCCAAACGGATCCCCGCATACAACTCCTCCAAGTCTTCTACGGAGAAGCGCTTGCTAATACCCAGAGAAACTGTGATTTGGGTCGGGGTGGCATTCATGGCGTAGATGTCGGAGAAATTGACTACCGCCGCCTTGTAGCCGAGGTGCTTGAGCGGCACATATTCGAGGTTGAAATGGATACCTTCCAGCAGTAAATCGGTGGTCATCAACACCTGTTGCTTCCCGAAATTCATAACTGCCGCATCATCGCCGATACCCTTTGTTGTAGAGGGTTGGCGAAGCTGTATTTTCTCCGTCAGATGCTTGATGAGACCGAATTCGCCCATCGTGGATATTTCTGTACGTGCCATAAAATCCCAATTTATTTTCATGCAAAATTACGAATAATGCGTGATATAGGCAAAGACTGCCTTGCCAAATTGCAGAAAAATCGGGATTAAGCACGCCTTGCAAGCAAAAAATAGGACAGAATGTGCGCAGGTCTTTTTTAATTCAAGTTTTTTTCGTACCTTTGCGCGTTATTGTGTATAAGTAGATACCGGTTATGATAGAATACATCAAAGGACAATTAGCGGAGCTGAATCCGGCGGTCGCAGTTATAGAGGCGGCGGGAGTGGGCTACGAGGTGAAAATAGCATTGCCGACTTACTCGTTATTGGCGGGAAAAGAGTGGCAAGAAGTGAAACTCTATACCGCAGAGATTATTCGCGAAGATACCCACGACCTTTTTGGGTTTGTAGTGCAAGGGGAGCGCTCTCTTTTTGTGATGCTGATGACTGTAAGCGGTATCGGAGCCAATACGGCACGTATGATTTTGTCGGCTTTTTCGGCTGCTGAGATACGCCAGATAATCGCTACCGGCAATGCCAAGGCGTTGGCGCAAGTCAAGGGACTCGGACCTAAGACGGCACAACGTGTGATAGTGGATCTGAAAGACAAGGTGCTGAAAATAGAACTGGGCGAGGACGCTACCGAATTGCCTGTGGCAGGCGACTTTGGCGGCGCGGACAGCGAGGTGAAAACCGAGTCGGTAAGTGCGCTTACTATGCTTGGTTTCCCCGCAGCAGCCAGCGGCAAGGTGGTGGATAAGATTCTGAAAGACGCTCCCGCACTCTCTGTGGAGCAAGTGATTAAGCAAGCCCTCAAAATGCTGTAAGCCTTCTGAAACGATTGGCGTACATATTGCTTTGTGTGATGCCCGTTCTCGGATGGGCACAGGCTCGCCAGCCCTTGGTGCCGAGCTTGCGTAATGACAGGCGTATGGCTGCGGAGGCGGCACGTCGCGCGGCAGAGCAACAAGAGTCTGCTCCTGCGGCAGATACGCCGGACGATAATGCTGTTTCTGCGGCGGTATCGGAGCAGAAACCTGTGGTGCTTTCCGACTCGGCTGTGTGGGCTCCTGTGCAACCCGAGCAAATAGGAGCAGAGTCCTATGAGAGTCTGATGAGACCTCGAAGCGGTTTGGATTTGCAAACCCCGTCCAACATAACCACGGAAGTGGAATATCAGCCCGCTACCGGCTACTATATCATCCACACCAAGATTGGCGATGTGGATATAGCTACGCCCTATCTGATGAACGGGCAAGAATACAGCGCGTACTCCGAACAACAGCAGATGCATCGCTATTGGCAGCAGAAAATAGGGGAGGTTGAGCATAATAATGAGAAGAAGTTCGATATAACCGATATGAAATTCAATATCGGTCCTGCGGACAAGGTGTTCGGTCCCGGCGGCGTACAACTGAAGATGCAGGGTTCTGCGGAGTTGCTCTTTGGCTTTAAGCACCAGTATATAGCCAATCCGAGTCTTACAGAGCGTTCGCGCAACAATAACATCTTCGATTTCGACGAGAAAATACAGGTGAGTGTCAACGGAAAGGTTGGGGAAAAGCTGAACTTCAATATGAGTTACAATACGGAAGCCAGTTTCGCGTTTGACCAGCAAAACCTCAAGTTGGCGTACAAAGGGCAGGAAGATGATATTATCCAATCAATAGAGGCGGGTAATGTAACGATGGATCTGAATTCCAGCCTTATCCGCGGCAGCCAGGCTTTGTTCGGTATTAAGACCAACCTGAAATTCGGTAAACTCAAGATACAGGCATTGGTTAGCCAGCAAAACTCCGAGAGCCAAACCGTCAGTTCGAAAGGCGGTGCGCAGATGACACGTTTTGAGGTGCCAGGTGATGCGTATGACGAGAACCGCCACTTCTTCTTGGGCTATTTCTTCCGCGACAAGTATGAGGACGCGATGCAGACGGTTCCTTATATTGCCAGCGGCGTGACTATCAATAAGATAGAGGTTTGGGTGACGAATAAGCGCGGCAATTACGATCAGGCGCGTAATATTATTGCTTTTGCCGATTTGGCGGAGGAGAATGCGCATATATCCAACCCGAACTGGACTTCTGCGGTGCAAATAGTGCCGGACAACAAGACAAACGACTTGTACGACGATATACGCCAACTGCCCAATGTGCGGGATATCCAGCAGACAAGCTCCGTCTTGCAGGATTATAAGCAGTTGGAAGGCGGGGACGATTTCGAGAAAGTGGAGTCGGCGCGTTTGCTGTCGTCGAGCGAGTATACGCTCAACGCAGCTTTGGGATACATATCGCTTAAGTCGGCGCTCAACCAAGATGAGGTTCTGGCGGTGGCGTATGAATACACTTATGCGGGGAAGGTCTATCAGGTGGGTGAGTTCTCAACCGATGCCAATGAGGATCTGCGCGCGCCTAATGCGCTGATACTGAAACTGCTGAAGAGTACGTCCAATGCTCCCTCTCGCAAGAATAGGGGTACGTGGGACTTGATGATGAAGAATATCTATTCCTTGGGGGCTACCTCTATCTCTTCGGATAAGTTTGAGCTGTATGTCTCGTATCGTAACGACTCCATAGGTACGGAGGTGCAGTATTTGACCGAAGGGGCTATTAAGGGAAAACAACTGCTGCGTGTGATGAATTTGGACCGCTTGGATAGCAAGAATAATTCCTATCCGGACGGCAAGTTCGACTACATAGAGGGTCTGACCGTCTATTCAAGCAACGGGCGCATCATCTTTCCCGTTTTGGAGCCGTTTGGCAGCCATTTGCGGAAGGCGATTGCTAATGATGCTATTGCCGACAAGTATGTGTTTCAAGAACTGTATGACTCTACGTTGGTTATGGCGCAGGAGTTGTCGGAGAAAAATAAGTTCTACCTGACAGGTAAGTTCAAGGGAACAAGCGGCAGCGAGATTCGCCTCAATGCCATGAATGTGCCGAGAGGTAGTGTAACCGTAACCGCAGGTGGCGCCACGTTAATAGAGAATGTGGATTATACGGTGGACTATACCATGGGAACGGTAACCATCCTAAACCAGTCTATCTTGGAGTCGGGCACGAACGTAGATGTAAAGTTGGAGAATCAATCTACGTTCTCTATGCAACGCAAGAGCCTCTTCGGGGCGCATCTGGAATATGAGTTTACGCCGGATTTGGTGATCGGAGGAACTATCATGCACTTGCGCGAACGTCCGCTTACTACGAAGGTCAACTCCGGTAGCGAACCGCTTGCCAATACTATATGGGGCGTCAACGGTAGCTGGAAGACGGATATCCAATGGTTGACTAATGCAATCGACAAGATACCGTGGATTACCGCTACGCAACCTTCTACGTTCCAGATCAATGCCGAGTTTGCTCACTTGATCCCAGGGCATACCAGGGATGTGGGTTCAGTAGGGACGGCGTATATAGACGACTTTGAATCAACAACGACAAATATAGATGTCCACTATCCGAGCTATTGGTTTTTGGCTTCTACGCCGAGTCCGTTTGAGGAGTCGAAGCGGAGCAACGATATAGAATACGGAAAGAACCGCGCTTTACTGGCATGGTATGCGGTTGATCCTATCTTTGGTTACCCGCAGAGAAATACACCGCAACATATACGTGACGATGTGTCGGCGATGTCTGACCACCGTACACGTATCGTGTATGAACAGGAGATATATCCCAACAAAGACCAAGTAGCAAATGAGGATACCAAATTGAGTGTCCTGAACCTCAGTTTCTATCCCGAAGAACGCGGTCCGTATAATATTGTGGCGGATGAGGTAGGCACCGACGGTAAGCTTACTAACCCCGAGAAACGCTGGGGCGGTATGATGCGTAAGCTGGACAATACGGACTTCGAAAAGTCGAATATCGAGTATATAGAGTTCTGGTTGATGGACCCGGCTCTAACCAATCCCGACGGTTATGAGGGGGAAATGTATATCAACCTGGGAGATATATCGGAGGATATACTTCGTGACGGAAAGAAATCGTTCGAGCACGGCTTGCCTATCTCTGATCAAGATGCAGGGCGTATCGACTCTACGGCGTGGGGACGTGTCCCGAAGACTACATCAACGGTAACGGCGTTCTCCAACGAGACAGGGGCACGCGCACGGCAAGATGTGGGACTCAACGGACTGAGTACAGCGGACGAATATCTGTTTACCTACAACGGCAGGAGACCATATCAGGAGTATATCGACGCTTTGCGTGCAAAACTGCAGCCTGACGTGATTGCTGCCTACGAGGCAGATCCGTTCTCACCGTTTAATGACCCCGCGGGAGATAATTACCATTACTATCGTGGCTCAGACTATGATGATCAGGAGATGCCTACTTTGCAACGGTATAAGCATTACAACGGTACGGAGGGCAACTCTCCGGATACGGAGTCGCAGACGGAGAGCTACGGCACAGCTTCTACCTTGCAGCCGGATATAGAGGATATCAACGGAGATAATACGCTGAGTGAGTACGAGAAGTATTACCAATACAGGGTGCTTCTTCGTCCTGATATGATGGAGGTGGGACGTCAGCATATCACAGAGAAGAAAGTAGCGAAAGTCAACCTGCGAGATGGCTCGACACAAGATGTAACGTGGTATCAATTCAAAATCCCTCTTCGCGGGGACAGTGCGGATGTGAAAACCGTGGGTTCAATACGCAATTTCAAGTCTATCCGCTTTATGCGTATCTACCTGACGGGGTGTAAGCACGAGACGCACCTGCGCCTTGCTACGTTGGATTTGGTACGTGGCGAATGGCGTAACTATACCAAGGACCTTTATCCCTTGGGGGCAGCAGTAAATACCGGCGCGCAGATGGATATGCAAGCGGTGAATATCGAGGAGAATTCAACCCGCACACCGATTAACTACGTGTTGCCTCCCGGCATCAGTCGGCAAACCGACCCCGGGCAAGCACAGCTGATAGCGCAGAACGAGCAGGCTATGGTGTTGCGTGTATCCAATCTGAGTCCGAAGGATGCGCGGGCGGTATATAAGAATACGGGATATGATATGCGCAACTACAAGAAGTTGCAAATGTTCGTCCACGCTGAGCAGATGACAGCTGACCCCGACCTTAAAGACGGTGACTTGAGCTGTTTTGTACGCTTAGGTACGGATCTTAAAAACAATTACTACGAATACGAGATTCCTTTACGGCTCACTCCCGCAGGGTTGTACAACAATGATAATGAGAACGACAGGATGCAAGTATGGCCAGCGGATAATATGTTCGATTTTCCGTTCTCGGTTCTGACAGATGCCAAGGTGGCACGCAACAAGGCTAAGCGAGCCGGCAACACGGATGTGGGAAATACCGTACCGTACGTGGTGTACGACGACCAGAGCGGCAAGCCGCAAAATAAGATTACCGTGCTGGGTAACCCCACGTTGGAGGATGTGGAATGTATTATGATAGGTATCCGCAATACAGGTACGCATGAGGCAACGGGCGAGGTGTGGGTTAACGAGCTGCGGCTTAGCGAGTTCAATGAGCAAGGCGGCGTGGCGGCAATGGCGAACGCAGCTCTGTCCGTCAGCGATATTGCCCAACTGAATGTGGCAGGGCGGCTGGAGACAGCCGGCTATGGTTCCATTGAGTCGAATGTGTTAGACCGAAACATGGACAACATATACCAGATATCTGTTAGCGCTGCCTTGGAAGCCGGACGTTTGTTCCCCGAGAAGGCAAAGATTCAGATGCCGCTGTATGTCTCTTATTCCAACGAGACTCTTTCGCCGGATTACGACCCCTTGGACACGGATATCAAGCTCAAAGACAATCTGGATACCTACGAGACGAAGGAGGAACGGGACTCCATAAGGCAGATGTCGAATACGGTACAGGAATCTACCTCCTTCTCTGTTACGAACATGAAGGTAAACATAAAGTCGAAGAAACGCGACATGTTCTACGACCCCGCCAACTTCTCTATTTCGGCTTCCTACAACAAGCAGAACGAGCATACACCGGAAATGGAACGTAACGTAACGACTGACCACAAGGGTTCGTTTAATTACGCATACTCGTTTAATCCCAAGCCGTGGGAACCGTTTAAGAATGTGCAGAAGGTAAGCAAGATAAAGTTCCTCAAAGAGCTGAACTTCTATTATCTTCCTCAGTCGTTGGCGTTCTCTACGAATATGCACCGCACGTTCTCACACATGAAGATGCGCGATCTGTCGTCAGAGTCTATCAATAATATGGACCTGACTTTCTCGAAGGATTTCACATGGGACCGCAACTTTGACTTCAAATATGACCTAACCAAGAACATGAAGTTCAGTTTCCAGTCGGCCATGAACGCGACGATAGACGAAGGGTATTACGCTCCCGAGATATTGCGAGACTATGCCTTCACCAACGATTACTACGAGGCTTGGCGAGATACTATCCAACGCAGTCTTGCCAAATGGGGTTCTCCATATACGTATCAGCAAGTTTTCACCGCCAGTTGGAACGTGCCTTTCAACCGTATTCCTTATTTAGAAGCCTTGTCTGCCAACGCGTCCTACAATGCTACCTACAACTGGGCGCGTACCGCGCAGTCCACTTCCACGGAGACAGACCTCGGCAATACGGTGTCGTCGCTCCAGTCGTGGCAAGTGGACGGGGGAATCAACTTTGAGACGCTCTACGGTAAGTCGAAGTATTGGAAACAGATAACCCAACTCTACTCACGCCGTCAGAGCAACCGCCGTCCCTTTAAGCCGAAGACATACACGGAGACCGTACAGGCAGAGAAAGGTAAGACCATAGAGATAGCACACCGTCTGAATTCTGAAACATTGCTGGTGGTTACTACCGATACGGCTGGTCGCCGTGTTCCCGTTAGCTTCAAGCCGGCAGGCAATACCAAAGTAAGCATCACGCCCAAGGCTGACTGCGAGGCAATGGTGGTTACCATCACAACCAAAGACCCCAATACGCGCACTCCTGCACAGGTTGCGGGCGACATGTTTGCGTATGTCGGAACGATGTTCCGCCGCGTGCAGGTTACATACCGCAGGACTAACTCCATGACCGTCCCCGGGTTCTCTCCCGAAGCGGGCTTTATGGGGCAGCGTAAAACGAACGGTCTCTATGCTCCGGGCTTTGATTTTGCTTTTGGATTTATCCCCTCCGACTTTGTTAGCAAGGCGAAAGAGAACGGTTGGCTGTCGGGTGATACGAGTGTAGTGCAACCTGCCACAAGGGCATATACAAGTGATTTCGACATCAAGCTTACTTTGGAGCCCCTACCGGGATTGAAAATACAAGTCAACGGCAAGCGTTATATGGCGAACTCCACCTCTATCATCTATTCATACGACCGTTTGCAGGAGAATATGACAGGGTCGTTTAATATCACGCAGGTGGCTATAGGTAGCGCTTTTGCCCGTGTCGGTTCGCAGGAAGAGAACTTTGCCAATGCTACATACGACCGTTTTGTAGAGAATCTGGATATCTTCCGCCAGCGTGTACAATCGCAATACGACGGTGTGCTGTATCCTACTACCGGCTTTATGGCGGGCAAGTTGCCGGGCGGACAAGCGTATAATGCCGCCAACGGAGCGGTAGCAAGGAACTCTGCCGATGTGCTCGTGCCTGCTTTCCTTTCCGCTTACACAGGGCGTAATGCCAATACGATGAGCCTCAATCCCTTCCTAGGTATCCTTAAAATACTGCCCAACTGGTCTGTTACCTACGACGGCTTGGGCAAACTGCCGTGGATGCGCGACCATTTCCGCTCAGTAACCCTTACCCACGCCTACACTTGCAAGTACTCAATAGGAAGCTTCGGCAGCTATTCGACATGGGTACCGTTGGATGGGCAGAACGACAAGATGGTCGGCTTCGTGCGTGATGTGGCTACCGACATGCCTATACCTTCGTCGGCATACGATATCGCCAATGTGTCACTGACGGAGGCGTTCTCTCCGCTGATAGGTCTGAATATGTCGATGAACAATTCGCTGTCGTGCAAGTTCGAATACCGCAAGCAACGCAACTTGGCTCTGAATGTCACCAGCGTGCAATTAACAGAGGGACATACCAACGAGTTCGTCATTGGCGCAGGATATACGATAAAGAACCTGAACTTCATTACGAAGAAGAAAGACGGTAGGCAGAAGCGAGTGAGCAACGACCTCAAGCTGAATGTCGATGTATCGTACAAGGATATCAAGACTTTGCTCCGTAAGGTGGAGGAGAATATCACGCAAGCCTCAAGCGGAAACAAGGTGTTTGCTATCAAAATAAGCGCCGACTACGTGCTTTCGCAGAAGATTAATCTTCAATTATTCTACGATCATCAGGGAACAACTCCGCTTATCTCGTCGTCTTATCCCGTCAAGTCGGACAATGTAGGTATCAATATCAAACTTATGCTGACGCGTTAAAGTTTTCTTTTCTATGTATCGGGTAGGTATTATTGGTCCGGAGTCAACGGGTAAATCCACTTTGGCGCACTATCTTGCGCGGCGTTACGATGGAGTATATGTGTCCGAGTATGCGCGCGACTATGTGGCGCGCTTGGCGCCGGCTGCGTACACCTACGACGATGTATGCGCTATTGCGCGCTATCAGATAGCGCAATTGGAACAGATAGCGCAAGAGAATACAAACGCCAAGTATTTCTTTGATACAGAGTTGATCGTTACGCGCGTATGGTTTGACTATAAGTACGGTGCTGCACCTGCGTGGCTGTTGGAGGCAATGCAACGCTATAAGATGGATGTGTACCTCCTGCTTTACCCCGATTTACCGTGGGTGGCTGACCCTGTGCGTGAGAATGGCGGAGACGATATCCGAGGGGAACTGTTCCTACGCTATGAACAAGAGATACAGGCGTTGGATGTGCCTTACTATATAATCCGGCATGTAGATAGTTAATGAGTAAATTGCATATATGAAGAAAGAAACTTGTTTCGGTATTTTGTTTATCGCTCTGCTCTCTGTAGCCGCGTGGTTGATAGCAGAGATTCCGGCTGTTAAGGCGTTATCGTTCTCCTCGCTGATAGTGGGCATCTTGTTGGGTATGGTGTATGCCAACCTGCCTGCACGTGCGCACATGCCTTCTGCTTGGGCACCAGGAATGAAAATATGCTCCAAGACCTTGTTGCGTACAGGTATTGTCTTGTACGGCTTCCGTTTGACGTTCCAAGACATAGCGGCCGTCGGATTGCCTGCCGTGGTAGTGGATATCATCATTGTGGTAAGCACTATCTTCCTCGGTATATGGCTCGGGAGATGGATGAAGATGGACAGTGATACGGCATTGCTTACTGCTACCGGCAGCTCGATATGCGGCGCGGCGGCCGTACTTGGCGCTGAGGCTGTCATCAAATCCGAGAGCCACAAGACGGCTGTAGCGGTATCGACAGTGGTCATCTTCGGTACGCTTGCGATGTTTGCATACCCAATCGCCTACCGCGCAGGCTTGATGGTAGGGTTGGATGAGCAGCAAGTAGGTATCTATACAGGCGCAACCCTTCACGAGGTGGCGCACGTGGTAGGTGCAGGTAATGCTATGGCAAGCGACTATATAGCATCTACCGCGCTTATTGTCAAGATGGTGCGCGTTATTCTCTTGGTGTTCGTCCTGCTTGTTATGTCGTGGGCTTTGTCCCGCTCGGCGCGGAAAGCGCAAGGCAATAGCGCAGCCGCTACGGGGAGCAAGATTACTATTCCGTGGTTTGCTTTCCTGTTCTTGCTGATGATTGGCGTGAACAGTCTGATGATTGCCTACCTGCCCGGTACGTTCATGGTGCCGTTCAATCGCGTGATGAATATCATCTCAACGTTCTTGCTCACTATGGCAATGACCGCGCTTGGGGCTGATACCTCGTTCCTGAAATTCAAGCAGGCGGGAGCCAAGCCCTTTGCATTGGCAGCTGTGCTGTGGGTATGGCTGATTGCAGTCGGCTACCTGATGGCGCGCTACCTGGTCCCGTTATTGTGATAAATTGTTCCGTTGTGGTATTTTTATAAACGCTTTATAAACGGTTTATGAACGGTTTATAAAGCGTTTATATAAATGCCTATCCACCGCTGTTGCGGAGACAGTTTTCTGGAAAAGACGGATTGCCCGCGCGATAGGTAATCTTAATAATCGTATATTTTTGGGGGTAATCTAAGGGTAGCGCGAAGGTAGCGCAAGGGTAGCGGATGGCTAACGGATATACTCGTAGCGCAGAAACTTAATAATCGTACATTTTGGGAAGACGGTGCGCGGTAGTGGCATCAATCTGCTCAGAGGAACAGACGGTTGAAGTCGCGGGGGACGGGAGTCTCAAAATGGACGGTCTTTTCGGTCATCGGGTGGATAAACTCCAACACACGTGCGTGCAGACAGAGACGGTCGATGGGTGAGAATTCGTTTCCGTGACCGTACTTGCGGTCGCCCATAACGGGATGCCCGAGCGAAGCGAGATGGACACGAATCTGATTGGTGCGCCCCGTCTCGAGATTGAGCTCGATGAGGGAGCAGTTTTTCTCCGGATTCTCACGCACGACCTTGTAGTTTGTAACGGCGATGTCGCCTCCGTCGTCCACAGGCGACGAATAGACTACGGCATTGCGCTTGTCCTCTGTGAGCCAAGTGGTGATCCTGCCCTCTTTCTGCGCGAAAAGACCCTCGGCAACCGCCATATAGGTACGCTTGGTAACAAGCTGACGCCAGTAGGTGCGCATATACTGCTGCAACTCAGGTGTTTTGGCGAAGACGAGCAGTCCGCTCGTGTCTCGGTCGAGGCGGTGGACGGTATAAATCCCCGCGCGCTGGTTCTGGCGGCGGACATAGCTCTTGAGGATAGAGAAAGCCGTTGTCTCTGTGGAGCCGGGATAGGTAGGGACGGTTAGCAGTCCCTGCTTCTTGTTCACCACGATGAGGGCGTCGTCCTCATAAACGATAGTGAGTTTCGGATGTCTCAGCTCGATATTTCCCCTGCCGGAAACAATCTCCACTTGGTCGCCTGCGTGGAGCGGTGTATCGTGGCGTGTCTGTACGGCACCGTTGACGGTGATACGGCGCTGCCCCAGCAACTGTTTGATAGCTGTGCGGGTCATGCCGCCCATTTTGAGCAGCAGAAAATCCAACAAGGCGGTGTCCTTGTCGGTGCGGAGAAGAGTATTGTTCTTAGGCGAATACATAGACAAATCGGGTTATGGATTAGCTGATAGCCTGCCGGCGGAGACGTAGCCATGCCACCAGCACAGAGCCGTTGACCAGCAGGAAGACGGTAAACAATAGGAGCGAGAACATATTGCCGATGAGGATGTAGAAGACCATCCCGCTGGCGCTATAGACAACCCACCATATCCACGCATCTATTTTGCGGTATATCAGCCAGAAATTGGCGAGCGTGGAAGAGGCTATCATCACGCCGCTGCATAGCTTGAGCAGGATTTGTTCGACCCAACCGTTATGCTGTATACAGCAGGTTATCAGGGCATAATCGGCAACCATGATGATCAGGGCACTCAGCAGCGTCCACACCAGTGCCCGTGTACCCAAGAACTGCGGAACGAATACCGAAGACGCCTCGTCGGCAGACGTGGCGGTGGCCTTCTTCCACGACAGAATAGACTTGGTCATAAACGGAACGAACACGCACAGCTGGAGCACGACCAGGTCGTAGTTGCCCTGCAGTAGAAACTGGACCGCCAGCAGGACCGCCATCAGTATGCCCCCGTAAAAGCCGGTATAGTTCTGCGGATTCTTGATAGTCAGCACATAAGCTACTCCTACTATACTGGCGGGAATGCCCACAACGAAAGCGGCATCGTGCCATTGTAGCAATTTACCGTGCAGGTCGGGGAACAGCCATTCCAGCGCGTACAACACGATGGACAAGGCGGCAAAGATAATCAGGGAAACCAACGTGCGGCGTCCCAGTTCGCGCCAGAGTGGTTTGGTAGCAATAGGTGCAAACATACTATATCAGATTTAGAGGGTTGACGATAGCGGGTATTGTGGGTGTACAATAAGGGCGAAGCCACGGCTCCGCCCTTATCTGTTTCAACCAACTTATTTGCGATTGCGATTGCCGTAGCGCGACATGAACTTGTCCACACGACCGGCAGTATCGACCAACTTCGCCTTACCTGTATAGAACGGGTGGCTGGTGTTGGAGATTTCTAGTTTGATAAGCGGGTACTGCACACCGTCAATCTCGATGCTGTCCTTAGTGGCAGCTGTAGAGCGGCTAAAGAACTGAGTACCGTCAGACATATCTTTGAAGACTACTATTCGGTAGTTCTCTGGATGAATTCCTTTTTTCATTGTTGTTTGTGTATTTGTGCTTGTCTGTTAGGGGTTACGAAAATAGCAACCTCCCCGAACAAGCCGTTAAACCATTTACTCAGCAGCAACTACGTTCAGTTTGATGTCTGCTTTTACCTCGCGGTGAAGACGAGCTTGAGCCACATGCTCGCCTACAGCCTTGATGGGCTCGGCGATAGTGATGACTTTCTTGTCAATGTTGATGTCTTGTGCCTGGAGTGCAGCAGAAATCTGCGTGGTAGTTACGGTACCAAAGATTTTACCGTCTTCGTTAGCCTTGACGGGCATAGTGATAGTCAGGGTCTCCAACTTCTCAGCCAAAGCCTGCGCGTCAGCCAGTAACTTAGCCATCTTGTGGGCTTGCTGCTTCAGGTTCTCAGCCAACTGCTTGCGGTTGCTCTCGTTGGCGATGACAGCAATCTTGTTGGGCAACAGGTAGTTGCGTCCGTAGCCGTCGCGTACTTTTACTATGTCGTTCTTGAAACCGAGGTTTGCAAGGTCTTGAATCAAAATAACTTCCATGATGTTCGTTGTTTTTTTAGAGGTTTAACACTTATTTCATCATATCGGTTACGTAAGGCAGCAAAGCCAAGTGGCGTGCTTTCTTAACCGCCTGAGCTACCTTGCGTTGGTACTTCAAGCTCGTTCCGGTGATACGGCGGGGCAGAATCTTACCTTGCTCGTTGAGGAACTTCTTGAGAAACTCAGGGTCTTTGTAGTCAATGTACTTGATACCGCTCTTCTTGAAACGGCAGTACTTTTTCTTCTTCTGATCGGTTGTTTGCGGGGTCAGATAGCGGATTTCATCATTCTGTGCCATAATTAAGCCTCCTCTTTCTTAAAGTTGTTACGACGCTTTTCAGCATACTCGAATGCATACTTGTCAAGACGGGTAGTGAGGAAACGGATGACACGTTCGTCACGACGGAATTCAGTCTCGAGAGTAGCGATAACAGCAGGTTCTACATCAAACTGCAAGAGCGAGTAGAAACCCGTAGTTTTACCTTGGATAGGGTATGCCAATTGGCGCAGACCCCACTCCTCACGATTCAGCACGGTACCGCCGTTCTGGGTGAGAAGGTTCTCGAATTTGTCAACCGCTTCCTTCATCTGTGGTTCAGACAAAACGGGAGTCAAGACGAAAGCGGCTTCGTAATGATTTAACATAATGTTAATTAGTTAGTTAGATTAATAATGTATTTACTGCCTCGGACTTCTGTGTGCCTGTCGCCGTGTGAGCATGGTTGCACATACAGAGCCCCAAAAGCGTGCAAAGGTACAACAAAGTTTCCAATTACACAAACTTTTCTGCATTTTTCCTTAAAACCGCACAAAAATGGTGCGTTTTTTTGGATGTTCCAAATAAAAACCGTACCTTTGCACGCTTTTTGGACGATGCGCTCGCGTGCTATGCGGGCAAGGAAGTGCGAAGATGGTGGTCGCGGGTGTGTCGCAAGAGCAAGGAAAGATGGCGGAGTGGTCGATCGCGGCGGTCTTGAAAACCGTTGACCTGAGAGGGTCCGGGGGTTCGAATCCCTCTCTTTCCGCGAGTAATCGTTTAGATTATTCCATCGGGCGTTAGGGCTGCTGTGCTACTAGGTACTAGTGGCACAGCAGTTTGTTTGTACGTCTGTCTGATAGGTACTATCGTATGCGTTTGTACGTTTGTATATATAGAATAGCGTGTGCGGCAATCGGACTATGCCTGTGTCTTTGCGGCGTGTCGGCAGAGCAACGGGACGGCTATAGTGTGTCGGCTGTGGATGTGCCTGTGTGCCATGGAGATACCGCGCACGGGTATCTGCTTGTGCCGGATGCTTGTCGCACGGAGGGAAACGCGGCCTGCCCTGCGGTCTTGCTGCTCCACGACCACGGGGCGCATTTTACCATCGGCAAAGAGAAAATGGTGTATCCGCCGTGCTGTACCAAGGGGGATGGTCTCCTGTTTGCGCCTCGCTGTGCAGATGCAACCGAGTGGGTGCAGAAGTTCTACGACGGTATGTTTGTCGGCGACTCGCTGGCGCGTGCGGGGTATACCGTATTGGTGATAGATGTCTGTTACTGGGGCGGACGTATGCGCGGCGTGAACAGCCTTGCATATGGAGATGCAGCAGCGCGCAAAGTGCTGAACAAGCGGCTCAAGGAGCAACAGCCGGCGTATTACCAGCATCATTTGAAGACCTATGGCGAGGAGTGGGCGGAGACAATCCTGCGGGACGACAGCGCGTGCGTCAGTTATTTGTGCCGCTTGCCGCAGGTGGATAGCGCGCGCATCGGTGTCTTGGGTTTTTCGATGGGGGCTTTTCGCGCATGGCAGTTGGCTTCTGTTGATGAACGCGTGCGCGTATGCGTGGCGGCTAACTGGATGACTACTAAAGCCGACCATCTCGGGGAGGCGCGCATGCCTATGCCCGATAATCCGTCCGCCTATGCCATGTACAATGCCGAGGGTATGGATTACCCTCAGACGGCATCGGGGATTGCCCCGCGTCCGTTCTTGCTGATGTATGGCGGCCAGGACCCTTTGTTCGCGCCGGATAGTGTGCGGAGGGCGATAGAGATTATCGCAGGGCAGTATGCGGATACGGCTGAGCCTGCTCTCTTTCAGGCTGCTCCTTTGCCTGCGGCGCATCGCTTCACTCGTGCGCATTGGACATACGCTCTGCGTTTTCTGAACGAGTATCTGTGATTATTTGCCGGTTTGGAAACGGTGAACCATCGCCAACACCCATTGCTTGCTCTTGGTGATGATGCGCCACGTGCGTCCCGACTGTGGCATGTCGGTGAGGAAGACATCCGGCACTTCGCTCCCGGTCTGTTGCTCGGGGTAGATGACCATGTAGTTGTTCGTGGCAAAGAATCGTTCCAGCATACTCGGTATCTGCTCAAAGAGCGGGTTGTAGCTGGCGGTGGCGTGGCGCGACGACACCATAACAATCATATCGTCTTTGCTCATCTCTTTTGCCATCATCAGTACATCTTCCCAGTCGGTCATCTCGCGGTAGGAGGCGCGTAGGAACTTGCCCTTGCGGCGGCACATCGCTTGTAGGGCACGCTGTGTATCTTCGTTGGCAAAGAAGATAACTTTGGCGCCTATCTCGCTGCTCAGGCGCCGTATTTGCCCGAAGCAGGAGATGAAATCGTGCTCTTTCTCGGCGTAGCGTGGTACGGCGACAAGCAACCGGTTGATGGTGCTGAGCGGTTGCACTTCGTGGTAGATGGCGGCAGATTTGCCGGTGTGCTCGATGAGTGTATTGGCGTCCTGCCAGTCGCTACTCTGTATAATCTCTGTCTGGTGCAGGTCGCTGAGGTTGGCGAGTTGTTTCAGCTCGTTGTGCATATTCTCGCCCACCGACATCAGCAGCCAGTGTTCGTCTGTCCGCTCGCATTCTAAGTGCGCTTCTTCTTGTAGTGCCAACTGCTTGGCGGCGTACTCGGTGATGAACGAGGCGGAGGTGCAAAGCATAAGGATCATCAGCACGGCGGCATTCAGTATCTCGGCGTTGAACAGCCCCACTTGGTAACCGATAGTAACGATGGCGAGCGTGCTGGCGGAGGTTGCATGCGTCAGACCAAGCATGAGCCAGCGTTCGTAATTGTTGAGGCGGAAAGCCCGCTGTGCAAGCCACGCGGCGAGGAATTTGCCCGATAGTTTGGTACCGATCATCACAACGGCGATGAGCAGGGTGCTCCAGTTCTTCCAGAGCAACGAGATATCAATCATCATGCCTACGCTTATCAGGAAGAGCGGCACGAAGATACTATTGCCCATGAAGGTGATGCGGTTCATCAGCGGCGATAGGTTGGGTATCAGCCGGTTGAGCGTTACGCCGCAGATGAAGGCGCCGAGTATGCCCTCTAATCCCGCCCATTCGGCGAGGAAAGCGGACACAATCATCATCATCATCACCAGCATAAACGACGCCACGGGCTCGTTGTGCCGTTTGAAGAACCATTGTGTCAGGTAGGGGAAAGCAAAGATAGTGATGGCGGCGAAAAGCAGTATCTTCAGCGCCATGAAGCCGTATAGCTGCAGCGCAGGTTGTGTAGCGGCGGCCGCCTGCACGTGGCTCTTGCTGATAGTGAGAACGGTTAGGGCAAGGGTTATCGCAACCATCGTGCCGCCCACTACGATGTTCACCGCCCTGTTCTTCTGGATGCCGTAGCGGCTGACAATCGTGTAGGTCATCAGCGTGTGCGTGCCGTACATGCCGCCCATCAGTACGCACGTCGCCCACTCGAAACCCAACAGACGGCTGCTGAAAATACCTATTACGAAGGGGCAGATGAAGGATAATAGTCCGTATAGTAGTGCTTGGTAGCGGTATTGCCGAAACTCGTTGAAGTCAATCTGCACACCTGCCTGAAACATGATATAGAGCATACCTATGCTGCCTAATATCTGAATGGTGGCGTTCTCTCCCAACCACCCCAAACCGTGCGGTCCGAACGCGATACCCATTAGGATGAAGCCCACAATGCTCGGTATATGCACTTTGCCGCATACCAACGGAGTGATGAATATCACGCCCATCACAAGGGACAATATGAATAGCGTCGAGTTCAAAAGTATTATGTTTCAAGTTTTAAGTGTGTAGTCTCTATAGGAACTTTCCCGTGAGGCTCTCTTTGCAGGCTTTTAGCGTCTCCTGCGTGCCTTCGCAGACTACCTGCCCGCCGTTGCGCCCGCCTTCCGGGCCCATATCTATCAGCCAGTCGCAGGCGCGGATGACGTCAAGGTTGTGCTCGATGATAAGGACGGTGTTCCCTTTCTCTACCAGCCGTCGCAATACGCCCAGCAATACCCGAATGTCTTCGAAGTGCAAGCCTGTGGTCGGCTCGTCCAATATGTACAGCGTTTTTCCTGTGGACGGGCGCGCCAGCTCTGTCGCCAGTTTGATGCGTTGGCTCTCGCCGCCCGATAGTGAGGTGGACGACTGCCCCAGTTTGATATACCCGAGTCCGACATCCTGTATTGTCTTTATTTTGCGCAGGATATACGGCTGGCTCTCAAAGAATTCCACCGCCTGATTGACCGTCATGTCTAATACGTCGGCAATGGTTTTCCCCTTGAACCGCACCTCTAAGGTCTCGCGGTTGTAGCGTTGCCCGCCGCAGGTCTCGCAGGGCACATATACATCGGGCATGAAGTGCATCTGTATGGTCTTGTAGCCGTTACCCGAACATTCTTCGCAGCGACCCCCTTTGGCGTTAAAGCTGAACCGTCCTGCCTTCCATGCGCGTATTTTCGACTCCGGCAGCTGCGCAAACAACTCTCGGATGTCGCTGAATACGTTGGTGTATGTCGCGGGGTTGGAGCGCGGCGACTTACCGATAGGCGACTGGTCCACGGCGATGACCTTGTCGATATATTCGATGCCGTCTATACCCTCGTAGGGCAACGGCGGTTGCAGGCTGCGGTAGAAACGTTGCGACAGGATGGGGTAGAGCGTCTGGTTGATGAGCGTCGATTTGCCGCTGCCGCTCACGCCCGTAACGCATACCATCTTGCCGATGGGGAAGCGTACCGTCGCGTGTTTCAGGTTGTTGCCTGTGCAGCCGCGTAATACGAGCCATTGTTCCGAGGGTACCGAGGGAGGTAGCGCAGGCGCTACTTGCATCTCTTGCCTCAGGTATTGTGCTGTCAGTGTCCGGCTCTTGAGTAGGTCGGCGGGTGTTCCGGCGAACATAATCTCGCCGCCTAACCGCCCTGCACGCGGACCGATATCCACCACGTAGTCCGCCTCGCGCATCATCTGTTCGTCATGCTCCACCACGATGACCGAGTTGCCCATGTCGCGCAACTCTTTTAGGGAGTTAATCAGCCGTTCGTTATCGCGTTGGTGCAAACCGATGCTGGGCTCGTCTAATATGTAGAGTACGTTCACCAGCCGCGAACCTATCTGCGTGGCGAGCCTGATGCGTTGGCTCTCGCCGCCCGAAAGGCTTTCCGACGGACGGCTTAGCGAGAGGTAACCCAATCCGACGCTTTGCATGAAGCTCAACCGCGCGCAGATTTCTTTCAGTATGGGCTCCGCAATCGCTTTCTGTTGCGGACTGAGCAGCGTCTGTTGCGTGTCGCCGCGGCGTATGTCGTCTTGCAGTTGTTGCAGCAGTCGCGACAGCTCATCCACGTCCATCTCCGCCAGGTCGGCAATGGTCTTGCCCGCGATGCGGTAGCAGAGCGCGATGCGGTTGAGCCGCTTGCCGTGGCATTCAGGGCACTCTATGCGTACTTTCTCTTCCCCATCGGTCTCTTCTGCCTCTTGGTCTTGTACGTAGGCGAGCATCCGTTGGTACCAGTCCGCATCGTCGTGCACGATGTCGTCCAGTCGATCGCCATCGTTGGTAGCGTTAATCTTCCCGAGTCCTTTGCAGCAGGGGCACCAGCCTTGCGGGCTGTTGAACGAGAACGAGTGCGGAGCGGGGTCTGGGTAACTGATGCCTGTGGTCGGGCACATCAGGTTGCGCGAGAAGAAGCGGGTCGCCTCGTTGTCCGTTTCGGCAATCATCATCACCCCATTGCCTTGCGTCATCGCTTTGTCCACCGACTGCCTGAGCCGCCTGAGGTCGAGCTCTGTATCACTTGAAACTTGAAACTTGGAATTTCCCACTTCGTCATTGACAGCAGGCATTGCCAGCCTGTCAACAACGACTTCTATGGTGTGTTGCTTGTAGCGGTCTACCTTCATCCCGGGTGCTATCTCCTGCACCTCTCCGTCCACGCGGACGCGGACGTAGCCTTTCTTCCGCAAGGTGTCAAAGAGTTCTTTGTAGTGCCCTTTGCGGTTCTTTACTAATGGGGCTAATAGCAGTATCTTTTTGCCCGCGTACTCGCGCAGGATGAGCTCTATTATCTGTTCGTCGGTGTAGTGCACCATCTGCTCGCCCGTCTCGTAGGAGTAGGCTTCTCCGGCGCGGGCGTAGAGCAGGCGCAGGAAGTCGTATACTTCCGTTACGGTCCCTACCGTCGAACGCGGGTTCTTGCCCGTGGTCTTTTGGTCAATGGAGATGACGGGACTCAAGCCGGTTATCTTGTCCACATCGGGACGTTGTACGTTGCCGATATAGCCTCGGGCGTACGACGAGAACGTGTCGATATACCGCCGTTGCCCTTCAGCGAAGATAGTGTCGAAGGCGAGCGACGACTTACCGCTGCCGGATAGGCCGGTAATGACGGTCAGTTTGTTACGAGGGATAGACACGCTTATATTCTTCAGGTTGTGCACCCGCGCGCCGATTACTTCTATGGTCGCTTGTTCGTTGGACATTCCGCTTGCTATCAAAACCGACTGCAAAGTTACGAAATGTTTTTCAGATACGCAAACTATTTACAAATTACTCTCCCACTATCTCCTCGGCGCGGGCAAGTGCCCCGTTGATATGGTCGCGGATGTTCTCCCGTCCGATGAGGTGCACCATCCCCGCTTTCTCCAGAGTGTGGAAGACGTGCTTGTTTACGCCTGATAATACCAGCTGTATCCCGCAATGTTTCGAGCGCAAGTATAGTTGCTCGAGGTTGTGAATACCCGTCGAGTCGATAAACGACACCTTCCGCATGCGGATGATTCTCACTTTCAGCCCATTGTGACCGATGCTGCGGCTTATCTCGTCGAACTTGTTTGCGATACCGAAGAAGTACGGTCCGTCGATCTCATATACGTCCGTATGGTGAGGAATATGCAGCATCTCCAAGTCTTCGCCGTGCAGACGCACGTCGTTGTTCTTTGTCGGGTCGAGCTCGTTGGAGAACGAGCGGATAACCGTTGCCTCGTTGGTGCGCTTGATGAAGAGCAACAGCGCCAGCAATAGTCCTACCTCGATAGCAACCGTCAGATTGAAAATGACCGTCAGCACGAATGTTACTATCATCACCACGAAGTCCGACTTGGGCGCGTGCGCCATCCAGAGCAACGAGCGCCAGCCCGACATGTTGTAGCTCACCATAATCAGCACGCCCGCAAGGCACGCCATCGGTATCATGCCCACCAAGCTACCGAGGAAGAGCAGCACCATCAGCAAAACGACGGCATGCACGATACCCGCTATGGGCGTGCGCCCGCCGTTGTTGATGTTGGTCATCGTCCGTGCGATGGCTCCCGTGGCGGGGAGTCCGCCGAAGAACGGCACTACGACGTTCGCAAGTCCTTGGGCTATTAGCTCTGTGTTAGAGTTGTGTCGGTCGCCTATCACGCCGTCTGCCACCATTGCGGACAAGAGCGACTCTATCGCCCCAAGCATGGCTATCGTGAAGGCAGAGGGAAACAAATCCTGTATGAGCGAGAGCAATGTCTGACCCTCCGCCAATTCCAGCGTCGGTAGGTGCGGCGCGGGAATACCGTTCGGTAGGGTGTATAGGTCGCCGATAGTCGTGATAGAGCTGACGCCTCCGTAGGTCTTTAACAGCCACGCCGCAAGCGTCATCACGACGATGGCTACCAGCGAACCCGGGATTTTCTTGCTCACAAAGGGCGTGGCGATAATCAGCGCCAACGATACAAGCCCGATACCGAATGCCCACCAGTTGATGTTTTGCCAATGTTGCGCATAGCATATCCATTTGTGGACAAAATCTGCAGGCGCGTCGTTGATGCCCAAGCCGAAGAAATCGTTCATCTGCGTGGTGAAGATGGTGAGTGCTATACCCGCCGTAAAGCCGATGATAACGGGGTAGGGCACGAACTTGATGACGTTCCCGAGCTTGAATAGCCCCATGATTATCAGCAGTATGCCCGCCATGATAGTGGCGATAAGCAAGCCTGCCAAGCCGTGTTGCTGTATGATACCGTAAACGATAACGATGAATGCGCCCGTTGGTCCGCCTATCTGCACTTTGCTCCCGCCGAAGGCGGAGATGATAAAGCCCGCGATAATGGCGGTAATAAGACCTTCTGTCGGTCCTACACCGGACGAGATACCGAAAGCGATAGCCAGCGGAATAGCTACTACGCCCACGATAATACCGGCAATTACGTCATGGAATAGTTTCTCTTTGTTGTACCCTTTTAGCGAAGTAAACAACTTTGGACAGAAAATAGATGTTGCTTTCACAAGTGTCTAATATTATGTTATGTGTATACTCTTTCAGCCGTGTTTCCATAAAGTATTAGACTTGCTTTTCTCAAAAACGGGCGCAAAGATACAACTACTTTCCGACATACCCAAACAATAGCAGTCTTAAATTTTTAATTTGTAATTTTTAGTTTGTAATTACGCGGAGATATACGCATAGATGCGACATCCTCTCGGTATTCCCAGCATAATCATACGTGTATGGTACGTGTATCCTACGTGTATCCTACGTGTATGGTACGTAATTATCGGCTAAAAGAGGAATCTCTTTCAGGTATCGGTTGAGGGTGCTACGGCTTACGTGGCAGGTTCTTGCGATACGCGCTTTCGGTATGTGCTCGTTCAGCATCCGCACGATTAGTTTGTGCTTCTTCGCCAGCGGGTGTGCCTCTCGCGGGCGCTCACCTTTGGGGCGACCGAGGCAGATACCTTCCGCGCGCTTGCGCGCCAGCGCCTCTTTGGTGCGTTGGGAGATGAGGTTGCGCTCTATTTCGGCGGACAGACCGAACGCGAACGCCAGCACTTTGCTCTGTATGTCATCTCCGAGGCGGTAGTTGTCTTTGATGGTCCACACAAGGCACCCTTTGCTCATGCAGATGTTCAGTATCTCCATGATCATGAATAGGTTGCGCCCGAGGCGCGACAACTCGGCGCAGATGATCAGGTCGCCTTTCCGTACGCGTTTGAGGAGCTTCCCCAACGCGCGTTTGCTGTAGGTGCGGGTGCCGCTGATAGTCTCTTCTATCCAGCCGTCAATACGGAGGTGGCGAGCTTGGCAGAATTGGTTAATCTCAAACCGTTGGTTCTCTACCGTCTGGCGGTCGGTGGAGACGCGAATATATCCGTAGTTCATAGGGCAATAGGTACTTTGTATTTGTTCTTTTCTTCTTTTGGGCGACAAAAAATATGCTATGCAGCAGGAATTTATTTTTGTGCTTGCATATTCCGCTTTTTTGTTGTACCTTTGCAACCGCACTTGCATTTTGCAGAAATCAATACCAATAAATAAAAACACATTATGGCTAAAGTTTATCAACCGAACGAGATCAAGAATATCGCCATGTTGGGCGGTAGCGGATCCGGCAAGACGACTCTGATGGAGTCGATGCTATTTGAGAGTGGCGTTACGAAACGTCGTGGATCGATAGAGGCACAATCGACGGTCTGCGACTATTTCCCGGTAGAAAAGGAGTACGGCTACTCTGTCTTCTCAACAGTTTGCAATATAGAATTCCAAGGCAAGAAGCTGAATATAATTGATTGTGCAGGTTCGGACGATTTCTGCGGCGGCACGGCTGCGGCTCTGCAGATGGTAGGTTCGGCTTTGATTGTGCTGACCGCCAACGGTGGTGTGGAAGTCGGTACGGAGAACAGCTTCCGCATGGTAGAGAAAGCGAAGAAACCTTTGGCATTCGTTATCAACAAGTGCGACCATCCGGATGCGGATTTCGATAATGTATTCTCCCAGCTCAAAGAGGAGTTCGGCAACAAGTGTACGCTTATCCAGTATCCCGTCAACGCGGGCGCGGGCTTCAATGCCGCTATCGACGTGCTGAAGGGCAAGATGCTGGTGTGGGGGCCCGACGGCGGTACGCCCGAGGAGAAAGAGATTCCCGCAGAGCATCAGGCACGCGTGGAGGAGATGCGCCAACAGTTGCAGGAGCAGGCGGCTGAGGCGGATGAGACTTTGCTTGACAAGTTCCTTTCCGAGGGGCTGACCGACGAAGAGATTATGCACGGCTTGCGCTCTGTCTATGCCGACGGCTCTATGTATCCCGTTATCTGCACCAGCGGACTCAAGGATATGGGTATCCGTCGTCTGATGGACTTCTTGCAGGCTATGGCTCCGGCTCCCGACCGCTTTGCTTATCCTACCAAGGACGGTCAGGCTATCAGCCCCGACCCGAGCAAACCCACCAGTCTCTATGTCTTCAAGACTTCCGTTGAGCCGCATATCGGCGAGGTTAACTATTTCCGTGTGATGCAGGGAACGGTCAAGACAGGTGACGACCTCCAGAACATGGAGCGCGGCAGCAAAGAGCGTATCTCGCAGCTTTATATGGTAGCGGGTGCTAACCGTGTGCCGGTAGATGCCGTAGCCGCAGGCGATATTGCCGCTACCGTCAAGCTCAAAGATACACGCACGGGCAATACCCTGAATGCAAAGGACTGCGACTATCAATATGCACAGATTGAATACCCGCAGCCGCGTTACCGTCGCGCTATACGTCCGGAGAGCGAGGCGGATAACGAGAAACTGGCAGCTTTGCTTACCCGTATGCACGAGGAAGACCCGACATGGCTTGTAGAGCAATCCAAAGAGCTCCACCAGACTATTGTCAGCGGGCAAGGCGAGTTCCACCTTCGCACGCTCAAATGGCGTTTAGAGAACAACGAGAAGATGCATGTTGTGTTCGAGGAGCCGAAGATTCCCTACCGCGAGACTATTACCAAATCTGCCCGTGCCGACTACCGTCATAAGAAGCAGTCGGGCGGTTCGGGTCAGTTCGGCGAAGTGCACCTTATTGTAGAGCCTTACGAGGAGGGTGTGCCCGTGAAGGAAGTGTATAAGTTCGGCAATCAGGAGTACAAGATTTCCGTCAAGGATACGCAGGAGGTTAACTTGGAATGGGGCGGCAAGCTGGTGCTTATCAACTCGATTGTGGGTGGCGCTATCGACGCACGCTTTATCCCCGCTATCCTCAAGGGCGTGATGGACCGTATGGAGCAAGGACCTCTGACGGGTTCGTATGCCCGCGACGTGCGTGTTATCGTGTACGACGGCAAGATGCACCCCGTTGACTCCAACGAAATATCCTTCCGCTTGGCGGGACGTAACGCCTTTGCTCAGGCTTTCCGTGAGGCGAATCCGAAGGTGCTTGAACCAATCTACAAGGTAGATGTCTTTGTGCCGAACGATATAGTAGGCGACGTAATGTCGGACATTACGGGCCGCCGTGGTATGGTGCTCGGTATGGAGACGGAGAAGAAATTCACACTCTTGCATGCGGAAGTACCGCTCAAAGAACTCTCTTCGTATTCCACTACGCTGAGCTCCCTGACGGGCGGGCGCGCTACGTTCACTATGGCGTTCAAAGACTACGAGCTTGTTCCTGCCGACGTTCAGGATAAGTTGCTCAAAGAGTATGCTGCGGCTCACTCGGACGAGGAATAAGAACCGGCGATGTTGACGGATGCGGGCGGTACACTTTTCGGATTGTATCGCCCGCAGTCGGTCAAGGCTCGCGTGGAAAAAGTGGTCGGGAAAATTTGGACATATCAAAACAAAGTTGTACCTTTGCCGAAAATTACGGGAACGCATGCAGGTTGGTTCGCGAACAGAATATGTACATAGCTATTGCAGGAAATATAGGTGCGGGTAAGACTACCCTGACGCGGATGCTGGCGAAGCACTACGGTTGGGAGCCCCGTTTCGAGAGCGTGCGCTTCAATCCCTATCTTGAGGACTACTATACCGATATCGCCCGCTGGTCGTTCTGCCTGGAGACCTATTTCCTCAAAGAACGGTTCAAGGACATGTTGGCTGTGCAGCAGTCGGGGAAGACGATTGTGCAAGACAGGAGTATCTTCGAGGGCGTCTATGTCTTTGTGACCAACAACTACCGCCGCGGCGACCTTACGGAGCGGGACTATCAAACCTATATGGAGCTCTTCGAACTGATGAAGCTCAAGATGAAGATGCCCGACCTGATGATATACCTGCGTAAGTCCGTTCCTTCGCTGATTGCGCAGATACAGAAACGCGGGAGAGACTATGAGAAAACCATGCAACTCGATTACTTGCGCGACCTCAACGAACGCTACGAGGACTTTATCTTCAACCGTTACGAGGGCAAAGTGCTGGTTATAGAGTCCGACAACATGGACTTTGAGAACCGACCGGAGGACTTTCGCCGGATAGTGGACAAGATAGACGCGCAGCTGTTCGGGCTCTTCCCCGAGGTAGAGCAGTAGCGGCGCACAACAACACACAAAGCAAACTAAAACACAACAACTATGCATATAGCAGTAGCAGGAAATATCGGTTGCGGTAAGACTACCTTGACCAAGATGCTGGCGAAGCACTACGGTTGGGAACCCCGCTTCGAGAGCGTGGAGTTCAATCCGTATCTCGAGGACTTCTATGCGGATATGTCGCGCTGGTCGTTCAACTTGCAGATCTTCTTCCTCAACAAACGCTTCAAGGACGTCGTGGATATAGCCCAATCGGAGCAGTATATCATCCAAGACCGTACTATCTACGAAGACGCCCGTATCTTTGCGCCGAACCTCCATGACCAGGGGTTCATGTCCGACCGCGACTTCGAAAACTACTGCGACCTCTTCGATCTGATGATGTCGCTCGTCAAGATGCCCGACCTCATGATTTACATACGCGACTCTATTCCCACCCTCGTGGCGCAGATACAGAAGCGCGGGCGTGCCTACGAGTCGAGTATGCGTATCGACTACCTGCAGGGGCTCAACGACAAGTACGAAGCGTGGATCAAGGACTACAAGGGCAAGCTGCTTATTATCGACGGCGATACAATCAAGTTCGGCGAGAATGCGGACGATTTCCGCTGGGTAACCGACCATATTGATGCCGAGTTGTTCGGCTTGTTCCCCTTCGAGTCGGAGAAGGCGGTAGGCAAGGAAATCAAGTAACCGCATTGGCTGACTTTCGCCGATGCCAAAGCAACGGGGATGATACAGCACTTTCTCAACTATATTGCTATTGAGCGCAAGTATTCGCCGCGGACGGTAACGGCATACTGTGACGATTTGCGCGATTTCTGCAGCTACTTGGGATTGGACGATATCGGGCAGTTCGACCCCGCAATAGTCGATGAGGGCGACGTTCGTGGCTGGATGGTCTATCTCATAGAGCAGCAGAAACAAAAGCCCCGTAGCGTGCATAGGCGGCTCTCCAGCCTGCGCAGTCTTTACCGCTTCCTGTTGCAGCAAGGTATAGTGGCGAAGGATATAACGCGCCGCGTGGTCGCCCCTAAGGCGGACAAGCCCTTGCCTGTCTTCTTCAAACCAGCCGAGATGCGCACGGTAACCGCGATGGACGCCGAGGCTGACGATTTCGAATCGATACGCAATTGCCTGATTATCGAGTTGCTCTACCAGACGGGAATGCGCCGTTCGGAGCTGGTAGGCTTGCGCGATACGGACATCGACGGAGGCGAACGGCAGGTTCGTATCTTCGGTAAACGTAGCAAAGAGCGCGTGGTGCCTATCGGTGAGGCTTTGCTGGCGCAAATCAGGCAGTATATGGATGCCCGTGCCGACTATATAGGCGGCAGCATAGCGCCCGCGTTGCTCGTATGCAAGCGCCGTAACGGCGATATTACTCCCATGAATGCGCACGATATATATACTGTCGTCCGCGCGCGTATGGGCGAGGTGTCTACCCTGCAAAAGCACTCTCCGCACGTCTTGCGCCATACGTTTGCTACCGCCATGCTCGACAACGGGGCGGACATACGTACCATCCAGACTCTCTTGGGGCACGCCAGTCTCTCTACAACGCAGGTCTATACGCACACTACGTTCGAGCAGGTGAAGCGCGTCTATGCTTCTTCTCACCCCCGTGCCCGCCGTCAGGCGAAGCCCAAGGACGATACAAAATAATCCCCTCGTAACTACAAAATTACAAGTTTGCGAACTTGTAATCTTTTCCCTACGCTCTTGTTGGGTGCATAATGGTCTGTTTTCTCATTTTTGCCAAATAAACATGGCAAAAGTGCATTAAAATGCACGAGAATGTAATTTTTTACCCCCTCCTACTGTTGCGAGTTTCGCGGAAAAGTAGTACTTTTGCGCCCGATTTTGAAAAAGGTAAGTTTTAAGGTACAAAAAAGAGGTGGTATGGACCGTGTCTATCTGCCTCCTGTGCGTGCCACGCAAGTTTGTAGAAATAAGTTGTTTTGATGATGGCAGAGTCGTTTTATTCCACCTCTCAATATAGGGTAGAGCATTCGGTAGGGGGTGTTTATCGTACATCAGTCAGCAGAGAAGCCAATACATCGTTTTCGGCGATGCCTGCGGCGGGAAGAGTAACAGAGCCCGGGGCGGAAGTCCCCGAGGCGTTGTATGCTATGGCGCTTCAGCCCGGTATGACCGTGTCGCCGGAGGATATGTCCGTTGTGGCGTATGCCGGTCGTCCTACCGAGCCGCCCCAAGGAGGTATGTTGCCGTTGGGCGATGCCTTGTGCCCGCTCTTGGTATGTGTGTTGGTCTATGGCGTATGGAAAATGCGCCACAATATGTTGCATCCTGTTAGAAAATAAATACTATGAATATACGGAATAATATGAAGAATAGTGTACGTTTGTTAGGAGCAACATTGCTCCTCCTTCTCGGTATAACCGCTCCCGCCCACGCACTCGACGCTAAGGGGGTGGCACCGGGAGATACTATTTCTATACAGCACAAGGAGACTGGTTTCTTTCTTGCGGCGAATAGCAGCGAGGTGTACGCCGCAAAAGACCTTACAACAGATGCGTTGTGGAAAGTGGTAGAAGTTACGAGCGATGGCTTCCGCTTGCAACGTATAGCCGATGTCGGGAAAGATCAAGGATATCAATATGTATATAAAAAATTGCTGGATATTATAGCTTTCAACTTGTGGGACGTGGGAATTCCTCTTCTTTTCAATTTAATACATTGTCGAAAGAGGAAGGTGGTTGGTACGCTAAAATTGCGTTGACTTCAGATACAAAATTTTGTCTGTATGCTGATAAGGATGGCTGGTATGGCTCTAAGCAAAGACATTCCTATGGCTTGCATATCGAGCAATGGAAGAGCAAAAAGGAATACGGCGCGCCAACCCTAACATGCTCTCAATCCTCTATTGCCTTCCCCTTTGTTGACGGAATGGACGGGCGTACGGCAGACAAACAAGCGACATCCGTTACGTATGAGGTGAAGCAGACGGTTACTACCTACATAGGCAGTCTGGGCAGTAATACCACTCGGCTTGATGAGAAGTCCACAGAGGTAAGCGTTGCCGCGCAGCCTACCTTCGCATGGCGCTCGAGCAAGAAGGATGTATCCTCTTTGTCTGCTATGCAGATTGTCAATACCGACGAACCTAAGCAAGAGACGTCCCGCGATATGCTGAACTTGGCTACAAAGGCAGGCGGCACGGGGAAGTGGTCGGTAACCGTCACTCCTGTCGGTACAAGTCCTATCAACCTGAGGGACAAAGGAGTATATACCGACTTCACAGATGTTTTGGACGCTACGGTTACCCTTAATGGGCAGACGGCTACCCATGAACTGCACGTAACGCGTTATGCGGGACACTATGTCAAGACGGGATTGTTTGCTACTATCTCGCCGGCATCTAAACAGTTTGGTTCTACGGGCGGTTTCCGACAGTTTGAGCAGACGCTGACGCGGACAGAGGGCGTCAGAATACTCGGCGCGAGGGGGCAGGTCTTAGTCCATGACGGCTATCGGTATGATAATATCACTACCACATCCCTGGACCTCGATGATGCCAACCTGACCGCTACCTACAAGGTGCTTCGTCCCGACGGCACGCAGAGCAAGGATGTCGTTATTGAGTCGAGAAATCCGCTTGTGCTTTCCGTGGGGGCTAACCCGGGCAGCACAAGGCGCGAGGCAACGCTCTATGCCACCTATACCTACATGGGCGAGACTGTTACGGTGCCGGTATCGCTCGTGCAACCCGGTAAGACGGAGAAGGTCGTTGCCTTTCATCACCAACCGGGTGCGGGAAATGACACTTTGACCGCAGGGCGACAGGCAGTACACACCGTGGAGACGGATATCTACTATGCGCCCAACTCGCGGGTGCGCCTTACGCTGAACGAGAAAGCTTTCATCGGTTACCGGCGGTGGTATGATTACAATACGGACGGCGACCCGATGTACCTGCCCGACGGCTCCGAGATAGCCGACTTTTGGGCGCAGGGACCTGTCGGTAATCAGGCGTTTACGCCTATCAACGAAGGTTCGGATTCCAAAGGACGTTATGCATACGGTTCCATGTTGAACTATGAAAAGACAACCTTCCCCGAAGTTAATACCAACGCTATGGGAGGCAGGTCGTACGACATAGCCTGCGACGTCAGTGCTTATACCGACTTTACGATTACAAGCACGGCTATTACCGAGCCTACGTTGTCCTATCGTCAGATATTCCACCTCCGCCCGGCGTCTGAGATAGCAGCGCGCATAGATACTTGTACGAACAACTATTTCGAGACCCACCATTTCATAGTGCCGGCTGCGCCTGATCGTCCCGTGCTGTTGGCAACCGATTTCGCCCACCGTTATGCGGAGCACGAGTCGGAGAAGTGCTATTTCTACCACGACAAATCGGGCAACCTGAAGCGCGTGGGCAAGGACGTGCAGGTAACGTGGTACAAGAATGGTACGAAATGGAGCCCTACCTACAAAACGGCGCGCAACAAAACTCAAACGGACTATGTAGAGATCAGCTCTACCACGCCGGGCACCGAGACATACGAACTGCGCATAGAAGATTCCGGCCTTTCGCAGCCCTTGCGCTTGGTGCGGTTCGATGTTACCTATGTGGATTACAGGGAGTGCGGTCCTTTGTCCGCAGGGGTGATAACCGAGCAGAAGATAAAAGATACGTATCTTTTGCTTTCCCACGAGGATTTCAACTACGACAAACCCGGTACTACTGATGTAACGGTTTACAACCGGCACCTCGACTGGGAGGAGGCAACCTACGGATATACCTATCCTGAGGGCAATCCTTCGTACGTCCGCCCTGTCAAAGATTCTTTCCCGTATTACGGAGAATATGTCATTATCAATCGGGTGGACAAGAATTGGGCGAAAGGAGAACAGCGCGGCGGTGCCGCCAACGGCTATTGTATGTACGTGGACGGTACCATGCGCACAGGGCGCGTGGTGTCTATCAATACCAATACGCGGATATGCAAGGGACAGCAGATGTATTGTAGTGCATGGATATGCAACCCGAGCAAAAACGATCCTACCGAGGGAGGTAGCAATATCGAGCCGCGCTTCCGTTTCTCTATCCAGGGGCGCAATGCCGACGGCGAGTGGGAAGATGTGGCGGACTTCCTGACGGGTGCGATAGATAGGAAGGACGGTTGGCAACAAGTGCTGTTCCCCGTAATGAGCGCGAGCAACTACGACGCCTCGCGCGTGTCTATCTACAACTTTTCTACCACCAACTCGGGTAACGACTTCCTGATAGACGACGTCTATCTCTTCGCTACCAAGTTGCCCCTCATGGCATATCAGGCGACCACTACGTGCGCCAGCGACGACCGCGAGGTCGTACTCTGCCGCCTCGATTTTACGACCCTTACCGACGACTGGGCAGGTAAACAGATGTACTACCAGATATTCGACATTACCGCCGGTAAACCTTTCGTTACCAACTACTTCCGCGATGGAGAGACGGATGGGTATGCCGAATACGGCTATGTCGATATCCCCGCTAAGGACTACAATCCTGAGAATGATAAAGATGCAAATACCTATGGTACGGCTTCGGAGCTGATTGATTTGTTGAAAAACGAAACAGGGGAAGGTATCAAGGGCGAGAAAGGCTTTGTCAAGGTGGAAGGTAAATGGGTTCTCTTCCTCGGTGATGTCGTTAGCAAAGAGCAGTTGGCGGCGGGGCACGATTTCGAGGTGCGCATGGCAGTCGATACCTTAGACCTTCAGACACCCGATTGTGCTCTCCAGACGCCGCTTGCGGTTCTTCCTAAGTCCGCTTTCCTTTTCGACGGCAAGACGACGCCCCAGTTCGGTGCATGCTCCAACAATCTTTACCCGCTCGAGGTCAAGGTAACCAACCAGTATGTGCGAAAGTCGGGCGAGGTGGTAACGCTCCGGTCCGATGCGATGGCGGACTGGCTCGTCGCCTACGAGTTCGATACGTGCTACGAGAAAACGAAAGTACCGGAGAATGAAGTAACCATATCGGATGCAGCCTTCCTGCAACAGTACGGCTACAAACGCTATGATGTCAAGGAAGCCCTCCGCCATATACGTATGTACCAAGACAGCCCCAACTACTTGCAGGGCGATGTCTATCAGCTGGAAATCATGCAAGACCCCGATAAAGAAGGGTTGACGGCGAAGGAGAAAGACTTGCTTATCGACCTTGTGGAGCGTGGCTATCTGACGCTGGCGAAGCAGACCGTGCCCTGCTATATGATGGTGGGCGACACGGTGATGTACTGGGTATTCCCTATCTTGGGTACGGCTAAGGCAGAGAACCCCGACCTGCCCGGCGATACCCTGGCGCTCGACGATTGCAACGACCCTGCGTTCATGCGCATGAGCGCCGCGCTCGACGGCTATGTGCTCAATCTCAGTCCGGTTAAGAAAGAGGATATGGACCCCTTGTTGAAGGGGCTTGTTCCTGCGGTGCGTGTGGCGGAGTCCGAAGCCAAGAGTACCTTCTCTACGGTGGTTTCTGAGTGTTCGACGGACATCGACGTCGTGCCGGACGATTGTATCCTTTGGGAGACCAACGACCCGGACTTGCTCGCTGCGATGGCGAATGACAAAGACTTTGCCAAGAACTTTGCCTTTACTGCCACGCTGACGCTGGATGATATGAACCGGCCCGTTAGCGCAGGCACGTTGTCCATGCAGACGAACGCCGGCAATAAGTACCAAATGCGTGCAGGCTACGAATATACTCTGCGCGTTACGATGGAGACACGCCCGGGCGTGAGCAACTTCGGTCCCTGTGCCGTAGGTTTTGGATACTTTACCGTCAAGGTGCTCCACGATGTGCAGCAGTGGACTCCCACCTTTAGCAACGAGTGGGGCGACGACCGCAACTGGCGCGCCGTGGTGGATGGCAAGGTACTCGACCGGGGTGCGGCGCCGCTCCGCACGACAGATGCGATTATTCCTGCCGACGCGGCGGACTATCCATGCATCACGGGCAACAACCTCTATCCGCTGGATGTGCACTATACCCCGCACGGATGTCGCAACGTCCGTTTCTGCAAGGGTACTATGTTGCTCAACCAGCATCTCTTGGACTACGACAAAGCATACGTGGACATGGCTGTTCAGCCTGCGCGGTGGTACACGATGTCTGCCCCGCTGCAGGATGTTTACGCGGGCGATATGTTTGTGCCCCACTCGGGAGATTACACCAACGGCGTCAATCTGGAGTCGGCGGACAATTTCTCGGTGAGCACCTTCAAGGGCACGCGCACGACCAATGCCGCCTATGCTTTCTGGACGGCTTTCTACAACCGTAACGTGGTTATGCACCATACGCCCGGATCTTCTACTACCCAATACTCCTCCAACGCCGCCGAGTTCGCCTACTCCAACGATATGTCCGAGCCGTTCGCCCCCGGTCAGGGCTTGCAGATTCTGGGCTTCGGACCGGATAACCTCGGCGAGAAAGAGCTCTTGGTGCGTCTCCCGAAGCAGGATACAAAGTATCGGTACTACGATATGAATACCGGCGCGGAACTGATTTGGACCCGCAACCTCGACCGCGCGAACAGCTACCGTTTGGCATACACGCCGGACGAGAACGGCGACATGGCTATTACGATGACGAATGTCGAGTCAAGCCGGTACTTCCTCTTCGGTAACCCCACTATGGCGTACATCAATATGGAGAAGTTCTTGGCGGATAACCCCGCATTGCAGCGGAACTTCCTCTATATGGACGGCTCCTCGTGGCAGACCTATAGCTGGGCAACCTCCTCTTCGGAAGAGGCATTGCTGGCACCTATGCGCTCGGTATTGCTAATGGCTGAAAACCCGGGTACGTCGCTGACGGTAACCCTTAAGAATACGCATCTGACTACCTCTGCCGATGCCAATGTCGCCCCGCAGGCTAAACCCCGCCGTTTGGTCGGTGCTGAGGCGCGAAGCAAACGTCATCCGGAGGTAATGACTATCTTCGCTTATACGCCCATGGAGGAAGGTGAGAACGAACCCTATGCTTTTGCGTGTGCGGCGATTGCTACCAATGCTGCTGCCGACAACCGCTTTGTGGCGGGTGAAGACGTGCCTTTCGTGTCGTCGGGTGTCGAGGGCAAAGGCGGCGTGGTGGCTACTCCGCTCAGTGTCTATACCGTCTCGGGCGAGCAGGCGTTGATGGCGGATGTGCGTCGGACGGTCAGCCGTATTCCGCTCGGCTTCGTACTCGACAATAGCGATGAAGCCATGACGGCTTACGACCATTTGGTGCTGTCTTTCTCCCTCTCCTTGCCGTGGACGGAGGAGTGCTATTTCTGCGACGAACTCACGGGCACGCGCGTACCTATCTACAACGACACGCGTATTCGTATTCCGATGCCTGCCAACCACGAGGCGCGCTACTATATCGAGGGACACGGCTCGGATATCCCGGGCTCGGATATCCCGTCAGGCGTGGAGACTCTGCCGACGGATGCCGGGGGCGATGACCTCTCGATCTTCGTCCGTACCGACGGCAGAGACGGCGTTTCTGTGGTAGCTACCGCGCCCATGGCGCAAGTCTGTGCCTACGATATGCTCGGACGCAAGGTGTATAGTTGCGAGTTCGCGACTCCCAAACAGATGCACAATTTCCGTTTGCCCTCAGGTGTCGCGGTAGTGGAAGCTGTTTTCACCTGCGGAACGACCGGGCATAGCAAGATCTACCTCCGCCCGTAGTACCTCCGCCCTGCCCGCAATAAGCTTGCCCGCCTGCAATCAGGCTTTCTCCCGTAGCTGAGATTCTGTCCCGCTTTTTGTTAAGCCTTGAGCTTACGCGCAATAATTTCTGTTTTTGCCATTGGTAACCCCGTGTTCCCAATGGCAAGCTTTTTTCCTCTCTGTGCCCCATTTCTTGTCCTATTTCTTGCCTCATCCTTTCCCTTCACTCTTTGCTTTGTCCTTTCCCTTTACTCTTTGTCTTGCTCTTTCCCCTCGTCTTTTCCTCGTTTCTTGCCTCGCCCCTCCTTTCTTCTTCTCCTCCTTCTTTCCCTTCCCCTTTTACCTTTTGTCTACTTTCTCCCTTCTCTTCTCTCTTCTCTCTTCTCTCTTCTCTCTTCTCCCTCCTCCCTCCTCCCTCCTCCCTCCTTAATTCTTAATTCTTCACTTGTACAAGCCATTTTTAGCCGACAATCACGTAGGATACACGTACTATACACGTAGGATACACGTACAATACACGTACCATACACGTAGGATACACGTACAATACACGTACCATACACGTAGGATACACGTACCATACACGTAGGATATACGTATGATACACGTAGGATATACGTACCATACACGTAGGATACACGTAACGTTGACGTAGGATTGACGTAACATTAATGTAGGATAAAGCAGGGAATGTGCTACTTTCGTCGAACATATGCCGACTCGTCCTGATAATTACAAATTACAAATGAAAAATTACCCATTCCCCCATGCGCTGAGGGGCAAAATACGTTTTTTGTTTTTTTTTTTGTAGAATATTTTGGTATATTCAAAAAAAGCAGTACCTTTGCACCGCTTTTCCGCCAAATGCGGCAAGGGACTTCTTCCGAGGGAGCGTTAGAGCGATTAGGAAGAGACCTGTCGGTCGGTAAGCGAACCGCCTCTATAGCTCAGTTGGTAGAGCACTAGATTTGTAATCCAGCGGTCGTTGGTTCGAGTCCGACTAGAGGCTCTGAGGGAGGAAACAAAAGGGATGGCTTTTTGAAAAGGCGTACATTGAAAAGGTTTTTATTGGGTGTGTTCCAGAGTGGCCAAATGGGGCAGACTGTAAATCTGCTGTCTCTCGACTTCGGTGGTTCGAATCCATCCGCACCCACAAAGAACGCATAATGGACAAGTTGTGTACTCAATAGATGGTCTGATTGTGAAATTGTCCAATCCACATGTTGAGTACGCAGTTGTTGTCAAATAATGAGAGGATTTGTCCGCTGATAGGTGTGCGCGTCAGCGCGTTCTCTTAGCGGAATAAATTCCGACGACGCGGAAATAGCTCAGTTGATAGAGCACTAGCCTTCCAAGCTGGGGGTCGCGGGTTTGAGTCCCGTTTTCCGCTCTGATTATGATTATATCCTCGTATCGTTCGAGGCTTGCTAATGTAGCTCAGTGGTAGAGCGCATCCTTGGTAAGGATGAGGTCGCGGGTTCAACTC
>JBJECK010000037.1:95687-97108 GCA_051870995.1 Paludibacteraceae bacterium | reverse complement strand
AGCGGCATGTCGAACAGCAGTTCCATACGGTCGCCGGAGATATACTCCTGCTTCACCAGTTCGCCGCGCTTGCCGAGGCAGAGCGTCATGATAGGTCCGATGAAATTGCTCGTTGTGATGACCGAGGCGCGGATATAGGGCTCTTCTATACGGTCTATCTCCGTGAGGTCGGGCATGCCTGCGGGGTTGTGCACCTCCACCATCCGCCCGTCTTTGGTATAGACGTTGTAGCTCACGTTCGGCACGGTGGTTATCACATCCATGTCGAACTCGCGGTCAAGCCGCTCCTGCACAATCTCCATGTGGAGTAAGCCCAAGAATCCGCATCGGAAGCCGAAGCCCAGCGCGATGGACGACTCGGGCGTGAAGGTCAGACTGGCATCGTTGAGTTGCAGTTTCTCCAAGGACGAACGCAAGTCCTCGTAGTCTTCCGCCTCGATAGGATAGACGCCCGCGAAGACCATCGGTTTCACTTCCTCGAAACCCTCTATCGCCTTTGCGCACGGTCGCGCCACGTGCGTTATCGTATCGCCCACACGCACTTCGGTGCTGGTCTTGATGCCCGAGATGATATAGCCCACGTTGCCCGCGGAGAGCGTCTGCCGCGGCTGCATGTCCAACTTGAGTACGCCAATCTCGTCGGCATCGTACTCCTTGCCCGTATTGACGAAGCGCACGCGGTCGCCGCTGTGCATCGTACCGTTCACGACCTTGAAATAAGCGATGATGCCGCGGAAACTATTGAAGATAGAGTCGAAGACGAGGCATTGCAGCGGCGCGTCGGGGTCGCCCACAGGGGCAGGTACGCGCTCCACAATGGCGTCAAGTATTGCCTCTACGCCCTCGCCGGTCTTCGCCGAGCAACGCAGTATCTCTTCGCGCTTGCAGCCCAGCAGGTCGATTATCTCGTCCTCCACGCGCTCCGGCATAGCGGAGTCCATGTCGCACTTGTTCATCACGGGAATTATCTCCAAATCGTGCTCCAGCGCCATATAGAGGTTGCTTATCGTCTGCGCCTGCACGCCCTGCGACGCGTCCACCACGAGCAACGCGCCTTCGCAAGCGGCTATCGAGCGGCTTACTTCGTAAGAGAAGTCCACATGCCCCGGAGTATCAATCAGATTGAGCGTGTAGCCCTTGTATTGCATCTGGATAGCGTGGCTCTTGATGGTGATGCCACGCTCCTTCTCCAGGTCCATATCGTCCAGCACCTGGTTCTCCATCTCGCGCTTGTCCACCGTGCCCGTCATCTCCAACATACGGTCTGCCAAGGTGCTCTTGCCATGGTCGATATGTGCTATAATACAAAAGTTGCGTATATTCTTCATTTTCGTAGTTCTTCGTTCGTTAGTGCCTGTCGGCAGGCAGAAGGCACGGTATTCCTTCGGTATCGTCAGCACTCGTTGCCGTCTCGTTGCCGT
>JBJECK010000037.1:0-95587 GCA_051870995.1 Paludibacteraceae bacterium | reverse complement strand
AGAAGGCACGGTATTCCTTCGGTATCGTCAGCACTCGTTGCCGTCTCGTTGCCGTCTCGTTGCCGTTATCGTCTCGTTATCGTCTCGTGACGGGCTGCCTAAAAATCGCGCGCAAAGGTACATTCTTTTTGCGACATACGCAAGCGAGCACACAAAAAGTGCGAAAATTTCGCTATCTATTTGCACGGAAACAAAAAAAGCCGTACCTTTGCGCAAACGTTCGGGAAATCGTCCGTCCTATTTATCGGACGGTCAACGGTATCTCGACGGACTATAAAGCAACTACCATAAAAAACACACATTCTGATATGAAGAAAAACATTGTCGTGCGCGTTTGCGGCGACTCCGGAGACGGAATGCAACTCACGGGAACGATGTTCTCCTCGCTGAGTGCCATCCTCGGAAACGAAATCTCCACGTTACCCGATTTTCCTGCCGAGATACGTGCGCCGCAGGGCACGTTGGGCGGAGTTTCCGGCTTCCAAGTTAACTTGGGGCAGGATGTCTATACCCCGGGCGACAAAGCGGACGTTATCGTTGCCATGAACGCCGCCGCGCTGAAAGTCTGCACGTTAGGCTCGAAGTTCAATCAGCAAGGAGCGACCTACAACGAGACGGACGCCATGTACCACCGCCACGCGGTCGTATTAGTAGATACCGACTCGTTCACGCCCAAAGACCTCGAGAAAGCGCTCTACACGACCGACAACCCCTTTGCGGAGCTGGCTATCCCCGAGTCGGTGCAGGTAGTGTCTGTCAGTTTCACGACGCTGACCAAAGAGTCGCTTGCCGACAGCGGCATGGACAACAAAGCGATACTCAAGTCGCGCAACATGTTCGCCTTGGGCGTTATCTGCTGGCTCTTTGACCGCCCGATAGACAAGGCGATAGGTTTTCTAGAGACCAAGTTCAAGAAGAAACCCGCGCTCATCGCGCCCAATACGAAAGTGCTCGTGGACGGTTACAACTATGGGCAGAACCTCGCACTCTCCGTCCATCAGATACACCTTGATACAGCCTCAGCAGACAGCATGCCGCACGGCTCCTACACGTCCATTGCGGGCAATAAAGCTACGGCATGGGGACTGATTGCCGCCGCACAACGGGCGGGCAAACAGCTCTTCCTCGGCTCGTATCCTATCACGCCGGCCACCGACATCATGCACGAGCTGGCGGCACGCAAAGATATGGGCGTAGTGGTCGTACAAGCAGAAGACGAGATAGCGGGCGTCTGCACGGCTATCGGCGCATCGTTCGCGGGCGACCTCGCCTGCACCTCCACCTCGGGTCCCGGCTTGTCGCTCAAGTCGGAGGCTATCGGGCTCGCCGTAATGGCGGAGTTGCCGCTGGTGGTGATAGACGTACAACGCGGCGGGCCGAGCACGGGCTTGCCCACCAAGACCGAGCAGACCGACCTATTGCAGGCAGTCTTCGGGCGCAACGGCGAATGCCCTGCCGTAGTTATCGCGGCATCGTCCTCCGCCAACTGTTTCCAATTCGCCTACGAGGCTTGCCGCCTGGCGCTTGAGAATATGACTCCCGTCATTCTGCTGACCGACACCTACCTTGCCAACGGTACTGCGCTATGGCGCCTGCCCAAGTTAGCGGAGCTGCCGGAGATACACCCGCAGAGCGTACCCGAGTCGCTCAAGGGGCAATACAACCCCGCCCTGCGCGACGAACGCGGCGTGCGCTATTGGGCTTTCCCCGGCATGGAGGGCTACGAGCACCGCAATATCGGGCTGGAGCGCGACGCACGGCGCGGCACTATCTCCACTAATCCCGAGAACCACGAACAGATGGTAAACACACGGCAAGCCAAAGTGGACCAAGTGGCGAACAGCATACCGCTGCTGACCGTACAAGGCAACGCCGACAGCGACCTGCTATTGGTCGGCTGGGGAAGCACAGAAGGGCATCTGCGCGCAGCCGCAGCACAACTCAACTGCGCCCTCGCCCACTTCAACTACATCACCCCCCTGCCGCGCAACACCCGCGAAGTGCTGGCGCGCTACAAACGCATCGTGGTCTGCGAACTCAACAACGGGCAGTTTGCTACCCTCCTGCGGGCGCACATACCCGGCATAGAGATAGAGCAATACAACGAGATAACGGGACAACCGTTCGCAGTAGAGCGAATCGTCAACCATGTCCATGTAGTTAATAGTTAATAATTAATATCTCCGCATTCTTCTTATGAACTATAAATCAGACCAATATGTACGGTTTTGCCCGGGTTGCGGCGACCACGCTATATGTATGGCTTTGCAGAAAGCCATGGAGCAAATAGGCATTCCGCCGCACGAGATAGCCGTCATCTCCGGCATAGGCTGCTCAAGCCGCATGCCCCACTACCTCAGCACCTACGGCTTCAACACCATCCACGGGCGCGGAGGCGCGGTCGCAACGGGCGTCAAGACCTCGCACCCCGAACTGACCGTATGGCAGATGTCGGGCGACGGCGACTGCCTCGCCATCGGCGGCAACCATTTCATCCACGAAATCAGACGCAACGTGGACCTGAATATATGCCTCTTCAACAACCGTATTTACGGGCTCACCAAGGGGCAGTATTCGCCTACTTCGCCCAAGGGCTTTGTATCCAAATCGAGTCCTTTCGGTACGGTAGAGCGGCCCTTCATACCCGCCGAACTGGTATTCGGCGCACGCGGCACATTCTTCGCCCGCACGTTGGACGTGGATATGCCGACGACGGTCGATTGTATGGTGCAGGCGCAGCAACACAAAGGCGCGAGCGTGATCGAGTGCCTCGTCAACTGCGTCATCTTCAACAACGGTACGCACGCTTGGATAGCCGACCGCGAGACGCGGGCTGACCACGCCATCCTGCTGCGCCACAGGGAGAAGATGATTTTCGGCAAGGACCGAGACAAAGGTCTTGCCCTCGCCTACCCCACGGCGGAGGAGTTGCAAGGCGGCGCGCCACTGATGCCGAAGCCGGTAGTAGTGCCTGCCGACGACCCGCGCGTACTCGTCCACGACGCTACTACTCAGGACAATACGCTACATACTATGCTGGCGTTGATGGGGCAAGCCCGCTATCTGGAAACCAATACGGAGGGCGTTGCCGACGACGGGCTACCCGTAGCACTCGGCGTTATCCGCAACGTAGAAGCCGACACCTACGACCAGGCCGTGCATCGGCAAATCGAAGACGTCCGAACCAAGGCAAAAGTACATACCTTCGACGAACTGCTGACCACCTTGGAGCAATGGCAAAGATAAGTTAAAAGCAATTATCTACTCAGGTAGGGGAAAACGCACTTTTTCTACAAAACACGGCATAAAAAACACACTTTTTCACGCAAAAGTGTGTTTTTTATGTAGAAAAATTTGGAGGTTTAGGTAATTTTTTGTAACTTTGCGTGCTTTTTTGCAGAGAGTGCAAGGAGCAAACACAACAACAACCAAAAATATCTAATACCTTGAAACGTCTAATATCGGCAATAACGCGGGAGCGTTATGCACGCGCATTCTGCCTACTTTTGGCAGTTTTGATAGTCTCCATTGGTGAGACAAATGCCGTTGAGAATACCACGCAACGGGCATATTCTACGCACAATAGCAGTTTCAGAGCGACAACCGCTAACGGTTGTTCGGGTATGCAGATGTATAATACTTCTGCCTCGTATTGTTTTGCCCCATCATCCGCCGAAGAGACGGGCGCGGGCGCAGGCTATTCCGCCTATAGCCCCGCGATTACGCAAGTAGGCGCTACGCAAGCCGCGCAGATGGCAAGTACGACCGACGATTCGTCCCCTGCGGACAAGCGGATGAGCGGGCCGCGGCGGGATCCCGGACTAAAAGACCCGGGACAGGATAACCGCTCCCCCGTCGGCGAGGCGTGGGCGCTACTGCTTTTTGGAGCACTCTATTTAGGATATACGCTCCTGCACAAGAAGAAAGCGAAACCCGGAAAATCTTAATAATAGTACATTTTTAGCACTACCTATTAACCGCGTATCTACAGCGCATAGACCGCGTATAGACCGCAGATAACCCACAAAGACGAAAATCTTAATAATAGTACATTCGGGAAAAACAGAATAATTGCTTTAATGAATGGGAATTATGGTGGTCAAAAAAGGACAAAAAAATATCCGAAAAAAGCCCCACACGGATTGGGACACAAGAACAACATAGCACAACAATAACCGCAAAAAACAAAACAATATGAAACATATCAACTTAAAATCCATTTTCGCTACATTCCTCCTCTTAATGGGAGTCTGCCAAGTATCGTGGGGACGTATTATATACCTTGATACTTCCAATGCATCAGACGAGCCATACAAGAGTGCTACTGTTTGGTGGGCACATATATGGAACGGCACTGATGGGGGCGATAAAAGTTTAGAGGCAGTGGAAGGCAAAGCAAACTTGTATAAAGTAGAGATTGGAACTTGTACCTCCATCATTTTTATTCCCAATAACGGTGTTGGGAACAATTGGAACGCTCAAACAGGAGACATAACAGATATTCCTACAGATAAGAATTGCTATCAAATTCAAAATAAGCAGAACGGCACATGGTCAACCTATGGTTCTTCCTCCTGCACCTCCCCCACAATAGCATGGCAGACTGCTCCGGCAAACGGGACAATCGGCGGTACGATGACTGCTACCGTAACAACCAACCAGCCCTCACCTGCTATCACATGGACATCCAGCAACGCCAATGCAGCAACCGTTTCCGACGCAGGACTTATCACCTACAAGGCAGCCGGAACGACCACTATCACTGCCAAATATACCGGTGATGGGACCACCTACTGCGCACAAGAAGTATCGGTAAGCAAAGAAATTACGGTAGAGGGACTTGCTCAATCTGAATGGAAAATCAAAGGTACTTTTGATGGATGGACAGACCATAATTTTACAGAAAATGGCGACAACACCTGCTCATATACTTACGATTTAACCAATGAAACGGCTAATGATAAATTTCAGTTTGTGATTTATTCAGGCGATACATATTATAAAGGAGTAGATTTTACTTCTTCCCAACCGTCAGCGACGTTAAAGAATCAAGGAAACGATGCTAAAATCACCATAACCACTCCGGGACAATACACCTTTACTTGGAATTATGAAACAAAAGTTCTCACCGTTACCTACCCGGGTTCAACTTCTACCACCTATACCGTAACATTCAACGACAACGGGCACGGAACGGCACCTGCATCGCAGACGGTCAATAGCGGGGAAAAAGCCACCAAGCCTGCCGACCCGACCGCAGAGGGCTACACGTTCGGCGGATGGTACAAAGAGGCGGCATGCACCACAGCATATGATTTCAACACTGCCGTCACCAAAGATATCACGCTCTATGCGCAATGGACTGCCGCTATTCAGAGGGGTCCCTATTGGTATTTCGACGAGAAGCACACAGGTTGGAATGGTACGATTGGCGACGAATGGAAACTCATAGATGCAGGAGACTATGCATATGTGATTGTGCCGGCATATAGCGGTACCGACAATAAATTCAAGATATTCAACTGCAACCCGAAAGATGATAACAAAGTACTGGCAAACGGTAGTAATATCGCTACGGGCGCATTGGCAGGCGACATTACCCTGACTGCCGAAGGAGGCGAATACAACAACATCAAGATAGGTGCTACTTCCACCGATTATTTCGTTATTCTCTACTATCCCGGCACCTCGCTCAATAGCAGCAGCAAGTACCTTGTTGCCGCCTCTACCGTCTTGCCCGACGCAGAGAAATATCCCGTCACGTTCGGCGTGGTAGGCAACGCGGGCGGTACGGTGAGTGCCACCTCAGGCGGACAGGCTATCGAGTCGGGCGATGAGGTAACCGTTGCTACCTTCACGGCTCACCCCGAGTCCGGCTACGGTGTAGAGGGCTGGTATAGCGATGCAGCAGGTACAAGCAAGATAGCGGCAGCAGGCAACGCCACGACCTACACGCAGACCATCACCGAAAGCAACGCAACCGTCTATGTCAAGTTCGCCAAGGTGTATGCTATCTATTTCAAGCCCAACGACCAAAACCACTGGGGCAGTAAATGGGTATATATCTTCTCCGAGTCGCCGTGGAATGGAGACAAGATTCAGCCCAGGGGCAAGTTGCTGGACCACGGTCAGATGGCAGAAGATAACGGCTTATACGCCTATCAGATTAAGGCTGCATTGGGCAACGACAACTATTGTTTCGCTTTCAACTGGAATGACCAATCCGGCAACAGTGATTTTTATGATTGCGAAGCCGTCTATCGCGGAGATTTCCACAAGGATATGCCGGTATATATCTCCGAACAAGGGCAAGGCATGACGGAGAAAAAAAACGATGTCGAATACTACAACAAGGGCGTTTGGATGCGCTACAACGATGTAGAGCCGGGCTACGACTTGGGGCTTCGCAATCAGACGGACGACAATGCCAATATGGTCTTCCACCGTTTCAAGGCAGGTAGCATAGGCGGCTATGTATCCACTGTAAGCGTTACGTTGGAGGAAAACAAAACCTATAGTTTCCTCGTCAAGAACGACAAGCCCTACTATTACCACGTAAGCAGCGAGACCACCTGCACGCCCGATGCCAATCACTTTGCGCTCTATCAACAAGAAGACGCGGCTTATCAGCACGAGGTGGTAATCAAACCAACCATTACCGGCATCTATACTTTCCAGCTCAACTTAGCTAACGGCAAGGCAGAGATAGACGTGCTCTACCCTTCTACCAACTACCGCTTGGTATATGCCGAAGTGGCGGGCGGCAAGTGCGTGAAGTTCCACCCCTCGTCTCCGTATATCAAGGTGATAGACGGAGAGGCAACGCAAGACATCGTGAGCCTGCACGTGCGTTGCAGCATTCCCGATTTCGCGAAAGACGACCTGGGGCATACCACCCAAATCACCGGCTGGACGCCCAATACCAACAGCCGCTATGTCTATCTGCAAAAGACCGAAGACGGCAACACATGGACGACCGTTGACACAAAAGACATTACCGCCTCTGTCACCAAAAACGGCGTATATAATTTCGTGGTCGAGCAAGACGAAGCCGGTACGCATATCGGAGAGAGCATAACCGAATACACGGGCAACTACTATATCCGTACCAACCTCGCCGACGGCGGATGGAACAACTACACCGCCGAGAGCAACCGGTTTACGTATAGCGACTATGCTGCCAAAAACCGCTATTTCGACCACTACTGGTGCAAGTACCACAACGGTGGAAACATCGACCTGTCGTTCGTGGTAGCCAACGACTATTCGCTCTGCGTCAGCGACACCTGCGTGGATGAGATGGACAGCCGCGACTTTACCACCGACGGTATCTTCGACAAGCAAGCCAACATCCGCTTCTCCTACAGCAGCGAAGCCAACACCACCGACCGCGCATACATTGCCGGTGCAGGAAACAACCTGTGGCTGCTGACCAAAGACGGCAAGATAACATGCGACAACACGCAATTCAGCGACCGAGGCAACTGGGTATATTACTTGGATGTTACGGCGCAACCCGAGGCTATGATCGGTTTGCAGAAGAAGCCCTACAACGGTGCCAAGGACGACTATTTCGTGATAGGCAGCAATGCCGACAATTGCTCGCACAAGCTCCTGACCGGTACGGGACGCAACAACTACCATGTCCGTATCCTCTACGACTTCAAGTCCGACCACCTCATCTACGGCTGGATGCCTGACGAAAACGAGACCATAGAAGGCGAACTGCCGCTGGATGCATCCGTGATATTCGTGCGGGTGGGACACGGACAGGCTAACCAGTTGTCGTTCAAAAACAAGGAAGGCAAAGACGGAGCGGTGATAAAAGTGGACGAAGCATTAGGCGTGCTGACCATCAACAAAAACGACTACCTCAACAAGCCTAATCCGTTCAAGCGCGACTACTATTGGATTTCATTCCCCTTCGATGTAGAGGTATCGGATATATTCAGTGCGTTTGTTCTCAACAAGCACTTTTGGATACAGGAATACGATGGCGCAAGCCGTGCCTTGCATGGCTGCTTCGCCGACTCTCCCACCTATTGGAAGTCTCTCGGCAAGGGCGACCGATTGCACAAGGGACAGGGATATGTAGTGTATTTGGAGCACGATGCCATCCTCAAAGACAACCTCTATGCCCATACGGATGCCCTGAGCCTCTATTTCCCGTCCAACGGCCTGACGGAAATCAACGGCACGCCGATGGAGGTGACAGTTCCTGAGCACAAATGCACCATCACCAAGCCTTACGACCGCACCGTCTATGACAGCAACTGGAACCTGATAGGTGTTGCCGCATGGGCAGATATATCCGCGCTCAGTGATATTCACCGAGACAACCCCGAATACACCGATGTGCTCCACATTAGCGGCGACCAAAAAGTAGGTTTCTACTACCACCTCAACACCGGTGAAGAAGGAAAGACCCCGAACACCTGGACACCTATGCAAGCAGAGCAAGCAGACGGTACGAACTTTGAGGAGACCTTCCAAACGATGTACTCCTATCTCGTACAGTGGTATGGTACCATCACGTGGACGGCAACTGTCACCTTCAATGAACCGGGCAAACAGGCTCTGCAAGCGCGGCGCGCACCCGGGCAAGAAACCAAGGAATACACCCTGCGCCTTGAGTGCGGACGAGCCGACGCCATGCCCGACCAGACCTTTGTACGGCTGCAGGAAGAAGGGGAAGTAACCGCCGACTACGACGTCAACTACGATATGACCAAGATGCTCAATGCTGGCTGCACCAATATCTACTCGCTGATAGGCGACCGCCGGATTCAGGCAGGCGCCAACGTTATGCCGCTACCTGCGGAGAACACGACGGTCTATGTGCCTCTTGGCGTGGTGGCGGACAAGGACGGCACCTACCGCTTCTCAATGCCGGACGGCACGGAAGGCATGACGGTGTTGCTCGCCGACTACGAGACAGGCATGACCTACAACCTCGCCCTCGGCGATTATGAAGTACCGCTCACCGCAGGCACCTACGAACAACGTTTCGTACTCGAGATACAGCCGAAGAAAAACATCGTCACCGGCTGCAACGAGAGCAAGGCAGATGATGCTCCGTTACGCAAAGTACTAATAGACGGCAACCTCTACATCCAGCGCGGAAAAGAGTTGTACAACATATCAGGCGCACACCTCTAACATCTCTGCACTACTGACCTGATTATTATATTGCACGGGTGATAGCCCGTGCAATATAATGAATTGGAAATCAATCGGGCGTACCCCAAAACAACCGACAACTAAACAAAATATAATCAACAACAAACTAATTTATTATCTGATGAAAAAAGTATTTTTTCTTCTGACGGCGTTGCTCTGCAGCATCTGCACTTGGGCTACACCGTATCCGAGTCGCACCGACTTCCGCGATGAGCAAATCTACTTTGTGATGACCTCGCGCTTCTACAACGGCGACCCGTCGAACGACACCCAGTGCTGGGACGGACAAAACTACAACGTGGGCGACCCCGCATGGCGCGGCGACTTCAAAGGTCTGATCGAACAACTGGACTACATCAAAGCGCTCGGCTTCACGGCAGTGTGGATCACGCCTATCGTTACGAACGGTTCGGGCTACGACTACCACGGCTACCACGCACTCAACTTCTCGGAGGTGGACAAGCGCAACGAGAGCGAAGACGTGAAGTTCCAAGACCTGATTGATGCGGCACACGCACGCGGAATGAAAATCATCCTCGACATCGTGCTCAACCACACGGGCAACTTCGGCGAAGAGAACCTGTGCAAACTCTTCAACCGTGACTGGAAGGCAGACCAATCGGCAATCGATGAGTGCATGATTCCGCTGACCAAGAAAGACGGCGGCAAACTGCCGGACGACTACTTGAACGATGTAAAGAAACAGTATCACTATCGTTTGCGCGAGATGAAGAACGTGGACGGCGTGAACCACGACACCCACAACTACTGGCACCACTTCGCCGAGTTCAACTGGGACGATCCGACCCGCTGGTGGGGACAGATAGCAGGCGACTGCGTGGACCTGAACACAGAGAACCAGTATGTGGCAAACTACCTGGTAAAGTGCTACGGCGAGTTCATCAAGATGGGTGTGGACGGCTTCCGTATCGACACGGGCGGACACATCTCCCGACTGACCTTCAACAAGAACTTCATCCCCCAATTCCGCAAACTGGCAGAGGAGAACAAAGACAAGCGCAACGGCGGCGACTTCTTCATGTTCGCCGAAGTATGCGCCCGCGACCGCAACGTGACCTACCGCAACCACGACAACCTGAGTCCGTATTTCTACACATGGACGGAGACCAAGGACTACGCATGGGACACGAGCGAGACCTCGTGGGACAACGTAGTAGTAATGGAAGGTCAAAAAGGAAACCACACCAACGTGAAATCGGTTGACCAGCAAGCCATCGACTACGACGGGCAATACAGCGACGGGCGCACCTCGGACAACGCTTTCCTGAAAGGCAACGCATACCATACGCCCGACTACTCGCAGTACTCGGGTCTGAGCGTGATCGACTTCCCGATGCACTGGAACTTCGAGAACGCCTCTTCCGCATTCGGTGTACGCAGCGGCGACAAGTACTACAACGACGCTACATGGAACGTGGTATATGTGGACTCGCACGACTACGCTCCCGACGGCGCCCCCGAAGACCAACGCTTCACAAAAGACCAATCGACGTGGGCGGAGAACCTTGCGCTGATGTTCACCTTCCGCGGCATCCCCTGTATCTACTACGGCTCGGAAATCGAGTTCAAGAAAGGCAAAGTGATAGACAAAGGTCCCAACATTGCATTGATAGAGACCGGTCGTGCGTACTACGGCGGCTACCTGAAAGGCTACGTGGATACCAGAGACTTCGGCGAGTATAACGAGGCATGCGGCAACATGGCACAGACACTGCAGCACCCGCTGGCACGCCACATCCGCCGTCTGGCTAAGATCCGTCTTGCCGTGCCTGCACTGCGCAAAGGCCAGTACAGCACAGAAGGCTGCAAAGGCGACTTCGCCTTCAAACGCCGCTACACCGATGCCACCACCGACTCCTACGCACTCGTTACCATCTCGGGCAACGCCACCTTCAGCGGCATCGAGAACGGTACGTATGTGGACTGCGTGACGGGCGACACCAAGACCGTAACCAACGGCTCGCTGACCGTCAACTGCTCGGGCAAAGGCAACCTGCGCGTGTACGTGCTGAATACCGCACTCACCAAAGCCCCCGGCAAAATTGGTACGGACGGCAAGTATCTGTACGGCTCTGCATCCGCCAACATCGGCAACCCGCAATGGGACGGCAAAGAAGAAGCCCTTGACCCGCGCTTCGGCGAAGGCGGAGGCGGCGGAGGCGGTGATGACACCGGCGAGCCTGCCACTCCCTGCTTAGAGACCGCAACCGAGCGCGCCGTATTCTTCCAAGCGCCCTCGGGCTGGGGCAAGACAGCCAACGCATATATATGGATAAAAGGCACCGAGACCAAGTTGGTAGGCACATGGCCCGGCAAGGCGGCAACAGCGCTCGGCGGCGGCACGTTCAAGTTCGTCATCCCCGATAACGTTACAGGCGACGAGAGCAAATGGATGATTATCTGGAACGGCAGCAACGGTCAGACAATAGACTTGGAGTTCAAAATGCGCGGTCTGTACACGGTAACAGGCAATAAAACGGACAAATATCCTGCATCTTGCACGAGCACGGTGACCACTCTCTGCGAGGATGTACCGACGCCCGATCCGGAGCCGGAACCCGACCCCACTCCCGACCCGACACCTGAGCCCGACGAAGAGCCCTGCGTGGGTGCGCTCCCTGACCCCGAACCGCACTACGGCGGAACGACGTCTGACGAAACTGTTCCCTTTGAGCAAACTGCGAACTTGCACCTCTATGTACAAGCAGGAACGCTCTATATCGGTGCAACCGAACCGCAGCAAGTCCATATCTACACGGTGGATGGTTGTCTGCTCACGGCGTTGGACCTGCCGGCGGGCATCACGCCCGTATCGCTCCCGCAAGGGTTCTACATGGTAGAAACACAAAAGGTGGTTATCTATTAGTAGCTGCCAACCCTGCACAAACAACTACGGAGCAAGACCTTAGTCCCGCTCCGTAGTTGTTTTCTGCTCGAAAAAACACGCACCATAGCGCATATATCGGAAAATTATACTATCTTTGCATCGGATTTACCACCCTGCCATGCAAACAACAGCAAGCCAAATCATAGATGCGCTGGTTGAGTTAGGCGACGAACAGCAGCGCACGGTGCTGATGCGTTTCTTCAAGACCGAAAGAGGAGAGTACGGGGAGGGCGACCGTTTCCTCGGTGTTCGTGTGCCCGAAGTGCGGCTGGTGGCCAAGAGTGCCCTCGCGCTGCCTGTGGACCAACTGCCCGCCCTACTGACTTCCCTTTGGCATGAGGTGCGTCTATGCGGTTTCCTGATTATGACCTACTGGATGGAGCGCCTTGCTAAACCCCGCCTGCGCAACGATGCACAGGCTGTTCATACGCGCGACAACATTGTCCGATGCTACCTGCAATACGCCGACTATGCCAACAACTGGGATCTCGTAGATCTCAGCGCACCGAAGATTATCGGCGTTTGGCTCTTGATGCCCTCTCTACGGACCGACAAGCTGACAACCATGGACGAGCTCGCCGACAGCCCCGTGCTCTGGCGGCAGCGTATCGCCATGGTCTCTACATGGAAGACCACGCAGCAAGGCGACCCCTCCTATGCGATGCGCTATGCCGAGCGCTTGCTCTATCATCCCCACGACCTGATGCACAAAGCCGTCGGGTGGATGTTGCGCGAGGTCGGCAAACGCTGCGATAAAGGGATTCTAAACGGTTTCTTAAAGCAATACGCTACCACTATGCCGCGCACTACCTTGCGCTATGTTATCGAGCTGCTGCCTGACAACGAGCGGCATTATTGGATGCAGTTAGGCAAAAACAACAAGCATGATACAACAGGCAACTGACTACAAACTATGGCTCCTACATTGCTTTCCCCTCGCTTGCGCCTGCGCGCATGGCAAACAGACGATGCCGAAAGGCTCTACCTGCTTGCGTCTGACCCCGATGTAGGTACCCGCGCCGACTGGGCTCCCCACCAATCGATCGCCGAGAGCCGCAGCATAATCCAAACAGTATTCACCAACGACACGACGTGGGCGATTGAGTTAGACGGACTGCTCGTCGGCGCTATCGGCTACGGACCATCCTGCGACTGCGGCATACCCGCGCGCGAAAATGAGCCCGCTATCGGCTATTGGATTGGTAAGCCCTATTGGAACCAAGGAATATGCACGGAAGCCCTGCAATGTATGCTATCGTATATCCGCCAAACGGCAGCCGACAACCATATCACTTCGCTGATTAGCGGGCATTTCATGGACAACCTTGCCTCCGGGCGGGTGATGGAGAAGTGTGGCTTTCGCCCTACGGGCGATATCAGCCACAATGGACAACTGCCCTGCAACGCCGGTCGTCCCGTGCGCGTACTCCGTCTTGAACTGTAAACAACACCGACTATACAACCATGGAAACTGTTATCAACCCCACAGAAATCCTGCTTCGGGAAGGCGACAAGATAGTAGGACGAATCGAGTTTGAGCTGCAAGACAACGTGCTCTCTATCCTCCATACCTACGCCTACGAGAGTGGAAGAGGCATTGGCTCTATGCTGATGAAGGCCACCCTTGCGTTAGCCGAGCAGCACCAATATACGGTCCGCCCCGTATGCTCGTTTGCCCAGAAATATATCGAAGAAAAAGACAGGCAATAAGAGCCTACCTGTATTTGGTTTCGGTGCAATCACCTAATAGCGACAAGTAGGACTCATACCTTGATACGGCTATTTCCCCGCGTACAACCGCGTCATACACCGCGCACTTGGGTTCGCCTGTGTGCGTGCAATTGGAATAACGGCACTCCCCTCCTATGCGGAATATCTCGCGGAAATAATGCCCTACCTCCTCGCGTTGCATGTCTATCGTACCAAAACCCTTGATGCCGGGAGTATCTATGATCCATGTATCCTCCTGCTTCCCCGCGTTGCCGGTATCGGTATCCGGCATTTGCACGCGGTACATCTCGGAGAACGTTGTCGTATGCATGCCCTTGTCATGCGCATCGGATATGACACCCGTGCGCGCCAACTCTCGTCCCGATAGTGCATTGAGCAGAGTGGATTTCCCTACCCCCGAATTTCCGCTCAGCAGCGTCACTTTCGAGGCAAAAACAGCCTGCTTTAAGTCTCGTATATCCTCTTCGGTCAGGTTCTTGGCTGATAGGGAATACGTGGCATAACCCAACCCCTCGTAGAGCTGCCGCAACTCTTGTAGGTGCTGCAGCTCTTCCGTCGTGAGCAAGTCTGTCTTATTGAATAGCAGCACCGCGGGAACGCTATACGCCTCGCAGGTAGCTAAAAAACGGTCTATAAAGGTGGTGGAGGTGGCAGGATGGTTGATGGTTACCAGCAATGACGCTTGGTCTATATTCGCGGCTAAGATATGCGACGCTTTGCTCAGATTGGTGGAGCGGCGGATAATGTAGTTGCGACGCTCGCATACGTCCGTTATCCAGTTTGTGCCGTCCTCCAATTGGCTTACCTCTACGTAGTCGCCTACCGCTACGGGACTGGTCGAACGGATGCCCCGGATACGGAAATTACCCTTCACATGGCATTCCAACGCCGTGTTATCGGCGAAGTGTACCAAGTAGCAACTTCCTGTAGATTTTATTACCAATCCGCGCATATCTCTCTTTTGTCAAAACGCTTCCGTGGCTGTCAGGTAAAACGAGTAACTCTGCCACGTGTTCCATTCCTTGTATATATTGTTTCGAGCCACATCAAAACGGATATTGACCTTCGCCCGATTGATACCTATACGCAAACCGAGCCCGTAGCCGACTTTTGGTGTAGCCCATTGCCAGTGCTGCGTATTGTAAACGTCACCCACGCCTGCGAATACGCAAGCACGCAGCAAGTTCCATATAGGGATGCGCAGCTCCGCTTGTAGCGCCAGCATAGCGTTGTCGCGATACATATTACGCGCTACACCACGCAGCAGATCCTGACCGCCGAAGGTGGGCAACAGCTGAAAAGGCACCGCCTCACCGCCATTTGCCGCTAAGCTCCACTCGGTACGCAGTTGCCAAGCGAAGACTAAATCGCGGTAGATAGGTACAAATTGGCGCAGGTCAGTCTGGATACGGGTCAAGCGCGCCGTTGAGCCTAACGCGGTATCATAATGCGTAGCCGTCAGTTTGAAGAACAAACCCCTGTGGGGATAGAATAATACATCGCGCGAGTCGTATTGTAATACCGCGCCTATGCCCCACATCAACGCATCGGGTACCGCTATAGACAGGTCTGTACGCTCATACAGAAAATCGAATACCGGACCTATATACCATTGCCGTGGTAGCAGTATCAAAGGCTGCAGGTGTACATATCCGCGCTGCGAATTGTACGCGACCCCCTGTTTTGGGCGGTTGTTGCCGCCGTTGCCGCGCGCGTAGTACACGTCCGGATAATGGCGATACCCTCCGCGAAAAAGCAGCATCCATGGCGTTTTCCTTCCCATATACAGCGAGCCCTGTGCATTGACGTACCATTGCCGCTTTAGGGAGTATGCCCCATCCAATTGTACAATGCTGGTGCGGGATTGGTCTGGCAGGCGGAAATACCCCTGCGCAGCTGCGCCAAACTCCCAGCCGGTCTCAGGCGAGTAATTGACAATAGGCACCCCCATCGCGGGCAAGTTCATCAGGCTGTCCAACGAAGCTGCCCGCATAGAGACACACGCCCCTGCCAATAGGAGCATCCATAAGATACCTTTCCTCACCCTTCCGTGGCTTAGACGGTCATAATTTCCTTCTCTTTCTTGGAGTAGAGGTCGTCTATCTGACGGATATACTTGTCGTGCATCTTCTGCACCTTGTCCTCAGCGTCCTTCTCTGCGTCCTCCGGCAGTCCTTCTTTGATCTGCTTCTTCAGCACTTCAAACGCATCACGGCGCGCATTGCGTACCGATACTTTCGCGTTCTCTGCCTCACCCTTGCATTGCTTGGCAAGCTGCTGACGCCGTTCCTCCGTCAGAGGGGGCAATATCAGGCGGATGCACTCGCCGTTGTTGTTCGGCGCCAGACCGATATTCGAGTTGATAATTGCGCGCTCTATCTCGGTTAGCATCTTTTTCTCCCACGGCTGTATCTGGATAGTACGTGCATCGGGGGTGGTAATAGTCGCCACATTCGAGAGAGGAGACTGACTACCGTAATAGTCAATGCGGATAGGATCCAAGATACGGGGACTCGCCTTGCCTGCGCGTATATGCGCCAAAGCATCGTCTAAGAAGAGGATAGCTGCCTGCATCGACTCTTCTGCATCTGCATAAATTTTGGTAGGTTCTATCATAACTAATTGGGTTTTACCAGCGTTCCTATCGGTTCGCCTTGGATGACTTTCAGTAAGTTTCCTTCTGTGTCCATATCGAATACGTATATGGGCATTCTATTCTCGCGGCACATAGTGATAGCCGTCAGGTCCATTATCTTCAACCCTTTGGCTAAGATCTCGTCATACGTAATCTCGTCATACTTGACCGCCGTTGGGTCTTTCTCGGGGTCTGCCGTATAAATGCCGTCAACGCGCGTTCCCTTGAACATAATGTCGGCTTCTATCTCTATGGCACGAAGCGCTGACGCGGTATCTGTCGTAAAGTAGGGGCTGCCTGTCCCGCCTGCTACAATAACTACGTTGCCTTTATCAAACAGCCGCAGAGCCTTTGCCTTGTTGTAATAGTCGCCGATGGGCTCCATACGGACCGATGTCAGCACCCGCACCTTCTGACCGATCGATTCCAATGCCGACTGCAACGCCAGCGAATTGATCGTTGTGGCAAGCATACCCATTTGGTCACCTTTCACACGGTCAAACCCTCGCTGGCTACCGCTCAGCCCGCGGAAGATATTACCCCCACCGATGACGATACCTACCTGTACGCCCATGTCAGCTATCTGTTTGATTTGCTGTGCATAAGCTGCCAGCCGCTCTTCGTCTATGCCGTAGCCTTTCTTCCCCATCAGGCTCTCGCCCGACAGTTTCAGCAGGATACGCTTGTACTTTAGGTTGCCTGCTGTCGGCTTGTTGGGAAACCAAGACGCGTACATAGCGTAGTTATGGGCTATCTTGCGGTTGATTTCATTCGTCTGCGACTCATCCGCTTTCTTGATGAACTTCGCAGGTACGCCTCCCCATACTTCGTATGCACCGACCTTGGTGCCTTTTAGTACCAATGCACCGGCGGCTACTATCGCCCCTTCACCTACTTCCACATCGTCCAGCAGCGTTGCGCCCATGCCTATCAAGGCGTAGTTACCTACGTGCGCACCGTGGATAGTCACATTATGACCCACCGATACATAATCGCCTATCTCTATTGTAGATTTCTCGTAGAGGGTGTGAAGCACCGAGCCGTCTTGTATATTCACGTGGTTACCGATACGTATCGAGTTGACATCCCCGCGCAGTACGGCGTTAAACCATACGGAACAACCATCGCCGAGGACTGTATCCCCAACGATAGTCGCGTTGTCTGCCAAGAAACACCCTTGCCCTATGGTAGGCGTGAATCCCCTTACCGGAACTATCAGAGCCATAATCCCTTAACGTGCGTTGATGATAGCACGGAATTTCTCTGCAACAAGCGCTGCGCCGCCTATCAGACCGCCATCCACATCCGGGTTCTGGAACAGCTCGGCAGCGTTCTTGTCGTTGCAGCTACCGCCGTACAATATAGTTGTATCCTCAGCTGCCTCTTTGCCGTATCTCTCCGCTACCAACGAGCGCAGATAAGCGTGCATCTCTTGTGCCTGTGCGGGAGTTGCCGTCAAGCCCGTGCCGATAGCCCATACGGGTTCGTATGCCAACGTGATATTCTTCCATTCCTCTGCCGTCAGCCCGAATACGGAGCCCTCCAACTGAGCTTTTACCACCTCGTTCTGCTTGCCTGCCTCGCGCTCGTCCTTTACTTCGCCGATACAGAAGATGACCTTCAGCCCGTTCGCAAGAGCGAGTTGCACTTTGTCTTTCAGTATAGCATAGTCCTCGTGGTAGTACGCACGGCGTTCCGAATGCCCGAGGATGCAGTACTCTGCCCCTGTCGATTTCACCATCTCCGCGCTTACTTCGCCTGTATAAGCACCCTTATCCTTGTCCGCGCAGTTCTCTGCTGCGACCTTGATAGGGCTGCCTTTCAGCAGTTCGGCTACCGTTGCCAAATGGATAAACGGCGTACCGATTACGACGGTACAACCCGGATTCGTTACGGTCTCTTTCAACTCGGTAGCCAAAGCCACACCTTCCTGCAGGTTCTTATTCATCTTCCAGTTGCCTGCAACCATCTTTACTCGCATAGTTATTTTGTATTTAGTTAGTTTATAATGTTATATTCCGTACATTGTATTTGTCTGTGATAATGCCGTTCTGCACCACTATCACGCCTGGATTGGCGCGCACTATCGTCTTTAGCGTCACGGGGTCGCACGTACAGAACACCTCTTCCATGTGGTTGAACGGCGTCTCCCCTTCCCCTGACGTGTTAGCCTCTACGTCCATGCAGAATTCTACCTGCTCGTCCTCTCCCGTACCGGTCAATATATAGAACGGTGTTTGCGCCTCCTTGCAACGCCGATAGAGTGCCGTCAGCTTGTCCATACTCCGCATATCCGCCTTCGCAAGGTCGTACATCACTACCAGCGTCACGGGCTCTTCCGACTCTAATATGTCGTAGGTTATATCCTCATAATCCGCATTCAGTATTTCAAAATCATGTATCGCCGGCTCATACCCTTTCTTTATGAGCACCGACTTCTGCTCTACGAACGTCCAGGTGCTGTCTCCCTTCGGGTAATTCTCCAATGTAAACTCCTCTTGCACGCCGTCTTTCTCGTAGATGAACGAGAAAGCGTACTCGTCATGCGCCGCTCCTTCAGGTATCTCCATCAGCTCGGGAATGTTGTTCCCTACCTTATACGGGCGGAAATCAATCATCGGCAGGTGGGTACGCGAATAGAGCATCAGGCTGCCTACGATGATCAATCCTACAGCAGCCATTGTCAATTCCGCCGACCATACAAAAGTCTGAGGTATATAGCGTTTGGTGCATAGTAAAACGACCACCAACGAAGTCAGTACCACGTTTTTCCAGAACGTTGCCCGGTTGCTCAGCACTAAGGCATCCCCGAAGCACCCGCAGTCGCTCACGGGGTTCGCCAAGGCGATATATAGCGTTAGCGGCAGCATGACGGCGTAGAACGCCAGCGAAAGCCAACTCGTCCACGAGGTACGCACGTTCAGCAGCATGCAGAAACCCAGCGCAAACTCCACGGCTATCAGCGCCACTGCCGCCGCGCCTGCAAGCGGCATCAGTTGGTCAAAGAAGCCGCCAAAGGCTTTCAAGTAGTCTTCTATCTTGTAGGTCGTCCCCAGCGGGTCCACCGCTTTCACGAAACCCGAGTACAGGAAGGTGAGTGCCAGCAGCGTGCGGGCTACCGACCCCACGGCATGCAAGGTGCTATTTCTTTTCATTATGCTCTGATAGTTTGATGAGGTAAAACACAGCGTAGTTCAGCATATCGAAGTAGTTGCCGTCCACACCCTCTGAAATAAGGGTCTTGTTGTCGTTGGCGGCTATCGACTTGTTGCGGTTTATCTTCGTTAGGATGATGTCCGTCAGGCTCGCAGGGAACATATCACGCCAAGCCTCGCCGTAGTCATGGTTCTTTCTCAGCATCAGCTCTTTGGCTTCACGGGCATACCGGTCGTATAGTTCCGTGGCTCTGTCCGCACTCATATCCACCGAATCGGAAAAGCCCTCGCGCAGCTGTATCAAACCGATGATAGCGTAGTTTACGATAGCCATCATCTCACCCTCTATCGACTCGCCCACCATGTTCACGCCCGTTGTCTCTATCTCGCGCACGCGCTTGGCTTTGATAAACAGCTGGTCGTTCACGGTCTGCGGACGCATAATGCGCCAGCTCGGACCATAGTCCTGCATCTTCAGCACATACACGCGGCGGCACCGCGTCAGTATCTGGTCATATTGCTCTGATGTATTCATCATATCCTCTTGTTGCTTTCTGTATTAGCCGACTATCTCCCGGCATTCCTGCAGGCTTACCTGCCGTTGTTCGCCCGTAGCCATCGTCTTCAGCATCATCTTCCCCGCCGCCATCTCTTCGCTGCCTATTATCGCCACGTATGGAATGTGCTTCGCGTCCGCGTAACCCATCTGTTTCTTCATCTTGGTCGGTTCGGGATACACCTCTACACGCAAACCCTGCTCGCGCAGTTGCTTGGCGAGGCGGAGCGCATACACTTGCTCTTCTTCCCCGAACGAGGCAAACAGCAGTTGCGTCTCCGTCTGCAAGTTCTCGGGATACAGGTTCAGCTCGGTCAGCACGTCGTAGATACGGTCTGCGCCGAACGAGATACCCACGCCCGACACGTTCGGCATGCCGAAGATACCCGTCAGGTTGTCGTACCGTCCGCCGCCCGTGATGCTACCCATCTGTACGTCAAGGGCTTTCACCTCGAAGATAGCCCCCGTGTAGTAGTTCAGCCCGCGCGCAAGACACAGGTCAAACTCCACCTGCATACCTACTGGCTCATACGTGCTGAGGTCGTCGTCTTGTGTCGCACGGGCGTAGAGCCCGAAGATGGTGCGCAGCTCTTCTATTCCCTTCTTGCCCGTCTCCGAGCTCGCAAGAATAGTTTCTAACTGCTCCAATTTCTTCATATTCGTCCCGCGCAGTCCTAATATAGGCTGCAGCGCCTCTACGGATTGCGCCGATATACCCTTGTCTATCAGCTCTTTGTTCACCTGTTCGATGCTCGTCTTGTCGAGTTTGTCTATCGCTACGGTGATGTCCACTATCCGCTCCGGCTCGCCTATCACCTCAGCTATACCCGCAAGTATCTTGCGGTTGTTGATGTGCAGGCTCACGCGTATGCCCAACCGGCGATACACTTCCTCCACTATCTGCATCAGCTCCAGTTCGCTCACCGGCGAGTCCGTCCCCACTACGTCCACATCACATTGGTAGAACTCTCGGTAACGCCCTTTCTGAGGTCTGTCCGCGCGCCATACAGGCTGTATCTGAAAGCGTTTGAAGGGGAATTGTATCTCCTCTCTGTGTTGTACCACAAAGCGCGCAAACGGTACGGTCAGGTCGTACCGCAAGCCTTTTTCGCTCACCAGCCCCGTCAGCTTGCCTATGCTCATCTCAGCTGTTGCGGGGTCGCGCAGCGCCGCCGCCCAGTCGCCCGAGTTCAGTATCTTAAAGAGCAACTTGTCGCCCTCTTCGCCGTACTTGCCCATTAGCGTACTTAGGTTCTCCATCGCGGGAGTCTCTATCTGCTGAAAGCCGTATAGCGCGAAGACCGTTTTGATAGTGTCAAAGATATAGTTCCGTCGCGCCATCTCTATCGGCGAAAAGTCGCGTGTCCCTTTAGGTATGCTTGGTTTCTGTGCCATATATTTTGTACCTGTTATTACGTAATTATCAAAATGTCAAACAATTAGAGCAAATGGTCAAATTATAAATAGTCAAATAGTAAAATGGTCAAATAGTATCCCCCTATGTACCCGCCATGCAATATTAACCATTTTAACTATTAACTATTAATTCTTTATATATCCTCTCCGTGGCGCCCAACTCCGAGTCCACGTATTGCCGCGCCAGTTTCCCTATTGCCTCGTGGTTAGCAAGCGCCTCGTCCATCCGTTTCTCGAACTCCGCATAGTTCTTCACGGAGAAACCCGCCCCTGCCTTTATCAAGCCCTTTGCTTCGCGGAAGTGCTGGTATTTCGGTCCGAACAATACGGGCACACCGTACACTGCCGCCTCTATCGTGTTGTGAATACCTGCCCCGAAACCGCCGCCTATGTATGCCACCTGACCGTATTGGTAAACCGACGACAACATGCCCACAGTGTCTATTAGCAGCACGCGGCAATGGCTTATATTCTGTGGCGTCGCCTCCGTATAGCGCACGTACCGTCCGTGCAGCACTTGGAATATCGCGTGCAGATGCTTCTCGTGGATCTCGTGAGGCACTAATACAAGGTAGGTATCCGGGTGCGTATCAATATAGCGCGCCAGCAGCTCTTCGTCTTTCGGCCACGTGCTCCCCGCTATTATCACCCGCTCTTTCCCACGCGTAAACTGCTCTACCTCAGGTATCTGACGCGCATGACCCGCTATCTCCTGTACGCGGTCGAACCGTGTGTCGCCCGCTACCGACACGTGCTCCACGCCATGCTGCCGCAGCAGCTCCTCCGAACTCGCGTCCTGCACGTATATGTGCGTGAAATATTGCAGCAATTTCAGGTACGGTTTCCCCCACGGCAGGAAGAACAGCTGTCCGGGGCGGAAGATAGCCGAGATGCTGTAAGTCAGTATCTTCTGCTGATGCAGCTGCTTCAGGTACGCAGGCCAGAACTCGTACTTCACGAATATCGCTTTGCGGGGCTGCACCAGCTCCACAAATGCCTTCGCGTTCCTCCGCGTGGCAAACGGCAGGTAGGTAACGAGGTCCACTTCCTTATAGTCCTTCCTCAACTCGTAACCCGACGGTGAGAAAAAGGTCAGCAGTATCTTCGTCGTCGGCTGTTCGCGCCGCAGGCGCTCTATGATAGGGCGCGCTTGCTCAAATTCCCCGACCGATGCCGCGTGTATCCACACCATCCGTTCCCCTCTGTGTTTCTCCTTATAGCGAGCTATTTGTCGCAACGCTTCTTTCTGCCCGCGCACCAGCAAACGAGCCTTCCTATGTCCGAAAAAAGCAGCAATTTGTAGCAGTAAAAAGTACAAATACATAATCCCCAGCATAATAACGCCCAAAATTACTGCTTTTCCGCGAATTATACAAATAAATAGTCCCTAAAATTGTTTCTTACCCCCGAATTGTCCCCGCAAAACCCTTCTTTTTCCACAAATTGTATCTCCGTATGCTATTCTTTCAGTTTTTTTTCGTAATTTTGCAGCCCTTACGTACTCCGCACACCCAAACCACGCAAGAAACACAAAAAACTACGCAAATAGCCACCTTTTACGTACCATATACGTAGGATATACGTACCATATACGTAGGATATACGTAGGATACACGTAGGATACACGTAGGATACACGTAGGATACACGTAGGATTGACGTAACATTGACGTAACATTGACGTAACATTGACGTAGGATTAAGCTGTGGATACCGAGAGGATACCGAGTGGATGCGTATGCCTCCTCGCAACTAAAAACTAAAAATTACAAATTAAAAATTAAACATTAGATTATGGATACGCAAACCCCCACCATTATCTTGGCTATCGAGTCAAGCTGCGACGATACCTCCTCCGCTGTCATTCGCGACGGAGTACTGCTCAGCAACGTTATCGCCTCCCAAAAGGTGCACGAGGAGTACGGAGGCGTTGTGCCCGAGTTGGCGAGCCGTGCCCACCAGCTCAATATAGTCCCCGTGGTGGATACCGCTCTCAAACGCGCAGGCGTACGCAAAGAGGACTTGTCCGCTATTGCCTTCACGCGCGGACCGGGCTTGCTCGGCAGCCTGCTCGTCGGCACCTCTTTCGCCAAGGGGCTCGCACTCTCTTTGGGCATTCCGCTTATTGACGTCAACCACCTCCAAGGGCACGTGCTCGCTCATTTCTTGGAGCCCTCTCCCGAACTCAAAGCCTCCATGCCCAACATGGCTGGCGTGGAGATACGCCACCCACACTTCCCGTTCCTCTGTCTCTTGGTCAGCGGAGGCAATAGTCAGATTGTCTTGGTGCGCAACTACAACCAAATGGAGATTATCGGGCAGACTATCGACGACGCGGCTGGAGAGGCGTTCGACAAATGCGCCAAGGTGCTCGGACTTCCCTATCCGGGCGGGCCATGGATAGACCGACTTGCCAAACAGGGCGACCCTACGGTTTTCCACTTTGCCAAACCCAATATCGCAGGCTACGACTACTCGTTCTCAGGCCTGAAAACATCCTTCCTCTACACGCTTCGCGACCTCATGCAAGCGGAGCAGGTGGACACCATAGACGCCCTTGCAGAGCGCATTCCCATGCTTCGGGAGAATATGTGCGCGGCGCTCCAGAAGACCGTTATTGACATACTGATGAAGAAGCTCAAACAGGCTGCCGCCGATTTGGACATACAACAAGTCGCCATAGCCGGAGGAGTAAGCGCCAACAGCGGTCTCCGAGCCGCTATCGAAGATTACGGCAAACGCTACCACAAGGACGTTTTTGTGCCGCCTTTCTCCTTCACTACCGACAATGCCGCTATGGTTTGTCAGGCAGGCTATTTCAAGTACCTCGACCGCGACTTCTGCGCCATAGACGAAGTGCCGTACGCTAAAACGACTATATAAACGCTTTATGACGGAGATACAAGCCCGCTGGCAACAAATAAAGACGCTTCTCGCCCCCTATGCCGACGTTATCATCTTCATGCTGACACTCCTTGTCGCCAATTATGCGTGGAAATGGACGGTCGTGGGAGACGAGGGAGAAATGTTGGTTACTTGGTTCGGACTGGATATTACCGCGCCTTTCGATTGGTTTGCTACCAATACGGCGGCGGCAGTCTATTGGTTTATCGGGCTTTTCCGGGATACCGCCTTTATGTCTGACCCGCTTACTATCCGCTTTCAGTCCGGTAGTGCAGTCCGCATCGTGTGGGCGTGTACTGCCCTCAAGCAGTCGTTTGTCTGGCTTTGTCTCCTGCTCACAACCCGCGGAGGCAACTGGCACAAGCTGTGGTTTATTCCCTTTGGTTGGTTGTGCATCTATTTGTTCAACATCTTGCGTATCGCTTCTATCGCTATGTTGATTGAGTTCCACCCCGATTGGTTCCACCTGTTGCACAACTATCTCTTCAAATACCTCTTCTATGGAATGATGTTCCTCCTATGGTTGTGGTTTGTAGAAGGCATCCGCCCTCGCCCTTCTTCGGAGAAATAAGCAGCATTCCGCCTATATCCTTTATGACAGGGACCATACAAAACACCTCCGCCGTAAAAGCACGGCGGAGGTGTCATTGTACTATTCGTATAGAATACGTTATAATGTTTCTCCTATACGGCGCCCCATCAAGTCGTAATAAACGCCGTCACGCAGGATATAGATACCGCCGTTGCGGAACACCTTGCATGCGTCCGTAGCGGATTTTATATCCGGGAATACAGGAGCTACCGACGTCAAGAAATCATACGAAGATGGAACCTCGGGCAACGCCACGACTTTACCCGTATATATCTTCAGGTCTCCGGGCTGCAACGTTACCTTTGTCCCGCCTGATACAGCCGTACCGCCTGCATAATAGTCATACCAACTTCCCGCAGGTAACGTAGCATCCTGCGCGGCAGTTGCCGAGAAATTGCCTACTACATACACGTTACTTCCCCATTGTATCGTGCGTACAGCCTTACCGCTACCTAAGGAATTTGCTGTAGGGTTGCCGGAGAACACCTCCGGCATCAGTCTTGTCCTGAGTTGAATCAGCTGTGCCACTTGTTGATACGCCTCCATACGAGGACCTGCTGCAAAGTAACCTCTCGACTCAGGACGCGGTTTCTTGCCCGTCTTCGTACCATGAGCCACAGCAGGTTTTAAGCCATAGTTACCGTCATCATCATTACCGAAGTTGCCATTCTCATCCTGGTACTTGGAATAGTCGTAGCCAAGTTCGTCGTACTGATAGAACATATGTGAGCCGTTAAGCAGTACGTTAAAGGCTATATTCAACGGTACTCTGTGGCTACGTGCGGCAATATCGGTTTTTAAGTTCCCTGCCCCCCATTGCTTTGCCTTGAAGAACGGACGCTCCTCATCGTGACTATTACAGTAGGTAACATATCCGTCGCCCATATCTGTGATGCCGTCTCCCTCTTTGAGCCAACCCATAGCGGTTTGGCAGTAGGCTTTGTTGAAGCCGGAACCGCCGCCCCAGCACAGCATTCCTTTATTTACCATTGTTTGTTGACTCGGCATACCCGTTTCATTCCAATATTCGAGGATGAAATAAGCATCGCTTGACGTGGATTTTACGGCATTGTAATAGTCAGTAATGTTAGTTTCTACCGACGACTTGCTTGTCCCGCAGAAACCTTGTGCCAAGTCCATACGGTAACCGTCTATCTTATACTCTTTGAGCCAGTATTGCAGAGCCCGCTTGAACATCGTCTTGGTAGGCAGGAAATCGTGATTCCAATCCTCATATACATTGTTCCCATGCGGAGCTACCGCATTGAACCACGGATTCACTTTCAATTCGGCAAGGTCCGATGTATGTGGATAGAGCTTGTTCATAGGATTGTTTCCCGTTGCATGATTGAAGACCATATCCAAAATAACTGCTATACCACGCTTGTGGCACTCGTCAATAAAGGCTTTCAAGTGCTCAGGCGTACCGTAGGCTTTGTCTAATGCAAAGTAGTGGTTAGGCGAGTATCCCCAGTTGTAGTTTCCGTCGAACTCAGTTACGGGCATCAGCTCAATAGCGTTTACGCCCAAGTTCTGCAAGTAGTCGAGACGCTCATGGAGTGCCGGGATAGAACGCCCGGGAGTATAATCATATACCCATAGCTCGTATATGACAAGGTTATTCTTGTTCGGACGCTTGAAGTTGAGAGTAGCATCCGACCATTGGTATGGCTCTTTGCCTGTTTGAAGCACGGATACGTAGCCGTCTCCTTTCTTCGGATAGTTCTTCAATGTCGGGTCAACCTTCTTGGGTTCACTCTGGTCATCCGGAGTAAGCAGTTTTTCAGAATAGAGGTCGGATATACGTTTGATTACGCCATCTGCCCGCACTACTACATATTGGAAAGCGTATTCCTCCTTGGGTGTCAAGCCATCTATGGTAATCCAGAAGTAAGCACTATCGTTTGCCTGCTTGAGCTGGTACTCGCTCGATATAGTCCAATCGTTGAAATCACCTACTACGAACACTCTTTGGGCGGGCTGCGTCTTGCTGCCGGCGTAGGTACAAAGCGTTACTTTGGTAGGATCTGTATCGTAATAGATACCATTCACTATACCGGCAGGGCGATTGGCTCGTACATTCGCGCTCGGGACACACGTAGTGAAGGTAGCCGTAGCCGTTTCTTTGGCAGTCTTGGCTTCCAATAGGAAGACGTTATTCCCCTGCGCAGATATAGTATGCGTATAGGTCATACTCGTTCCCTCTGCCGTTTTGAGTACCGTACCATTGAGCGACAAAGTCATAGTTGCCGCCGAAGAAGCATGACATTCCAGAGTTACCTTGTCTCCTATCTTGGATATTTCCGATGCCGACGTCTCGATAGACACAGCCAATCCTGCCTCTGCAACATCAACAAAGATATCTTTATTTCCTACTGCTTTCCCTTCTTTTGAGTCAACGACTCCGTCATTGAAGACAAAACACAACTGTGTGACGGAGACTGTATCTTTGCTTATGCCGTAATACGCATACATATTAGGCGTTATTTTCAGCTCCCAATTGCCATCTGACCTCTTAGTCATCTTGTGCTTAGGTAGTGCACTACACCATGTAGGAGCACCTTGCCATTCGCGTACTTTCTCCGAACCATCAACATAATAGGATATACCCGTGTGGGCATAGCACGCTTTCGCTCCTACCATACCTTTGTTACCCTCGTTAGGATTGAAGATAACAGTTATTTCTCCCATGTAATCCCGCTGGATAATAGCAGGCTGAGTGGTCACTTGCGCCGTTGCTGCACAGGTAAGCCACACAGCACACAAGATACCAAAGATTCGTGTTCTTGACATCATATCATAGTATATATTTGTTTTCTGACAATACCGCTACGCTGTCTCTTGTTAGATAGCGTAGCGGTCGTATTTGCTATGCAAGACATAGCCATAGGCTATCTTGCATCCATGATTACTACTCTGCTACTTGTCCCATCAGGGTATAAGCTACACCTTCGCGTACAATCAGTACTTGCCCGTCACGTACAACCTTGGTAGGTTTCGCAACCTCTGTAGCTGCAGAAGGTATAACAGACATAATAGTCGGATAAGTAACTGTCAGTTCATTGGTTGCATACGTCCAAGTAAACGTATAGTCACCTGCTATATCTGCCGTAATGTGTGCATCATCTCCAACACTTGTCTCAAATACCCAACCTGTGCTATTTGTTCTCTCCATAGTACCGGTATTACTATACCAAGCGCTACCAACCATTATCTTGAATTCATAGGTATTTGGCTCAAGATTAACCGTAACAGAAGCAGTTAGTTTATCTGCCACATTCATTTCTGTGCCGTTCCAATCAGGAATACCCATCAGCTTAACGGCAGGGAGGATCTCTTCGCCTGACTCCAACTCTGCGCGAGTGTACCATGCACCTTTGTAATAGTACTTACCGGCAGTCCATACCAAGTCGCCTGTTTTCGGAGCATCGTTGCCAGCATTGAAGACACAATTCTCATACGCTACTGCTGCAGCATCATACGAGTAGACATCCGCACCTTTCAGTTGATAAGCCTCTTTCTTCATAGCAACGCCCGGCCATCCATTGCTGGTTGCTCCTGCCCATGCATAGCAATTCACGGTAGTCCATCCTTCTGCATTTACAAAATACACAATATTGTCAGAAGGAACCGGTTCAGGATCATCACCACCCTCAGGATAAGTAACGGTAACTACATCCGTAGCATATGCATACGTAAACACATAATCTCCTGCTACGTCTGCATTCATTTCGCAGTCATCACCTCCGTTCATGGTTACAACGTTACTGTTACGGCTAACTGATACACCATTATTAACACCCTTCCAAGAACCATTATTGATTATCTTAAACTTTGCTGTCGCGGTTGCTGTTGCAAAGTTAACTGTTACTGAAGCGGTCGTCCCTGTAGCATCGGGAGTCATCGTCAAAGCACCACTCGCCCAATCAGTCATCGTACCCGCTAATTGGATAGTAGGCTTCTCATCCGCGCCTGGCACATAGATATCACCCGATACGGTAATCTTTGATGTGGCAGGATCAAATACCACCTTGAGATTAGCACCGCTTGTCTTCAACGAAATGTTGTTGTCCGAGCCTCCGGTTACTCCGTCCGGCACCGTAAGCAAATCAGCAAATCCCCAACACGGTTTATTCCAGTCCCCTTGCGTTACCTTGAAGAGATACTGCGTTCCTGCCACACAGGTAGAGAACGTTGCCGAATATGTTCCATCCGCTTCCGCAGTCATCGCCATACCTGCGACATTCCATTCTCCTCCAAACAAAGCAGCATTGTTTCCCGCAATGTAATACTGCTGTGCCGACATCCATAGCGTACACAGCGCCATTGCACATAGAGTTAATAGTTTTTTCATGGTAAAATAGTTTTGTTGTTAATTAGATAATTTATTATTATGTTTGTTGAATTAAACATACATAGTCTTTGCTTCTCTATCTTAAGTACTTGCATCCGTTTTGAATGATTATACCTTGATAGTCCGCATTTACTTGCTGTCCCACTACATTGTACATAGGTTGAGTCGGGTCTAAAGCAGGAGCAGGCTTATCTGCTTGCGTTTGCTCTATAGCAGTAAGAGGAGTACAATCGTCCAACTTCTTTTCTGCTCCATTCACCCAACCATAGCAAACATCTTCATCCGTCCATAGGTCAGAAGTTTGGTCTCCTGCATCATTACCTGTAATCTTATTGTTGAAGATGAAGTTCACCTCTTTGATGTCTTGTGTGAACTGATAGTAGTAGAAACCATCTTTGTCCTGCTTGGTCAGCTGTGTACCGGGCCAATCGCCTAATAGTTTGGTCACCTCCGGTTTGGTATCCAACCACGCGTACAGGTTCACCTTATCCCAATCAGCAGGTTTCTGAAAGCGCACGGTAATAGCCTCTACTTGCGGAGCCTTGTAGGTATATGTCTGCTCCTGCACTTCCGTCTGCGCCGTTCCTGCTACGGCATAGGCTTTGACAGTAGTAGTAGCATTGATAGTAAACGGCGCCGTATAGGTCTTGCGTGCAGAAGACTTGGTCGGGTCGCTACCATCGAGTGTGTAATAGATAGTAGGAGCAGCAGAGCCTCCAACGGTCTTCATCGTGATAGTAAGCGTAGGCGTATTGAATGTGCAAGTGCCCGGCTCAATCAAAAGCTTAGGTGCTACCGCAGAAGTAGTCTTTGTCCAAATAGCATAGCCTGTACCCGATGCCGCCTTGGTATAACCAGGCTGCGAGGCAGATACGCGGTTGCCCAGCTCCAATATCAGCGTTCCGTTCTTACCCGTAACGGTAGCGCGATAGCCTGCATTGTCCGCTTCATCGACAACGGCGCTTTCGGAGTGCACGCCTACTGCCTTGCGGGCAAGAATCATAGGCTGCAACTGTGCTTTCAGTTCCTTCCAATGCGGATAGAAGACACAAGGAATACCCGGCATGGAGAGAATGAACGCATTCGCCTGAAGGGTCTTAGCGCGATTAGCACTGTTTAATGAATTACCTCTACCGCAGAACTCGTTGTTGTTATCTGTGCGCTGGTAGGTATCGTGGTTGTCGATAAACGTTACCGCATACTTACTATGCCCTGCGCCAAGCAGACCACACATCTTTAATCCAACATAATTACCATTAGCCAAAGAGCCGTTGAACGCATTAAACTTGGTAGAGAAGTCGAAAGCCAATGTATTCAGACCGGCATCATTAATACGAGCCCATAGCGTTCCTGCATCACCATCATAGTATTCCATTACCGAGAAATAGACACCTGCAGCGGAGTTGTAGTCGTTGATGTGCGAATTATGGAAGCCTTTGCAATAGTCGTAGCGGAATCCGTCGTAGCCAACCTCGTTCTTCATCCACTTGGCGTATGCGCGGAACATCTCCCGCACTTGCTCACTATCGTGGTCCCAGTCGCGTGCATCACCGTAGTTCGCTTCTCCCGGATACCCATCATCCGGTTTTCCTGTTGCCGATCCTTTGCATGCACCCGCTTTAGCATCCAAGTTCACCTCATCCGTACTGCATATCCATGAGCCATCGGGATTGAATACGCCATGCTCACCGAAATCGTTTGGATAGTAATCACACCAAGTGGACTTGTTTCCTGTATGGTTTACTACCATATCCGCCACTACGCGCGTATTACCTGCGTGAAACGCCGCTATAAGTTTATCAAGGTCAGCTCGTGAGCCCCACGCCGAGTTCTGATTACTATATTGTACAGGAAGGTATCCTACACCACCTGAAGACTTTGCCGAGGGCGGAAGCCATACAAGGTCAAAGTATGCGTTAATCTCCGAAGTCTGTTGCAAAAGAGTAGTCCACCGCGTATCGCCGTGGTTTCCTGCAGCACTACTGCTATTGGAGTCCCAATAGAACGCTTGCAACATCACATCCGTACACTCAGAAGGCACAGAGGAAGCGGAAGGAGTAGGGTCTATAGGCGTAGTACCTCCATAAGGTTCACCCATATTGCCGGAGCAGTCTCCCGTAGCGGCGCCGATGTATAACTGATCGGCATTCCATTGCAGCTTAATATAGAAATCATAGCAACCCGACACGCTGCTTGTGTAGTGGTCTCCTTGCAGAGTGAAACCCGTTGCGCTTGCGCCATCCAATACCACTGCCCATGCGGTAGCATTGTCTTTATCGCACAATTGAAGCTTGTCACCGTTTTGCACAGGCACACCCAAAACAGCATACTCCTTGAAGGACTGGTCAAGAGGAGTCGGATTAAGTGTACCGGCATAGTAGGTTTTACTGTTAATAAGTATGCCAAACGATTCGGCATAAGCGCACACAAACGTGCACAACAAAAGAAAGATAGAGAGTAAGTGTTTCTTCATAAGTGGTATTATTATCTTGGTTAAGGAGCTTACTTATCGAGCACAAAACTCCCGACAGCGATGCTCTACGTTGTGTCTATGAACTGCAAAGGTACGTTTATTTATTGGAACTTGCAAAAAAATCTACATTTTTTCTATATTTTTACACTTTCTGCCTATGGAAAGAAGGAGTAAATTATGATACATCCAGGACACTAAGCGTATCCTCCACAACGACAAAAGCCACGGTTCTGCCCTTAAAGTCCATACGATAAACACGGTCAGGGTCATGTTGGTAAGCAGGGCGCGGGTCCTGCGCCAGTATCTCGCGCAATTCATCCCAACAGATAGCAGTCAAGTCGCTTCTCCGAAGCAAATCATCAGGCACTTCCACCTGCAAGGTATGCCCCCTCACCTCTTCCGCAAAGCCGTTGCTTGCATCCGGATGCGCATCGGAGAAAGAGAGATATGGCTTAATGTCGTATATAGGTGTGCCGTTCATAAGGTCGGCTCCGGCTACCACCAAGACCATACCACAATCGGCAGTATCTTCGATTCTCAATAGTCGTACACTACTCAAGCCAATAGGATTGGGGCGATACGGCGAACGTGTAGCAAAGACCCCCATACGCGTATTTCCTCCCAAACGGGGCGGGCGTACCGTAGGGCTCATACCACCGAACGACAGATTGCGCGACTCAGGCAGCGGCACTTCGCTAAATCCCCACAAGAGCCACAAATGGGAATAGCCTTCTATACCCCGCAAAGCCTCCCGCACACGGAAAGCAGGCTCAAAAACAATGCGCGTCTCAATAAGCGATTGGTCGGCGGACTGGCGCGGAATACCGAACTTATCGGTAAAGCCATTGATGGCTGTGGCTATCTGTATGAGTTCCATAATACAAGTATAAAGGATTTTTGCAGAAAAAAAAGCAAAAAAGTACGCAAAGATTTTGTTATATCAAAAAAAAGCACTACCTTTGCACCCGCTTTTCGCCGATAGCCCTCCAAGTGGGCATGGACAAGAGAAGCGCAAGGTACCTTAGCTCAGGTGGTAGAGCAATGGACTGAAAATCCATGTGTCCTTGGTTCAACTCCAAGAGGTACCACAACTCCGTGGGTAATACATAAAAGGCAAAAGCAGTTGTTAAGACATTCTTAACAGCTGCTTTTGTTTTCATTACAAGGTCTTCAAATATCGGTCCGCCTCAATAGCCGCCTTGCAGCCCGAAGCCGCAGCGACTACAGCCTGACGGTAGTGGGGGTCAGCACAATCGCCTGCCGCAAAGACACCCGGCACATTCGTACAAGGAGAGTCGCCCTTAACGGAGATATATCCCTCGGCATCACATTGCAGGTAGTCGGCAAAAAGGGCAGTATTGGGTCTGTGCCCTATCGCCAAGAAGAAGCCGTCAATATCAATGTGGAGTATTTGCTCGTCGGTTTGCCCTTTCCTATACACAAGGTCAGCGCCCTGTACTTTAGGCTCGCCTGTAAGGCGAAGCGTATTACACTCAAACAAAATCTCTATCTTCGGATTATTGATTACCCGTTGCTGCATAATCTCGGAGGCGCGCAAATAGGGCTTGCGCACAATCATATAGACCTTTTTGCAAAGCCCCGACAAGTATGAGGCTTCCTCGCAGGCAGTATCACCACCGCCAACGACCGCTACCGTCTTGTTGCGGTAGAAGAAACCGTCGCACGTGGCGCATGCCGACACTCCCCGCCCTTTGTATGTTTCTTCCGAGTCGATACCCAAGAACTTGGCGCTCGCGCCTGTAGCAATAATAACCGTATCGGCTGTGTACTCTTGCGCATCCTCTACCCAGACGCGCTTGGGGAATACGGCGAAGTCCACCTTCGTAACCGTGCCGGATATGAACTGCGTACCGAAACGCTCCGCCTGCCGACGCATATCGTCCATCATTTGGTAGGGCTCGACTCCTTCAGGATAGCCCGGGAAATTCTCCACTTCAGTAGTAATCATCAACTGTCCGCCCAGTTGCGGTCCCTCAACAAGAACAGGAGACAAGTTAGCACGCGAGGCATAGATAGCGGCTGTATAGCCCGCAGGTCCTGAACCGATAATAAGACACTTTGTATGTGTTGTCATTCTATAAATTTGTAAGTTTGTACATTTATACGTTTGTAAGCTCAACGCAAGTCATTGAGGTAAGCATCGGGATAAGAAAGCGTAAACGAAGGCACGGTAGCGACATACTGCGGCTTTTTGAGCGTCAGCGTAGTGGATTTGCGTCCCTCCTTGATTTCAAGCGATAGGGGGAGCTTGGTGGCTTTCTGCAGGCGCAAGGTGAAGCGCTGAATACCTATGGTTTGGTCTTTCGGGGTAAGCGTGATAATAGCCTGAGAGCCGTCCTGCGAAGCCCGCTCGGTAATGTTGCATACCTTGACAAGCGCCTGCGCATAGAGGAAAGGATTCGCCTCCAAAAGCTCTTGGTCGGTAGGAGTAGAAAGCGTGAGTTCGTCCGTGGACTCCATATATATATATAAGGTGTTGCCGTCGTAGGCGGCATCCGTATCGAACATCTGCGCGTGGAACTGCTTGCCGCGCATGGTGATAGTGCCGGGGTAGTTGAGGGGCTGCGTAACGTCCTCGGAAATGGTAAGCGTGAAATCTGTTTGCAAAGTGCGCTGCTCGAGCGTTGTCAAGAAAGCGTCCAAGGTCGGCGACTGCGCCTCCGCAGGACGGGGGCAGAAAGCGAGCAGGAAAGCTGCCAAAAAGGCAAGCCACGAAAGGCGTATGTTGTTGTTTTGTATCATATATGTATACTTTATGTATCGGTATTGACAGCTGAATCACCTACCAATCACCCACTAATCACCCACTAATCACCTACCAATCACCTACTAATCACCTACCAATCACCTACTCTTGTCTCGACATTGACTCGGTATTGAGTCGGTATTGAGTCGGGGACGTCAGCTTAATCACTCGGTAATCACCCGTTAATCACTCGGTAACCACCCGGTATCCACCCGGTAATCACTCGGTATCGTCTCGTTATCGTCTCGTTATCGTCTCGTTATCGACTCGTGGGCTATAGGAGCTCTTGCAACAGTTTGTCCAACTGGTCGAGGTCGGAGATAAGCACCTCACGACCTTTCGGTCCTCTATTCGGCCCGACGATACCCGCGGCTTCGAGCTGGTCGGAGAGTTTACCCGCGCGGTTGTAGCCAATCTCGAAGGCACGCTGGAGGCGCGAAGTAGAGCCTTCCTGCTTGGTGACCACATAGCGCGCCACGTCGGCAAACTTTGGATCAAGGTGCTTCATGTCCACGCTACCCGGGGCAGCAGCATCACCTTCCGCGCCCTCGGGCACGTACTCGGGCAACTGGTAGGGCTCGAAATAGCGTTGCTGGTCCTTGATATGCCCAACGATAGCATCTACCTCGGGCGTATCGACAAAGGCACACTGGAGACGGATGATATTGCCGTTGGCAGAGTAGAGCATATCTCCACGACCGATAAGCTGCTCCGCGCCCTTGGTGTCGAGGACCGTGCGCGAGTCGATGACGGACTGGGTGCGCAGGGCGATACGGGTCGGGATATTCGCCTTGATAACGCCCGTAACGATATTGACGGACGGACGCTGGGTAGCGAGAATCATGTGCATGCCGACGGCGCGGGCTTTCTGCGTAATACGCGCAATAGGCGTCTCGACCTGCTTGCCCGCCTGCATGATAAAGTCGCCGTACTCGTCAAGGATAATGACGATATAGGGCAAGAATTGGTGGTGGAGCGAGTCGGCTACCAGTTTCTCGGGATTAAGGCGGCGGTTGACGAACTTGTCGTTGTAGTCCTCCAGATTGCGCACGCCCGCGTCCATAAGCAACTTGTAGCGGTTCTCCATCTCGATGACGAGGGAGTTGAGCGTATTAATCACCTTGTCGCAATCGGTAATCACTATGTCGTTTTCCTCCACCTCGGGCATGGCGGCGAGGTAATGGCGCATAAGCGCTTTGTAAGGCGTAAACTCAACCATCTTGGGGTCCACGAGGACGAATTTCAACTCCGCGGGGTGCTTCTTATAGAGCAAAGACGTGATGATAGCGTTGATAGCCACGGACTTACCTTGTCCCGTCGCACCTGCCACCAGCAAGTGGGGCGTCTTGGCGAGGTCGAACATAAAGACCTCGTTGGTAATCGTGCGCCCGATAGCGACAGGAAGGCGCATTTTCTGCTCCTCCCGGAAACGCTTGGAGGCTATCACCGAGTGCATGCTGACTATCTGCGGCTTCTCGTTAGGCACCTCAATACCGACCGTCCCTTTGCCCGGCATAGGCGCGATAATACGAATACCCGTAGCCGACAAGGCGAGCATAATATCATTCTCCAGATTCTGTATCTTGGAGATACGCACTCCCGCCTTGGGGACAATCTCGTAGAGGGTTACGGTCGGACCGACAGTAGCCTTGATAGAATCTATCTCGATACCGTAGTTGCGGAGGGTAGTAACGATGCGTGCGCCGTTCGCCCGCTGCTCGTCCTCGTTGATAACAGGCGCGGTCTCGTTGTCGTACACCTTGAGGAGATTGAGCGAAGGGAACTTAAAATACTCCAAATCTTTGCGCGGGTCGTACGGACCGAGCTTCGCCAATATCGCCTCGGGCGTATTCTCATCCGCGAGCTCGACGGGCTTGGCGTCGTTGATATCCAAGGCAGCGTCTTCGGGTGCGTGGTCGTCGGTCTCCGTCTCGGAGTTCTGCGTATCAGAGTCCTCCGTATCGCCTGCGGGGTCTTGCTGCGCGGGCTCTATAACAAAGGGAACATTATCTACGACATTGGCAGGTTCTTCAGAAATGCTCTCCTCAGCAGGGTCATCTACCACGAAAGAGACTTCGTCCAGACCGTCGTCCGAAGGTTCTTCGGCAGGGGGCGTTGCATTCTCCTCCGCGGGAACCTCAACGGGCTTGGGCTTTCTACGGAAGAGCCCCGCCAGCCACTTGCCGAAGCGCTTGGTGCGCGGGATGAAGTTCTTCTCGGAAAGAATAAGGAAGATAACCAGTACGACGAGCAACACGATAATCATCCCTACAGGCTGGATATAGGAGTTGAGCCAACCTGCCAGCCACTGCCCATAGGCACCTCCCCAACGGAATGTACCAAGCCCTATCATAAGCTGGGCGAAGCCCAAGGTAACGGGAATCCACAACAACCAGAAAACCGAACAAAGCAACAGGCGCAGCGGACGGATACGCTCCCGAGCGACATTGAGCATGTATAAACCGCAGAAGAGCAAGAAAAAGATAATCGCCACGGACGCGATACCGAACGCGCCGTCTATCATAAACGCAGACACCGCCGCTCCGGGCAAGCCGAGCCAGTTGCGGAACTCCACGCGATGCTCCGTCCGCTCCGCCGCCGACATACCGAGCAGAGACTGGTCGGCAGCAGCTGTAAAGAAATAGCTGCAATAGGCAATCATCAGACAAAGCGAACACGCCAGCAGCAAGATACCCAAGATAGTCTGCGTGCGCGGGTCGGTCAGGACCGCTTTGCATTGGTTTAAAAAGGGGACTTTCTCCACCCTGATAGACCGTTCGGGTGCCGAGCCAATCTGTTCGTCATGTGTTTTGGTTGAGCGTCGAGGCATATATCGTCAAATTAGTCTGCAAAGGTACATATTTTAGTCGGTTTTTGCAACCCCGTTCGGAGACAAGCCGAAGAGGGCAGATAATTTTCAGTCGGTTTTTGCAGACTTTTTCTTGAAATTGCAAAATACATTTGTCAGTTTGAAAAAAAAAATATACCTTTGCAAGTTTTTTGGAGGAAACCCTATTTCGTTTTCGCAATTCGGATATGGCAGAACAGATACGACACGAAGGCATAGTGCTGTCGGTAAGCGGGCAGACGGCGCGGATAGAGATACTGCAGGCGAGTGCATGCAGCAGCTGCTCCGCCAAGCGCATGTGCATGTCTGCCGAGAGCCAGCAGAAACAGCTGGAAGCGCGAATGCTGACAGAGATGGAGCCCGGGGACAAAGTAGAAGTACTTATTACCGAAAAAGCCGGCTGGAAGGCTATCTTATTGGCATACATTATGCCGTTTGTCATCATGGTAGGCATCATAGCGCTACTGGAGATATGGTTTGACAACGAGGCATTGACGGGCACAATAGCCCTCTGCGCAGTAGGGGTATATTACCTCATATTGTCGCTATTCCGCAAACGGATACAAAAGCAATTCACTTTTACCGCGCGGAAAACCGCGTAAGAACGAGCAATATTATTTATTCAAAACAGTAAGGATATGAATTTGATTTTAATTTCTTTGGGTGTTTTGGGCGTTACGGGTTTGGTAGCCGCCGTGCTGCTATACTTCATTGCCCGAAAATTCAAAGTAGAAGAAGATCCGCGCATAGACCAAGTGCAGGAGGTGCTGCCGGGTGCAAACTGCGGCGGATGCGGTTTTGCAGGCTGCCGTGCCCTAGCCGAGGCGTGCGTAAAAGCCGACACGTTGGACGGATTGTTCTGCCCCGTCGGCGGCGCTCCGACGATGGAAAAAGTGGGTGACCTGCTCGGTATGACGGTAGCCGCTACGGAGCCGATGGTAGCGGTAGTACGATGCAACGGAACATGCGAAGCACGCCCGCGCACGAGCCAGTACGACGGCGTGAAAAATTGTCGTATCATGAGCAGCCTATACGTAGGCGAGACGGCTTGCGCTTTCGGTTGCCTCGGTTGCGGCGACTGCGTGGAAGCCTGCCAGTTCGGTGCCCTACACATGGATCCCGAAACCGGTCTTCCCGTAGTGGACGAAGAGAAATGTACGAGTTGCGGCAAGTGCGTCCAAGCTTGTCCGCGCTCTATCATCGAGCTTCGCAAGAAAGGTCCGAAGAACCGTCGCATAGTAGTAGAATGCGTCAACAAAGACAAGGGTGCAGTCGCACGCAAGGCCTGCAAGAATGCATGTATCGGTTGCGGCAAATGCCAAAAAGAATGTCCTTTCGATGCCATCACGGTAGAGAACAACTTGGCTTATATAGACTACAACAAATGCCGTCTATGCCGCAAATGCGAGGCGGTATGCCCGACAGGCGCTATACACGCCATCAATTTCCCGCCGCGCAAGCCGGCAGACGCCGAAGCGCCGAAACCCGCGGTACAACCAACGGCAGCCAAGCCCGCCCAGGAGACCACGGCAGCAACCAACACACCCGTAGAACCTAAAACAGAGGAGGCAAAAGCATGAGTACGTTCAAGATAGGCGGGGTACACCCCAACGACAACAAGATTTATTCGGTTCGCCAAGCAATCAAAGAGTGCCCTCTACCCAAGAAAGCGACTATTCTACTCTCGCAACACGTAGGTGCTCCTGCCGTGCCGGTAGTAGAAAAGGGTCAGAAGGTCAAAGTAGGCGAACTGATTGCCAAAGCCAACGGCTTTATCAGCGCGAACATACACTCTCCTTTCAGCGGGACAATCACACAAACGGACGCTATTGTTTACTCCGGCGGCGCACGCATGACTGCGATACTCATGGACGTAGAGGGAGACGAATGGTTGGAAAGCATCGACCGTACACCGGACATCAAGCGGGACTGCCCACTGGAGCCAAAGGAGATTATCGCCAAGGTGTCTGATGCGGGTATTGTAGGTTTGGGCGGCGCATGCTTCCCGACGCAAGTAAAGCTGATGCCGCCCCCCGGCAAGAAAGCGGAAGTGTTGATTGTCAACGGCGTAGAATGCGAACCCTTCCTGACATGCGACCATCAGTTGATGCTGGAGCACGGCGAGGAGATTATCGTGGGCATCCAAATCATGCTGAAAGCATTAGGCATAAGTCGTGCCATCATAGGCATAGAGAAGAACAAGCCCGATGCGATAGCGCACATGAAATCGCTGGCATCGAAAGTACTCGGTATAGAGGTTAAGCCACTGAAGATGAAATACCCGCAGGGTGGTGAGAAACAGCTGATTGACGCATGTATAGGTCGGCAAGTTCCCAGCGGCGGTCTGCCCATAGAAGTAGGTGCAGTAGTGGACAATGTAGCTACAATATATGCTGTTTATCAAGCTGTTCAGAAGAACAAACCGTTGATATCGCGCGTGATGACCATCACGGGTAAGAGCATTTCCATCCCCGGCAACTATGAGGTTCGTTTCGGTACGCCGCTAAGCGAGGTAACCGATTTGGCAGGCGGAGTACCGGAAGACACGGGCAAGATAGTCTGCGGCGGTCCGATGATGGGGCGCGCGACCAACAGCATAGACATGCCTTCCAACAAGCGCGTCAGCGGCTTGCTCTTCATCCCAGAGACAGAGAGCTTGCGCAAGGCGCCCTCGAACTGTATCTGCTGCAGCAAGTGCGTAAGCGCCTGCCCGATGGGACTGGAGCCGTATTTGCTCGCAAAGATGACCTCTTTCGAGATGTGGGATGAGCTGGAAAAGCACGACATCATGGACTGTATAGAATGCGGTTGCTGCACCTTCACCTGCCCGAGTTATCGTCCGTTGCTGGACCATATCCGCATGGGTAAAGCGACTGTAGGCGGGCGCATCCGTGCACGCCAAGCCGCCGCTAAAAAATAACCAAACGAAAGCATAACACAACATGAAACAACTAATAGTATCTCCGGCACCGCACACGCATAGTGGCGATAGTGTTCGGAAAAACATGCTCCTCGTAATAGCCGCACTGCTGCCCGCGTATGTAGTGTCGGTCATTGCATTCGGATGGGGCGCACTCATCACAACGGCTATCAGCATCGTTGCCTGTGTAGGTTTCGAGTGGTTGATTAGCAAGTATATCCTAAAGCAGGAGCCTACTATCGGCGATTGCTCCGCCCTTTTGACAGGTCTATTATTGGCTTTCAACCTGCCGAGCAACCTGCCTTGGTGGATTATCATCATCGGCGCTTTGGTAGCAATCGGCGTAGGCAAGATGACGTTCGGCGGATTAGGACAGAACCCCTTCAACCCTGCTTTGGTAGGACGTGTCTTCCTGTTGATTTCTTTCCCCGTGCAGATGACCACATGGCCTCGTCCGTTAGGTTTCGCAGGCAACTATATAGACGCTGCGACCGGGGCAACACCGCTGGCACTGCTGAAACAAGGCATCAAGGGAGGAGACAGCAACATTGTTGACCAACTTCCCTCGCTATGGGATGCTTTCTTGGGCGTAACGGGCGGTTCGCTCGGCGAGGTAAGTGCCCTACTCCTTTTGGCGGGCGGTGTATTCCTAATATGCACCCGTGTGATTACCTGGCATATTCCCGTCAGCATCCTCGCGACCGTAGCGTTGTTTGCCACTATAACGGGCTGGTGCGGTGCGCTACCGGAGGGTATGAGCGCTTGCCAATACACAGGCATGACACTCTGCACGGGCGGTATTATGTTAGGCGCATTCTTTATGGCTACCGATTATGTAACATCGCCTATGACCGCATGGGGTAAGATTATCTTCGGTATAGGCATCGGTTTGATAGTAATGGTAATACGTACATGGGGTGCATATCCGGAAGGTATGTCGTTTGCCATACTGATTATGAACGCATGCGTTCCGTTGTTGAACCATCTTCGCCCGAAACGTTTTGGCGAAAAAAAGAAGAAATAAGGAGGAAGCAACTATGGCAAAATTAGCAAGTAATTTCAAGAATATGGTGCTTTCACTCACATGCATCACGCTGGTTGCAGCCGCAGCTTTGGCCGGCGTGTACATGCTGACAAAACAAACGATTGACGAGCAGAAAGCCGCCAAACAGACCGCAGCTATCAGTGCCGTACTGCCTGAGCACGACAGTATTGCATCTCCGGAAGATACTAATGGAATCGTTGTTTACAAGGCTTATTCAAACGGTCAGTTTGCGGGTGCGGCAGTGGAGACATCCGCTGACGGTTTCGGCGGTGTAATCCGCCTGATGGTGGGTTTTGACGATGCCAATCATATCGTAAACTACGAAGTATTGGAGCAAGCCGAGACTCCGGGGTTGGGAACGCACGTAGTAGAATGGTTCAAGAACGCAGACAAACCCGGGCAGAACCTTATCGGTCGCGAAGCTACGGGCAAGATGCAGGTAAGCAAAGACGGCGGTGATGTGGACGCCATCACTGCGGCGACCATCTCCTCACGAGCTTTCCTCAAAGCTGTAAATGAGGCTTATGCCGCCTATTCAGAGGGCGAGGTAGAAGCTATCAGCGGCGCAAGCCAACTCGTCAGCAGCGATAGTATCAATACAACAGACAGCATAACAGAAATGGAGGTAACCAATGAATAAAGCACTCAAAACACTCACGAACGGCATCCTGCGCGAAAATCCAACATTCGCGCTCGTATTGGGTATGTGCCCGACACTCGCCACCACGACATCGGCACTAAACGGTATGTCGATGGGACTTGCGACCATGTTTGTACTCATCTGTTCGAACGTCGTTATCTCGCTGTTGAAAAGCCTTATTCCCGATAAGGTCCGTATTCCCGCTTTCATTGTTGTTATCGCCACTTTCGTAACGATGGTGCAGCTGGTTATGCAGGCTTACTTACCGGGGATATACGAAGTACTGGGTTTGTTTATCCCGCTGATTGTAGTGAACTGTATCGTTTTAGGCCGTGCCGAAGCCTTTGCCGCCAAAAACAGCGTCGGTTTGTCCGCGCTTGACGGTATCGGTATGGGATTAGGTTTTACCTTATCGCTGACCGTTATCGGCGCTATCCGCGAGCTATTGGGCACAGGCTGCATTTTCGGTCTGCATCTATATAGCGACCACTATGGCATGTTGATTTTCGTTTTAGCTCCCGGTGCATTCATCGCCCTTGCATACGTAATGGCATTGGTACAGAAGATAATGAAGAATTTAGGAATTAAGAATTAGGAATTATGGTTTATTGTTTGATATTTATCTCAGCGATATTCGTCAATAATATCGTATTGAGCCAATTCTTGGGAATATGCCCGTTTTTAGGCGTAAGTAAGAAAATCGACACAGCGCTGGGTATGGGTGCCGCTGTTACGTTCGTGCTCACTCTCGCGACTGTTGTGACCTACCTGCTACAACAACTATTAGTGTTATGGCATGTAGAGTTTCTACAGACGATATTGTTTATTCTCGTGATTGCCGCTTTGGTACAGATGATAGAGATTGTTCTCAAAAAAATCAGTCCGGCATTGTATCAGGCATTGGGTGTTTTTCTGCCCCTAATCACAACCAACTGCTGTCTGCTGGGTGTTGCCATTTTGGTAGCGAACGGCACCAACAAGTTGCCTATGGGTGCGGACCACAACCTATTGACGGGTACACTATTCGCTTTTGCAACCGCGTTGGGTTTTGCCCTTGCGTTGGTACTTTTTGCCGGTATCCGCGAACAGTTAGCCCTGAGCAAAGTGCCCAAGGCAATGCAGGGAACACCTATCGCCCTGCTGACAGCCGGTCTATTGGCTATGGCTTTTATGGGTTTCAGCGGAGTAGTATAACCGCTCTTGATAAGAAATAAGCAATTGCGCCGTGCTCTTTTGAAGAGTACGGCGCAATTGCTTATATGGAGCAGATATTTCAGGGGCACAAAAGGCTAATCAGTCCGTAAGAAAATAGCGCGGAAAATTGTCCATAAAGCATTTGACCGCATTAGCAACAGATCCGAAGAACTCTCCTCCGGCGGCATTGAAGTGCCCACCGCCGTTAAAGACATCAGCGGCAAAAACATTCACGGGGCGGTTTCCCTGTGAGCGTAAGGATAGTTTGACCTTAGTTGTAGCCCCCGCTGCACGTACCCGTTCGTGTTCTGCCACCTTGTCTTCACGCATAAAACACGAATAGTGGATATTATCTATCTGCAAAGGGAGATTGACCAACCCCTCCGCATCGCCGGACTGGAAGTTGAAACGATACAACTCCCTACGCTTCAGAAAAATAAGGGCAGCATGATGCTTCGGGAAGATGCGCATTTTTTCGTAGAGGCAATATCCCACCAGCCGCATACGGTCGACACTATAGCTATTAAATACATTCCGATATACCTCATCTTTATCCACCCCCAGCGAAACCAGTTGGCTTACAATCTCGTACATCTCCGAATAATTGGAATTGTACGAAAAATTGCCTGTATCGGTCATCATACCCGTATAGAGGCACGTAGCAGCATCGAGAGACAAAGCCAGCGGAGCATCGGACGTATTATGGAGCATGTTCATTTGGTAGATTAACCGATAGACTAATTCGCTGGCAGACGGACTATCGCTATAGGAAATCATCACATCCGCAAACGGCACGGGGTCAAGATGATGGTCAATCATTATCTTCGGACAAGAAAGCGACAGCAATTTGTCTCCCAGTGCACCGATTCGCTTCGGAGCGTTAAAATCCGTGCAAATCAGCAAATCCGCTGCTACCAGTTGTTTGTCCGCCCGCTCTCTGTCAACATCGTAGATGAGGCAATCGGACACCCGAGGCATCCAACGCAGGAAAACAGGGAATATATTTGGCACTACAACCGTAACATCCTGTTTCCCGATTGAGCGCAAATAATGGTACATCCCCAAACTGCTCCCCATAGCGTCTCCATCCGGCGACATGTGAGTAATAATCACAATATGCGAAGCAGATGCTATAAATGTTTGGCTTTGCCGAACTTGTTCACTGGTTAATTTAGGCTGTAGCATATATTCATTCATTTTAATGTTATGTGCATAGGGCACAAATTGCCACTCACAAAATCGTACAAAGGTACGCTTTTTTTTGTATATTACAAAATATTTTCGTATCTTTGCGGCGAAAAGCAGTGTGCCCTGAACAGCACTAACAAAGATAAAAACATAATAGATACAGACAAGATAATGAAAAAGACATTTTTCGCAGTGGCAGGTTTGGTAGTTTCGTTGGCTATCGGTGCCCAGGACAAAGTGCTGATGACCGTTAACGGCAAGCCCGTTATGGCATCGGAATTCATGTACATTTATGAAAAGAACAACCAAGAGAGTACGATAGATCCCAAGACTATCGACGAGTATTTGGATTTGTTTGTGAATTTCAAGTTGAAGGTAGCCGCCGCAGAGGCACAAGGTATTGACACAACAGTGGCTTTCAAACAAGAATTAGCGGGATATCGCGCCCAAGCGACGCCCAAATACATGCAAGATAACGAGGCCATCGACAGCCTTGTCCGCTTGAGTTACGAGCGCATAGCTCGCGACCGCCGTGCAGCACACATAGCGATTCAATGTCCGACGAATGCAAGTGATTCGGTTGTAGCAGATGCATTGGCCAAAATCAACGATGCACGCATCCGTGTTACCACAGGGAAAGTCATTAAGAAAGGGCGGAAGATGGTACAACAGAAGCCTGAAGATTTTCAGGCAGTAGCACGTGAAGTATCCACAGACCCCAGCGTACAAGAAACAGGCGGCGAATTAGGATGGATTACACCGTTCCGCTATGTATATCCGTTTGAGAATGCGGTCTATACCACTCCCGTAGGCGAAGTAAGTCCTGTGTTCCGCAGCGCGTACGGTTTTCACATTGCCCTTGTAGAAGAAGAACGTGAACATCAAGAAGTACACGCTTCACACATTATGAAGATGGTACCACGCGGCAACGATTCCATCAAAGCCGTCATGGCGAACGTTATGGACTCCTTAGCCGCCATTGTTACTCCCGAGAACTTTGCTGCGACGGCGCAACTCAATTCGGACGATAAAGGGTCGGCTATGCGTGGAGGCGACCTCGGATGGTTTGGCAAAGGCGTGATGGTAAAGCCCTTTGAAGAGACCGCTTTCAGCATGCAGCCCGGAGAGATAAGCAAACCTTTTGCCAGCGATTTCGGGTGGCACATAATCTACCTACAAGAGCGTCGCGGCGTCCTGCCTTTGGACAGCATGCGCGCACAGATACTACGTCAGGTGCAACGTGACGAACGCATGAAAGAAGCAGAGAAAGCCTTTATCACAAAGACCCGCGCCGAATATAATTTACCGCAAGACATGAGCGACAAGGATGTTATGGCTTACGCCGATGCACACTTGGAAGAGAAATACAGCGACCTCAAAAATCTCGTACAAGAATACCACGACGGCATATTGCTATTTGAGGTTTCGCTCCGTGAAGTATGGGACAAAGCAGGCAAAGATACGGCAGGGCTAACCCAGTATTTTGCAGCCCACAAAGATGCTTACACCTGGGAAAAACCAAAATACAAAGGCTATATCGTCTATTGCAAGGACAAAAGTACGATGAAAGCAGCCAAAGCGATTATCGCCAATTCGGATAAAGATTCGGTAGAAAGCTATCTCAACCATCGCCTGAATATAGACAGCGTAACGTATGTCAAGTTCCATCACGGTCTGTGGGAGCAGGGTATTAGTCCGGCTGTAGATAAATACGGATTCAAGCTGAAACATACGGCTTACACCCCGAGCCAAGAATTCCCGTATGTATTCTGCGCAGGAAAGATACTGAAAGCACCGGAAGAATACAGCGACGAACGCGGGAAAGTGACCACTGACTATCAAGACTACTTGGAAGCAGAGTGGCTCAAGATGCTACATGAAATTTATCCGGTAGTAATTGACCAGGAAGTTTTTGAAGCATTGAAAAACGCTCAGAAGTCAGGTGCAAGCGATAATTAAGGCAAAGACAGACGGTTTACAAATCGTTTATAAACGCTTTATAAACGGCTAAAGAGGATATTAAAGTGAAAGTCCACTACGGGATCATAGGTATTGCAGGCATTATACTAATCAACATATTGGTGCAATTGTGCGTAGTGCGCTTGGATATGACGGAAGACAAACGTTACAGTCTGAGCGAACCGACCAAGCGTTTGCTCCGTCAGACCGATTCTCCCGTAGAGGTAACACTCTATTTAGACGGAGACCTGAACGCAGGTTTTCGTCGCCTAAAAAAAGCGACGGAAGAGATAGTGGACGAATTGGGCATATATGCCGATGTGCGCTTCCATGTGTTTGACGCATCAGAAGAAAATATTCCGCAGCAGTTGTCTCCTATCGTTATCCATGAGCGTCAGAAAGACGGCAAGACAGCACAGACGACCGTCTATCCATATGCATCCGTCCGTTACGGCGGGCGCAACAGGGTGATTCCGCTGCTAAAGAACAACCGCGGTTTATCCGGCGAGGAAAACCTAAATATCAGTATTGAGAATTTGGAGTATGCTTTTGCAGAGGCTCTGCACAGTCTATTGCAGACGGATACCGCCAAAATTGCTTTTATAGAGGGTCATGGCGAATTACCCGAACAGAATGTATATGACCTAACAAGCAGCCTCAGCCGTTATTTTGATATAGACCGCGGCGTTTTAGGAGCAGCCCCGCACGTACTGGACCCGTACAAAGTAGTTATCATCGCCGACCCACAGGGTAAGTTTTCCGACAGCGACAAATACATATTGGACCAGTACGTTATGCGCGGTGGTCGTATTTTATGGGTACTCAACGGTGTACAGTTTTCGGAGCAGGTGCTAAGCGAGGAAGGTTTCACCCCCGTATTGCCATTAGAGCTTAACCTGACGGATATGTTTTTTCGCTACGGAGTACGTATTAACCCTGCCCTGGTACAAGATGTACAATGCCTGCCCATCCCCGTGAATGTCTCCACAGATCCTCAGCAACCGAACTTGCAACCCATGCCATGGTATTATGCACCGTTGTTGTTGACTTCGCAAGCATCTCCTATAACACGCAACATAGGTCAGGTGAGTTGCACATTTGCATCTCCCATAGATATTGTAGGCGGAGAAGACGGTATCCACAAAGAGATACTACTCGCCACATCCACTGCAAGCCGTCTCATCGGTACTCCGGCAGAAGTGGACTTGGCGGATTTGAATCCCGACATGCAGACGTTTACATATCAGTACATCCCCATTGCCTACTCATTAGAAGGGGAATTTCCGTCAGCCTTTGCCCATCGCATGGTACCGGAGGGGATAGACAGCCATGAACCTATACTGACCAAAAGCAGTATGACCAAGCAAATAGTAGTAGGGTCAGGCAGCATCATCCGCAACGATATACAACAGGGAGAAGCCCTTCCTTTGGGCTACGACCGCTATTCCGGCATGCAATTCAGCAACCGTGATTTTCTGACCAATGCTATCCTCTATCTTTCGGACGACGAGGGACTGATCAGCCTGCGTGAGAAAAACGTGGTTCTACGCCTGTTGAACGATAAGCGCGCCTATCAAAATCGAACAAGCATACAACTAATCAGCACTATTTCCCCAATCTTATTGCTTGGCATAGCAGGAATGTTTTTTATAGTTATTCGCAAACGTAAATATACACGATAAAAACGATGAACAGAGCGGCAAAAAAAGCAGTATTCGCCCTATTGGGATTCTTGACGTCCGGCGCAGCAATGTCGGCGGCAGAATTGCTCCCCTATCCCATTGACACCATAGAGGGGCAGGCTGTATATCGCTATGAAGTAGAAAAAAGCATCGGTCTATACCGTATAAGCGTCAATTTCGGCGTAAGCCAAGCTGACATTATCCGTATGAATCCCGCATTGGAGGAACGAGGTTTGCACTACGGTGAAACTATTCTGATTCCGGTAGTTGATTCCCCCGCCGACGACGATACAAACCGTAATACGGTAGAAAAGCCACACGTCACATCCACAGAACAGCTCGCGGTATCACCTACGACCGGGGAGACGACCTCCCTTATAGTACCTGACACTGCCTCAATAAGCTTAGGCACCGTTCTCGCTGACACCATACTACCTACCGATAATGACACTACACGTATTGCCTTACTATTGCCGTTCCAAGCATGTAATACCAAACGCGACCACAACACAGACAGATTCATAGATTTCTATGAAGGGGTATTATTAGCATTGTATGATATGCAAGCCCCTGGTACACATTATGTATTGGATGTATATGACACAGAAAAATCGGATGCACGTGTACGCGACTTAATAGATAATAACAGTTTACACGAGGTAGATGCCATCATTGGTCTTGCATACCCTCTACAACTGATGCAGATGGGCGAGTGGTCAAAGCAACACCAAATACCCCTATTAGCCCCGTTTGTGGATCACATAGAAGGCATTGAGTCAAACCCCTACATGTTGCAATTCAACTCGTCGTACCAACAAGAGGCTACCGCCATGGCAGATTGGTTGGACGCACACCGCGGGGAAATCAACTGCGTACTAATAGACGCCAAAGATGCGGATATTCCTCCTGTAATCCGCCAACTGCGCAAGGAGATAAAAGCTCGCAACATACCCTGCACGACTACATCCATACACAATATATTGAACGACTCCATATCGTCAGCGCTGCGCGACAGTATGGAAAATATCCTAATTTTTAACACCACAAAATATAGCAACATCCAAGTATTGATACCTCGTATCATCAGCTCCAAAGGAGAGCATACGGTTACCCTATATTCTCAATATTCATGGCGCAAGGAGCACGTCGCGTTGCCGGAAGTGTACACCTCTATTTTTGATACAGATTCCATCAGAGATACAAGCGAATATGAGGTCCATTACGCTGCTTATTTCAATCACCCCCATGCTACAGATGTGCCCCGTTATGATCTATTAGGGTATGATCTCACCCGCCAACTGATTGCCTTCTTGAAAGGTTCAGATTACCACGGTTTACAATCCGAGATCCGCTTTGAGCGTATCAGCCCTGACGGCGGCTATGTCAATACCCATATCCGCATCCAACGTACACAGCCTTGAGAAACTTCCGTATATATATATCCCTATGGTCAACCATACTACTGTCGACCTTGGCATTGCAGGCACAACCCCGTTTGCGCATTCCTGAAATATACGCAGGCATTCACGGGGGTGCAACAGCGTCGAGCGTCCTTTTCACTCCGTCGATAGATAATATGAGCCCAATCACCCAAGCCGTTGTATTGGGCGGCGAAGGAGGATTCGTGTTCCGCTACAGCGGGCAGAAATGCTGTGCCATACAAGTGGAACTAAACTACCTACAACGCGGGTGGCGTGAAGCGAACGAGGGAGGTGCTTACATCCGCCGACTGCACTACATAGAGATACCGTTTCTGATGCACATCTATTTTGGAAGTCCTTCGTTCCGCGGTTTTGTCAATTTAGGTCCACAGATAGGCTACTGCGTATATGACGACCATGGTCACGGAGTTCGTCAGGCGGTCTCCACACAGCAGTATGCCTCGATAGACAAGCCTTTTGATTGGGGAGCGACCGGAGGTATCGGATGCTATTACCGCTCAAAAAAATCAGGAATTTACCAATTAGAAGTACGTTTCAATTACAGTCTTGGTACGCTATTTGCGTCTTCTGCGACGGACTATTTTTCCATGTCCAATCCTATAGAGTTAGGCATTGGATTGGCCTGGATGTGGGAAATAAAGCCCAAGCCCCAAAAAACGAAAACGCCGTTTGACGATATATACAAAACACATAATTCCAACACAATAAGAGAATGAAAACAAATTACGAAATCCGCTATGCATCCAATCCGACCGATGCAAAAAGTTATGACACAACGCGCCTGCGCAAGGACTTTCTTATTGAACAAATCTTCACGCCTGATACGGTGAATATGGTATATTCGATGTATGACCGTATGATAGTAGGCGGGGCAATGCCTGTTCAGGAAATATTAGTATTAGAGGCTATTGATCCCCTAAAAGCCCCGTTTTTTTTGGCCCGTCGCGAGATGGGCATATACAACGTCGGGCAAGGGAAAGGCATTGTGCGCGTTGACGGCATAGAATATGAATTAGGCTATAAAGAGGCATTGTATTTGGGCAAGGGCGACCGTCAGGTCAGTTTTGCGTCAGCAGATGCCACTCACCCCGCTTTGTTCTATTTCCTATCAGCCACTGCCCACGCCACCTATCCAGACAAGAAAGTAACGAAAGCAGATGCCGTTGTAGCACACATTGGAAGCCTCGAGATGTCGAACGAGCGCGATATCAACAAGATGATTGTAAACCAAGTGCTACCGACCTGCCAATTGCAAATGGGTATGACCGAGTTGGCACCGGGAAGCGTATGGAACACGATGCCGGCGCATGTACACTCGCGCCGCATGGAAGCGTATTTCTATTTTGAGTTGCCCGAAGACCAATCTATATGCCACTTCATGGGCGAAGTGGACGAGACACGCCATATCTGGATGCACAACAACCAAGCGGTATTATCGCCGGAATGGTCGATACACAGCGCAGCCGCAACACATAACTATACCTTTATTTGGGGTATGGCGGGCGAAAATTTGGACTATGGCGACCAAGATTTCAGCAAGATAACCGACTTAAAATAGTATATTTACGACCTTTTACACACACTATTATGACAGACCTATTTTCTCTAAGAGGCAAAAACGCTTGGATAACCGGCGGTTCACACGGTATCGGTTTTAGTATCGCACAGGCTTTTGCGGAAGCGGGCATACAGACCATCATATTCAACAGCAGCAACGCAGAATCATTAGCACGCGGGTTACAAAACTACGCCGATGCCGGCATAACAAACGTAAAAGGCTATGTATGCGATGTTACCAAGGAAGATGATGTAAAAGCCTTGGTGGACCAGATTCACACAGAGGTGGGCAATATAGACATATTGGTGAACAATGCCGGTATCATCAAACGTATTCCGATGCATGAGATGACCCGTGCCGAGTTCCAACAGGTAATAGACATAGACCTTGTAGGTCCATATATTGTCAGTGCCGCCGTGCTGCCGGAGATGATGGCACGTCGCGAGGGAAAGATAATAAACATCTGCTCTATGATGTCGGAATTAGGTCGCGAAACGGTAAGCGCATACGCAGCCGCCAAGGGCGGTCTAAAGATGCTGACCCGCAATATCTGTTCGGAGTACGGCGAATACAATATACAGTGCAACGGTCTCGGTCCCGGCTACATAGCCACACAGCAGACAGCTCCGCTGCGCGAACGACAAGCTGATGGCAGCCGTCATCCATTCGACCAATTTATCTGCTCCAAGACACCTGCCGGCCGTTGGTTAGAGCCTGCCGAATTGGGGGGCCCCGCCGTCTTCCTCGCTTCCCACGCATCGGATGCCGTAAACGGTCACATCCTATATGTGGACGGCGGAATCTTGGCCTATATAGGCAAACAGCCCAAATAGAAACATACGATTACAAATTATGATAAAGAAGATATTGCTTATCACCCTCTCCGCTCTGTCGCTATGGGCGTGTCAACCCAAAGAACCACAGACGAAAGTATATGGTCGCTATGTACCGGAACGCAAAGACGATTTTGCATGGGAAAACGAGTATGCCGCTTTTCGTCTCTACGGACCTGCGTTGCTACCGGAGAACCCGTCGAACGGTGTGGATCTATGGCTCAAAGCAAGCCCCGAATTAGTAGTGGACAGCTTCTACTATCGTGAGCATGTATTAGGGTTGCCCTATCACATCAACTACGGCGCAGGGTTAGACTGCTACAAAGTAGCTCATACCACGGGGTGCGGCGGATTAGCGGTTGTAGCAGACAGCACGCTATTCGTAGGCGGTCCGTATTCCACGTGGGAGATTATCGAGCAGACGCCCACCAAGTTGGTATTCAGACTCGGATATGACAGTCTGTCGATATGCGACCAAATCATGCAAGGTACGCTGACCATCACTGCAGAAGCCGGCAAACTACTCAACAAAGCAGAAGTCGTCATCAACTGCCGCACACGGATACGCCTACCGCAACTATACGCAGGCGGCGGGATATACCTCCACGACAGTATAGACCACATAATGTACGGCATACAAAACGGTGTGATTGCTTATGCAGAGAACGCCTTGTCTGACCCTGCCGCTGCACAGATGAACTACGACTATAACGGTGCTACCGATTTGGGACGCAGTTACGCAGCAGTAGTAACACCCCATGCGACGCGACGAGAAATAATCGACGGCACCCTGTTATCACTACGCGAATATACCTGTGGCGATACACTGACGTACTATTTCGGCGGATGCTGGAGCCAATGGAGCAACGGAGGTCACACTATGTCCACCGATAACCAATGGTTCGAAGCAGTAAATACATTTGCAGCAGAATGACATACCTGATACTACGATTATCCACCTTAGGCAATGTAGCAATGACGGTTCCCGTCATTGCCTCGCTAAGCGCGCGCTATCCTGAGGACCAGTTTATCGTAGTATCGAAGAAACGTTTATCTGCTATGTTTTACGGTATGCCCAATGTACAATTTCACGAAGTAGCAACAGACGGGATTGCGGGCATGTGGCACTTATACCAAACACTACGCGACCGTTATGCAGCAGATGCCGTTATCGACCTGCAAGACGTGACATCCACGCGTCTATTAAGGGGACTCTTTCGCATAGCAGGAAAACGCATATACACTATTGACTACGGGCGGTGGAAGAAACACAAAGTCATTCGCTTCGGCAGAGGAGGCAAACCTCTACCCAGCGAATTTGAGCGCTATGCAGCAACGTTCCGCAAGGCGGGTCTGACCAGCGACGACGGTTTCACCGCTCTCGCTGTGGACCAAGATGCCGCTCATGAAGTAAGACAACGTTTCGGTCAAAAAAGCGGAAAGTGGATAGGTATTGCTCCGTTTGCGAAATCGAAATCCAACATGCTTCCTTACCGCACGACGAAAGGACTCATCCAGCAGCTGACGCAACAAACGGATGTACGTCTTTTTCTCTTCGGCGCAGGACAGATAGAATGCGAGATGTTGCGCCAATGGGCAAGTATTTTTCCGCGCGTTAGCAGCGTGGCAGGGGAGTTGCCCCTATCGCAAGAATTGGAACTAATGCGGCAGTTAGATGTAATGGTCTGCATGGATTCCGCCAACCAACACCTCAGCTCGTTAGTAGGTCTGCGGGCAGTAAGTATCTGGTGTGCCACAGACCCATGCATAGGTTTCATGGGATGGAAACAAAACGAGGCAGATATTGTCCAACTAAAGCCACTAAAATGCAGGCCATGCACATGCCACGGTACTAACCACTGCCGTTTTCGCAACTTCGCCTGTCGCAATATAAACATAGAACAAATCATACAAAGAATAGAAACGATATGAGCAAAATTATTTCATTGGCAAACCAAAAAGGTGGTGTAGGAAAGACCACTACAGCTATCAATCTGGCAGCAGCCTTGGCGCGTCAGAACAAGCGTGTGCTCCTTGTGGATGCAGATCCTCAAGCAAATGCTTCCTCCGGTTTGGGAATAGAAATCCGCGAGCTGAACAACACCATCTACGAATGCCTCATCAACAACATAGATCCCCATACAGCCGTCATTGAGACATCGATTGAAAACCTCAGCATCATTCCCAGTCATATTGACCTCGTAGGTGCCGAGATAGAGATGCTCAATATAGACAACCGCGAGGACATACTCAAAGGTATCTTATCGCGTGTGCGGTCGGAGTACGACTACATCCTGATAGACTGCTCGCCGTCACTGGGTCTGATTACCGTCAATGCCCTGACTGCCAGCGACAGCGTCATCATACCCGTACAATGCGAGTTTTTTGCATTGGAGGGTATTGCCAAACTGCTGAACACGATAAAGATTATCAAATCGAAGCTTAATCCCGCTTTGCAAATAGAGGGATTTCTGCTCACCATGTACGACAACCGTCTGCGCCTGAGCAACCAAGTATATGAAGAGGTGAAGCGCCACTTCGGCGACCTTGTATTCAACAGTGTGATTGCCCGTAACGTCCGCCTGAGCGAAGCACCCAGCCACGGGATGTCCGTTATCGAATACGACCCCAACAGCAAAGGTGCACAAAACTACACCGCCCTCGCCAAAGAACTAATCAAACGTCAATAACTTTCCGCAAGGAACCCACACCATACAACAATGAAGAAGATGACCGGACTGGGGCGCGGCTTAGACGCCCTAATAGATACGACTCACGTTGACACCAACGGAGGCAGCAGCATCAGCGAAGTGGAGCTGAGCAAGATAGTAGCCAATCCTGACCAGCCTCGCCGCACCTTCGACGAGGAAGCGTTAGCAGAACTATCCGACTCTATCCGCGAGCACGGCGTCATATCGCCCATCACCCTGCGCAAGAATGACGACGGCACATACATGATTATCGCCGGCGAACGTCGCTACCGTGCCTCCAAATTAGCGGGATTGAACACCATCCCCGCCTACATCCGCACCGCCAAAGACGAACAAGTGATGGAATGGGCGCTGATAGAGAATATCCAGCGCGAAGACCTGGACGCAATAGAGATAGCCCTTGCCTACCAACGCCTCATGGATGACTATCATCTGACCCAAGAGCGTATGTCGGAGCGCGTAGGCAAGAAACGTGCAACCGTCGCCAACTATCTCCGCCTACTCAAACTGCCGGCAGAGATACAGATGGGCATCAAGGAGAAAAAGATAGATATGGGGCACGCACGTGCCATCTTAGGGTCTCCCTCTGCCGAACAACAGTTGGACCTCTACCAGCGCATACTAAGCGAAGGGCTATCTGTAAGACGCGTAGAAGAGCTGGTAAGCGAGGATAAACCCGCACCAGCAGCTAACAGCAAGAGGAAGCAACGCACAGACGCTTCTTACGCCGACTATCAGAACCAACTGGCGGACGCCATAGGACACAAGGTAAGCATCACATCAGGACGGCTAAGCATCCGTTTTGACGATGAAGAGGACCTTCGTTCGCTCATAACACGCATCATAGGTTGAGACGGATAGGTTACATATTGTTGCTACTATTAGCGCCCTGCTTAGCAGCGGCGCAAGACGATGTCATCTACCATATTGCAGATACCACGACAACCGAGGAAGACGAGGCGTATCGCTATTATGTTGACCTCAAGCGCAAACCGGACGCCCTACGCGCCGTATGGCTTGGTGCTATTGTTCCCGGACTGGGGCAGATATACAACGGCAGCTACTGGAAGCTACCTATTGTCTATGGCGGACTAATGGGTTGCGGATACGCTATCTCGCTCAACCAATCGCGCTACGAAAGCTACAAAGAAGCCTACCGCGACCTGTACAACGATTCGCAAAGCGGATTAGTTTCGGGGGACCCGTCCAAGACCTACAACGCCATCCTGCCCGATGGGTACGACATCGAACGTATGGGAGGAGTCAGCAGATACGTCTCTACCCTGCAAAACTGGCAAAGCACCTACCGGCGCTACCGCGACCTGAGCATCGTAGTAACCATAGCCATCTATGCGCTTTCGCTGGTAGATGCATACGTCGATGCACAGCTATTTGATTTTGACATATCACCGGACCTGACGCTGAACATTGAGCCGCAGATATACTACGACCTACAGCACCAACGGACAACCGAACTAAAATTAGCCATTCAATTTTGAAACGCACACGCACATTACTATTATGGACAATATGCGCAATAGGCGCATACGCACAAAACGAAGCTGTCACGCCTCGCACGGACATAGTTGATACCGACAGCATAGAGTTCTTCGATGAGATCATCCCCGATGATATCGATACCATTCCCTTTTACATGCAATATCGGAGCGACACAACGCTGTCAGATATAGACTTCCGAAGGATAGAATGGGCATTAAGTTGGCTCGATACCACAGACTGCAGCGGTACAGCGGACACAACCAATCTGCCCGATTCGGTCTATAAAGCCCGTTTGCAGGCACTCCCCTGCGTAGTAGAGCTCCCCTATAACCAGATAGTCCGCAGTTTCATCTTACGCTACGTACAACGCAGCAGCAAGCAGGTAGCACGTATGGCACGCATGGCAGAGTATTACTTCCCTATCTTTGAGGAAGCGCTTGACCGCTACGGGCTTCCCTACGAGTTGGAGCTATTGCCCGTGATAGAATCCGCCCTCAATCCACAAGCTCATTCCCACGCAGGAGCAGCCGGGCTATGGCAGTTTATGCCCGCCACCGGCAAACGCTACGGGCTGGAGATAAACTCGTTGGTGGACGAGCGCATGGATCCCATCAAGTCCACCCAAGCAGCATGCGCTTTTCTAAGTGCGCTATATAGTGTGTTCCACGACTGGAATTTGGTCATCGCAGCCTACAATTGCGGTTCGGGCAACGTAAGCAAAGCGATACACCGCGCAGGCGGTAAACGCGATTTCTGGAGCATCTACCCCTATCTCCCCCGCGAGACCCGTAGCTACCTACCGATATTCATTGCTGCCAACTACGCGATGAACTACCATACCGAGCACGGTATATGCCCCGCCCCATTGGAAAAGACCATGCTCACCGACACATTGCTCACCACACGCCGCTTGCACCTGACACAAGTGTCGGAACAGATAGGCATTGACATCAACGAGCTAAGACGCTTGAATCCGCAATATGTACGCGACATACTGCCCGGCGGGAAAGCCTATGCGCTATGTCTTCCAATGGAAAAGACCGCATTATTCCTTGCCAAAGAGGACAGCATCTATGCGCACCGCGCGGACGAACTAATCAACAACCGTCGCGCAGAGATAGACCTTGCCAAAGCGACAGACATCTCGGGAGCTTACCGCGTAAACGGCGTTACCTACTACACCATCAAGAACGGAGACACATTAGGCGGCATAGCCAAAAAGTTCCGATGCAGCGTAAAGCAGCTGAAAGCATGGAACGGACTGAAGAGCGACGCTATACGTGCCGGACGCAAACTAAAGATATGCAAATAACCCCTCTTTCTATCAGGCGCATCTATAGCAAAGACTATCCGTTATGACAGAGGATACAACTAAAAGATATTATTCGCTACGCAAGGCACAAGAGCTGACGGGTCTTCCCGCCTCCACATTGCGCTATTGGGAGAGCCAGTTTCCGCAACTTAATCCCCGCAAAGACGGGCACGGCAACAGATACTATACGCAGCAAGATATAGAACTGATACAACGCATCCGCTATATACGCGACGAAATGAAAATAACCCGAATAGAGGCTATACAAAAGGAGCTGGACACCAACCGCAAGCAAACGGATGTCAAACAACAGGCTACCGATATTCTTATCCGGCTGCGCAAAGAATTATCCGAACTGCGCAAGCTGCTGAACTAAACATACAGCCGGCTTTTGAAGTACGTCTTTCGGACATTCCTGCGTATTCTATTAACAGCGTATTAACCGCGTATAGACCGCGTATAGACCGCGCGAAAGGATAGAAGAGAACAAAAGCGACTGCCTTGGCAGTCGCTTTTGTTTTTACGTATGTATTACAAGAATTTATTGCAGATATTTCTGACCATTCTTGATAACGATACCTTGGTAGTCTTCACCCACTTCTTGACCAAGAACGTTGTACAACTTACCATCGTTGACGAACTTGGTATTTTCGATAGATTGTCCCATATCGCCTTGTTTTACGGTAATCGTGTACTCTTTACCATACAAGTTAAGCGAGATGGTTCCTTCACGTGCCACATCAGTTTGGTCTGCAGAGATAGTCAACGTAACTTCATTATCGAAATACTCTTCATCCTCATCCGTAACAGTCTTATCTGTCATTTCATACTTAATCCATTCGTCAGCGTCAATGTCCCAATCACCAGACTCTATATTAGTCATGAGCGTGAGAGTCTCCGAACTACCTGACAACGCCAATTCAATCTTCTCGGTAGGATTAGCAATAACAGGATAAACAGCAGCGAAATTAATCAACAAATTCAAAGGATTTCTCCAAACACGAATTGTCTCACCACCACCTTTCAGCCATGTATTTGCGCTTCTTGGCGTTTCAACATCACCATCCGACATAATACCGAAATTATTCACGGGATCATCATTCAGACCTGTAAGTACTACTGCAAAATCTCCATCAATAGATACTGTAGTCGGTTCCATTGTACCCAAAATCTCCTTCATAAATTCAAAATAGAGAGTTCCCTGACGCTCATTAGTGCCTTGCGAAGAGGACAGAGGAGTAAACTTGGTAGAGTCGCTCGTAGCCGATGCATACGGATGCTCATAGTCTATCTTATACGAACTGCCCTCTTCCGTTGTTTGGATAGAAACAGGGTACAAAGTCATCGTAACACTTCCAATAGTAGGTTTCTTATACATTAGCGTTTGCTTGTCCACACCAAATACACCTAAAGTAACGCCATCAATGGCAATAAGATCACTATTGTCAATAACAGAAATAATCGTATCATAACGCACAATCTCGGTTTCACTCCAAGGAATATTAACACCTGAACCATACAGATATCCCAGTTCTGTCGCTGAATACCAGCTGGCGCCCATATACTTATTATCCCCATACGTGTCATACGTTGTTCCTTTATATTCGTATGACTCTATCTCCGTATAGATATGGCACTGCGTCATCCAAGACCATCCTGAAGCATTATCCATCTCGCTTGCAAACCCATATTTGGCATATTTACTATTGAAGTAAGCGCCAAATTGGTATGCGGGGAATGTGCACGTCGTATCCGCATTTAACTGCAACGGATTAGCTTGGAAAACAGGCAACTCATACTGCGTCAAATCAGCACCCAACGGCAATATATAGAGAAAAGTATCCTGCGCAACAGTATTGCCCCCCAACGTCCATGTTCCTTTGAAATTACTATTCAAAAGAGCAGCCTTGGTATAAGGAACATACAAGTTAGCAGGACCTGCCAACATAGCAAGATTCGCAGGCGTACCAGTCATAAAGGCACTTGGCTTATACGAACCATACTGTCCATACCAACCTTCCATAACAATAGTAGTATCCTTCTGCAAAGCCTGAGCCGCCGTCATAACCATATCAGCCTTATCTTCACGAGTAGCAACGTTCTTAGCAGCACGTTCCATATCCACTTTTTCGCTTACCTTAGCAGGTACCAAAGAGGGATAAGCCGGTTGATTCTGCAGACGCGAAATGTCTGCCAAAAGCGTGGTTGAAATAGCTGCAACACACGCAAGAGTAAAAATCTTCTTCATACGATTGATTTATTAATGAGTAAATATCTGTTCTATAACAAACAGTTTCTTTATTTTATTCTGCCAAGCCTGACATATTAAACCACATCTCCGCGTTATCTTGCGAAACTAACTTAGTCCCTATTGCAGGATTGAAGCCGTCAGCAGAAACAGTATAAGTGCCGTTGAGGGTTTGTACCAGCGGCTCGATAGTAGGCACACTCTGCAATATGGTCTTTGCTCTTTCGTCTGCGGGCTCTTTGTACGCCAAGGTTATTTTCCCGTTTGCCACAGCAAAATCGAAGGCAAACTTCACAGGCGTCATTTCCTTGGTTTTGCTCTCTAATGTATAACGCATCTCCACCACGAACTTACTATCTGTTGCAAGGGTCTGGTCATACCGAAGCGTCAAGCCCTTGACACTGGCGTTTTTCTTTGCCTTGCTACTCAATGATTGCAACTGCTTCAGGACTTGGTCCGCAGCAGCGGCAGTAGTGGCATTGGTTTCCGTAGTAGAAATATCCCACTTGTGTTCCCACCAGCGTATATAGTTCTCCACGAACTCGCTCAATTCGCCAGCCTCCAATACGGTTCCGTTTTCTCCCTGCAGTTTCTTTCCGTCAAGCGTAAACACATGCTCCGTCTTTGTGCCATACTGCCGGAGAGCCTCATCGAAGCCATAGCAGAGAATGATACCGTCGGTAGTAGCCGCAAAGGCATAATGAGGTGCATCAACCGAAACAGCCTCTCCATGATCCACTTGATAAAACATGCCATTCTCTCCGCCGATAAGGTCATAGTGTGTCCCATCCAGCATCAGAGCAAGCACATTCCCATTACCAAAGAGATTATGTTGCATCTTCTCGCAAGCAGCAAAATGAGCAACTACATCTTCGTTCGGCATCGGGCGCATTATACAATATGCACTATGTTTCTTTCCTTTCAAAATGATAAGGTCCTTGTTTGCACTCAGAATAAGAAACTCGTAGTCTCCCAAGTAGCCATCGCCGTCGTTTTGCGGATCAGACCAAGCATGTATCACCTCGTTGTAGGTATTGAAAGACAAGAGCGGTCCGTAGTCGTTGATAATCTCCCACGTACTTACGTCGGTTTTGATTTGATTAGACGTTGTCAGGCTATTCTTTGCCGTAGCACTAACCGACCCATCCTTGCCGAATTTCAGTACCATGATGTACCCCTTGGACGTACTCATATTTTCCTTGTTGGGGAAATAGACCATCTCCCACCCGTTCCCGGCGGCAGGCAACAACTCCATCGCGTTGTTTACCGCCTCGGCGGCACGCTCGGACGCAGATTTCTCGAACAAGCTGTCCTCATCACGATTGCAAGAAACCAACGTGAGAGAAACCAGACTGATGATTGCTATTGCTATATATTTCAGTTTCATAGACATACCTTATTTTTTCAAGAACTCAAGGTTCATTATCATATCCCAATCGAGGTTCTCCTGACGTTTCTGTACCTCTTTGTGCATCGCCACAAGGTCGATATTCCATTTCTCCTGCAACCACGTACTGCATAACTCCCATTTCTGATTGATGATAGCAGCACCCTCAGGACCTGCCTTGGTAAGCATATTCTGCCACTCGGCATCCGGCTTGACAATATAGTTGGCAATCACCTCTACAAAGTCCTCACGCGTCTGGCTGCTACCATAATTGGACACGAAACCCAATTTCCACGCCTCCTCATCGGTACGGTCTTGCCAACGCGAAGGATTGTAATCCTGCGGGTTGATCAATCCGTATTCGGGCGGATAAGCCTTCTGCTGGTGGAGGATATGCGAGAACTCGTGGTGCATCGTCTTGAAGATATACTCGTTGAGCTGCTCAATATTGTTTGTCTCCATAAGGTTGATTTTAAGGAGGGTAATCTGGATACCTCCCTCCGCATATCCCAGCTTCTCCGTACCCAGAGCTGCGTTAATCATAGAGGAGCCTATCAACTTCAGTTTTTTTGGTCCGTACTGCGGCAAGAAGTCCTTCCCTGCGATAGAATCATAGACATCGTACCACAGATAGAGCGCCAAGTGGGCAAGCGTATCCGCCATACCGATGCTGACAGGAACGATATTGTAACTGGCATCCGTTCCGTTATCATCAAGTTTGTAGATGAACTCCACATTATAAGGCTCCGTAAAATGCTTATAGAGCCAACGGTCGAACTGATACGTATAAGTGGTTGTATCTTCCGTAGGCGGATCTACGAAGATAGAATCGGGGTTCAGTCCGTCACGGTCGCAAGCTGCGAGTCCAGCCAAAATCCCGACTATCGCTATTACTTGAAATATCTTTTTCATAGGTTTATGATTGAAATAAAACTTCATTGTTATTGCTTATCTGTTCCTGTTTATTTACCCTCTGTCGGTACGAACATAGACGGTTGACCGGCAAGCAGCAGATAGTTCGGCGTAGCCTTCGGAACATTATCTTCCGGACCCGGCACAAACGGAGCCATCGTGCTACCGCTATTGTCGCCGAGGACCTCGCGAGGATTAGCCGTCATACCACTCTGTATAACCTCCTGCGGCAACTGGATAGCGCGTCGGTCATCGTTCCAAACAAGCGTCTTAAGCGGCGTGGTACCCTGCTTGTGGGTAATCTCGATACCGTAACGTTTGAGGTCGTGCCAACGCAGGCCATCGTGAATAGTCTCGATACGACGGAAATGGAGCACACAATAGAGCAACGGTTTCTGTGCATCCGTAACTACAAACGACGGACTCATATCGGTATTGTGCAAGGTAGGCACAAGCGATGTGGGTTTGGACGAAGTATAGAAGCTGCGAATACGCGCCGCCGTGAGATTGACATTACCGTTCTCCAGCGTATCCATGTCCGACTTGGCGTTATAGCCCTGTGCCCAAAGCCGCAAGTCGTTGACCGCACCTGCTTCGTCGTTGAGGAACACTTTCGCCTCTGCACGGCAAAGAAGAGTCTCGTTGGTAGTAAACGCACGTGTAACGCCATGAAGGAAGCCATAGCCGTTTACCTTGTCGGTGTATTCGAAGATAGAGCGATACTTTGCACAGAAGTTACCATACTCCTGACTAAACATCCAAAGCGGGTATCCGGGCCACAGGCTCTTCCAACACGGACCACCCGAATAGAATGTATCCTCAAACGCCGGACCATTGAGCTGGTAGCGGCCATAGGATGTCAAGCACGTATAGAACGCTTGCGAGTTGGTCGTATAGAGAAGCAGGTTTGATGCCGAGCGGACATTGCCCCAGTATTGCAGCAGTTCCTGCTCCGAGTTGCTCAACGCCGTAGCCTCCTTAGCCTCATAGAGCTGATTGAGGACAGTTTCATCTGACGTAGTAAGCACCATATCCGCATGCTTAACCACCTCGTCGTACTGACGCTTGTAGAGATAGAAACGCGCAGCAAATGCGTGTGCCGCCTTTACGTTAAAATGGTATTTCGGTACGCTATAATACTCATCGGACACCAGTTTGAGTCCTTCTACCAAATCCTCTTCTATATGTTGGTACGTCTCGTACAGCGTACCGCGCTCATAGTGCGGCGCGACAGTAGTCTCCGGCGCAGTCATGTAGGTAATACCCAGGTCCTGTTTGCTCAGCTCATCATCTTTCCAAGCCTGGCAGAATACGTTCGCCAATACGAAATGTGCATACGCACGGCAAAGCAAAGCCTCGCCTTTCTCCGCACTCATATCGATACCCTGCTTTTCCAAGTCCTCGATAGCCTGCAATGCCTGATTGGCGGTAGCTACAGCCGTATAGCATCCATCCCATATATACTTGGGGCTATCCTGTGTTCCACTGCTGACCACCGGCAACCAACCAAATATCTCGTTGTACATCTGGTCGAGAGGCACCAAGGAATTGACGTGTCCGGCAGAGTTCGGTGCATTGTTATCAATGATATTATCTGAGCTGAACTCGCAGATAGGTCCCGAGTTTGCCTCAGGATAGGCACTAACGAGCAACAAGCGGACTTTCTCCTTGGTATTGATAGTGGCACGCATATCCGGCTCGTGGTCCAAGAAATTGCATCCCGTCAGTACCACAGCAAAGAGTGTCAATAAATATATCGTATTTCTTTTCATAATCAAAACTGTATATAAAGTTAGCACTATGTCAGGTTAGAAACCAAGTTTAACTGTCAGCGTAAACTGCCGCGGGTTAGGCGAACTAACACCACCCGTATTGTAGTACTCCGGATCACGACCGTTCAGTTTCTTATCTGCATACGCCAGCCACAAGTTGGTTGCGCTCAACTTAACGCCGAAACTCGAAACCGCCTTCTGTCCTTCGAAGACCTTAGCAGGAAGATCGTAGGATATAGACAACTCCTTGAGACGGATGAAATCGCCCTTAGCGACACGCTCTGTGGAGAAGTTGTAGCCCGAATAAGCATCCTGCACATTGCTAATCTGGTCTTTCTGACGGGTTGTCAGTATCGCGGGGATAGTTGTTACAGCCTCGTCTCCCGGCACCATCCAACGGTTTTTCATCTCCTTCATACTTGCCGTAAGGTCACTATATTCGCTATCATATACATAGCACAGCGGGTCAAGACGCAGCACGTTGCCGAAACTATAGGTAAAGAAGACATTCAGCTTCAACCCTCTCCATGAGAACGTATTGCCAAAGGACCCCGTAATAGTAGGATCAATGGTCCCCTCGTAGGTCAGATAGTCAACGTTTTGATACTCCTGCATATTGAGTTGGTCGTAGTTACCCGGACCGATGATTTGTGTATGCTCTTTGTCCGCATAGAACGTAGGCAAACCCTCTTCGGTCAATCCAGCAAACGGTATGCTGAACAATGCGCCTACCGAGTAGCCCTCCATCCTGCCTAATGCAGAACCGGAAACAAGTTGCCATACCTGCGAACGCGAGTTGAGCTTGGTAATCTTGTTCTCTGCCCAAGAGAAAATCCAGTCGGTTGTCCAACGGAAGTCTCCTACTTTGACATTGACTGTCGATAACGTAAACTCACAACCCTGCGACTGCATCGTAGCGTCGTTTGCCAACTTCGTGGTTGTACCGCCGACACCCATTGTCTGGACATAACCTATCAGGTCGTAGTTGTTACGGCGATACCAGTCGAACTCAAGGTTGATACGGTTGTCCACAAAACCGAAAGCGACACCGATATTCAACTCATGTTTTTTCTCGTAGGTTAGTTCGGAGTTCTCCAAATCATCCAAGCCGATACCCGTCTCCGAAGCATTGGTATTCGGGCGGAACGGTACATAGCTCAAGAACACAGGGAGCGAGTTAGTCACATTGGTAGGTCCACGGTCGGCAGTAAGCGAATAACTTGCCTTGAGGCTGGCAAAGGTCCACCACTTGTCGAAAGTGGGTGCCCACCATCTCTCCTCGTGAGCGTTCCATGCGCCTGAGACGTTCCACGTAGGCAACCAGCGTGCCGTTCTACTCTTACCCAACTTATTGGTACCCTCGTAACGGATCGTTCCGTTGATAGTATAACGCCCTTTGTAGGAATAAGTTGCCATACCAAAGAAAGCGAGGTTGCGGTAGTACGTAAACGAATTGGAATAGTAGTCGGTATTCTCTTCTTGCGCCTGCTTGAACAAATGGTAATCTGTGTAGGGAGTACCACCATTATCATACTGATAGCCCCAGCCACGGAAGAACGTATTCTGGCGGTCGGTAGAGTTCAACTCTCCACCGGCGAAGAGGCTCAGAATATGGTCACCGTTGCGTCCCAAGTCGGCATTGTAGCTGGCGGTAGCGCGGAAGTCGGTAGAGAGCAACGAGTACTCGGTCAGATTGTAGATACCTCCCTTCGGCAGAACCGTCTCCGGCAGAGCGGTAGGATCATCCGGGTCGGTATAGAGATAACTATTGGCTTCACGAATCGTATTGTCCTCAGGGTCCACACCCGCACGATATGCACGCGCCTGATTACTATTGTCCTTGATATTATGCTCCTGACGGCTTGCCTGGTAACGGATTGCGCCGAGTGCGTTAATTTCAAGACCTCTGACGGGCTTGTAACTCAACTCTCCCTGGAACTTAATATCCGTAACCTTGATGTCTATATAGTTCTGCCCCAGCTCGTCTTTGATATTGAAGTCGCAGTAGTTGCGGCGGTACGAAGCATCAGGATCAAGCACACGCGATGTATTCATCGCATAGGAGAAGGGGTTAATATCGAACTCACGGCTCACTGCACCGGTCAACGGGTCGGTAGAAGACGACACCGTTCCCGGAGCTTTCTGCTTACGGTAACTACCCATCGTGGCGATACTGGCTGTCAGTTTCTGCTTGCTGGTAGAAGGCAACAAATCGTAACTGGCATTCACATTACCCGTAAAACGGCTCATCTCGCTTGCTTTGTACCACCCCGGGTCTTGCATAGCCGACAAAGAAGCGTACACACGCGCACGGTCGGTACCCGTAGAGAAAGAAACCGAGTGGTTGTGCATCACGGTCTGATTGAACAACTCGTCAAACCAATTGGTATTACGATACTCCGCTTCGCGCAGATAAGCATTCTTTGCAGCCGTAGTATTCAGCAAAGAGCCTTGATCAATCAGGTCATACATGTGTCCGTACACACCGAAGTTTTTAGCAGCGTGAAGCCGCGAATACTCCAGCCAACCTTTGCGCTCAAGCTCCTGATAGATACCCATCTGCTCTTGCGAATTGCTGATATTGTAGTCGTTATAAGACGGCAACATACGGTAGGTAATTTCGCCCGTATAGGTCAGCTTAGACTTTCCTGCCTGTCCTTTCTTGGTCGTTACCACGATAACGCCCGCCATAGCGCGCGCACCATAGATAGACGTAGCCGAGCCGTCCTTCAAAATCTGAAAGCTCTCGATATCCTCCGAATTGATACCCGATATAGCGCTGGCTATCAAGGTCTTAGCATCACCGCTGGACAAGTCTGCCGCATCCATCTCCACAGCGTCTTCCAACACGACACCATCCACCACCCATAGCGGCTTGGACGCACCATAAATAGAGGTAGCACCACGCACACGAATCTTCGGCGCCGTACCGAACGTACCGCTGACATTCTGCACGCTCACACCTGCCGCACGCCCCTCGAGGCTACGGCTGACATCCGCCATACCGGAGAGCACCGTCTGCTCAGCATCCAGCTTGGTAGCGGCACCGGTAAAGAGGCGCTTATCCTGCTTCACCATACCTTGTACAACGACCTCTTGAATCTGCTGTGCATCCGTCTCCAGCGTAACTTTCACAACAGGTTTAACCGGTACAACCATCGTCTTGTACCCCATGTAAGAAATAACCAAATTCTTACTGCCGGCAGGCACATTCAACTCGAAATTTCCATCGAAGTCAGTAACCGTACCTACAGTGGTCCCCTGCACTACGATATTCGCGCCGATAGCACCCACACCGTCTTCCTCAAATACCGTTCCGACTACCTTCGTTTGCGCCATCACAGCGGTGAGTGCGCACATAAGGAGTATTAATAAACTATAAATTCGTTTTGCCATATCTTATTTAGAATGTCAACTATTAACCATACAAACCCTGACGCATACAGGGATTTTAGCGAGCAAAGGTACAAACAATTTTTCCTTTATGCAAACAATATGCGCCTTTTTGCATAAAAAAGTTTCGGGAAAATGCGTTTTTTATCAATGCTTAATCAATTTGTAATGTTTTTTTTTTTTTTTGGGGGGGGTAAAACACAACTATACATAATGATTGGAATAACGTCAAAAAGCGTTCAATTTGTCCATAATTTCGCCAAAAGTGCGACAAATAGACATTTAACTTATAAATCTTTTTACATTCAGCCACCCCTGTATTTTACCTTTTTGCCCTCATCGCTTTACATCCTTATTATGCATACCGAAGCAAGCACAACCCATCAGGTGCAAAGGTTTCACGTGCTGCTGCGAGCAAGTCATCAGGTGTTGTCCGGGCAATACGCTCAAAGGTTTCCGTCCATAGCGGCGCCTTTCCTGTATAGAGTACGGACTTTGCCATCGCGAGAGCGGTATTCTCTGCGTTCTCGGCAGAGATAGCCAGCTGCCCTCGCAGTTGCGACAACGCGCGCGCCACTCCTGCTTCGGAGAGTCGGTCGGTACAGAGGCGGTCCAGTTCCTGACGCACCAAGTCGATACAATGGTCGTAATATTCGGGGTCGCAGGCGAAATAGGTGCACCAATACCCCGAATCGGACAAGGGCGTGTACGCCGACTCTATCGTATAGACCAGTCCGCGCGCTTCGCGCAGACTTAAATTAAGCCGCGAATTGAGGCTACCACCGCCCAAGATGTTATTCAGCAAGAAGAGCGTCAGCTGCTGCGGGTGCCCTAGGGGATAAGCACGACCACCCAACATCACATGCGTCTGGTGCGTATGCTTGCGATAGGAGGCAGAGGCAGCCGGATTGCGGACAGGCGCCGTGCGTCCGACGGAGTCAACAGTGGCAGTACGGACAGCCGCGAACTCCTGCTCCGCCAAGCGGAATGCCCGCTCGGGAGAGAGGTTGCCGTAGAAGAAGACCACCATCCGCTCGGGGCGATAGTGCGCCGCCATCCAGCGCAAAGCAAGCTCGGGCGACGAACTGATATGGCGCAATGTCTTCTTAGTGCCCAAGATAGGCATCGACAGAGGGTGTCCGCGGAAAAGCAGGTTCTCGAAGTCATCGTAGATAAGTTCGGACGGCGAGTCGTTGTAGCTCTCTATCTCGTCGTATATGACGGTCCGCTCTTTGTCCGTCTCGTGCTGCGGAAAAGTAGGCTGCAACACTATCTCCGCCAGCAGGCGCAGCGTCCGCGTGATGTGCTCCGAGAGCGTAGCCGCATAGAAAGTCGTCTCCTCCTTGGTCGTATAAGCATTGATTTCCCCACCGATGCCCTCTATATTGTTGATAATCTGCCGCGCCGTATGGTGGTGCGTGCCCTTGAAGACACAATGCTCTATATAATGTGCCATTCCGTTCTCCGGCGGCAGTTCGTCGCGTGTACCGGTACCCACCATCACGCCCGTATAGACGACCTCGGAGGGCGTTTGGCGCAACACAACCCGAATACCGTTAGGCAGAATATGGTAAAAAGTTTGATTCATTGTTTGCGTAATTCAATTTATTGTCGTATCTTTGCGCCCGATTTGCTTCATCAGGAAGCGGCATTGGCGGAATTGGTAGACGCGCCAGACTTAGGATCTGGTTCCTAACAGAGTGAAGGTTCGAGTCCTTTATGCCGCACACGCGGACCTTTTTGGTCCGTTTTTTGTAGCATTTGTAACAACACTATTATTTATTCAAGTATGAAACGGTTTATAATCCCGCTGTGGGTCGGCATCGCCGCAATAGTATCCTCGTGCTCGTTGAAAGAACAATCGCAGTACACGCCGCAGGTCGTACTATCGTATCTTGTGTGCTCGCACGCCGATCCTGCCGGCACGGACACTCTCCGCTTCACCCAAAACGAAGACGGCAGTTTCAAAATGGACACCATACACGTCGGCGACACGGTGCGTTTCTCCGTAGCCCTCAATAGCTACACCAACACCCTGACAGGTTTCTCCGCGACATGGGACACCGCAGCGTTAGCCTTGACGTTGGATTCGATAGAGTCTATCCGTTCGGGTTTGGACCCTGCCTCAGCTCCTGAGAAAGGGATATTACACTTCAATCCCGGGCACAACTTCGCCGCTTTCCCGATGCACTATATCCCGCGCAAAGCCGGTGTACACAACCTGACGCTAACCGTGGAGTCTGACTCGAAGTACTCGCCGTCGGTTCTGAAACTGATGCAACCCGTAGAATAGCCCTGCGGGTTATTCCAGCTCCTGCTGTTTGGCTTCGTCCCACAGAGCATCCATCTCCGCAAGCGACATATCGGAGAGCGACCGACCTTGTTCGGTCGCTTTTTGTTCGATATAGCCGAAGCGGCGCATGAACTTGACGTTCGTCATCTCGAGCGCATTGTCCGGGCGTATCTTGTAGAGCCGTCCGGCATTCACCAGCGCGAAGAGGACATCACCGAACTCACGGGTTGCCTTTTGGTTGTCTGATGCCTCTACCTCCGCCTCGAACTCGGCTATCTCCTCTTTCACCTTGCGCCATACATCCTCACGTTTCTCCCAGTCGAAACCGACGTTAGCAACCTTGTCTTGTATGCGGTAGGCTTTCACCAAGGCAGGCAGGGCGTCGGGAATACCCTCCAAAACGGTCTTGTTGCCGCCTTTCTCCTTGAGTTTGACCCGCTCCCACAAGCGGCTGACCTCCTCCGCGTTCTGCGCCGCCTCGCTGCCATAGACATGCGGATGGCGGTAGATAAGCTTGTCGCACAGGCGGTTGCACACATCCGCGATGTCAAAATCTCCCGTCTCGCTGCCCAACTTGGCGTAGAAGACGACATGCAGCAACACATCGCCAAGTTCCTTGGAAATCTCATTCTTGTCCCCTTTTATGATAGCGGACGCCAACTCGTACACCTCTTCGATGGTATTCTGACGAAGACTCTCAAAGGTTTGTTTTCTATCCCACGGACATTTCTCGCGCAAGTCGTCCATGATGGTCAGCAAGCGGTCGAATGCCGCCAATTGTTCAGCTCTGGTATGCATAAGGAATGTGTAATGTTTAATTTGTACTTGATTGTATATGCATGTACGATACCGGGAAATATACTGTTATTAAGATTTTGTTGCCTCTCTATTCCGTTCTATAGACCGCGTATAAACAGCGTATAAACAGCGCATCCACAGCGTATATCCCATGACCGTTCAAAATGTTCTATTTTTAAGATTCCACTCACAGAAAAAAAATGGTTCTACGCGTCGTTGCACAAAGTCAATCCCTTTTCGTCCAAACAGGCATAGGTCCACCGGCGGAAACAATCGCCTAAAACAACCACGCGGCTGTGCGGCGTAATCTGCAAATCGAGTTCGATATGGCGATGCCCGAAGATGTAGAAATCGTGATGGTCGTGCTGCTGTTCGCGCTCCTTGGCAAACAACACCAGTTCCTCCTGCTGTTCTCCCTTGTATGGACAGGGATGCGCCAACTCGCGGCTACGGCTCTTGGCAGCCCACCCATAGCCGAAGGCATTGCCCCAGCGGGGCGGGAGGGCACGGAACAAAACCTGCAGGAAAGGCGAATGGAACACACGGCGCAGCAACATGAAGCGGCGTATTTTCTTTCGGACAGCAGGCGGATAGAGCGCAAACGCATTGGTCGGAACAAGCCCGTCGCCATGACAAAGGAATACAGACTTGCCGTATAATACACACGACAACGGCTCGCGATGAACCTGCACCCCCGTCTGTTGCTCCAAGTAGCCGAAGGTCCACAAGTCGTGATTGCCTACAAAATAGTGTACCTCGATGCCTTTGTCCGTCATGCGACGCAGCGTTTGCAGAAAAGGAACATATTGTTTTTTGGAAGGGTCACACCAATAATACTCGAACCAAAAGTCGAACATATCGCCGAGGAGATATACCGAAGTGGCGTCCTGCTCCATACGGGACAAGAGGTTTACCAGCCGCCCGATGTGCGCCTCCCCATCAGGAATAACGCGCGAACCGAGATGTGCATCACTCAAGAAATAGACCATACCCGCTATATCACAATCCGTTTCACAACCTAATCACAACCTAATCACAAGCTATTCATGACCTAATCACATCATACCGAGCTCGAGCTTTGCCTCTTCACTCATCATATCTTTGGTCCACTCCGGCTCGAAGACGATATTGACGTTGACCGTCTCTACGCCTTCCACGCTGCCGACTTTCTGCTTTATATCCTCTACGAGGAAATCTCCCGCAGGGCAACTGGGAGCTGTGAGCGTCATATCTATATTGCATACGCCCCCATCGGCAAGGTCAATCTTGTAGATGAGTCCCAGATCGTATATGTTCACAGGTATCTCCGGATCGAAGACTGTCTTGAGCATACGGAGGATGTTTTCCTCTATTTGTAGAAATTCGTTCATATCAGAGCATTGACGGAATCAGCTGCACGCCAAAAAGTGTGCAAAATTACGACAAATTTCCGACATAGGCAAACATTATCGGACAAAAGAGGAATGTTAGTCTGCCAATATCTCAAATTCCACACGTCTGTTCTGTGTACGTCCTTCCTCGGTCTCGTTAGTAGCAATAGGCTGCGTTTCTCCCATACCGCGTGTCTCAATACGTCCGTCAGCAATACCCCTCGTTACGAGTGCCTGCTTAACAGCCGCAGCACGTCCCTGCGAAAGCTTCATGTTCGCCTCGTCCGAACCTACATTATCGGTATGTCCCGTTATACGGATACGCATAGCAGGGTTCTCAGCCAAGAACTCGTAGAGATCGTTGAGCGCCGATTCAGACTCTGGCAATATACGCGTTTGGTTGGTAGCAAAATAGAGGTGATGGAGGACAATTGTGCGCCCTTGCTTGATAGGCAGCAAAGCTATATTCAGCGAATCGTCGATAGACATCAGGTCTGCCTCGTAAGGCTCGTAACCAAACTGCGATATACATAGACGGTAAGATACATTATCTTCCAATATACATTTTGCCGTCCCGTTAGCAACATCGGTAGATAGCCGACGGATGGTATCGTTGGTTGCGCGGTTGACAAACAGCGCACTAACAGCAAGCGGATCTTGGGTTTCCGTATTTGTTACTCTCAGGCGGAAATAGGGACGATGACGCAATGCAAAACTAAGCTGTACATTCTCACCAAGTTCCTCTATTGTATAGGATTGCGTAGCTGAATAATAGTCCTTAGCTGTAGCCTCCACGTTGAACGTTCCCGCCTTGGTACGCGCATGAACTTTGCCCTTCTTCGCCTCACGCGTAGTAAGTTTTCCCGTTTTGGTATCCCTTATATTCAATTTGGAGGCCAAGAGCTTGCCTGTAGTTTCATCTGTAATATCAACATCCAACCAAGATTGTGGTTTAGCGGGCTTCTTAGGTCGATTGACCTGGAACAACATAGCAAACTTGGCTCCCACCAGGAACGAAGAGAACCGCCCTGCCGTACTCGTAGTGGAATGCAACCGGATATCACGCGGTAATGCTACAGCCGCCAACGCTTCTACTACAGGCTCCGATCCCTTAACACACGAAGTAAGTCCGTAATCGCAGAACAGACCTACACGATAGTAATACGGAAGCGGTTGCTTCTTTCCTCTCTGAGGAGATGCCGTTTTACCCTTCTTTTTGGGTAAGAAACCGCTAATAGAAACCCCGACCTCTGCAGAAAGCTGCACGTTGATATTCGGTGTTACCGATGTGCGGAAAGCCTCCGAAGTAGTAGCGACATCATGCACAGGCACATCCTCGGCATCGCCTAACTCGCCTATCAGCGTAGGGTCGGAAAGCGTTGTACGCACTTCGGACATGGTAAGCGACTTCATATACACAGGAACCCCCAACTTGACACCGGCTAAGAAATAGTAGCGGTCATCGAATATACCACCAGCCATAAGCGGTATATTGATTTGCCCGAGGTATTGTTTCTCCCTGAAATCAGAGAAAGAATAGCGCTGCAACATCTCCATACCGTCAGGAAGTCCTATAGTATATGGGATAGTCAGCGAAAAAGGGTTTCCCTTGGTAAGGTTATTCACAGAGGCAAATTCCACGCCTGTATGCAATAGGAACTGACGAAGATTCCATTCATAACCCACCTGCAATGTAGCACCCGCCAATCCGACCGGTTTGGACAAGTCAGACTTGTGGAAAACAGAAGAATAGCCGACACCCACCTCCGTCGTCACAAGATGACGATTATCCGTAGCAGCAAACAATAAGGGTATCCCTATAAAACTTAGCACCCAAGAGAGAACAAACTTTTTCACTTACTCAAAATGATTTTATATCGTTGAATCGTATTATTATTTTGCACCGTTATCATATACAAATCCCCTGTCGGAAGGTGCATGAGCAACTGCTTTGAAAGGATTGTATGACTACCTGCCGACTGTTGAGGCAATACGGAAGGTATAGAATCAGGGGCTGCAGGCGGATCGTAAATCCTAAACGTCAGCGTAGCATACTCTGCCGGTGTAAACTCATGCCAAGAATCGGACGGATTGGCACGCCAGCACAACTTCATCTTATAGGTAGTCCCTATCTTCAGTTTAGCATCGAAGGTCTGCTGCAAAGCAGATTCATAGAGTTGGTCCCGACGAAGAAGCACGGAGTCCATAATCTCGTATTGCCCTCTCGCAAAATTGCCCTGATAAATACGCGCAGAGATATCTCCCCTAAAGGTACCGCCTCCGTTGTATATAGAAAATTCCAACGGTGCACCCACGCGCGGGACGGAATCAACAACATCGGAGAAAACAATCGGTGCAGTCAACGACAGAAGCGGCGGTGCATTATTATCCATAAACTCTATCGCCGCATCGCTGACATAGACAGTCTTATAATAATCGTCGTAACGACACAGCATCCGCAGCCAGCCGTAATGAGCATCCTCATAGACTATGCAAAGATGATACGTTCCGGCAGGAACGGAAGCCGGTATCTGCAGCCCCGAGGTAGAAACAGCCGAAATACGATAATAGCCGGATGAGAGCGAAAAAGACGTAGAAGAAAGCAAAGCAACCATAGTAGTTTCATCTTCGTCGTATAGCGCTACGCCATACTTCCCCGAGTAATCGTCCATACCGCGATTGCAGACATGATATGCCCGCGTAGTGAATTTACCCGTACGCGTCAGCGTAGAAGCATCTACACAAAAACTATCCGCCGCCATCTGTGAGGGATAGAAAGCAGGAGTTGTTTCGCTCGGACGAATACCCACATAGAACACCGTATTCTTATTATACCCACTGCCAGAGCCTCCTATTCCTTGCGTACCGGGGTTGAGCGCAGAAAGCAGATAATAGCCGTCGGAAGAACCTCCCCAGCCCCAGTTGATATGGAAATAACCCATACGATTGTATCCGTCACATACAAACGCATGTCCCCCCGAAGCATTGGACCCGGACACCAATATAGGATGTCCAAGGTTCAGTTCATCATGTATGATACGATTGAGACTATCGACAGGATATATATCCTTTGCTATAGACTGGTAGCGTGTATCGTAGCCAAAGTAAGAAGCAAGAGCCGCCGGTACCTTGGAGGTTATAGCTCCACTCTCATGACTCTTATTACAATCATACCCCATATCGACAGCCACACCGCAATGGTACAACAGCGTAGCAACCGCAGCGCGAGAGGCGGCAGAGACAGACGAGCCTGAATAGCTATCCAGCATAGACGCCCAATCATAGATAGTAGCTCCGAAATCAACAGACAGCGTCGCCGACAACGTAGGGTCATTCAGACTAACCCACGTATAGGAATGGGAGCCTGTTCCCCGTTCCGGATAGCGATAGGCATACATAATCTGCGCCATTGCCGTAGCTACACAGCCCGCCGCCGCATGGTTCTTCTCGTTATACATCGGCGCCAAGTCGTTGAAAGGCGAAGACTGATTCCACTTGCAAGGCAACAGCGGAGCACATTCGTCAGGGAAGACAACCGATACAGAGGCAGCAGAGCGCCCTGCAGCAGCACATTCCGCCGCATCGGCATCATAGCTCTCTAACCAATAGCGGAAAGCAGGAGGGAGATTGTCCTCATCAAATGCTCCGTTGTCGCTATAGCCCAAGACCTCAGGCAGTGCATCGTCCGCAGAAACCAAGACAAAACCACTACCCGCGTTGACAGCATAGTAGGCGGTACTTCGTGCCGCCACCGTAAGGGACAGAGCAGACGAAGGGGCACGCCGCATACCCAGGGTTGATTGAGTTGCCAGCGTCCGATAGGCAATAGCCAAAGCTTGTTCCTCGGAACGCGGCGTCGCCCAACAACCTATTGCCAAGGTCAGCGCCAATATGCAGAACAACCGTCTTTTCATATACAAAATCCTATTTCATTATCTTACTTGGTCAGATAGCCTGAACCCAATCAGGCTATCCGAAAGGAGACCTCCTTGCGTTCCCCGTTAAGGAAGCGCAAGGAAATCTGTCAGTACAGCTATCGAACCAATATACGTCCGACGCCATAGACACCGTCTTCAGCCACTACACGCACGATATAGATACCCGTAGCGTTGAAGTCGTTGAGGACAAGGTGTGATGTAGCAGGCGTATGGGTAGCAATACACTTACCCAACATATCGCAAACCTCAACTTTCAGTTTCTGCGTTTGCGGTACACCACCCAACACGAGGTTAACCGACTGCCCGACAGCGATATCCGTAGGATAGAGCGACATAGACGTTGCGTTAATGTTCGCTATCGCCGTCTGATCAGGAACTACCTGTATGTGCATGTTATAGCGCGTACACGGAGCGTCAGCATCTTTGACTACGATGTCGTATGTACCTACGGCAGTATTAGCATCCAGCACTTCCTGACCTGCATACAAGAACGGAAGGTCGGTAATAATAACCGTAGTATCCACATCAACCATCGTAATCGGCAAGCGAGACAGAACGAGTGTTACCACACTATCACAACCATAGCGGTTGACCAAGGTATCTTTGTAGGTACCCGGATCTGACAGCTCGAGACCTCCGAAGGAGAATGTCTCACCTTCACAGACAACTTCCTCCATATCGTTGTAGGATACAGCATTGACCGTTACAGAGAGGTTGATAATACTATCAAGAGCAGGATCTTGCGCCAGCGTATCGAAGCGATAGACGTTCTCTTCGGTAATAGTCATACCTTTCCACGTAAACGGCAGTTGGTTATCACAAACAACCGTATCAATCCAATGGGTATGCGGCTGAAGGACCTCAAGGTGGAGCGAAAGGATACTATCGCAACCCTGATAGGTCTTCAACGTATCGCGATAGATACCCTGCTCGGTAAGGCCGGTAAAGCCATTGCCTGTATAGGATTCGCCTTGCTTGATAACGACTGTACCCAAGTCGGTATATGCCCGCGGATTAACCGTTAGGTAGAGATAGGTTGTACTATCGCAGCCGAACATGGTAGTACCCGATATAACATACGGAACTCCCTCCGGATTAGCTTCGGTAAGCTCGTTATCTCCGAATTTCACACTTTCTCCCTCGCAGATAGTCATACGTATGGTATCCGCGATAGCGACATGTGATGTCAGCGTAAGCGTAATAAGGCTATCACATTCCGTTGCTTCTTTTGCCGGCGACGGAGCAAAGCGCGTAAACTCTTTGGTTTCTCCGGCAAGAGGCAAGTCCTCCTTCGCAATGGCGAAACCATGACCTTCGTAGTCGTAATCCACACATGCGTTATCCTCTACGGAATACGAGTTGGTGCAGTTGATACGAATGTCTGCAAGACGGATATCCGGAGCACCCAGTTGGAGAGAGTAGGTGAACTTCAACGGATGATAGAAACCAACCTGTACATCCTTGCCGGCATACTCGCTCAGGTCGATAGATACGTTTTGGAACGTACTGTCATACTTGTTGAGATTAATCTTCTGCAATTCCTTGAAAGTATTACCGCCATCGGTAGAAACCACTACCCGGAAATCCGGCAAGTCTATCGGATTGTACTTGTTCGACCACTTGTAATAGAACAGATACCCATCTATGTTTGCCAGAGCGAGGTCGAATGTAAGGAACGTATTTTCATCCGCTGTTACTGCCGGCAGGATGAGCCATTTATAGAACGTTTTCCCTGCCAAAGCGTTTGAACTGTATATAAACCTTGATGCAAGGTGCGGTCTTTTCACGAGAGACGAATCCAAGTGCGTCTGACCGGGAATATACCATTTCTGCGCAGAGTAGGTAGCCTGGTTCGCATTAGTTTCCTTAGGCAAACGCTCCAACACTTCCATTGCCGGTTTATTCCGGTGTGCAACAGAGTCGAACGAGATTGTGGAGAGCAACTGCTGCCAACAATTCGCCAGCGTGTAGTTGAAGTTCCTGCCGGCGCGTACGCGTGACGCAAAGTCGTCCACCAGAGGCATGGCGTTGACGCCGCACTGGGTAGTGAATGCCACTTCTGCGGACCAAGCACTCTGTCCGTCTTCATCGCAAAGCGCCTGTACAGAAACTTTGTAGTCCTGCCCTTGGCTCAGACCAGTCAGCGTATAAGGATTCTCGCTGACGGTAACGGTATCTCCACCGCAAGCAATGCGCCAACTCTGCTCGCTACCGGCAAGCCAGTGAATCGTAGCCGAAGACTCGAGAATATCGGTTACCTCAACCTGCTGCGGGGTGATACAATCCGGCAACTCCGTTACGGTGATTGACTTGATATATACATCCACATTAGCCGCTTTGAGCGCAATATACTTACCCTTGCCTGTGTAGAGGTTGAAGAACTTCTCAAAGTGCTCAAGAACAAGCGGATTGCCGGCACTGGACGAAACGGAGTATTGAGTCTTCAGATCGCACACAGCCACCTGCTCAAAGGTCGTCAAGTCCCATGTATTCTCCACGGTACCCAATATGAGTTGCGCCGGATTTAAAGGTACATTGAACGCATTGATCTGAACAGCCAGTTTGGTAATATCCACTCCGAAATCCGGCAATACCGCGATACCATTCGCCGGTATGTGCAGACATGACCATTCCTCAGCCTCTTCACCCTTTGCCTTCATCTCATCAGTCAGGTACTTCTTCGTTGTCGCCTTGACCGCCGTAGATGAATATGTCCAGCAGGGCGGTGTTTCTGCAAATGTTTCTATATACGGCAACGATTCCTCTACACAGTTGGTGGTAAAGTCGAATTCGACCCAATCGGTAGGACCATCGGAACAGATAGTACGCTGGTAGAAAGCATAAGTAGTATTCGGTTTGAGTCCATCCACCGTAAAGGACGGTTTCCCCGTATATATCTCATGCACCAGTTTGTCAGCAGCATCCATATCACCGGGGCGCGGCGAGCGACGATAGCGGCTCGCTACCACCTCAAACTTGTCGTTCTTGCCGGCAAACCAAGAAATAGTAGCCGAAGAGTCTGTCAAGTTCGTCAGTTGGTGATTAGCAGGTGTAGTACACTCGTACTCCTTCATATAGATACTATCGACAGCCACCGGTTTGCCGGGGATACCGACAGAGGAGTTGTACCAATAGATTGCCAATTGGTAAGCTCCCGGATTGGCAACAACCACCTTGCCGGAAAGCATTTGGTAATCAGTCACACCATAAGTCTTCGGAAGAAGATTGAACTCGTTGCGGCTCGTATTGGTTGTTGAGGTGGCACTTCCTGTCGTGCCATCCGGACGCCGGATACTGCTGCCGGAGAAGATACGGTCGCTCGGGACAAGGCAAACAACAAAATAGTCGTTGTCCTCGTCTCCTTCCTTCAAGTTGCCCTGCGATTTGGCACGCAGACCTATCTCGTAGGTGCCGGCAGCGGGAATGTCGATATAGCGGGTAGCCCATACAGAGGATGCCCCGAGGTTACCGCTTGCGTCCTTCACCATGTAACCGTACTCGCCATTGTGCCGGATATAGAGCGAAGTAGTCCCCGTACCGTCCACATTGACAGCCGGACCGAACGTGAATGTGTTCGGGGCTTCCACGCCATTTGCATTCGTATTGTGGAGCGTCCACATGCCGGTATTCTCTGCTGCATCCTCGAAGCCATAATAGTACGGCAGGGTAGCAAGTGCCTTCGCTGTAGTGAACTTCAAAGGACCTACCCACGGGCTGCCTTCAACATTACCGCGGACATATACATCGTATGCCGTAGCAGGTTGCAAGCCGGTCAGTCGGCAATACGCGGTGTCCACCGTAGCGGAAGTACCCGTACCCGCTTCATAGCCTGTCGGTCCATATTCTACTATCCATTGTGCTACGCCGGGAGTGGATTCCGTGAACGAGATGTCCACAGACGTTGCCCGCAGACTGAGGTCTTTCAGTTTCACATCCTGTACAGGAAGCACCTCCGCCTTGTTGGTCGTGATATGGAGGTTGTCTATATACACCGACTTGCCGGCAACCGGTGCCAAGCGCAGGTATTTATACGGCTGGGCGGAGGTATAGTAGTCCGCCAAGTCCAGATAAACGGTCTGCCATTTTGTGCTTTGGATACCCTCTACAGTATGTATGGTGATAGCCGCTGCGTCTTCCGCTGTCGATTCAATCGCCTCAATACGCAATTGCGCATCAGCATAGGCAGCCTTCACGTCAAAATAGATGAGTGCATTGCTCAGATTGTCGATATCCAACTGCGGAGTAATAGCCTGTGCATAGAGTTTTCCACCGGTGGTAGAACCTCCGATATTCAGATAGGCATTGTCATTCGATTTGGCGATTTTTGCATCCAATGTGGACGTCCCGCCGCCATGTCCCTCCGAAGGATCATACGTTTTCGTAATACTTGCCCAGCAATAGGGAACGATATTCGTAACGCCGTATTCGAAATCGTCCACATAGGGCAGCGTCTGTATATCCTCGCAATCGCTGCGCCATGAGATGAACGTACTCCACTTGCTGTTGCCGTTATCGCCGCCGCATTCGTGGCGCACCGAAGCATAGTACAGGGTGTTTCCGTTCAAGCCTTTGAGCACAGCCATGGTGGTGTCGGTTACAACCGTCTCTGCGACAAAGGTCTCCGGTCCCGCCTCGGCATCGGTGAAGACACGCACGCGGAACGAACCCGTCTTGTCCTCGGCTTTCCAAGTCAGTCGCACGGTATCATTGTCGTATTCCGGTGCACGCAACTCGGTAGGTTGCAGACACAATTCCTTGTCGCCGATTTCGATATTGTCGATATAGAGCGTACCCGAATACTCCTTGTTGAGAGACAAGCTGCGATACGGGCGCACCCGAATTGCAATATACTTACCCTTATTGCCCAATTCGTCTCCCGCATATTTCTCAAACGTGTAGCGTTTGTCAGCAGGGATTTTCGTACCATCGGCAGGTACAGAATCGGTTCGCACGGCTACATAGGTAGCAGGATCCTTCGGATCGGTCATGACACCTATCTCGTAGAAATACCACGACCATTTTTCCGGTGCAGAACCCGCTGTCCCCCACGAACCGGGCAACACTTGCATCTTCAATTGCAACTCCTGAATAGAATTACATGCCACCAAAGGGAATGCACAATAGTTGTTGTATGTTACATCAAGTTGAGCCAAGCGCAACAACTGGCTGGATGCTCCGGTAGGCATATTCGTGTAAACAGCCGTATTATCCGTCACCTTGCCGGACAGCAGATAGCAAGGAGGCACAATGCTGGTTTCCATCTCGTCGAATGTCTCGGTATAGGGGCGCGGCATAGCCGAACACAATGTAGTGAAAGTAGATGCCAAACTCCACTCGCCCACACAATCCTTGTCAGCACGTACCGACTGCACATATACGAAATAATCTGTACCCGGTACGAGATTCGTCAGCTGTTTCGTAGTCGTGGTCATTTGTCCGTCGAACACATCGGCAGTAGCGGCAGACGGATCTTCCAGTTCCGTGGTGCTAACCTTCAGATTCCATGCCGTTTCCTCGCCGGCAGCGGTCCAACTAATGGTAGCTTCAGTCTGTGTAACCTCTTTCACTTTTACATCCTGAATCTTCTTGCACTGCGGAATAATGTCTATCTTCACATTGTCAATGAAAATATAGACCGTCTTGTTGTCTATTGCATCATACTCCTGACGAATAGCAATCCGCCCTTCTTCTCCGGTGTAACTGCTGAAATCCACAAGCCACGGCTCCCAAACCTTGGTGGCACCCAATTCGCGGGTAGCCACAGTATGGAACACTCCGTCCGCTGTTACCACACCGAAGATTGTCTTACTCTGTACACCACCATACGTGCTATAACTGCAAGCGTCCAACGTCATTTGCAACGTATTAACCGGTCGATCAAACGGCGGGAGTTCCAGTTGGCTGACTTTCTTGGAAGAACTTGCCGTGAAAGAGTAAATGTTCACACGCTCTTTTTCCTGCAAGGATGCACCAATATATGACCTCACGTAAGGATAATTTCCCGCAGCAGATGCTGATACATCATAATAAGGAGGCAACGTATTGCTGGTAGTTCCTCCTGTTTTATAATCGTTGAAATCCTCATAGAACGGCACGCTCCAGTTGCCTGTTGCTGTCCAGAAGTTTTGTACTAACGACCAAGCCCCCGTCTCGGTTCCCTGTACGGAGCGGACATACACATAGTAGTAGGTAGAATGTGCCAAGCCCGTTACTTTCAGCGGATTGGTAGTAACCGCTGTATAGGCTTTGTCCGGCGTAGCCGTATCTATATCCTCCGGCTTTTGCGAGAAGAGCCGCACTTCCCACGTAGTTGCCGTTCCGTTTTCTTTCCAACTAAGAGTAGCTTCATTCTGCCCAATAGTCGCCTTATCCACCTTCACATCCGTTACACGCCGAGGTGCAGAAGCAAGTGTGATAGACAAGTTATCCAACATAAACTGGTTAACAACCTTGAGATCCGAGTAGAAAACAATATACTTACCATCACCCGTATAAGATGTCATATCCACCATAAAGTACTGTGACACCTTGTTGGTATCCAAGGTTACCGTAGCCACCGGCGTAAGCGTTGCTATATCCGTAGGATCGGTTAAAACACCAATATTCAATATAGGATGTATATTCTTTGTAGTACTATTGGTATGTCCCCAGAACGACAGGGTCAAGTCTTTCACATCAGCAGCCGCCATTTCCGGCATAACAGCATAAGGCTTATTATTTGCCTTACCGGCAGTAAGTGTGCTACCTCCATTAAAATACAAGGACGGTTTCAGAACCTCAGAAGGTATGGTATAGCCCGTAGCAGCAGACCATGCTGTCGTATATACATAAGGGATATACGATGTGTTTGTTGCGCCGCCGGCATTACCCGTTATCCAATAGTTGGGTCTTTTGCCTGTTCCTGTCGGTTCATTCGTAAAATCATTGTAGTACGGCAGGGTTGTAATGGCATAGAGTGTCGTAAACGTCGTACTTATCCACTCGTCAGCACACCCAGGAGATACATAGACATAGTAGGTTGTATTGCCCGTCAGGCCGGTGAGCGAATAGGTCTTATCCTGTGTCGTTATATCCAAGATGTCGCCATTCGTAGTTAGAGGGTCAATCTCCGAAGACGAAACCTTGAGCCTCCACGAGTCGGTTGGCATCACTTCGCCCCACTCTATCTTCGCGGTTTGTGTACCGGTAGCCTCCGCCTTGAGTTCTTTTCCTGCGTAGCAAGTAGGTGCATAATCAATGGTAATATCATCGACATACACTGCCGGTGTACCAGAACCACGCACGAGGAAGAAGGTTATATACTTACCTTTACCCGTATATTTACCCAAGTTCACGTCCATCTTTTGCCATTGGGATGCTTTGGCAAAGGACAAAGTATCCACAGGAGTAACATTTCCTCCCGGTACGAGTTGCTTACCTTGCTCAATATCCTTGGACTGCACATCCGCTACGCCTACCACCAGTTTCGTGCTAGTAGAACCACTATAGGCATAGAACGACACCATCAACTTGTTGATTTCCTCTACCGGCATAGCAGGCATCATAGCATAGGAAACATAGGTATCTTGGGTTCCTCTAAGATACAACGATGCAGGCGTGTACGCCGAAGATGTATGATCTTGGGCAGTAGAAATATATGCCGGATAGGTAGTATCCTCTGCGTCGTAAGAACTATACGTACTATTCGTACCACGTGCACCCGTTACCCATTGTTCGGGTACAGCTGCAACATTATCGGTATAGAAATCCGTATCAAAACGGTCGAAACCTTCCACGAACGGAATCGTAATCGCCTTACCAGTCTTGAAAGAAGCCACCTCCGTCCATTCACCCTCAGCACAACCGGCTTGCACATAGACATAATACTCAGTAGAGGGCAAAAGGTTCGTCAACTCGTACGGATTCGTCTGTACAGACTTTGCCATTTCTCCTTTTGCTGCATCCGGTTCGCAGTCCATAGGATCAGCGTACTCGCGTGTAGCCACCACGAGATTCCACTCTGAGGCGTTACCCGTTTCCACCCAAGCAATTCGTGCAGAGCGGTCAGTTACATTGGTTATCGTAACAAACATCGGCATAGGACATACAGATGCCGGTTCGATAGTAACATTATCTATGCAGATATGATTTTCCTTGGAGGCAGTACCCGACCGGAAAGCCAACATCTTGCCTGTTCCCTTGTAACCGGCAAGCGAGATAGTAATACGCTCGTACTTTCTACCGACAGGCAGAGATATAGTCTTCAACTCTGTAAAACTTTCCTCAGACGCCTCAGAGGCAACACCAATCGTCAGCGAACGGTCGTAGGTATCGCCTGCCACCTCAGAGGCCGCATAGAACGTAACCTGATAGTCCGCCATCTTATCAACATTTCCCTCCGGGAAAAAGAGATAACTGAATGTTCCTACCCGATTGACAAACGTAAATGCTTTCTGGCTCTCATAGGGATAGGTAGCCGTAACAGCAGCACGAGTGGAATTATTGATAACCGTATAACATTTCGACAAGTTCTGCTCAAAATCTTCCGTATAAGGGAAAGAGATAGCCATACAAGGCGTATGGAATTCCAATTTCGCCCACGGAGAATAATCGTTACCCTCGCACTCGTAGCGTACATACGCATAGTAGTCGGTATTGGGTTGCAAATCTCCGAGTTCGAGATTATTGCGCTTCACATTGCCATCGTACACATCTGCCGTGAAGGTCATGTCCTCCAAAGGAACGGTACTGACCTTCAGATTGTTCCGGAGGAAATAGTCACTACTGCAGACTTCCCAATAGAGCGAAACAGAGTTTGTAGTCAGGTCTTCCCGACGGAACTTAGCAGGCGCAATAGTTGCCTCGCGTTGGTTCTCTATAGCAACGTAATCTACAGCAGTAGCACCTCCCATACGATAGGTAGCCACAACAGCCACTTGGACATTAGCGGTCACCTCAGCAGGCAGCGGGATATATGTCCGCATTAGTTCCGCCTGCTCTGTATCCATTGTCGCTAATGAAATCCATGCTTCGGCAGCCGATGTACGATACAAAATCGCCAACGAGTTGACTTTAGATTGATTTGCCACCAAGCGGTAATCAACCGTCACTGTCGGATGATTGACCAGTTCAGCAACACTTACCATTGGCGAAATAAGAGTGTCTGCAGCATTCTCCAAGAGTGTAGAGAACGCCACTCCACCATCCTTCAGCTGCCAATATCCGTTGGATATCGTCCAGCCTACGGGGAGCCTTGTGCTTTCGAAATCTTCGCTAAGCACTTTTGTTTGCGCAAAGGCCATCGTACTCAAAAAGAGCGACAAGATAACCCCCATACTGCGCGTAAACATTTTAAACATTTTCTTCATAAGCGTTAATATTTGATAAGTTAAACAGAGCGGAAACAACTATTTGCCAATCAGCACAACCGGCTGCCCCACTATATTGTATGTTGTATTTTCAATTTGGATGTATAGTACACCATTCCTAAGGTATTTGCGAGTAACGGGTTGCGTCGAGGCATCGGACCAGGTAACGACCTGATACGGGCACGACAGCAAACCCCGCTCCTCTCCCGTTCTCACTAATTCGACCGTATATTCCGACGACATATCCAACTTGTCCGCCTCATAATAGTAGGGAGAAGTAGCCCCCATAACAGGTACACCATCTTTGTACCATTGATAGGCACCAAAATCATACCCTCCGTTATGCTCCGCATTGAGGATACCCAATACATCGTCCCAACGTTGCTGAATAATAGAAGCCGGATAGCGTACTACACACTCTGTCTGCACCAGACACTCTCCGTTCTCAGAACTCGAGAAGCGCAAGACAAGAGGATACCAGCCCGGTCGGATATCCGCAGGTACATCTATCATAATGAGCGTATCAGTCAGCACCAATGCACTATCCCGCCATGCGTCCGACTCGAAGAGCACATAACAAGAATCCGGTTCCCCTTCCAATACGGTATAGACTATATCCAAAGATGCAGATCCTGCACAGGGCTCTTCTACCGACGCGAGCATAACCTTCAACAACGGGCGTACATACAAATGGAGCGTAACGACACTATCACAACCCATTCCTGAAAGGAGATAAGAGGGATAGTCGCCCGATGCTGTATATGACTGCCCTTGGAACTCATATACTTCACCATGCAGGATAGTATCGTACACATCGGTGTACAAAGTATCGTAGAAATGCAACTGCAAGGTATGGATACTATCGCACCCGAAGACACTTTGCCCCCGATAGACCAAGGTCGTATCGGATGTATAAGGTCTGCCATTGTGGGTATAAGACTGCCCTTTGCACAAATCATACTTCTCCACAATACTATCGGGCGAGACGGGAGGCACCACAATAGTCATATATTGGGTACTATCGCAGAGCCCGATGCCTGCCTTGAGGGATACTTCAAATGTTCCTCCCTCCGCCGGTGCTTCAAACTCAGGACTCCACTCCGCCGTAGTAGCCTGCAACGAACCGAAATCCCATACTATTGATTCGATGGGATACTCGGAGTATTCAATCACCTCATTTGTCCGCAGGTTTTTGGTTCGCACATGGCTATTATTGGTGAACTGAATATAGTTCTTACATTGTTTCTGATATACTCGGTAGGTAGCTTCCGGAACAGGATAACGCGGAATAGCACATGCGTTGAGCGTAAAACTGCATTTGTCGTCCGTCTTGTAGATAACATCCACTTTATAGCGCCGGTCGTCATCGTACTTCACAGGGAATACACGCTCGGTGGACAAGGTCTTAGCAGGATCCGAAGCAAGATACCAACGGTAGTTAAAACCATCGGGAGCAATAAACTCTTCAGTAGGTATATCGCCACAGTTGATACCCTCTATTCGTCCGGAAGTACAATTGAGTGTAAAATAGGCATAACCATAGTGGATAGAGGCCGTACATCCATATGCAGTAAGCACAATACGGATATGCGCACCATCGAACTCAGAGAGGTTGAGTCCTACCATCGTCCAATCGCGCCAGCAGACATCTCCATCGCTTGTCTCATTGAACGATTTCTCCGGACTACGATACCAACCGTCGCCCGATGTCTTAGACGAGAAATCCACCGTAGTACACCTACTAAGAGACTCTCCCGTATCGTAATCCTGCACATCGAGCGTGAACCTCGGGCGCGCCGGCTCTTCGTGACCGGAAGACTGAAGAACGAGTGCATACTTCAGCATCAGTACGGCAGCCTCCACCGTATCCACCGTAAAATCATACACTATACGCGCCACGTGCGCCGATTTCTCCCAACTACCGATACGGACCGATGCAATCTCTCCATCGGGGATAGTACGCAAAGGTGCGACAGGGTTACCGTCCGAATCAAAACTATTGTAAGTCTGCGCATCGTATTCTCCCTCCTGATAGTGTATCGTATGCCGGCTATACATAGACAAGAAACCGTTGTCTATCTTACCCGGTAGCAGATTATCGTCGTTCTTATGCCAATCGTCCGCCGTTTCGCCGGAATAGAAGCACTGATCGTCGGACAAGTCCAGATAGTTGAAACATTTCGAATCATAGACAAGCACTACAGGGAAAGCATACCAAACACTCTGCTCCCCAGCGCAGATAACCTGTATATAGAAATCATATACCCCGTGCTCCAAAGAGAGCATTAGCGAAGGCGAAGTAAGCCCTTCTATTGTTTTCACATCCGTAGCCCCGTGTTTCGCATAGCGGATATTAAACCGCTCTCCCGTAGATTGCCACGAAAGGGTAACATATTGCCCACTCGTCTTCACAGACAGGTTAGTCGGCGTTCCGCAGTTGTTGCGCGCTATCTGCACATTATCTATACTTGCCCCCGGGTTACGCACAGTCGCATTACCGCTCTGCCGGAAGACAAAGAGCAGACGATGAGGAGTGCCGTCCACCGTCAACTTGGTAACACCATGCGACCAAACAGACGAATTATACAACACCTGACGACCTTCAATAGTCAGCAGGTTATCCGTAATCCAATCGCGCGTCGTCATATCGTCATTCATTCCGCAGACCATCTTGCTCCATTGTGCCTCCGGCACCCACGCCACATATATACCAGCCCGTGCCGAATCGCCCACATTGCACCAATCGAAAGCCAAGTCGTAGGTACCGGGTTCCAAATCGGTGAACTCACGGTAGGCAATCATCAGACAGGATGCCCTCGTATAACCCGCCGTAGCACCTCCATCCGTAGATATATACATACTCTGCTGTCCGTCACATGCTATCGCATTGCCGATATACCAAAGGTCTTGCCACTGATGGTTTTCATTCTTCGGCGTATTGAGCTTCCAAAGTTGGTTCTCTGCAGCATCTTCAAAATCGCAGAAATAATAGGATGCCGCCAGCGCAGAGAAAGCATTCGCAAGCAGCAATAAACAAATAACTACGGGTAACTGAACGTAAGACTTCATCGTTTATACTATAATAAATCGCAGGGTTATACTACTATCCTTATTGCTAATCCTCAAAAGGAAAGCTCCACTAAGGGACGGGACTGACACATAGGGCGTTTGCGGAGACAGCGAACCTCCTCCCACGTGCTGCCCCGTAAGGGAATACCACGCGTAAACAGACTCGGCAGACACAGGCACCTCCAATAGGCTACCCGGCGCTACTACACGCACTTGGTCGGACTGCCCCATAGAAGCAACTGTCGTCACCTCTACAGGCGTAAGCTGATTGTACGTAAAGGGGCATATCCACAAACTAGTGCCGTCAGCCAGCTGCACCGATACGGTATATTCGGTATCAAAATTCAAGTTCGGGTCAAAGAAGTTAGGTCCTGTTGCTCCTTCTACGGGTTCTCCGTCAGCATACCATTGGTACGAAACAATATCATACCCGCCGTTGTATTCGGAGGTCAATATACCAAACAAGTCATCGAAGACCGGCACTACGATAGTATTAGGAAGGTTCACAACGAACGAGCACGTATCCACGTAATTGCTACACCACGACATATACGAGAGCACCTTAACCGTATAGCGTCCAGCCCTAACCTGCCCATTGGGAATGGCAAACTGCATCATAGGCTGACGGGCAGGATAGACAAACCTCTCCTGCTCGGGAAAAACGACCGCAAAACTATCCACCCACTCCGAATGCTCGGTAGAGAAGACAAAGTCCTCGTCTCCGCAAATCTCGGTAGAGGGTAGTACCACACGCGGCTTTTCCGCCTTAGCAAGATGGAGCGTAACGACACTATCACAGCCGGTAGAGATACAAGGGAACACACCGGTATAATCTCCTGCCCGCTGAATCATCCTATCCACAAACCAGTATTCACCCTCGCTACATATCGTATCGTAAATAACTGTTTCTACAGGCTGTATGACATTAAGATGCAACAGGATTGTACTGTCGCAACCCGTAACCAACGAAAGCAGCGAGTCGGCATACACTCCCGTCGCTTTCCTCATCTTAAGCGAGCCCACGGGGAACTCAACCTCCTGTCCCTGACAAATAGTATCTTCGAAATGCGTCTGCAACGGTCCGATAGCGGGTACAGATATCGTCAGCTCGGTAGAGTCTTGGAACAAAGAATCGTTTACAAAGATTCCTGTCCAAATTTTGTAGGTCAGCTCCGCCCCTTCGTCCGGCACAGGGACAAAGAGACCATCGTAGTACAGCGAGTCGGTAACAGTACCGTCAGGCAAGGTCCAACGACAATCGTCCAACCGTTTGTCGTAGCGATGCTCGATTACTCCTGTCTCCTGATTGGTAAGTCCGATATGGCAAGCATTGCGCACTACAATACCGTTCACACAGTTTCTCGGTACCCACTCATACTGTATCTCAGCAACAGGATTGTGCGGTTTAGCCGAAGCATCCAAGACAAATCCGCACTCAGGATTGGTGGGATATGTAGCATGGCAGACATAGGTATTGGTATCAGACGAGAGCACCGGGAAGAATCTCTCCGTACTAAGCGTATCCCGAAAGAGCGTATCCGTCCTATTGAACCACGCATAGTTGAAACCGTCCGGCACTGTGAACAGTTGCGTTTGGGAATCGTTTCCGAAAGGCAGTCCGTCCACATCCGTGCGCGAGCACTTGAGCGTAAAATAGGCATAACCGAAGTGCCCCGACTGGTCGCAGTCGTAGGACGTAATGGTAATCGTCAGATTACGCCCGACATAATCATCCAGATTGATACCTATGGTTTTCCAATCCTGCCAATGGACAAGGGAGCCGGCTGACGTAGATTCATGCCATAGTTCGCGTATTTCAGGGTCCGTCCATTCTGCCTTAGTAGGTGCATGGAAGTCCACCGAAGCACACTTCGTATTGATAGACTTACCGTCCTCATCCTTAATATCCAAGGTAAACCTCGGCTGGTCTTTCGCACTATGGTTCGGGTTCTGCAGCACGATAGCATACTTCAGCAGCAAGAGCGCCCGTGCATCAGACTCCACCGTATATTGGAAGGAAATAGACTCGTATTGGCTACCTGTCTGCCAGTTGCCCACCCGTACGGAGCCGAACTCGCCTGACGGAACTGTACGCAGCGCCAACGTATCTCTACCCACCCGAATGATAGTACGCGGGTCTATCTCGGTAGTATCGAAATGCGTAGTATGCCTACTGCGGGCATCCGCGGCGCCATAGTCCACCCGCGTAGTACCATTGATAGTACGGACAATGACATTACCGCTGGTAGTCCACCGACCATACTCGAACGTAGCATTATACATATTGAGCGCGTCGAAGCAGTCCGTCTCGTAGATATAAACGACAGGAAAGATAGTGTAGATAGTCTTGTCGGTACCATTCACGCCGCAAATCCAAAACTCGTAGGCGCCATAGTCCATATCGGGCAGCTCGATAAAAGTAGTATCGGTAGTAACCGATGCAAACTGATTGTCTGTCTTTTTCCGATAGAGTATTTCGTAGCTATCGGCATTACCGTCCCAACTAATAGTAGCCATATTGAGCGACGTAGTAACATGTATGTTACCCGGATAGCCCGTAGAAGAAGCCTTAGCCAATTGGAAATTGTCGATTACCACAGAAGTATTGGTTGTGTCGATAGGCGCATCCGTATTCACCCAGACAAAGAATATCCTTGTTTCGGTATCGTTCGCCAACGCCCGCGGGATCGTAATAGCCGCCTGTACGTGCTGCCACACATCGGAGCCCTCAAGCCTCGTATTGCGCCCCATAAGCGGGACAGCGTAGCTTACCCACGAAGGTTCGGAACTATTCCCGAGGCACTTGATACCGGACGTCGGACGCGACTCAAAGACCACCTTCAGGTAGCCCTTGTTGGTATTACCCTTACCAATCCAGTCGAACGCCACATCATACGTTCCACGGTCCAAAGAAATATCCCGATAGGCAAGCAACACGTTGTTGGTATTGGTATATCTGTCGGTCAGCCCGTTATCCGCCGAGACATAGAGCGCATTACCGCCCATATAACCCACTGCAGAGCCGACTACCCACCTATTGGCCGTAGTAATCTGCTCAACCGCAGGATTGAGCACCCATTTCGCATTCTCCGCATCATCCTCAAAGTCGCAGAAATAAGGCAAGTCGTTCATTGTAATCACATCTTGCGCACAGAGGATGTTCGTACAAAAAACGAATAATATAGCAAGTATATAGTTGAATCTTCTCATCATCAAATCATTTATCAATCAACCGAACAACGACAAACAGACCTCTTGGGCATATTGAGCACCGACGTCAGGCGCACCCCCACCACAAAAGGAGCATAAGGGGTAGTATGATAGACTCCGTACTCCGCAAAAGCGGCAATATAGTAATCCGTAGAAAGATTACGACTATACGCCGTTGCATACTGAGAATTGAGTCTGCAGCCAAACTCCGCACACAGCCGTATATCCATATCGACCGAAGAGCGGAAAACCGGATTATAGGAATAATCGGTATTCTCCGTCGTACGATTGTCTATGTAGTGCAATTCGGGGAAGCTCCAACCCAATTGTTTGTAGCCACTCTCTTGCGTGGCAGAGAAGACATAGGCAGAGAACTTAGCCCCCGCCAAAGCATATATACGCCCCCACTCACCTCCGAACATAACAGGTATATTAAGCGCGACACGCTGCACGCGGTCGTGCCGATTGGTAAAGGTAGTATCACAGACTCCGTTCAAGACTCCCCCCGCCCACTCTTTGCGGAACGGCTCGGAAGCAAGTGAGTCGTTCAAGGAGTTGTTCAAATAGGTATATTCAGCCCCTACACCGACATCAAAGCGGAACGCTCCGTAGGACAAGCGATAGCCTACTCCGAAAGATGTTACCGCACCGTCGCTATGACGAAGAGATGTTGTCGATTTAGCAGAAGGGAATTCAGCAGCATACCCACCATCAATGGAGAAACGCATAGAATGAGACTGCGCAAGGGTCCCAGCACAGCACACCAGCCCCAGCACCAACGCCAAACCATATTTCATTCTATCCGTCATATTGCCCATAACCTACCTACTATGTTTGCATATATATACATTTTCGCACGTTTAATACTTAAATCTGACAAAAGTACGGTTTTTTCTTGGAATATGCAACAGTTTGATGCAAAAAAGTATTTTTTCTTGCATTTTAGTCGGATTTTACAGGGTTTAGAATGACAAAATAGACAAGACATAGCATATTCATATATTGAGGCAGGTCTTGAAAGTTAATAGCTAATAATCAATATCTCTACAAACCGCACTCAGCAACACGCTACTACATAGGTACGACGAAACCAGCGTATTCTCAGCGTTATCCTACGTATATGGTACGTGTATCATACGTGTATCCTACGTGTATCCTACGTGTATCCTACGTGTATCCTACGTGATTGACGGCTAAAATCCTTTTACACAAGGTCCACCTGTAAAAGGCTATGTTGTTATCCTAAAATTAGGGCGAGGCGGAAAAGAAAGGACGGTACGTCCACGACGGCGCGGATAAAATCCGCGCGAAAAAACGAAGACAAAGAGCACTCACAGAGACAGATAGCCAGGTTTTGGGTCAAAAAAAAGAACAAAAAAAATAAAAACAAAAAAGTGAAGAGTTTGCATCACTTCACGAAAGTAGTTCTGACGAACTATCCGCAGGCGAGACGCAACAGCACACCGCCGTATGAGCTCCTATAGCCACAGGCTTTTACAGGTGAGCCGACCACAAGACGACAAAAACAATCAAAAACCTTCACAAAAACAACCACGAAAACAAGCTAAAGTCCTTTTCGGGGTGGTGGTGTGTGTTTGTGTGGGAGGATCATAAACAAATACAATCAAATATGGCTCAAATATTTTATTTGACTATTTGACTATCTACTATTGGGTTTTTACTTTAACGTGAACTCGAAATACGTTTTTATATACAAAAACGACTAAGAACATAGGCAAAAACGACCAAGAACTTCTTTTGTTTCAACAAAAATACTATTTGACTATTTACTATTTGACCATTTACTATTTGACAATTGACTATTTGACTATTAGCAAAAAACCAATTAGTCGTTGCGGGCGGCAATTGTTCGCTTATATCGAACTCACGGTATATTAGAAAGAAGAAGCACTCCATTAACACACCAAACTACATTAACACACTAAACTCTATTAGCACAGTAAACTCTATTAGCACAGTAAACTCTATTAGCAGTACACTAATCGGGCTGAAAAAAAGACGGAAGACAAAGGGTATAAAAAAGTGGGATAAGGGGCAGGGAGTAAGGTGCAAATAAGAACAAGAAAAGGGATAAAAGGGACAAATGTTGCGTAAGTGCAAAAAAAGATGTATCTTTGCAGCCCGATTTGAACAATTAATAGTTAATAGTCAACTTAAGGGAATTAATAGTTAATAGTTACTATTGCGCAGCAGGACACACAATTCGTAGTTAATAATTAACAGTTACTATTGCGCAGCAGGACAATGGACTATTTATTATTTGACTATTGGACTATTTACTATTGGACTATTTACTATTGGAATCGGGCTATTCGGCGATTTACTAATTTATTACTTGACAAGAGGATAAAAGACAAACAACAATACATAAGTATGAAAGACAAACAACAATACATAAAAATACTGAACTGGATGCTGGTAATTGCTGCCTACGCCTACCTGATATACAAGTTGGTGACCTTTGAGGACTATGCGACAATGGCTACCGCTTTCCGCAATGCCCACTTCATGCAATATATCTTCTTCGGAATCAGCATCATACTGTTCCCCTTGAATATATGGCTTGAGTCGTGGAAGTGGCAGTACATGCTGCGCGGGATAGAGCCGATGAGCATGCGCGAAGCACAAGAGCAAGTATATTACGGTATGATAGCGGGTTTCCTGACTCCGTACCGCGTGGGGGACTTCCCGAGCCGCGCGTTACTGATGCGCAACCGCAGCAACTGGCTTGCCGCCGTAGGCATGGGATTGGTGGGGAGCTTCGCCCTGACGATGGTTATCATCATATTAGGTTTGCCGACTCTGTTCGTATTCTTCTCGGACAGTTCGCTGGCTTCGTTCAGCACTATCTTCGCCGCGGCGATACTCTGCACGCTGCTGTGCATCTTTGCGCCGATAATACTGCGCAAGCTTGCCAAGCACCCGTGGAAGAAAGAGAAAGTGCGGACACTCATCCGGCAACTGTCGGAGATGAGGTACATGGAGTTCGCGATGGTGATGCTGCAGTCGCTATTGCGGTATCTATGCTTTGCGGTACAGATATGGCTGACGATGCTCTTCTGCGGCATAGAGCTGTCGCCCACAGACTGGCTAATATCGATACCGCTGTACTACCTACTGATAACGATAACACCGAACATTCCCGTGGCGGAGATAGGTGTGCGGGGGTCGCTGGCGATGCTGGTGTTCGGTCATTACTCGCCCGAATACGTGGTGCCGAGTGCGATAGCGGCCATGTTAGTGTGGGTAGTAAACACGATATTCCCGCTATTAGTGGGTATGGTCGTAAGCAAAGAGGTCGGTAAACGGAGAAAAGACCCCTCTTCGCCGCAAAAAAACGAAGAGGTCTTGCAAGAACCGATATAAAAACGTAATTTTGTAGCCCGAAAAAGAATATAACCACAAAACACAATACCATGAATTTAACTTTCCAAATCAATTACCGTACCGAGTACGGACAGACCTTGTGCATCATAGAGACGCGCACGTCAATCCTCGGCTGGACAGAAGAACATCCGCTGGAACTAAGTTGCCAAGGGCAGGACTTCTGGAGCCGGACCATTCCAATCTCGGATTTTGCCGAAAACATACAATACAAGTACGCTATCCGCCTGCAGGACGGCGGGTATATCTACGAGGCGGGCAACCCTCGCGACCTGACGCTTCGGGCAGAGGACAAGAAGGTAGTAGTGCGGGACGTATGGCAGGTGGAGGATTACGAGAAATCGTTCTACACGACGGCTTTCATAGAGTCGCTTTTCAAGCGCGTGAAGCCTCAGCGGGCGAAGGCAGCCAAGGGCAATATCCGTTTCTCGATAGACCTGCCGCAGATAATGCCGACGCAAGGGGTGGCTATCATGGGCAACATCCCCGAATTGGGCAACTGGAATGCGGACAACAAGGTGGTGATGAGCGATGCGTCGTTCCCGATATGGCGCGTGGACATCAAAGCCGTTCCGGACCAAGTGGTAGAATACAAATACGTCATCTACGACCTGCACTCGGGTGCGGTAGTGGACATGGAATGGGGCGAGAACAGGACTATTTGGGGCTTGCAGAAAGGAATCATCATTGAGCAGAACGACCGCAGTTTCCGCCGCACGCAACCGCGCTTCAAAGGGGCAGGTGTAGCCGTGCCGGTATTCTCACTCCGCACGGAGGACGGGTTCGGCATCGGTGAGTTTCAAGACCTGAAGAAACTGGCGGACTGGGCGGTAAAGACCGGTCAGAAGATTATACAGACGCTGCCTATCAACGACACGACCCTGACACACACCAACCGCGACTCGTATCCGTACAACGCCGTGAGCGTGTTTGCGCTGCACCC
>JBJECK010000036.1:0-97128 GCA_051870995.1 Paludibacteraceae bacterium | reverse complement strand
GGTAGCCGCCACTTTCAGAACCTCGAAGATTATCTCTTCGGGGTTCTTTGTTTTTCTAATAGGAAATAACTGAGTATAATTGTGGAAAATATCTCAAAATAGTATTTCTATTTGTGTGAATCGGCAAAAAGGACTACCTTTGCGGTTCAGTTTAATCATATCGTATATTACGTTAGTATCATGAATAAGAATCAACACCTTCTGTTCGGATTGAGCAAGGCTGTTCTTGTCGGTGTTTTGCTAAGTATGCAAACCATGTCTGTTATTGCGCAGACAAACGATAGCTGGCATTCTGTGGCGCTCCACAAGCAGATAACGCAAGTGCAACCGATGACGGGACTCGTATTGTGGCCTGACCAAGAGTTTATGGAGCAATATCAGAATACCATCTCTATGGAGTTTCAATATTGTTTGCCTTGCCGTGTGGTAATGGGGAAAGTGGATGGCGCGATAGTGTACGACTGGACGTATCTGGAGAATATACTCAACGATATGCAGTCGCGCGGACATCAGGCTATCCTGCGTTTCCGCTACGAGTATCCGAGCGGCACGGATGTGGATGGTAAGAAAGGAACTACCGCTGTGCCGCGATACATCAAGGACAGAAGTGATTACAATGAGACCTATAGCAAAAACCCGGGTGGCGACGGTCCTACCTACTATGCGGATTGGAGCAATAGCGAATTGCAATGGTTTACCAAGCAGTTTTATACCGACTTTGCCGCGCGCTACAATAACGACCCGCGTATTGCTTTTGTAGAGATTGGCTTCGGGCATTGGTCAGAATACCATATCTACGGCACGGAACTTCAGTTTGGAGTGAATTTTCCTACTAAGGAATACCAGAAGTCCTTTTGGCAGCATATAGCTTCTACGTTGCGTATTCCGTGGTTGATGTCGATAGATGGGGCGGACGATAGCTATACTCCTATTGTGGATGACGAAGAATTGATGTCGCTGCGCTTCGGGTTGTTTGACGACTCGTTCATGCACGAAGAGCATGAGATAGGCTCCGACGATGGTTATAACGAGAAGAATTGGAATGCAATAGGCAGAGGTTCTCGCTGGCAGACGGGAGTTTGCGGCGGGGAGATAAGTTATTATACCGATGACGACCAAAAGAATTTCTTGAATCCGGCGGGCATGTACGGAGTTACTTGGGAGCAGGCGGCAGCCAAGTACCATTTGTCGTTTATGATAGCCAATGACGCTCCGGGGAGCACTTACGGCACGGTGGCGCGCTTTAAGCAGGCGAGTATGGCAACGGGCTATAGGTTCGTAGTAACAAGCTGCGAGACCAATGGTTCTGAGACGCGCCTCACGGTGTGCAACGAGGGTATTGCTCCGCTCTATCGGGATGCGTATTTTGCCATATGCTCAGCGCAATCGGAGACCTCTCTTGCCGGACTATTGCCGGGAGAGAGCAAGGTGCTGTCTGTTCCTGCAGGCTTGGTGTCGGGGGATGACTTACAGATTGTATCGCCCTATATTCTCTCTACGCAAACGATTCAGTTTAACGCCAATATAGTCTCAAGCGGCTTTGAAATAGTGTCTATGGATGCTTTGCCGGCGCAAAAAGTAGTCCGCAACAACCGTCTCATTATCTTGCGCAGCGGAACGGAGTACGATGTCTTAGGGCGTCGGTTGCCTTAAAGCCGCTATCCGACAACTATATATTGCGCACAAAGATACGAAAAAAGTGGAAATGTTTGCAAGTATGGCGGGAATGTAGTATCTTTGCAGTCTCAAAGCTTGGTCTTAGACCAATGGCAGGGGTATTAGCTCATCTGGTAGAGCGCAACACTGGCAGTGTTGAGGTAAGGAGTTCGAGTCTCCTATGCTCCACAAAAAGAATACCGCAGGACAATTCGTCCCGCGGTATTCTTTTTGTTCTCTTATTTGTCGCTTTTGCGGCGGTTGCAGTCGCGGCAGAGCATCTGGCAGTTGGCTGAGACTGTGCGCCCGCCTTTGGACCACGGGGTGATATGGTCGGCTTCCATCTCCTCTATTTCAAATTGCTTGCCACACAAGGGACAGATACCGCCTTGGCGTTCATAGACCTCGCGACGCGTGTTGTTGTCGAAGGATCGAATGCCGAGATGGTGTTCGTCGGGGTCGAAGACATAAGCAAAGATGCCTTTCTTCTTCTGCACATCGGAATCCGCCATGAGACGGGCAACCTCCTGTTCTATTGCTGTTGCCGTTAGCGTGGTTTCTTTGTATTGGTTGTACAGCAAACCCCATTCCACGCCTTTCATCTCTTTCTTGTATTTCCGTCCGAACAGTTTCTCCACCCAATGAATAACATCCTGATAGTATTGCCAAATCTGGTCGGCATCGGTGTCGTGCTGATGTTCTGCCATGTAGGCGTTTATGTCTTTTCCCTGCAAAGCACCAATCCACCGCAAGGCGGTCTCGAAATAGTCCTGACGGATAGGGGAGCCGCTCATAAAGTCAGCACCTATCTTGTATGCCACACAACCGGTCTTTGAGAAGCGTTTCTTTGCCTGTGTTACCCAACTGCCCGAATACACGGCGTTGCGTATCTCTTGCTGTGTCAGTCTTTCGCCCGCAATGTTGATGATGTTGAACCATTGCAGTTGCTCTTCGTCCGAGCCTTCGCATATATACACCTGCAGCGTGTAGTCGAGAATACGGTTTTGCTGTGCTTCGGTCATATTGTGGAAGCCCAACAGGTTGCCATCGAAATCCATCATGTATTCGCCTGCTACAAACGAGCAGATGGAGATGGTGCGCTGTTGCCCGTCCAGCAGTTCGTATTGGTCCTGTCCGACACGCACCCAATACATCACATTGAGCGGGAACCCTTTCCACACGGTGTCCATAACGGCGTTGCGGTGTTTCTCGTCATAGACAAACTCGCGCTGGTACTTGGGGCGGATATTGAGTCGTCCACCATAACCGGTGATGCCTTCTTCTTGAATACTCAGGTCTTCATAGTTCGCGCACAAAGCACGAATGGGGATTTGTTGTAGTTCTATTTTCATGGTTTGTTATTTTTTGCGGCGGATAAGTATGCGGGCATATATTTTTTGCCCTCCAATATAAGGATAACCGTAGTTATAATTTTCTACTTTTGTGGTTGTCATAGCACCGATAATCTCGAACTGGTCAGGATTGTACTTATCCAAGAAAGTAATAGGCACACCCATAACGCCATCGTAGTCGCAAGGAATATCACTTGTAACATCTACATTTATAGCATCATAGTTGTCGTACTTTGGATATTCTTCGGGCGAATAGAGTTTGTATAAAACAAGGTCTTCGTGCCGTTGCGGGTAATCCATATTGGTGAACCATCTTACTCCTTTTACCCGTATGAATTTGCGCCCCTGTTCATCGATACGGCTTCCTGCGGCATTAAGCGGATAACTTTCAGGCACTTGAAACTCCCTGTCCCCGCTATGGATACTTGCTCCCATCCATACTTTGTTGGCTTTAATCAATGGAAAGAACTCTTTGTAGGTAATAGCATTTACGTTGCCTATAATCAAAAACTGTTTCTGATATTCAACCAATTGCGCCACATATTCGCGGAATAGGGAGAATGGCGGATTGGTAACTACTATGTCGGATTGTTTGAGCAGGTCGATACACTCGGGGCTGCGGAAATCGCCGTTGCCTTTGAGAATGGAAATAACGTTCTTGTCATTTTGGAGCAAGTAGCGCACATCGGATAGGTCGATGGCTCCGTCTCCGTTGGTGTCGGTAACTTCCGAAATCTCTACTTTGTAGGCTATCTTCTTTGGGTCGTCTGTGGTGTCGCCGAAGTCAATCAGCAACTCATTGCCCGACACAGGCGAACCGTTGTAGCAGGTGGCAATCAGTTTCCTGATGCCTAATTGGTTGAAATTGAGTGCAAAGTACTTGAAAAAGTTGCTCTCGTAAGGGTCATCACAATTGCAAAATACCACTTTGCCTTTGAAGTAAGGCTTGTAGTGTTTGAGTTCTTTGGCTATGTCGTCCAACTGCGTATAGAACTCGTCTTTCTTGGCATCTTTTGCCTTGGCTAAGTCTTTTCGTGCCATGGATTGATAGTGTTTGCTTGCTATCAATCCACAATATGGCAATAGAACAAGAAAGTGAACTTCCTCTTCGCACTCGTAGGGAAGTCCTAGTAAAAACCCCTGCAACCGAAAGAAAGTTCACATGGTTGTGATGCTATAAGTGGTTGCAAAGGCTCCGTATAAGAAACCTACGAAATGCGTTTACTATTCTTTTCCAAAGAAAGTAGTTTTACTAGGACTTTTTCTTCGAGTGCGAAATAATAGCAAATGCTGCTTAATAAATATGTCTTTGCAAAAGAATGACGGCTTGTTGTTGCAACCGGATTTCAATTGCGTTGCAAAGATACAACAAGTTTTTGAAATAGACAAATCTTTTAGAATACATGCAAAAAAGACGCCTATAATAATTCATTTATAAACGGTTTATAAAGCGTTTTTGAATGGTTTATAAATACGCTATAAATGTCTATCTACCGCATATCTACCGCATATCTACCGCTAAAGTGAAAATAGGGGGTGGGGGGACAAGATGGAGTGTTTGAGCGATAGGGAAGGTTTAGTCAATCTTAACCTATGCCAAGTGTAGATGAGCAAACAAGCATTGCGTAGGGCTACTTGCGCATGCGTATGACTTTCGCGGGATTGCCACCAATAATGGCATAGTCGGGTACGTCGTGCGTTACCACTGCGCCTGCCCCTATGATGCTGTGTGCACCAATGCGCTTGCAGCCCGGTAGGACAATCACCCGCGCGCCAATCCATACATCGCCCGCAATCTCTAATGGTGTAGGCGGCTCCCCCTGCTCAGAACCAATGGGTTTGTCCGGATCTGCGAACGAATGCGCCCCTCCCAGAAACAGTACATTCTCACCCATCATCAGCCGGTCGTGTACGGTCAAAATACGGTTGTGCGAGCAGAAATCTTTGCCGATGCCGACGTCGTCGCCTACGGTAAAGAACTTGCCGTTGCCGATATACGCCCCTTGCTCCAGATTCACATGGCTACCGCATTGTGCGAACAGATGACGTGCGCAACGGGCGCGCAGACGCAACGCCGCTTTGCCTAAGACAGGGTAGGTCGATTTGGGAAGGTGGCGTGCAAAGCCGTAATAAACCAGTAACCAGAATGTACGCATGTCTGTTTTGTTTTAGCGTCGCGAAGGGACATTATATATAAAAAAAGAAGGATTGTCCTCTCGACAACCCAATCTTTTACTTAACCTTAAATCTAATACCATGAAAAACACGGTGCAAAAGTACTATATATATTTGAATTGACCAAATAATTTGGCAATAAAATATGTTTTTCAGCATATTTTTGTCTATTTTGCTAACTAAAACTGACAAAATAGGGGCAAAATAGAGACCCTTGGACTGAGGTATGGGCTGTAGGCAGTGCGCAAAGCAGGCGACATTTGCGTATCTCAAAATAAATTCGTACCTTTGCGACTTGAAACGCGCGTGGGGCATAGGACGCACTCGGGCACGAAATACGTAACGAACGATATACACAGAAAGAAAATATGTCGGCAGGAAAATGGATTTTAGGAGGCTTGGGCTTTGTGTTGGGCGGACCGATAGGTGCGCTCGTGGGGGTGCTGATAGCCTCGCTGTTTGATACATCCGACCGCGTTTTGACCGACGGCGGGGAAGAGCCGTCCGCGGGTGGAATCTCGGGCAACAGATACGAGCGCAGCGATGCGAACACCTATCGCCGCGCGACGGTAGGCGACATCCGCGTGTCGATGGTGGTATTGTTCGCGTGTGTCATCAAGGCGGACGGGAAAGTGCAGAAGTCGGAAGTGAACTACATTAAGCCTTTTCTGCGGCGCAACTACGGCGAAGAGGGCGCGCGCGATGCGTTGCACCTGCTGAAAGAGCTGCTGCAGAAAGAGATAGACCCCGTGGCGGTCTCGCAACAGATAGCCCGCAATATCAACTACTCCACGCGGCTTGAGATAGTCCATATGTTGCTTGACCTTGCGCATGTGGACGGCGATGTGTCGGCGGAGGAAGAGTCGGTGCTGTCGCTGATAGCTGCGAATATGCGGATACAACCTGCTGATTACCAGTCGCTGCTTTCGCTCTACCGCAAGCAGGCAGACCCCGATTGGGCATACACCGCGCTGGAGATAACGCCCGCTGCAACCGACGACGAGGTGAAGAAAGCCTACCGGCGTATGGCGATGAAGTACCACCCCGACAAGGTGGCGAACGCGGGCGAGGAGGTGCGCAACCAAGCGACGGCGAAGTTCCGCGCTATCAACGAGGCGTACGAAAGCATCAAGCAAGCACGTGGAATTAGTTAATAATTAATAGTTTATATTTTATGTATGAAACACAATATATTAAACCATAATTTGTCAACTTGTCAACTTGTCAACTTGTCAAATGTCTTCGCTCTTTTGTCTCTTGTCTTTGTCCTGACGGCGTGCGGCGGCTCTACGGGACGGACGCTGACGAGTGCGACCGGAACGATATACGAATGTCTGGTGGTAATCCCCGGGCAAGCGCTCTCTCAACCCTCTCTCAACGCTATCGCGCAGTCGGGTGCCGTAGCAGCGACAGGGAGCGCATACGCCGAACCGATAGCTACCGACTACGACCTTGTGAAAGCTACGATGTCGGCGGATATGCCTTGTATGCCGCAGATGGAGCCCTATTTCGTGCTGACGCAGGTGCCGCCGGCGGCATTCGACGACTATCTGAAGCCGACACGCAACATCCTAATCATCGATATCAACCCCGACAAATACACGCAGACACAGGCAAAAGTATCGGTGGATGTATGGTCGCATCCGCAGGCGGTCTATCGCATCCAAACGCCTACATCTGAGGAGTTTGTAGCGTACTGGCTGGCGCATGGAGAGCAGGTGCGCCAGTGGTTCGTGCGCCGCGAACTGCTGCGTCAGACTGCCTTCTACCGCGGAAGCACCAACAAGGACGCGCGTGCCGCGCTGAAGGCACATTACGGCTGCGACATGCTGGTGCCTGAGGATTATATGCTGCTGATGGATACGGCTTTGCAAGTGGGTAGCGGCGAGTCGGCATGCTCCGTGCGCTTGCTCTGGTGCTGCAACAACAAAGGACCGATGCGGCGCGACTTGGTGGTCTATACCTATCCTTATACGGATGATAATACGTTCACACCCGATTACCTCAATCAGCGCCGCGACGAGGTGCTATCTCAAGTAATAACCGCCTCTGTACCGGGGTCGTATATGGGAACGGAATACAAGGTCTTCCCGCCCCGATACCGCACCGTTTCGTCGCTTACCCCGCGCAAAGACGAAGGCTTCTACGCGGCGGAGGTGCGCGGGCTTTGGAAAATCAAGGACGGCGAGGCAATGGGTGGTCCGTATGTGAGTCTGACGCGCCTTGACCAGGTGCGCGGCAATGTGATTACGGCAGAGACGTTTCTGTTTGCCCCCGGGCAGAAGAAACGCAATGCACTGCGTCAAGCGGAGGCTATACTCTATACCTTGCAGCTGCCGCAGGATACGATAAGTGTACGCTAAACGGATGATAATGCGACGGTTATATCGCATCATACTGATTCTTGCTTGCGGGCTGTGGTCCGCGGGCTTGGTTGTGGCTCAGCCGCTGTCGCCTGATAGCCTTGCCTTTCGGCGCGCGCTGAACCAACGCAAGTGGTCTGTCGATGCCTTCAAAGAGGGGAAATCGGTGGCGGCGCAAGACAGCCTGATAGCGGCGTACGAGACGTTTATGCGCCTCCGGCGGTACGACTGGGCGTCCATGTGCCTCTACGAGCGGGCAATCGAATATATGAATCTCGACGACCTCGTCAGTATGGAGCAACTGCTCGCCGACTTGCGTTCACTGGCGGACATTGTGCCCCCATCTGACCCTTCTGCATGGGAGCAGGAGACTACGGCGCAGATGGATGTCATCGTCTATTACAACTACTATTCGGTGGCTTCTGCCTACTATTCCCACTTGGATAGTGCCGCGCAGGCGATTGACTATGGGGCGCAGGCAATAGTGTGGCTGGAGCGCATACCGAACGTGCGCGACTGGCTGATTATCCCCGTTTGGAGCTACTATAACGAGGCGTTGTTCTACGACCTTTATTTCGACCCGCCGTTGACCGACAGTATTGAGCATTATCTTGCTCGGGCAGACCGCTCGCTGGCGTTGCTGTGGGACGAAAGTGCCCGTCAGGAGGCGCAAATCAGCCTGCTGGATTTGCGGGCGTGGCTCTTCTATTATAAGCATGATTACCGGCATGCCAAACAGGCTATGGAGCAGGTGCTGGTGCTGATTGACAGTGTGGCGGAGACATCACCCAATACGGTCATCGCAGAGCGAAGCGAGGCGTATGTGTTTATGGTTACATTGTGCGCCGAGCAGGGCAGGTTCGAGGAGGCGCTACGATGGCAGCAACGCTTGACGGAGAACAACGCCGTGCGCTACAACTCCGACAAGATGCAGGCGCTGCAGGAGGTAGAGACACGCTACGAGGTCGAGAAGCAGAAACTGCAACTGGATAGGCTCACGGCGCGTAATCTTGCATTCCGCCGTCTGCTCTATTTCCTGGTGTCGCTCTTGTTGTCGGCGGTCTTGATAGGAGTAGTGCTCTACCTGCGCAAGAAGAATGTCGAGGCGCGCCTCTACGAATCGGCGTTGGAGGCTGACGATATGCGCACCGCGCTCAGAGACATGTCGTCGCGCGCGGATGTGGCGCCGATGCGCGTCCTTCAGGCGGATATCATCCGGTCTGTGCAGCAGTTGCCTGCTACCAACGCCTACCGCGAGTCGGTGCTGGCGAACTTGCAAGCCCTTGACCTGGAGGCGCTGGGCAATCTCATCGCCAAGGCGGAGCGCCTGACTACGATGGACAAGCGCTATATCCTGTGCTTTGCCGCCAATATGACGGTCGAGCAGGTGGCGGATTTGTTCCATGTCGAGGAGGCTTCGGTCTATACGGTGCGTTACCGCCTGCGCAAGAAGTTCCCGCCCGAGAGTCCTCTCCCCTATTAGATTACGAAGCGTATGTATAACGATGCTATTATAAAGCGTTTTCTGACCTTGTCGGTTTGTGTGTGTTGGGGTGTGCTATTGTTAGCGGCTCCGCGTACCGTGCAGGAGGCGGCAACCGTCGCGGGGCAGTTCCTTACGGCGCAGCAGGTCAATATGTCTCCCGCGCAGAGGGGTAAACGGACGAAGATGAGTGCTTTGCGCGCGCAACCGATGCGGCTGGCATATACACAGATGTTGCCCGACCGACTTACGCCCGCTTGCTATGTCTTTAGCCGCGCAGCGTCGGACAGCGGCTTTGTTATTGTCTCGGCGGATGACCGTGTGCGCACTATCCTTGCCTATTCCGAGGAGGGGGAATTCCGCATCGATGAAGCGCCCGACAACCTGCGTTTTTGGCTCAATATGTATGCTGACGAGGTGGCGGCTATGCCCGCTGTCTCTGTCCGCCGCGAGGCGGCTCCGGCGCAGGACTATCCGGTGGTGGCTCCTTTGCTGGGCACCATCAAGTGGGGGCAAGGCTCGCCATACAACGACCTGTGTCCCACTGTGGACGGGGTGCGTTGCGTGGTCGGTTGTGTAGCTACGGCGGCGTCGCAGATTATGTACTACCACCGTTATCCGACCGTGGGCACGGGCTCGCACGCCTACGAGTGGAACGGGCAGACGCTCTCGGCGGATTTCGGCGCCGCTACCTATAGTTGGGCGTATATGCAACCCTCGTATGGAAATTTCTATACTCCTCTCCAAGCCAGGGCGGTGGCTACCATTTGTTCGCATGTCGGGATTGCTTGTGATATGAACTACGGCACAGGGGAGAGTGGGGCGGTCTCGCTCAAAGCCATGAGTGCGCTGGTGAACTATTTCGGCTACGATGCCGCTATTCGCCCGTTGCCGAAGAAATGTATGTCGGAGAAGCAGATTTTGTCGCTTGTCGCTGCGGATTTGCAAGCAGGGCAACCCGTGTTTATGACGGGGTGCACGCGCAAGGACGAGGGGCACGCCTTTGTCTGCGACGGTATGCAAGCCGATGGCTATCTGCATATCAACTGGGGGTGGAACGGCACGGCGAACGGCTATTTTGCACTCTCGGCACTTAACCCTGAAAATCAGGGTACTGGCGGTTCGGTGAGCGACGAGGCTTACACCGAGAACGTGGACCTCTACATCGGTATCCGGCCTGACCAAGGGGGAGAGGTTATACCTCTGATTACGGTGGATTCTATCCTATACCTATCCGACACACACGTCTCAAAAACCGATAACCTCTCCTTCCGCTTGACGTATTTCAACAATGCGTCTATTGCCGATGCCAAGGGCGATGTTTATGCGGTCCTGCTAAGGGAGGAAGAGTCCGAGCCGGCGACATCCGTCTTTTGTCGCTCCTATAGCCTCTCCGCGGGTTACCATTATACCAAACCTGTCCTATTTAGTTGCTCCCTCGCAGACGCCCCCGCGGGCGACTATATCTTAACCTTTGCGACAACCCCGACAGGAAGCAGCAACTTATATCCGATCTTGTCCGCAGAGCCGCGTGGTGAATACCGCTTGCCCGTTACGCTTACGGCGGATTCGGTCTTTGTCGGCACGCCCATAGAGGAGGATATGCGTACTTATTCCTTGCGTATCCGTATTCCCGAGGGCAACGGTTTTGATACCTCCGAAGGGATTACCTGCTATTATTGGGGCGCAGCTACCCCGTGGCAGGACGCGCAGGTACAATTGCAACTGTTGGAAGACAGTTGCTGGATGGCGGATATACGTACGCGCGACGACTCTATTCAGTTTATTTTGACAGATGCCGCCTTCATGCAGATGAGTGACGAGTCTCCCGTGCTGGGCGAGGGGGAGCATTGCCTCTTGATGAGCGAGACTTCTGCCTCTGAGGTCGAAGGCTGGGCGTTGGATACTGTCGATTGCGATGCGTTTGACGAACCTCCTGTTTCTTCTGAATTGGTTGTAACGCTTGCGGCGCAGAATGGTTTTCGCGTGCAACGTATAGGCAATGCCATATCTGTCTGTGCTGATGCAGAAGCGGATATCTGCCTGCTGGATGCTTCCGGACGCCTGCTTGCCTCTGCCCTCAATACCATGACGGCGCAATTCGTCTGCCCCTCCTCCGGGCTCTATATCGTGCGTTGCAACACCTCCGCATGCAAACTCTTCATTCCATAGTTCTCCCTTCTACTATCTCCCTTCTACTAATTCCTTCCTCTAACCCCTCCTTCAATTCCACCCTTAACCCCTCCCTTAATTTTTTCCCATAGCCTTCTGTTCCCTGCTCTCTCCGCTTTTCTCTCCCCGCCCTGTTTAGTCTTTGTTTTCCCTTCTCCCCCCCCTTTTTTTTCTTTCTCTGTTTCTTCCCATTTTCCTCTCTGTTTAGTCATTTCTGTTACCTTCTTACTTTTCCTTTCTATTCCTTTTCCTTTCTTCTTCTTCTTCTTCTCCCTTCCTATCCCCCTCCTTTCTTTCCCTCCTCATTCCTCGCTCTTCCCGATTTTTTTCATAGCTCTTTTTTATCTCTGCGGGAATGTTAATATATATACGCATTTTTTGTAGAATAACATATAAAAAGTTCATAAAAATACTGCTTTTGTGACGAAAATATACCTGTTTGAACGAAAAAGGACCGTATTTTTGCTTAAAAATCTATATTTGTCTATATGTAATTTGCGCCCAAACCACTACTTTTGCACGTAGCAAAGTGAGGAAGCGTCCTTGCGGTTGTAGGTCATCCCGACCCCGACTCCTGCCAACAACTAAGGCTAAACAGCAGACAATTACGTAGGATACACGTACCATATACGTAGGATTATGCTGTCTTCGCCGAGTCTTTGCGCTGGGAATAACGGAGGAATGAGAACCTATAGCTTTGTGGTCAGGCGACGTATTTTTCGTCAAAAAAGGATGAGAGTATTGTGTATGTAAAAGAAATGTTGTACCTTTGCGACGAATCCGTTAAAGGATGATATACTTACATCACAAACGCTGCCCTTTTCTCGGGTAAATCTGGTAAATTTAACAAGAGAAAAAGAAGGCAGTATCTCTTGTCCGTTGGGCGTGAATCACTTTGCTTTTTTATTTTCTCAGGCATTACCAGAGCCTACCCGAGTAAAAACAGTGGAGGATTTGCGCCCTTTTGGTGTATATATCGGCTAATGGGTGGTGATTATGGGGGGAATTTACGGTAACGAAACTGGATAAGAAGTCCTTAATATAAACCATTAAATTGCAGTTCGTATGAAAAAACTTTCTCTTCTTTTTGCTCTTTGTAGTATTTCTATCATGGGGTTATTTGCCCAAAAAACGGCTAATTATGATTTTACGTATGACGGCCTGTATTACAAGATAGATAGTATTCAGGTCGCAGACAAAGACAATCCTTTTTCCTACACCTACGAGAAATATGCCGCACTCGTACCAAAACTACAAAATAGAAACCAGCACGGCTATGCGAGCTCTTCGGACTATGAGTTTGACTATTATGATTATAGTAGTGAACGACCGAAAGGAGTTGTCAATATACCCGATTCTGTTGGTGGAAGTGATGGCTATTATGAGTGGGTTGACGATCCCAAGAACGGATGGATAGAAGTTTGGGTCCCTGGAAGTGAACCGTATCCCGTAAAAGTGATTAAGACAGGGACTTTCTACAACTGCTATGGAGTTACTATTGTCGTTATTCCACGTACAGTTACAACGATAGAAGATGAGGCTTTTTATTTCACTACTATTTCCTCGTCACATAAGCCGAGTTTAGTATCTCTGACTATTCCCGAAAATGTGGAGAAGATAGGGAAACTGAATGGTCCAAAGTCCTTGACTTGGTTGGCAAAGAACTGCAAACGAATCGCTTCTCCGCTGACTGGTGTTGAGTCCATTACGTTCGGTACAATGGTAGAGACCATTCCCACCAAATTATGCACAGGCAATACCGAACTATCACAGATTATCTTACCCCATTCCGTTAACACAATAGGTGAGCAGGCATTTACTCGTTGCACCAATCTCTCTTCCGTGGTTATTGGAGCCGGTTCTGCTACCACTATCGGCGAGCAGGCTTTCATTGGTTGCACCAAACTTTCCTCTTTATTGCTCGGCGCGGGTTGCACTACTATCGGTAGCCTTGCCTTTGCGGGCTGTACCGACTTGTCGCGTATCGTGTGCTATGCCGATATTCCGCCTACGGTAGCGCCCTATGCCTTCATCGATGTGCCTATTGATGCCGATATAGAGGTGCCCTGCGGGCAAGTATCGCTCTATTCTTCCGCTCCCGAGTGGAAGTACTTCTGGGCGTTCGACGAGATTATACCCTTCAAGGCGAAAGCGCAATCCGCCAACGAGGAGTGGGGTACGGCGTGCGTGGACTTCAACTGTGCGGAGGCTACCTTTACGGCTGAGGCTAACGCTGGCTTCCGTTTCAAGCAATGGAGCAACGGCAGACGGGAGAATCCGCTTGTGATGCCTTTGGATTCCGACTTGGATTTGGTGGCTGAGTTCGAAGATATGATGACGGCTATCGAGGAAGTAACCGAGTCGGGTGCTCCTTTTGTGGTCGAGTATCGCTCTATTGTCCTGCCGAATGCTCAACCGCTTACTATCTATGATGTAGCCGGACGCATGGTTTATACGGGCAACAGGCAGCATATCGAGTTGCCTTCGGCTGGACTTTATCTCGTGCAAGCGGGTGAGAATAAATACAAAATCAATATCCAATAATAACATATAGAGGCTTTATGAAAAAGACAAGTTTATATATATTGTTGCTTTCCTCGTTGGGGTTGGCGGCGTGTGGTAATGTGTATCAGCCTGGCGACGGAGGGGATGGAGCGACTACGCCTCCCGAACCGGATAAGCCCGCTGTGGAGGACAAGGTGGCACCAACGGGTACACTCTATGATATCAACGTGCAAACAGAAGGTTGTTGGACTGCCGTCGGTAGTGAAGCGTGGTGTATGCCCTCGGTAGCGACGGGATATGGTGCAACGACGCTTCAGGTCAACATGATGCCTAACCTCACGGGCAAGACGCGTACCGCGAAAGTAACCGTCGCGCCGCTGGCTGCTGCCAAGGCGAATGCCCCGCGCAGAAAAGCGGCTGCGGCTGCTGAGACGACGGAGTACGTCTTCACGCAGGAGCCTGCTACGCTCACAACGCAGGCGTGTCACATTACGGGAGTGGAGTGCCTGCCCGCGCAGATCAGAGTCTATCTGGCGGTTACTGGGGCGTCTTCCGGTCTGTTCCAATCGGTGGACGGGCTGTCAAGCAAACCCTCGTCTGGTGGCAGCGTTCTGCTTCCTCCTGCGGCGAAGCTCCCTATCGGAACGGATGGCAACGACTATGCGGTCATTGTGGGCGATGATTGCTCCTATGGCGCGTGGGCGTATGGAGTTACAGGCTGGGAAGGGCGTGAGATGGTGCTTACGCTGAATACGGAGCCGGCATGTAAACAGAAGGTGTATTTCGACCAGTCGGCTATGCTTCACCCTATTAATACAGATGAGAATGTCGCTACTTGCGGAGGCTCGGCACAGATACGCTTTGCCGTAAGTGGAAAGGTCTATTTCGGTGGCGGCTATTCCGCACGCGGGTATCAGAATAGTGTGATGGGAAATAGCCAGTCTTGGGGCGACCCGTGTACCGACTTGACGGTATACGACCCTGCTACAGACGCGCTTAGTTCGTGCAATCCTTTGCCGGAAGTACTTGTTTACGGCTCGGCTGCGGTCGTTAACGGTAAAGCCTATGTTGCATCTTTTGAAGGCGCATTATACGAGTACAATCCTGCGCAGGATAGTTGGACGAACCTGAATGTGAATCTTGGTCGTTGTGATGCTATGTATTCACTTAGCGGTAACCTCTGCGTCGTGGACAATGCGGGCGGCACAGTCTCGCATTATTCCGTGGCGGGCAGCTTGGTAACCAAAGATAACTATCCGGCAGGCACTACGGTGGTTGCTCTTTCGGAGACACCTTCGCGGGCGTGGCTTTTGGTGGATAAGATGCTTTATCTCCACGACGCGCAGGGCTTGCGCAAGCTAACCACGTTGCCTACCAACGGTCTCGTTACGGCCTACAATGGGCAGTTCTACTATTTCGTTTCTGCTGAGGGAGTGGTGAATGCTTACAATCCGACGGAGAAGACGCATACCCGCGTTCCGATGTCACTCTTTACGGCGGGAGGACCGGGCGTAGATACTTTCCATAGCGGACTGCCTCTCGTGGCGGAGGATGGAGTAGGCTACCTGTTCAACTGCGGCTATTCCCGTTGGGGAGACCTGACATGGAGCGGCAAACAGTCGAAAAAAGCTATGCGTATCGATATGCGCCACTCCTATAAAGTTGTCGTAAAAGACTGATTCTAATACATATACAGGTGTTATCCGAAAAACCTTCAATAGAGTAGGAATTTACTAACAAACATTTATGTTTTCATGGACAAATTACAATCAGGCCTTGTATTAGGCGCAGACGAGAAACTCGTCATGGAATTGGAAGCCGAACTTTGGGCATCAAGTTCTAACATCTTTGCTCGTATCATGGGTTCTATTATGAAGTTGATTAACCTTATCTTCGGTAACCGTCGCAAAGGCTTCTTGGTTATTACCGACAGGCGCGTAGTCGAGGTCGTACAGGCTAAGGCTTGCTGGGTTTTCAACGTAGGTAAGAATGTGCGTTACATCCTGCCCAGTAGTGTGAAAGAGGTTGGCTATACCAAGGAAGGCACTTGCATGGGATGCTTCTGCCAGGCTTACCATCTCTATTACGACTCTTTCACACAGCGTACGGCTGTTCAGTTGAGCGTTGATAGTGACGAAGAGGCACAGAACGTAGTGAATGCTTTCTACAAGGCTATCTCCAACGCGCAATAAGCTTGCTCTGCGTATGAAACCGCAGAAAACCATACAGACTTCGTATAGGTTTTTCTATCTTAATGCCTATGCTTTCCTCCTGCTTTTCGTGGGAGGGGGCATAGGCTGTCTTATTTTCTTTGTACACCCTCTTTGGCTGCGGCTTATCTTGGGCGTTTTCTGCCTACTCTGTCTGTATGAGTCTTCGCGTATCTTCGGCTCGTGGCACGACAAGAAACGCAAGTATAACGTCCTGATGCAACGTAATGCACAGGGCTTGCGACCCGAGACTTTTAGGGAGTATATGAATGCTCCTTGTGGGCGCTTGTTGGTGCGTATCGTACTCACGGATATGCAGCGTCAGGAAGAATATGCTGGTTTGCTGTCGCTGAGAGGGTCGTGGCGCGAAAACCTAAAGAACGGGTGTAACTCGCGTAAAACGGTTATTTATATTCCAAAGCCCGACGTCGCGGGAGTTGATAAAAACGAATAGAACTATGTATATTTTCCTTGGTGTATTATTCATCTTATTGTTGCTTGGAGCGGCTGCCTGTATCGTTCGTTATAAATTGTTGCCTATGGAGAACAAATCCGACAGGATGTTGCTTATTGCCGGCCTCTCTGCTCTCACTCTTGTAGCGGTTATTTTGCTCATCTTGGGTATGACTCTGCCTGCTAAGGTGGACAATATGCTTGCTGTCGGCACGGATCAGATTGAGTCTTATTATAATATCGACAATCCTGAGGCGAGCAATCGTGTAATAGACAAAACGCAACTGAATGAGATTCTGTTGAGTGCGCACTCTATCCGCTCTAATGTGGATGCCCGCAAAGATGTCAGTTGGTTTGTCCAATGGCTCGGTATGAATGCTTATATCGACGGTATTGATAGTTTTGCCGGTAGTATAGACACACATTTAGCGGAGTTGGAGGCGCAGGGCAAGGACTTTACGCTCCACAATATACTTGTCTATACGCGCGAGCAGGCGCACATTAGCCTTAAGTCGGCGGCGAAAGTGATAGAGATAGTGGTCTTTATCTTGGCGTTGTTCTCTTTCTTTGGCGAATGGATAACCTATTATTTGGTCAAGAGAGAGCGACAGAAGTCCTCTCCCGTTACGTACGGCGAAGCGGCACAATAAGGGTTCCTACTTACTCTGTATCTGTCAAGAGGCCTCTCTTTACTTGTTAATAGTTCCCTCTTTCACCTTTCAAGTTCTTAGCAGGTTTCTATTGAGTAGGTACCGTAGCAACCCCGTAGCATCTTGGGACCCGCGTAGCCCCTGCGTAGCCTACGCGTACCCTTTCTTCGTTTTTTTGCGCGCGGATTCTATCCGCGCTCTTTGTAGAATACACTATCTGTCGATTTTTGCGAGAAAATTGCAAAAAGATTTGCCTATATGAATATTTTATTGTAACTTTGCGCGATTTTTCGTGTGTAGTAGGCTCTTGCGAGCTCTGTGCTTGTGTCTATATGTTTGTAGATCAGGCGCGTGGAAACTTCGGGATGATATCGGGAAAGAATATTCGAGCTGAATAGAAGAGGAGAACGAGCGGAGGAAGAGAGGAGGATACGGTTAGGAAAATAAATAAATAATATACTACAATGTCAAAGATTTGTCAAATTACAGGTAAGAAAGCCATGGGCGGATGCAATGTATCCCACTCGAAGCGCCACACCAAGAGGACCTTCGATGTGAACCTTTTCCGCCGCAAGTTCTACTGGGTAGAACAGGACACATGGATCGAGTTGAACGTGAGTGCAGCCGGTCTGAGAACTATTAACAAAATCGGTTTGGATGCTGCGCTTAAGCAGGCTGCCGAAAAGGGGTATCTCTATTAAAAATAAGGAGGAAGAACAATGGCAAAGAAAACAAAAGAAGCACGTGTTCAGGTAATCCTTGAGTGCACAGAGCAAAAGGCCAGCGGTGTTCCGGGTATGTCGCGCTACATTACCACCAAGAACCGCAAGAATACTCCCGATCGTTTGGAGTTGAAGAAATACAATCCCTTCTTGAAGAAATATACTATTCATAAGGAGATTAAGTAATTAACCCGCATTTTATAAGAAAGGCTTAGAACTATGGCAAAGAAAGCGGTCGCTACCCTTCAAACCGGTAACTCCGGACGTGCACACAGCAAGTGCATCAAGATGGTAAAATCTCCGAAAACGGGTGCGTATATTTTTCAAGAGGAAATCGTGCTGAACGATAACGTAAAAGAGTTCTTCAAGTAATTGTTGAGATACTGAAGTATGCTTATAGTAGAGGGGTTGTGCAGTAGCACGACCCCTCTACTTTGTATTTTATTTGGTAGTTTGTTTTTTTTTGTGTAACTTTGCCTCGCTTTTGTGCTCTATCGTTTGCTGACTATGAGGAGAGAATGCCGAGGAGAAACGATAAGCACAATAAATAGGAATACCATGCTGGGAATAATCATCAATCCGAAATCGGGGAAGCGTGCGTTTAGGGCGCAACGCATCTATCTTTGGAAATTATTGCGTAAGCGGCACGAACCGTTTACCTATCGTGTTACGAAGTATGCGGGACATGCTATCGAACTGGGACGCGAACTGGTGGAAAAGGGCTACGACGATATATTGGTCTTGGGCGGTGATGGTACGTTGTCGGAGGTAATCAACGGTATCATGCGCGCTGACATTCCTGAGGGGCAACGGCGCAAGATATGCTTCGGACTTATGCCGCGCGGTACAGGTAACGACTGGGGACGTTATTGGGGGCTGAACAAAGACTACAAGCGCTCGCTGGACTTGTTTTTCAAGGGCGAACGCCGTCCCTTGGATGTCGGCTGTCTTACCTACTGGAGAAACGGCATAGAGCACCATCGTTATTTTATCAATTCGGTAGGTTTCGGCGTGGACGCACTTTGTTGCTCGTGGGCTGCTACGCTCAAGTACTATATTGGTAGCCACCATGTCAATTACCTCTTCGCACTAATAGCTGCGGTATGTGTGCACAAGTCCGCCCGTATCGAATTGGTAGTGGATGGCAAGCCCCTTGTAAACGATATGCTGTTTACAATGAATATCGGCAATGGTCCGTACTCAGGCGGAGGCATACGCCAGAATCCGCAGGCGGATCCGCAAGACGGTATCTTCCATGCTATTTTTGTAGAGACTCCTAACTTCAAGCAAGTACTCAAAGCTATTCCCAACTTGTTCAACGGTAAACTGACGGAGCTGCCGTTTATCCATTCGTTTACGGGAAAGGACGTGCAAGTGAATACGCGCAAACACCTCTTGTTCGAAGCTGATGGCATATTGGAGAACATTATGGGACCGTGTGAAGTGCATTGTTTGCACAATGCGCTCTGTATGCGTGTCTGACCGTTTTAGAGTAAGTTGCCTATATCTGTGCAGTGTATTTACAAATTTACAGACTTACAAATTTACAAATTGAATAAGGCTTGCGCAAAGGCTTCTGCCTCTTGCAGTTGGTCTATCTTGCCGACATCCATCATCTTGTAGTCGGTCGGCACAAAGCCGTATATCGGTCGGCTTTGGCATAAAGCAATATATACGTCTATCAGGGAGAAACGTGCTCCCTTGTCGGCTGCGAACTTGCCCATCGCCTCGAAGATGCGGGGAGAGAGTATCTGCATGCCCGAGAAGGCGAGACGGCGGAGCGTACCAAGCGCATCGGCTACGGATGCGGGACGCAGTTCCTGCGTTGCTATATTGGTCCAGCCGTGCAGGCGCATCGCTTCGTCGAAGAGCAGGTAGCGTTGCGTCTGTCTGTCGCTAACCACCAAAAGCGCATCCAGATCGGAGCTGTAGGCTTGCGCCATGGATGCAATATCTATATTGCTCAGTATGTCCACGTTGCATACGAGTACAGGCTCGTCTTCGCCGCTGCAGAGCAGGTCTTTGGCTTTCCATAAGCCGCCGCCCGTCTCTAATAGTTGCTCCCTTTCGTCGCTAATCCGTATGTTGCAACCGAAAGCACGGTTGCCGTCTATGTAGTCGATTATTTGGTCTGCGAAATGGTGTACGTTGATGACGATATCGCGTATGCCCGCGCTGCGCAGCTTCTCTATCTGCCATTGTAGCAGCGTTTTGCCGCCTAAGGGCAGCAACGCCTTGGGGAGGCTGTCCGTGATAGGCTTGAGACGCGTGCCCAAGCCTGCTGCAAAAATCATGGCTTTCATAGGATAGTAGGCATTTATAGGATTCGTTCGATATGTTGTTCGCGATGTATCAAGCGGATACGCACGTCGTATTTGGCGTGCAAGTGTTTCGCCAAGGCTTCTGCGCAATAGACCGACCGATGCTGTCCGCCTGTGCAGCCGAAGGCTATCTGCAGGTGAGTGAAACCCCGCTCGACAAAGCGCGCCACGTGATGGTCAGCCAAGCGATAGACACTCTCCAAGAAAGTCAGTATCTCGCCGTCCTGTTCGAGGAAGGAAATGACAGGCTCGTCCAAGCCCGTCAGCGCCTTGTATTGCTCGTACTTGCCCGGGTTATGCGTGGAACGGCAATCGAAGACGTAGCCTCCGCCATTGCCGGAAGTGTCGGAGGGGATGCCTTTCTTGTAGGAAAACGAATAGATAGTGACGCATAGCGTGCCGTCGTCGGACGCTTCGGCGGTCTGTGCAGCAGGGCTGTCCGTCGGTAGCTGTGCGGCAACGGCATCTATATACGGATAAGCGTCACGCAGGTCGGAGTGCTCCGCGAAGAGCCGGCGCAGGTTGCGTAAGGCGAAAGGAATAGATTCGATAAAGTGCTGTTTCCGCTCGAAATAACCTCGGTAGCCGTACGCACCCAGCACTTGCAGAGTGCGGAAGAGTACGAAATGCGGCAAGAGACGTAGGAACGCGTCCTTATCGAAGATTTTGTTGCGCTTGGCGTAGAGTGTTGCTGCCTCGTCGAGATAGTCGCCAATCAGTTGCGTGCGCAGGGCGGAAGGAAAGTTCGCCTTCGCCTGCCATAGGAACGAGGCTACGTCGTACTGCAACGGACCCTTGCGTCCGCCTTGGAAATCAATAAAGTAAGGCATCTGCTTGCCATGCTGCTCCACCAGCATCACATTCCTGCTCTGGAAGTCGCGGTACATAAACCCGAGCTCGTCGGCAGAGAGCAGCTGCGCCGTCAGTCGGTCGAAGTCGTTCTCGAGCAAGTCTTCGCGGAACTCTATCCGAGTGCCCTTCAAGAAGCAGTATTTCCAATAGTTCAGGTCCCACGATACGGTCCGTCGGTCGAAGGTGGCGACGGGGTAGCATACAGTCCAGTCCATACCTTCGGCGCCCTCTATCTGTATGTGCGCGAGGGCGCGGATGGTGCGGCTGAGGACGTTCTGCTCGTCGGCGGAGAAGTTGTCCGATTGCCGCCCGGGGGCAATGTAGTCGAAGAGCAACGTGTCGCCGAGGTCGGTCTGCGTGTACGACATCCCGTCCGCGGCTACGCTTAGTATGTGCGGGACGGGTAGCCCTTTGGCGGCGAAATGGCGGGACATAGCTACGAAGGCGTGGTTCTCCTCGCGGCTCGTGCCTATGACGCGGATAACGCGGCTGCCGTCCGACAGCGTGTCGCGGTAGTACTTGCGGTTGCTGCCCGACTGGGTGAGCGGCGCGGAAAAGGTAGATGGGGTTGTCATATCGGATACTGTATTGTCTTGCAAAAGTATAGAAAAAAAAGCAAACACGCAAATCTTTGTTCGTACATCCTCTGCTCCATGGGCTTGTGCCACGAGCGCCAAGCGGGTACACGACCGTTTTTGGCTCCGTTAATTGCCGTTAATGAACCATTAATTTCTTGCCATCCTGGGTACCTCACCTGTAAAAAAACTGTGGCTGTCGGAGTGCTTTCGGGGTCCCCACAAGCATCGTGCAGCGGTGTGCTGTTGCGTCGTCGCCTACAGATAGTTCCTCAGAACTACTTTCGTGAAGTGATACATACTCCTCGCTTTTTTTGTTCTTTTTTTGACCCAAAGCCCGGCTATCCGTCTCTGCGAGTGTTCTCTGTCTTCGTTTTTTCGCGCGGATTTTATCCGCGCCATCGTGGCTGTTACGTTCTTTCTTTTCCGCCTTGCCATGATTTTCGAATAAAACACAGGATTTTACATGTGAGCCTATTAACCATTAACTATTAACTGACAATTACGTAAGATTGACGTAGGATAAAGCAGAGAACACGCAGCCAATACCGAAGGAATACCATACTTTCGCCGATACGTGCAGATAATTACAAAATCCAAATAGAAACGCAATTATTTGGTAGTTAGGAAAATATTTTGTACCTTTGCAGCGGATTTGTAGAAACAAACTTAATTTAGATGCCTATGAAGAAATAACGAGCATTAAATTGCACAACATATAAAGATTGCGTTATCTTTAACTCACACTTTTTCCGAAATCGCCAAATTTTAGTAAAAAGTAACTGTGAAGTAAAGTTCAACGCTCACTCGTCAGAGTGGGCTTTACTTTGAAATTCAGTTACATCGGTGTTTGGCGATACCTGGAAAAAGTGGATTAAAAAGTTTAGTCCGCTTTTTTTTGTGCACATATTCATCAAAGGACCAGAGTTACCGAAAAGCTGCGAGTGAGTAGGAATAAATAAATCAAACAATATCTACACAATGAAAAAGATTCGAATATGCATCGTTCTGATGCTTGTCACTTTCGCATTGCCTTCTTGTTTCCTCAAGAAGAAAGCCGTACCGCAAATGATGATGCCTAAGGCGGTCAATACCATCAATTCCGTGCAACTGAGTGAATTAAATCTTAAACACGGCACAGATTACGTTATCATCAATACCGCGACCGCTGATGCCACGGTGATATATTCTACCAAGCGCAAAGGGGAACAGATTACCATTGAAGAAGCAAATGGAGAGTTCCGCATTATATGGCGCTATGATAGAGAAAACGGAAAATGGTATGCACATGATTATGAGGGAATTGCCCGCTTGGGTTATTTGACGAACGACTACGGCACAACCCCTATGGATGTGTTTGAACCGGAATGGATGGCGCGCAACGTGGCTATCTATCGTCTGATTAATGCCTCCAAAGTGCGTGGTGCCGACGGCATCATCGAACCGGTCATCTCTACGAATGTGGAAGATAGGGGAACAGACGTTGTGTTCAAAACAACTGTTTCGGCAAAACTGATAAAACTCAACGCCGATGCTAAGTAAATGTATAACCCTAAATATCTTATAATTATGCGACCAATCGTAATGTGTTTTTTGACTGCCTGTGTGGCAGTTTCCGTGACTTCGTGCTCTTTGTTCCGCAAAGCAACTCCGGCACAGCCACAAGTACAAACCATCAATCTTGCTCTTGCCGGAGAACCGCAGGCGGACAAGTTTGCCAATTTGGAGTATGGTATCCGCTTGAATATTCAGGACGACCGTGCGGACAAACGTATCATACAAGTCTATGATGCGTCCGTCACCACCTCACCGGTAGTAAATGTCAATCCGGAGGTAACACCCTTTATCTCGGAGAGCATGCGCCGCTACATGCGCACAATGGGTTTCAATTTGGATGCGGATGTCGCTACGGATTATCTGATGCAGGTAGCCATCAAAGAATTCCATGCGGATTGGCTGTCCGGAATAGGATGGAGTGGTACGGTAGTTTTGGAAGTGAAGATATTCGACCACAATCACGCACTTGTTTATCCGAGTACCGAGATAGCAGGGCGCGCTAATGTCTATGGCAGTGCACAATCTATTCTGATGGCACAGCAGGTATTGAATCAGGCATATGCGAATGCACTGGCTGATATTGATTGGGACAGGGTGGCTTATTTCTTGCATCGCTCGAACGATCCGAAGCAGGAAGCCAATAAAAAGGTGACAGGCGAAGGCAATACCGCACTTGAACACCTTGCAATCCACTGGAATGTCAATTCTCGTCCGCAGGGTGCTGATGTGTATTGGCGTGTCATTTCTCAAACGCCGGAAGTTAAGAATCAGAACTATAAATATCTGGAAACTACTCCGTATGAGAGTTCGGAAACAATCAACATCAAAGGTCTGACGTATAATAATGCCGGCAATGTGCAAATCGAGATAAAAGTCGAGAAAGCGGGTTATTATTCGCAGACACGAAAAATAGATGTCCTTTCGCTCATTGACGATAATGACGTAAGTTATATGTTCAAGTTAGTCCCTGAGGAATAAAAACCATGTGCAATAGAGAGCCGTCCTCTGCAAACGGGGCAAGACCTGTAAAGCCGTCAGAGCAGGACAATAAATTAAACAACAAAACAAAATGAAAAAACAAATCTTTTTAGTAAGCGCATTGGTTGCAATGGCAATGAGTGCAATGTTCGTTTCGTGTAAAGACAAGAACGAGCCTGCTGACTCCATTAATGGATGTATGTGTACTATTGAATGGACTGACGGAACAGAAGACTCGCAGGCTATTTCTCTCTCCGATATGAAAGCTGAGTATGGCGTAACTTCCTGTTCCAAATTAGAAGCTATACTTAATGAGGAACAGAATCAACCAGGGAAGGAGTGGTTTATAACGCTTTATTGCGATGATTTTTAATTAATATCTTTTGTTGCCCCAATTTATTGGGGCAACAATTTCCTTTTCGCAATTCTTTGTAACCAAACTATCAGAGACTCTGTATGCATTCTGAAACATATAGTTTGCTGACAAAGTGAGCAAATGAAACTGTTTGAGGAAGAAAAAACAATTAAATAATAGGCTATGTCACAACAAACAGTTGATAAATAGCCATTTTTATAGGGGAGTATCAGAACTCCCCTACAAACTGTTATTTGCAGTTATCTATACTCATTTGGAATTTCGATATGAAGTGTCTCACACAATAACTTCACATCATGTGCATCATTTTCATCAAACTCGTATCCCAGATGGAACATTACTTGACTATATGGTTCAATACAGGAAACCTCTATTTCCTCAATTCTTCCTTTACCCGAAAAAGTTTCTACCGGAAAACAATCCCCATCATAAAGAATTTCACCTTCGTCCGTATATTCAAAACAATGCAAATCAATAATTCTGTTTTTCAAATCTTCCCATACAGTATGGTTCAATGTTGTATATTCCATCTTAATCTCATAAAAGTCATTAGCTTTCATCATCTCTATAAAGTTCTGATAATCTTTCTTTTCTACAAAAATATCAATATCGTTATGGGCTCTTGACTGATATCCAAGAAGAGCATCTACACCCCAGCCACCATCAAGAAAGACTTTAATCTCCGCATCTATTGCAAATTGAAGAATCTGTTTTACATCTGTTATATTGACCATCTTATCATCTCCACAAATTCTAATTAGGCGACCAGAGGAACTGCTGGTCTGTTTGATAAATCTCTGCATTTAGCAGTTTTCAATGTTGCCAAAACGAAAGTTAAGAAGATGTTCCTTTTCTCCATGTCGCTTTCTTTGGCGTAATTTACAAGGTTATTCCACACAAGATAGTTGTTCAGATACTTGGTAGAAACACCGTTAAAGCCACGCATAAACCTCTTTAGCTGGCTATGGTAGCTATTGATATGTTGGATATTATAAATGCCTTTCTTGGCTTTGCCAGTCTTTAACTGCACAAGGTCAATGCCATTGGCATTTGTAAATCTCACATAGGAGTTCATCTTGTCCGTAACAAGAGTGGAATTGGTCTTAATCCTACCATCATAAATATGATGTAAATCTCTTGTAGAAACTCTACCAGTATTCGTAATCTTGGAGATAGACAAGCCATTCCTATTAACCGCACAAGGAACACATACCTTTTCTTGGGACAAGCCTCTGATATGTGTAGAATGACCACGCTTATGAGCCTTGCGTGGCATAGCAAATGTCTTACTCTTGCTATGATTGCCCTTGTACGAGATGGCGAAAAAAGTTTCGTCAGCCTCAATAATGCCGTCAAGGGTAACATCGTCTGCCATATTCTGAAGTGCATCCAAAATCTTGTGTCTCCAAAGGAATGCGGTGTTTCTGTGAATCCCACAAGCAACAGCAGTCTTACGAATGGATAAGCCATTCATCATACAATCAATGTACTGCTCCCACACGGACAAGTCTTTTCTTGTACCAGACACAATGGAGTTCGTAGCAATCACGAAGGACTTGCCACAATCCTTACATACATATCGCTGTGTGCCATCTTTACGATGACCATTGCGAACCACATGGATACAGCCACAAAGAGGGCATACACGACCATTTGCAAAGCGTTCCTTTGCTACGAAATCTTCAATATTCAAAGACTTTACAAAGGCAGGACTTAAAAGCATTGTTTTAAGGCTTTCCTGCTCTGCGACAGTCAACTTACCGATAATATCTAATGCGTCTTTGATAGTAGGCATATCCAATTACCTCCTTCGGTGGTACTGTTTCTTACTATTATTATACGCTATTTCTCGTCAAAAATCAACCATTTGTTGTGACATAGCCAAATAATAAAACAAAATGAAAAAACAAATCTTTTTAGTAGGCGCGCTCGTTGCGGTAGCAATGAGTAGCATGTTTGTCGCTTGTGCTGACAAAAATACCCCTGATGATAAAACCAAAACTATTGCCGGCTGTACATGCACGTTCCAAGAAGAAGGAGAGGAGCGTGAGACTTTTGAATTCACTTATAGCGAACTGGTCGATTTGGGTTTGGATAGAACGAGTTGTAAGGGAGCTGAGAGGTATGCTCAAGAAGCAAACGACATAGAAGGTATTGAAGTCATAGAAGATGTAACCTGCAAAGCCTATTACTAATTCATTTATTTATCAATTTGTTGCCCCGCTTCGTCGGGGCAACATTTTTCCCTTTCGCCATGTACAAAGTTTTTCGTCTGTTGGTCGGCGTGGTGTTTGCTGTGTCCGGTCTTTTCAAAGCCGCAGATGCGGCGGCGTTTGCCAATCTCATGGGTCAGTATGGCGCGCAGTGGTTCGGCTTCGCTGCCCCGTTGCTCATTGCGGTGGAAGTCCTGCTGGCGGTATTGCTCATTTTCAACATCCGCCCGCGTGCCGTCTCTGCATGTGTTACTGTCTTTATTGTTTCAGTATCAGTTGTTTACATCTATGGTCTCTTGTTCCGCGGCATCACCGATTGCGGTTGTTTCGGCACGCTCGCGTGGCTGAATACCAAGCCTTGGCTCACCTTCACCCGCAATGGCATATTGGTGGTTTTACTGTTGCCGTCGCTCTTACGTCCTCAAGAGGGAGACCAACTGACGACAAACTCGGTTCTGTTCATCGCCATCGTCGGTATTATCGTGATGTTCATGTGCGGGTTCTCTTTCCGAGGTGCAGAGTGTTTGCAGAAGAAGAGCAAACCGTTCGAAGCCAAACCGCTATCGGAAAGCCGGTTGTCGGATATGGTAGCGTGCAGTCCGGATTCGACCTACTTAGTCTTCGCGTTCTCCTATAGCTGCCCGTACTGCTTGAATTCGATAGGAAATATCAACCAATACGTATCGATGGGGGCGGTGGACAAGGTGATTGGCATTGCGGCAGCTGATGATCGTGCGAAAGAGCGTTTTATGCAGCAGTTTGAGGTTCGTTTCGAGATACGCGAGGTGTCGCAATTCAGCATGATGCAGCTTACATCCACTCTGCCCACTATCTACCATATCCGCCATGACTCTATTGTGATGCAGTACTCAGGTATGGCGATATCTCCCGCGCTGATGCACAACAATGGCAAGTAGAGGGAGCTTGTACAGCGCAGCGGTCTGCCTTTTTGTAAAATCCAAATAGAAACGCAATTATTTGGTAGGTACACAGTGGTCTTTATTCTCCTTTCGTGGTGCACCACGAAAGGAGAATAAAGGAAATCCAAGGAACCATTAATCCCTACCAAATAAACGCATTCCGAACCAAGCAAATGCAATACAAATAACAAAAAAACGGGAAAGATTTGCACCTTTCCCGGAAACTAGTTAATTTTGTATTGTAATGTCAAATCATCTAATTTCAGAACAAAGGTACGCCATTTATTTGGGACTCGCAAGAAAACAGTCAAAAAAATCTATCGCCTCGGAATTGGGCGTGCATCCCTCGACCATCAGCAGGGAGGTCAAATGCAACGCCAACAAGGACGGTACCTACCATTATATGGTGGCACAAAAACATTCCGACAGCCGCAAACACGGTTTGCCCGGCAATCATCGCAAAGACCCTATCTTGTGGTGGCAGGTGGAGCAGATGATTGTCGAAAACGATTGGTCGCCGAGACAGATCAGCGGAGTGCTCGCCAAAGAGGGGATACATATTTACCCGCAAACCATTTATAATCACGTACATGCGGATGAGTCGGGCAAACTGGCTGACCATCTGCCGCATCGGTTGCGCTATCGGCGCAGGATGCGGAAACACAGACCTACCAAGGCAACAAACATACCGAACAGATTGAGCATCCACGACAGACCGCCCGAGGCTAACGGGCAGAGGTTCGGGGACTTTGAGATGGATCTGATTGTGGACAGTTATCAGCACGCTATCCTGACTATAGAAGAAAAGAGCACCAATATCGGTTGGATATGCAAATTGCCGCAAGGCAAGAAATCCGTGCCGGTGGCGGAAATGGTGGCTAAACTGCTTTTTCCATACAGACACATCGTCAAAACTATCACAACGGACAACGGGAGCGAGTTTGCAGCACATGGGCTAATCACGAAACGACTCAGAACCAAAGGGAAAGAAGATGTGAAAATCTATTTTACGGACACGTTCTGCGGGTGGCAGAAAGGCAGCATCGAGAACTTTAACAAACTCGTCAGAAGATACATTCCGAAAGGAACGAATTTTAATACCATTAGTAATCAGAAAATCAAATATATACAGGATAAATTAAATAACAGACCAAGAGAAAAATTGAAGTTTGAAACACCTTTATTTTGCTTTGCTAAACATTTTCACTAACTTTGCAGCAACAAATTGCATTTGCTTTTGGACTCTACAGCGGTCTGCCTTTTTGAGAAAAGTGATGTTTTTGGTGCAGAATAATTTGCACGTATCAAGTTTTTGCCGTATCTTTGCAACCGATTTTGCGCAGAGTCTCTGGCGATAGGAGTAGGCACTGGCTTTTAGAGAGCTACAAAGGCTGAAAAGTAGTACATACTCTGCGCGGTAACCATTAAATGAACAACAGCAATGGATTTAATGAAGATTGCCGAAGAGGCATTCGCCGGTGAGAAAAAAGAGTTTCCGGCATTCAAAGCCGGTGACCAAATCACCGTAGCTTATCGTATCAAAGAGGGTAACAAGGAGCGCGTTCAGGAGTTCCGCGGCGACGTAATCGCTATCCACGGAAGCCAAGACAAGAAGCGTTTCACGGTTCGCAAGATGTCGGGCAATATCGGCGTAGAGCGTATCTTCCCTATGGACAGCCCTTTCATCGAGAAGATCACTGTCAACAAGTACGGTAAGGTTCGCCGCTCGAAGATTTACTACCTTCGCAAGCTTACAGGTAAGAAGGCTCGTATCCAAGAACGTCGAGTTAAGTAAAAAAAGAGAGAAAGAGCCGCAAGGCTCTTTTTTCTTATACTCCTCTATATAAGAGTAGGAATGTTCCATTTAGAGAGTCCATATAGCCCGACGGGCGATCAACCGCAAGCTATCAAGTCGCTTGTGGAGGGAGTGCGTGCGGGTGCACCGGCGCAGGTGCTGCTGGGCGTCACGGGCAGCGGGAAGACCTTCACGATAGCGAACGTTATCGCGCAGCTGAACCGCCCGACGCTGATACTCAGCCACAACAAGACCCTCGCGGCGCAGCTCTACTCGGAGATGAAGGCGTTCTTTCCGAAAAACGCCGTGGAGTATTTTGTATCTTACTACGATTACTACCAGCCCGAAGCTTACATCCCATCCACCGATACGTACATCGACAAAGACCTGAGTATCAACGAAGAAATAGACCGGCTGCGGCTTTCGGCGACTGCGGCGTTGCTGAGCGGACGCAAAGATGTGGTGGTGATTTCGTCGGTCAGCTGTATCTACGGCATCGGTTCTCCGCAGGATTTCAGTCAGAGCATTGTGGCTGTGCGGCGGGGTGAGGTGTTGCCGATGGACGAGTTCTTGAAGCAACTGGTTGCTGCGCAGTATATCCGCAACGACATAGAGCTGGCGCGCGGGCGTTTCCGCGTGAAGGGCGACACGGTGGATATCGCGCTGTCGTATGCGGACTACGTCGTGCGCGTAGAGTTCTTCGGCAACGAGATAGACGCTATCGCTACGCTTGACCCCGTGGACGGGAGTTTGTTGGAGGAGTTTGACCGCTACAACATCGCGCCGGCAACGATATTCTGCACGAACAAAGAGCGGATAAACGCCGCGATGGCGCAGATAAAGTTGGACCTCGCGAACCAAGTGGACTATTTCAACGAGATAGGCGAGCCGCTCTACGCCAACCGCATCGCGGAGCGCGTTAAGTACGACCTCGAGATGATTCAGGAGCTGGGTTATTGCTCGGGCGTAGAGAACTACAGCCGCTATTTCGACGGCCGCGAAGCAGGGTCTCCGCCCTACTGCCTGCTGGATTATTTTCCGGACGACATGCTGCTCGTGATCGACGAGAGCCATGTTACTGTGCCGCAGATACGGGGCATGTACGGCGGCGACAAAGCACGCAAAGACAACCTTGTCAATTACGGTTTCCGCCTTCCGGCTGCGCGGGACAACCGTCCGCTGACCTTCGACGAGTTTGAGGCGAAAACGGGGCAGACTATCTACGTATCCGCCACGCCGGACGAGTACGAGCTGCAACGGTCGGACGGCATCGTTGTGGACCAGTTGATACGCCCGACGGGCTTGCTCGACCCCGAGATAGAGGTGCGCCCTAGCGAACATCAGGTGGACGACCTGATGGAGGAGATACAGCAACGTATCCACAGCGAAGAGCGCGTGCTGATTACGACCCTCACCAAGCGCATGGCGGAGGAACTGGACGACTATCTGCGGCGCTACGGCATTCGCTCGGCATACATCCACTCGGATATTGATACGATAGAGCGCGTGAAGATAATGGAGGATTTGCGCCGCGGGGTATATGACGTGCTGGTGGGCGTCAACCTGCTGCGCGAAGGATTAGACCTGCCGGAGGTGAGCCTCGTAGCTATCTTCGATGCGGACAAACAGGGTTTCTTGCGCGACAAACGCAGCCTGACGCAGACTGCTGGCCGTGCGGCGCGCCATGTCCACGGCAAGGTGATTATGTACGGCGACAGCATTACGGCGGCCATGCAGGCGACTATCGACGAGACCAACCGCCGCCGCCGTATCCAGATAGCCTACAACGAGGAGCACCATATTGTACCTACGCCCATCAAGAAAGAAATCAATACTTCAGCTTTGGCTTCGCTCTACAAAGACCCACAGGAGGAGAAACAACGTATCGAGCAGGCTATTCGCGAGTCGTGGAAAACGGCACCGTGGCAGCAAATGAATGCCAAGCAGCTAAAAAGCGCCATAGAGCAGAAACGCCGCGCGATGTTGGCTGCCGCCAAAGACCTCGATTTTGATAACGCGGCGCGCCTGCGCGACGAGATGCTGGAGATGGAAAACCGATTGGATGCTATAGGCGGATAGAACCTTGTTGCGTTTGTTGTATGCTTGTGCCAATTTGTCAGCGGATTATGACAAATTGGCACAATTCGTCGGTTGGCACACTTATTGACTTTATTAGGGTGAATGCCTGAGACGAGTGAAGGACTCCATGGAGGAACTTACCTGCTCAGCCACTAAACGAAACTATTAAAATTTTATGATTATGTTACCATCAAGAAGAAATGACCAAAACTGGTTACCGAGTTTGTTGAACGACCTGTTTACAGAGGAATGGCCCGTATTGCGTACTGCAAACGTTTCTACTCCCGCAGTGAACGTACTGGAAGACGAGAAATCGTATTACGTAGAAATAGCCGCTCCGGGGATGACGAAAGACGATTTTTCCGTTCATGTTAACGACCAAGACGCCTTGGTAATCCTCGTAGAGAAAAAGGATGAACATAAGGAGACCGAGGACGAGAAAAAATGCAATTGCAAGTATCTGCGCCGCGAGTTCTCTTATAGCAAGTTCGAGCAATCGCTATTGCTGCCGGACAACGTAAACAAAGAGGCTATCTCCGCGAAAGTAGCGGACGGCGTATTGCGCGTAGAGTTGCCAAAACTCGACCCGACAGTACAGAAGAATCCCACACGGGTGATAGACATACAATAATCCGAACGAAAAACTATGAATTTGTTTTCTGCAGGAGCATCCACGATGCTCCTGCATTTTTTTATAGCCTCGTGGCTATTCCTGGCGGCAAATATCGTTAATCACGAGTGCCGCCAGTTGCATTCCGAAGGTGCCGACCACAGGTGCTAACGTGCCTTTGTCTGAGGCGTTCTCAGGCGAATAGACGCACAGGAATTTCCGTTGCGGCATTATCCCGCTACGCCGCATCCGCGTACGTAGGGCGCGCGCCAGCGGGCAACCTTCCGCTTTCCAGAACTCCGCTACCCGTATCTGCTGGGGGTCGAACTTGCGCCCTGCGCCCATGGAGGAGAAGAGCGTTGCGCGGGTCTGTGTGGCGCGATGGATGAGGAGCATCTTGCAGTCGAGTGAATCAATAGCATCTACTACGTAGTCGTATTGGTCGAGGCGGAAGAGGTCGGCGGTATCCGTATCGTATCTGCTTTGGATAGTTTCGATATTGGCATCCGGCGCGATAGATAGCAAGCGTTGCTGCATCTGCTCGACCTTGGGCAAACCGATGTTCGCCGCCGTTGCTACCACTTGCCGGTTGATGTTGCTTGCGGCTATGCTGTCGAAATCAACAATAGTCAGGTGCTTGATCCCCGTGCGGACCAGCGCCTCGGCGCACCAGCCTCCGACACCCCCTACACCAAAGAGAATAACACGCGCATTTTGCATACGCTCGAAGCTCCTTTGTCCGACCATCTCTATTGTTCGCTCGAAAGACATATTTTGTGTTCTGTTTATATAGATTCTAATGGTTTATAAACGCTTTATAAATGCTTTATAAACCGTTCAAAAAATCGTTTTTTATGCCAATGTGTCGGCGATACGTTCCGCCGCACGGATACCGTCGAGCGCGGACGAGGTGATGCCGCCCGCATAACCTGCTCCTTCTCCGCAAGGATAGAGATGCGGCGTAGAAACCGACTGCAACGTCTCGCTGTCGCGCGGAATGCGCACGGCGCTACTGCTGCGGCTTTCTACACCCAGCACAACGGCATCGTTGGTTAGATAACCTCGGTATTTCTTGTCAAAATCACGGAAACCTTGCTGCAAACGCGGTCCTATCTGTTGCGGCAGCCATTGGTCAAGTCGGCTGCTTACAACTCCCGGCAAGTAGCTGCAAGCGGGTAGAGAGGCACTGCTCTTACCCTCTACAAAATCGCGTAAACGCTGTGCGGGAGCTTGACTGGACGCAGCTCCGTGCAGAAAGGCTTCATGCTCAAGCCATTCCTGAAAGTGCAACCCCGAAAGTGCGCCTTGCGTCGGTAGGTCTTCCGGGCGCAGCTCTACCACGATGCCCGAATTGGCATACGGTGAGTTGCGATGGCTTGCCGACATGCCGTTGACCACACAGCTCTCTGCACTGCTGCCTGCGGGAACGATATGCCCGCCCGGGCACATACAGAACGAATAGACGCCACGCCCGTTCACTTGGGTAACCAGCGAATAGCTGGCATTGCCTACCATATCGATGACTGATTGCGGCTGCCCATGGTACATCAAGCGGTTGATAAGCTCCTGCGGATGCTCCACCCGTACCCCCATCGCAAACCCCTTCGTCTCTATCGCTACGCCTTCGGATGCTAGCATGCGGTAGGTGTCATGGGCGGAATGCCCGATAGAGAGTATTACGCCTGCTACATCGGAAGAAATTCTGGCGGCGTGCATCAATTGGCGGAACATCGGCGCATCTACACAATACTCAAAATGTATCTCACCGCCGTGGGACAATATACACTCCCGCATCGCACGGATGATACAGGGCAGTTTGTCGCTACCTATATGGGCATGGGTTTCGTAGAGTACGCTGTCGTCAGCGCCAAAATAATGGAATAGCTCCATCACGTGTTGCATATTCCCCCGCTTCTTGCTGCGGCTGAATAGCTTGCCGTCGGAGAACGTACCGGCGCCGCCTTCGCCGAAACAATAGTTGCTCTCGGTGTTGAGACCTTGGTTGCGGTTGAGCAGAGCAATATCTCGCTTGCGTTGCCCGACCTCTTTCCCGCGCTCGTAGATAACAGGTTTGATGCCGTGCTCGATAAGCGTCAATGCGGCGAACAAACCCGCAGGTCCGGCGCCGATGATAGCGACAGAGTGGGGGGATGCACTTACATCTTGCCATTGAGGCGGCGCATAGAGCGGAACAGGAGCATTTCGTTCTATTTTGTGTCCCTGTTCATCGGTTAAGATGGTAAGATGCACCTTCAGCTCCCGCTGACGTGCATCTACCGAACGTTTTACGATGCGGTACTTCTGCTCCGCTTCGTACGCCTCTTGATGCGATAATATAGTTTGGATGGAGTTCACCTATTTTTTGAGGCTATCCATTATCTTTGCTTCCAGCTCATCCATTAGGTCGGGGTTCTCGCGCAGAAGCTTTTTCACTGCATCACGCCCCTGTCCCAACTTGGTATCGCCGTAGCTGTAGAAACTGCCGGATTTCTTCAATATACCGTTTTCTACGCCTAGGTCGATGATCTCACCGGCCTTGGATATACCCTCGTTGAACATCAGATCAAATTCGGCTTTTTTGAATGGTGGCGCCACTTTGTTCTTCACGATTTTTACGCGTACCGAGTTGCCGTGGACGTCGTCGCCATCTTTGATTTGACCCGTCTTGCGGATGTCCAAGCGCACGGAAGCGTAGAATTTGAGTGCATTACCACCGGTCGTCGTCTCCGGATTACCAAACGTTATGCCGATTTTCTCGCGCAATTGGTTGATGAAGATGCAGGTGGTCTGTGTCTTGTTGATAGTGGCGGTCAGTTTGCGGAGGGCTTGCGACATTAGGCGAGCCTGCAATCCTAATTTGTTCTCACCCATATCGCCTTCAATTTCCGCTTTCGGAGTAAGTGCAGCTACGGAGTCGATGACCACCAAATCTACGGCTGAAGAGCGGATGAGTTCGTCGGCTATCTCTAAGGCTTGCTCACCGCAATCGGGCTGAGCGATCAGCAGGTTGTCGGTATCAACGCCCAGTTTCTCGGCGTAGAACCGATCGAAAGCGTGCTCCGCATCGATGATGGCGGCAATACCGCCTTGCTTCTGCACCTCAGCCATCGCATGAATCGCCAGCGTGGTCTTACCGGACGACTCCGGACCGTAGATTTCTATTACACGACCGCGCGGGTAACCTCCCACGCCCAACGCAATGTTCAGCCCGATACTACCGGTCGAGATAACGGGGATGTCCTCTATTTTGTCGTCGCCAAGCTTCATGATTGCGCCTTTGCCGAAGTCTTTGTCTATCTTCGCCATCGCCATCTGCAGGGCTTTGAGTTTGTCTGCCGACGGCTGTTTCTTTTGTTCTGCCATAGAAAGTGTATTTTTAGTTATAGAATGTAGTTGTTTTGTCTTAATTGTCTTATTCGCTGCAAAGATACAACTATTCTCCGATATTCGCAAACAATTCGCTATGCGACGGGCTATTTCTTGTGTGTGGAGAATTCTTGCTTTCCATATGCCCTGCACCAGTCCTGCAGTCCGCAACGTTCGCATTTCGGTTTGCGTGCTTGGCATACGTAGCGCCCGTGCAGCAAAAGCCAGTGATGCGCCTTGGGGATAAACGCTTCAGGGATATACTTTACCAACTGGTCTTCTGTCTGCCGTGGCGTCTTGCTGTCGGTTGTCAGTCCTAAACGCTCGGAGATACGGAAGATATGCGTGTCAACCGCCATTGTCGGCTGATTCCATATGACGGCGCACACCACATTGGCGGTTTTTCGCCCTACGCCGGGCAGTGTCTGCAGGTCGTCTATATTGTCGGGCACAGAGCCTTGATATACTTCGCACAAGCGTTTTGCCGCCGCTACCAGATGGTTCGCTTTAGCGTTCGGATAGGATACGGAGTGGATATAGTGCAGTACGTCTTCGCTGCTTGCCTGCGCCATCGCTTCAGGCGTGGGGTAGGCAGCAAAGAGCGCGGGCGTAACCATATTCACGCGCTTGTCCGTGCATTGGGCGGATAGCATTACGGCTACCAGCAACTGAAAAGGATTGTCGTACACGAGTTCCGATTCGGCAACGGGCATGTTCTCTGTGAACCAGCCGAGTATGTGTTCAAAACGCTGTTTGGTGGTCATGGCTATCGTTATTGAATGGTTATTCTGCGGGTTGGTCGCGAAAGCAACGGCTGATGTACTGCAGCAGTTGGGTGGCTTGCCGTTGTACTTGCTCCGTCTCGGCGGAGATAGGGCGGTGTTGCAGGTGCAGTAGCATTATCTGATAGAGCAACACAAGGCATGCCTCTATGTCCGACATCGTCGGGTTGTCGGTCTTGGCTTTCAGTTGTGCCAACGGCGGACAGAGTCGCAGACAGGCGGCTTGGTAACTCGCGTCTGTACTGAGCATCCGGTTGTGCAGCTCTTCCATCTGCAGTAGGGCATTCCTTGCTATCTGCAGATGCCCTTGCTCTGTGATGCCCTCTTGATGCATCATGTCGCTTAGTTCTTTGAGTTCCGGTGTGGCATGTGCCTGTTCGGGGAAGGCGCGCAGATAGTCTTCTATCTGCCATAGATAGAGGATGTATTCAGCTATGTTTTCCCGTTTACTCTTCATCGTCGTCAAAGTCTATTTCGTCTATATAATCGTCGCTTAGGAACGTTTCTATCTCGCGCCTGTCTTTTTTCGTCGGGCGTCCTGCGCCTCTTTCCCGTCCGCCGGCGCCTGCCATGCGTGCCAGCTCGAGTAGCTCCAACTGCTCGGGGGAGGTGATGTCGCGCATGTATTCCGATACTAATTTTGCACCCACTCGGTTCTCTGTCAGTTGCAGCACTTTGTAGGTGTAGGTGATAGGTCCTTTGCGTACGGAGAACGTGTCGCCGATACGGAAAGTCCGTGACGGCTTTAGCGTAGTGCCGTTCATCGTGATGCGCCCTTTCTTGCAAGCGTCTGCCGCAATGGTGCGCGTCTTGTAGATGCGCATGGCAAACAGATATTTATCTACGCGTGTTTCCATTTTCTGTCTCTTTGTCCGTTGTCATTCGGTTGGTCGTAATGCGTGCGATATATTGTTGGATATAGGCTTTGAGGTAATCTTCCATCGCTGCTCTTTCTGTGCTGCCTCTTGTTGCTTGCTCTATGTTGTGTTGGAGTAACCTGTCTTTCTTGTGATTATATACGCCTGTTGTTGTCTGCCCATCGAACTGAATCAATAGGCTGTCTGATATAATCTGATAGACGGGGTTGTTATAGCAGACGGCGTATGGATGCCGCTTAGCTTGGCTTAGGGCATCTTCGCCGAAGGCAAAGAACGGCTTTTTATATCCTAAATACCCCAATACCGATGGCATGATATCAGTCTGACTCACTACTTCTTTCGTGTGCAGCTCTGCTTTCAATTTCTTGGGGCAGTAGAAGATAATAGGCACCTCGTATAGCCCTTTGGCGTTGGTGTATTCGGCGTATGAGAGTTGGTTGGTGTGGTCTGCTGTCAGAACGAAAAGCGTGTGCTCAAACCATGGCTGTGTTTGTGCGTATTCGAAGAAACGGCGCAGGGCGTAGTCGGAGTAGCCTATACAACGGTGTATGGGCTGCGTACCTGAGGGAAAGCTGTCCTTATAACGTGTCGGGATGTGGAATGGATGGTGGCTTGAGGCGGTAAAGACAGCGGTCATAAACGGTTCGCTCATGCTGCTCATCGTGCGTGCGTAGTATTCCAGAAACTCTTCGTCCCAAATGGCCCATGTGCCGTCGAAGGCGGAGGGACCGTCATATTCGTCCATACCGTAATAGGCTCCGAAGCCCGCAGAACGGGCGTATGCCTGAAAACCCATGCTGCCGTTGGGTGCACCGTGGAAGAATGCGGTCGTATAGCCCTCACGACCGAGACAGGCTGCTATCGACGACACGGCATTGGTGGAATACGGTGTTACGATGTACGGCTCTATCAGCATCGGGATGGAAGACAATACCGACGGCATGGCGTCTATCGATTTCCGCCCGGAGGCGAATGAATATGTATAGGTTACGGATTCTGATAATAGTGAATCAAGGAATGGCGTATAGCCTTGGTATGTCCCATCCTCGAGGTCGTGGTTGAAGAATCCGATATACTCTTTGGAGAACGATTCCAGAATCAGCACAACTACGTTCATCTTGTCCACCATATGGGCAGTAGGTTGTGGCAGCTGTATAGGCGACATATGCTGCTCTATTTCGTTGTCCGGATAGTAGTGCGGGTTGATATAGGTCTCGTTTTCTATCGACTTCATCAGCGAGAACGGTGTGTTCAGCAGAATAGCCGTTTCTTGCGGTGTATTGGTGTATTGTAGGGCGTTGGATATGGTGATAGGGCGTGTGTAGCTGCCGAACCCTCCTCGGATGCCGATAACGCAGAAATAGGCGGATACGCATAGTAGCAGGCTTTCGCTTGCGTAATAGCCCGTCCGATGTCGGTATAGGTGCTCGTCCACCACTTTCGGTTTCCGCGATGCCCAAATCAGCAGTCCTATCATCGCTATGGCAAACAGGCTGACGTACCAGTATTGCACTACCGCTTGCAGGAAGATAGTTCCCAAGTTGTTATCGTGTTGAAATTCAGAGAAGAACGTGCATGTGGTACGGCGGTCTGTAAAACGCACATACACCATGTCTATGCAGTTTACTGCTATACCAATGCTGTTCGGAATCAGGTAGAATCCGTGCACTACTCGCTTGTAATGGCGATTGTTGCGTATGACGGCGGGCAGAGGCAATAACATCAGCAGGATATATACCGAGTTGAGGTAGAGTAGGGCGGTTAGGTCAAACCGTAAGCCTCCCGCCATCATCTCTGCCAAATGCGCAGGCGTTACATTCGGGAATATGTCCGTATTGATAGCGTAGAAAAACAACCGCGATAGCGAGTATATTGCCATCACTATCAATAGGTTACATGTTGCGATTGTCCACGGATGTTGCCAAAAGCGTCTCATCTATTTGCCGTTGTAGAGGTTCATCGTCCGGTCGATACCTTGTAGGCAGAAGCAGGGAATAATCTCCGCTACTACCTTCAGCCGTTCGGGTAACGCAGCTTGCTCTTCCTCTGTCCAGCGCCCCAAAACAAAGTTGCATTGTGTGCCGCGCGTAAACTGGTTACCGATGCCGAAACGCACGCGCGCGTAGTTTTCCGTCCCCAGTACCGACTGGATATTTCCCAGTCCGTTGTGCCCGCCGTTGCTGCCCTGTTTGCGGATGCGGATGCTCCCGAAGGGTAAGTTCAGGTCGTCCACCAGCACCAGCATATTCTCTACGGCTATCTTCTCCTGCTGCAGCCAGTAGCGGACGGCATTGCCGCTGAGGTTCATATAAGTGGATGGTTTCAGCAACACCGGCTCTGCGTTCTTTACCCTGCATTTGGCAACGAATCCGTATCGTTTGTCTTCCCAAACGGCGTGGACGCTGCCGGCGAAGGCGTCTATCATCTCAAACCCTATGTTGTGGCGCGTGTGCGCGTACTCGTCGCCGATGTTGCCGAGACCTACTATTAAGTATTTCATACCTTCTTTATTTACGAAAAGAGTGGAAAAGACGCGCTTCTCCACTCCTTACCTTCATTCTTGTTGCAGATTATTGCGCTGCAGCACTCTGACGTGTGGTCTTTACCTCTGCTACGCACGCATCTTTCGGGTTCATCATCTTCAAACCTTCGATTTGTACGTCGCCTACGGCAATCTTCTTGCCTAAGCCCAAGGAAGTTACGTCCACTACGACGCGATCCGGGAACTTGGTGTAAATACCGTTCACCTTCATCTTGCGCATGTTCATTACCAGCTTACCACCGGCTTTCACACCTTCTGCGTGACCTACCAGCTGTACAGGGATTTCTACCGTTACAGGCTTCTCCTCGTTTACAGCCAAGAAGTCGATATGCAGTACATTGCCGCTCAGGGGGTGGAATTGATACTCTTTTACGACGGCTGTTTTCTTTACGTCGCCGATAGTCAGCAGAACGATCAACGTGTCAGGAGTGTAAATCAGCTTGCGTACATCGGCAGCTTTTACCGTAAAAGTCATGTTCTCGCCGGCTCCGTATAGGTTGCAGGGAACCAGTTCTTCGGCGCGCAATGCCTTTGCCGCCTTCTTTCCGTACTCCGAACGAAGAGTACCTGTCAGTTCAAATGTCTTCATTGTGTAATTTGTTGTTGTGTTACTCAATATGGGGCAGAATGTCAACCTCTTGCGTACTTGTCTGTCTAATTTTTCAAACTATCCGTAAATAGCGCGTTCGCTTTTTCGGTTGTTGTGTGGCTGCCCGTATCCCATCACACGCCGGGAAAACCTGTCTCCCGATAAAAAAGAGCCGTCTCAGGCTCTTTGTTTTGTTGTCCAACCCGGAATCGAACCAGGATTTTCAGAACCAAAATCTGACGTAATAGCCTTTATACCATTGGACACCGTCGGAAAGTTACCTGCCGAAACAGGCTCTTTCCTGCTTTCGTGAAGCGGCGCGATAGCACCATAGAGCGTCTGCTGTCTCAAAAGCGGCTGCAAAGATACGGCTTTTTTTTGATATGCACAAATATCCGAGCGTTTTTTTCGTCTTTTTTATTTCTCTCCTCCACTTTCCAAAATCTAAGTAGGTGCCCGTATGTCCAGGCATATCTTACCACACCAACTATTATAATACAGACATCCGCCGCATAGAAGTTACCTGTGCGGCGGATGTAGTTTTGTTCGTCAGTTGCAGACGCAGTTCTGAACGGTTTATTCGGCAGTAGCCAGCGGAGATGCCTGGGTGTAGGTGCGGGCAGCCAATTCTTGGTCCAGCACATACATTCCGTAGCTGTTACCATCCAGCATTTTCAGCTTTTGGATCAGCTCGTTGGCGTTCTCTTCCTCTTCTACCTGCTCGTCGATGAACCATTGCAGGCGTGATTGTGCAGCGTAGTCTTTCTCTGCTACCGCAATATCCATCAGGTTGTTGATCATTGCGGTTACTTTCTCCTCGTGCTGTAGCGTGTGCTCGAAGACGGCAAGAGGATTTGCCCATTCGGTAGGTAGCGCGTCAAGCCCTCTCAGCGTAACTACGCCGCCGCGGCTTTGCAGGTAGTTGAAGAAAATCATTGCATGGTCTTCTTCCTCCTTAAACTGTACCATAAACCAGTTTGCCATGCCCGTATAGCCGATTTTTTGGCAATACGCTGACATACTCAGATACAGATGTGCAGACCACATCTCAGCATTGATTTGGGCATTGATAGCCTCTTCCATTTTTTTTGAAATCATAGTAGTAATGAATTAAATTGTATGTGTTTATATTCCTAATTTCTTGCGGATATCTTTCGGGACAGCATCCTTGTGCACAAGGATGTCATTGGTCTTGTATTTCATAAACGCTTCGGAAATATACCATATCCCTTGGTAGTTGCTCCGTTGCGTCCCCCACGAGTTCTTTACCATATAATAGCGTTTGCCGTTCTGGTCTTTGGCAGTGCCGAAGATTTGCATCCCGTGGTCGTCGGTGGTCTCCCAGTTGTCATAGGCTTGCTGGCGCATCTCTTGGGTAATCTCGAGCTCGGGTAGGGGCTTTTTTGTCAGTTCTTTGCGGCGGTCGTCGCTGCTCATTCCCAGCCATTTTGCCATATCACTGCCGGTTAGGTCTGCGCCGTTGTCGGCATCGGGCATCACGCCGATACCTTTGCGCGTGAATCCCACTTCGCTCACGTCCGCGCCCCATGCCATGGTGTAGCCCTTGGCAAGCGCGTTGTCTATGATGCGCATCAGTTCGTCTATCGGTACGTTGTACATTTGGTCCATACGCCAGTTATCAGGCACCTCCAGCGCAAACGTGGTGTAGAAAGGATGGTGGGTGTACGAGGTGATGCTCACGTAGTCGTCTGCGTTCAGCCCCAGCGATTGGACAAACGATTGCGGTGTGTAAGTCTTCCCCTCGTAGGTAAATTCCGTCGGACAAGCCCCGAGATATGTGTCGTAGATAGCCTGCAGACCTTGTTTCCATACCGGCGTCAGGCGCTTCAGTTTGCTGTTCGTCAGGGCGTTTACATACCCTCCGGCTACGGCATCCAGTTCGCCATGTACGGGTAGCGTGTCGGCTTTCGTAGTGCCGTATAGGATACCGGGCATAGCCGATTGGGGCACCATTCCGTAGTTCTTTAGGCAGTATATGACGTCGTAGGCAGACCCGCCTGCGGCGAACTGCGCATTCCCGTACATGCGTACTACGTACTCCGCGCGGTCAACCATTGTGTGGTTTACTACGAACATCTCGCTCAGGTCGTATTCGCCCTTGCCCATACGTATCAGTTCGCTCTCGAGGAAACCGATGGTCGAGAATGCCCAGCATGTCCCGCTGCGGTGTTGGTCCTTGACGGGCGTGATGCCTACGCTGTCTATCGTGGTGAATACAAACCCCTCGGTGGTATCCTTGGGCAATAGGGTAGTGTCATTCTGTGCCGCCAAACCGATACTCATCATACATAAGCCTGCGGCGATTGCTATTTTCTTCATAAACATATCTTTTTTGTAATATCACTGCAAAAATACAACAAAATTCATACCTGAGCAAATAGAAATGCAATTTTGACGGTTTTATATTGCAATTATGTCCGTGTGCCGTCTTTTTTTGCCCTGTGGACGGGTAGCCTCCGTGAGAGCCTATACTGTCGTATTTTGCTGCAAAAAAAGGACCCGGCAAACTGTTTTGCCGGGTCCCGCGCTGATGCCTGTGCTCGCGGTGCAGAATCCTACTTTGCGTATTTCAGACTGAATACATAGCGGTCGTCTTCTACGCCGGCTATGTCGTCAATCAGTAGAATCTTTATTACACCGAGTGCTTCACCATACTTGCCGAACAGGATAACGTCATCATTCTTGAGCCCGTAAATAATACTGTCGCGTTTGCAGTTCAAGAAAGTTTGTTTCAGCGCAAGAACGGTGGCTCCGGCGTAGTCGAAACTTTCCGAACGGGCAAAATATACCCCGGATTCGGAATACCAGTAGCGCGACAAATTATCCCTGTGGAGACTGTCAGACTGTACCAAATCGTAGAAAGTGAGCGAATCAATGCGGTTGCTGTCGGGGTATATGGTATTGAGTAACGGAAAACTGAAACCGCATTTCTTGCGGGACGATGCGGAATACATCGTAATGGCGTCTGATGGCTGCAGGTAAGAGCCGTCGGGAAGCACGTACAAACGATAGGTATATCGCATTATCGTACCGTCCGTACAAAATATAGTCGTGGTCATTTGGACGGTGGTAGTGTCGGGATAAGACCCCGTTGTGTAGAGAAATTCTGTATCCAACTGGCTCAGTGCATCCACAAAACTGCTGTCCAACACGGTTCGGTATAGATATACCTCGTCGTAGGTCTTTATCACCACTTGACGGATGGGGGCTTCCTTTGACGATGCTTTGATGGAGATACGCAGCGGACTGTTGGACGCTGCATATTCTCTCATCTGATCCATACCTATCGGGGCAACATACAGCATTTGGGGAGACCGGTCGCACGACGACATCAGCAAGACAATGCTCACTATCAGAATAATGTACCTATTCATTACCTGTCTGCTGAACTTGTTTGCCTGTCCGGATAGCGAATACTTTGACGGTCATCTGCTCTTTGATGATGCGCCCGCCTATCATGTGCTCCACTTGCTTGGTGCGGGAGGCGGGGATAATATAGTCCGCCATCGGATACGCATCCGTTACTTTGTACAACGCTTTGCGGAAAACGGTATAGTTGGCGGATGGATACATGTTGAGTTGGCTCAAACGGTAGGTACGCGGATTATAGGCCTTGCCGTTGATGCTGACCATCTTCTTGAATATACCGAAGTAGGTCTTGTATTCTACCGCTACCGTTACTTCTCCCAAATACTCGTAGTCGTCCATCGTCATATCCAGACGAACTACATTCGGACGAAAAGGAGTACTGTACTGCTTGCTTACCTCATGTTGGCTCACACAGGATGTGAATACAAGCATCATGGTAAGCAGAATCATTATATATTTTTTCATATTTGCATACTTTTGTGGATCGGACAATTACTTGCGGAAATAATAAGAGAACGTGATAGCAGCATCCGCACCCCATGTACCCGAAGCACGTGTCGCCTTTGTATTCATGTTGCCTTCTTCTGTGTTGCCGGTGTCGCCGTTGGTCGTGTATTTGGTATTTGGCGCACCGCCGAAGGTGGCTTTTCCCGAATAGCCCAACTCTACACCGATGGCAAAAGGCAGGTCCGCGATGAATACCTGCAAACCGCCGAATATTCCGGCACCGATAACAAAGGCGTTTTCAGTCGTCTTCTTGGTCATGTCCGGACCGCTTGTCTTCTCGCTGTTGATATTCCATCCGATAGGAATTTGTGCACCCAAATATACATCTAAGATATTGTTGGTGTTGAAGTGGTATGCCGCACCGGGAAGCAGACGCGTGAAATTGCAGTTGGTGGCTGTCTTGTACGTATCGCCGTCCATGCTCGTCTTGTTGGTCTCCGAGTAGCACGAGAATTCAAAACCGAGACGGGTCTCCCAGTTGTCGGTCGCATAGTACTTGAGATTCAGTACAGGCAATGCCCAGTACCACTCACCGTAACCCGTCGCCTTGTCAGCGTGGGAGTTGTTGAAGTTGATTAGGTCCAGAACCTGGCTTACCGATGCACCGATATAGAAACCCATATCGCCTGCTTGCGGACGGTTCCCTGTGCGCGGAATAATGGTTGAGTTCACCTTGCCTGTTGATAACTGAGCCGATACACTCATGGCGCAAAGAAGAGAACACAGAATAAATGAAACTTTTTTCATTGTAATGTTTTGTTTTGTAATTAGATTATTCCTCTACTCTTTTTTGGATTTTCGAGTTCCTCCATATCATTTTGAGACTCACACCGTTTTACCTGTACGAAAATACATACAAACCATCCGGCGGAAGAACACTCTCTCCCGCTAATAACGCAATCCTTGCCAATAAATCCGGCAAATAACAACATGATGAAGTTCTTACTAACGTACAAGTTATACCTACAATGCTTTATTGTACAGGCGAACTCCTATCCCGTATGATTAGTAAAACAAATATGCGCCTTCCGAATATAGGGCACTATTCACCCATATCAGCAATGACACAATCAGACATAAAAAAAGCGTGGGAGTTCTCTTGATGTCGTTCCCACTCTTGAGGCTCTCGCATTGCCCATTACCTAAGAACGACAACGCGAAGCCCACGCAGATATAAATAACCACATCCCCAAAAAAACGGACACAACAATCCAAGGGGGACATGATAGATACTTATATCCCACGGACATTCATCGTTGCGGATGCTCTGAGGTAATTAGAAATTTGCGAGATTTCAAGAGTCAGAACAGCGCTTCAACAAACGCCTTTTTCAAAATGTCTGCAATCCCCACCGATTGATTACTCCACTGTGCCCAAAAAAAACTTTAGCACCATGAGACAGACTCCAAATGTGGGTTTCGCGGTGCAAAGATACTGCTTTTTTATTGATATATGCAAATAAATTACTTTTTTGTTTACATTTTACGCACATATATCCATCCACTATCGGTTTTTGTTCATAGATACCCGATAAAAGAGGATTTTCAACATTTATTTGTACATGTTGTTTTTTATTTGTACCTTTGCAATAAATTATTTAACCAATAGGATATGAAGACAGCTTTAATCACGGGAGTAACAGGACAAGACGGCTCTTACCTGAGCGAGTTCCTGTTGGACAAGGGATACGATGTCCACGGCATCATCCGCCGTTCGTCGGTGGACTACCGCGAGCGCATCGCCCACCTCGAGGGGCAACCTCATTTCCACCTCCACTACGGCGACCTCTCCGATTCCATGGGACTCATCCAAGTCATCGGCAAGGTGCGTCCCGACGAGATCTACAACCTTGCGGCATAATCCCACGTGCAAGTTAGTTTCGACTCCCCTGAATATACGGCGAATATTGATGCTACCGGCGTTTTGCGTATCTTGGAGGCGGTGCGCGCATGCGGTCTGACCGACACCTGCCGCATCTACCAGGCGTCCACGTCCGAACTCTACGGCAAGGTCGAGGAAGTCCCGCAGAATGAGAACACGCCTTTCCACCCCTATTCGCCATACGCCGTCGCCAAACTCTACGGCTACTGGATTGTCAAGGAGTACCGCGAGGCGTACAACATGTTCTGCTGCTCCGGCATCCTCTTCAACCACGAGTCCGAGCGCCGCGGCGAGACATTTGTCACCCGCAAAATCACCCTCGCGGCGGCGCGTATCGCGCAGGGCAAGCAGGACAAACTCTACCTCGGCAACCTTTCTTCGCTGCGCGACTGGGGTTATGCCAAGGACTATGTCGAGTGCATGTGGCTCATCCTCCAGCACGACACCCCCGAGGACTTTGTCATCGCCACCGGCGTGCAGCACTCCGTGCGCGAGTTCTGCGACCTCGCATTCCGTGAGGTCGGCATCACGCTCCGTTTCGATGGCGAGGGACAGAACGAGAAGGGTGTCTGCACCGCAGGACCTGCCCACCTTGTAGGTAAGACCCTTGTCGAGGTCTCTCCCGACTTCTACCGCCCAACCGATGTGGTCAACCTCTGGGGAGACCCCGCCAAGGCGCGCAAGGAGTTGGGATGGAACCCGGGCAAAACCACGTTCGAGCAGTTGGTACGCCTCATGGTGCAGTTGGATATGCGCAAGGTCGCAGCCGACCACGCCGCAGAGCAGGCGCGCACCAACTTGGCGGAGTACTTGGAGAAAGGAATTGTCAAATAGGTATCTGCCGGTTACCTCGATGGAGGGACGCTGCTCCTGCACGTCCCACCGCGCAGCGGCATCTGACTCCCTTCTATTCTTCCCCGAGTCCCTTACCTGTCTTTATCGGGTGATTATCGGGTGATTATCGGGTGATTACCGAATCGATACCGAGACGATGCCGAGCCAAGAGTGGGTGATTAGTATGTGATTAGTGGGTGATTCACGAACCGATACCGGGACAATACCGCACCGATACCGAGTGCCGCAATGAAATATTAACTATTAATTATTAACTATTTAACTGTTATTGTGGAGAAACAAAGCAAGATATACGTAGCGGGTCACCGTGGAATGGTGGGCTCTGCTATTGTGCGCGAGTTGCAGCGTCAGGGCTACACCAATATCATCACGCGCACGCACAAGGAGTTGGACCTTTGCCGTCAGGATGCGGTAGAGGCGTTTTTCGCGCAGGAGAAGCCGGAGTACGTCTTCCTCGCCGCGGCGAAAGTGGGGGGCATTGTTGCCAACCAAAACGCCCTCGCCGACTTTATGTACGACAACATGATACTCGAAATGAACGTCATCCACGCCGCGTGGCAGAACGGCTGCAAGAAATTGGAGTTCCTTGGCTCGTCTTGTATCTATCCGCGCCTTGCCCCGCAGCCTATGACGGAGAGTTGCCTCCTCACCGGAGAGTTGGAGAAGACCAACGAGGCGTATGCCTTGGCTAAGATTTCCGGACTCAAATACTGCGAGTTCCTCAACCGCCAGTACGGTACTGACTATATCTCCGTCATGCCCACCAACCTCTACGGACCCAACGACAACTACCACCCCGAGCACTCCCACGTACTCCCTGCCCTCATCCGCCGCTTCCACGAGGCGAAGGAGGCGCACGCCGAGTCGGTTACTTGTTGGGGCGACGGCTCACCCTTGCGCGAGTTCCTCTATGTGGACGACCTTGCCAACCTCTGTGTATTCTTGATGAGCCACTACTCCGGCAACGAGACCGTCAATGCAGGAACAGGCAAAGAACTGACTATCAAGCAACTGACGGAACTCGTCGCCAAGGTCATTGGCTACGAAGGGCAAATCCTCTGGGATACCACGCGCCCCAACGGCACACCCTGCAAACTCTTGGATGTATCCAAAGCAACGGCTTTGGGCTGGACATACAAAACCGAACTCGAAGACGGCATTCGCCTCGCCTATGCCGACTTCCTCCACAACCCCATGCGTGCGGAGAGATAAGCCATAGGATATTTGATGCCCCTGCCGCTTTCGGGGGCATTTTTATGTTGCAGAACAGAAAGATAAATTAAAAATGCAACATGGGAATAACAGATAGTGAATAATTTGACAAAATCCAATGTGTAGCTATTGCATATTTGCTCCTAAATGATTATCTTTGCCAACGAAGACCACACAATATAAGTATTAACCTTAAAAAAGAAAGTATTATGAAAGAGTTTGACAAAGACATTATCGAAGTGGTATGGGAGAAAGCACATGTAGTAAAGGGGTATGACCCTGCCAAATTCCGCAAGGATGCGTGTGGTGCGTGGATAACTCGCGATAAGTACGGCGATAGGAGCAGTAATTTCGGCTGGGTGATAGACCATATTTGTCCTCTTTCTCTATTGGAGCGTCACCATGTACCGGAAGAGGCAATCAACGATATTATGAATTTGCAGCCGATGCATTGGGCGAATGATGCCTCGAAAGCGGAGAGCTATCCTATCTTTCTGTCGAGCCGTTGCGGCGTAGAGGGTGACAATATCTCGTTGGTGCAGAGTTTCGTTATCAACGATGGTGTTCGCTCGGCGTTGGGCAAGCTCTTCGATCCGTTCTTCGTCCAGTGCTGACGATAGTTAAATAGTTGCTGATAGCCTGACTTATTCTATTTAATACACCTCACTAATGCATCCTGCTCTGCGAGGTGTATTTCGTTACAGTACTCTTTGTTGTGATGCCGTTTTGTTGGCAGTTTTGGTACTTAGCAGGTTTGTATTGTTATTCGGTAGGTATATTTGTGTTAACGTTTTTGCTGCCGACGAGAGCGTAGAAGAGTATGTATGCGAGGGATAGTACCGGTACGATGTATGAGAAGAGGTAGGAGGTGTGGTCTGCGAGTAGGTTCTGGAGGAAAGGCATGATCCCCCCCCCGCAAACGAGCGCCATGAAGATGCCGCTGGCAGCTGGTGTGTATTTGCCGAGTCCTTCAGCGGAGAGGTTGAAAATGCTTCCCCACATGACGGATGTGCATAGTCCGCAGAGTGCCATAAGTATCATGCTGACGGGTAGTTGTGTACCGCTGAAGGAGACGACGCATGTTTCGGGTAGGAGCATGACGCCGAGGAGGAGTAGGATTCCGAGTGATGCGACGGTAGCGAGCATGGTTTTGCTAGAGACTTCTCCTCCGATAGCTCCTCCGAGAAGTCGTCCGACCATCATGAGCAGCCAGTAGACAGCGATGACGGTGCCTGCAATAGCGGGTCCTACGCTGGGATTGCCGGACATATAGAGATTGGCTGTATTAGGAATACCTACTTCGACACCGACATAGAAGAAGATGGCGAGTGCTCCCAAGACGAAATGTCGGAAGGAGAGCGGGCTGTATTTGTCCTTGTTAGCTCGTTCGACAGCTCGTTGCTCGGGAGTCTGTATATGCGGCTCTGGTATATTGGTGAGCGCGATAATGAGGAAAGCGAGCAGGAAGATGACCAATGCAATAATCATAGCGGGTGCGGCGTCTTTAACTTGTGCAGTAGCGGCTTCTCCTCCGATGAGGTAGCCGAGGAGCACGGGTGCGATTGTGCCTCCGATAGAGTTGCATGATCCACCGAACTGCACCAGCTGGTTGCCCCTTTTTCCTCCTCCTCCAAGTGTATTGAGCATGGGATTGACCACTATATTGAGCAAGCACATACTGAGCCCTGCGACAAAAGCGCCGAGCACATAGACTCCGAAGCTCTCGGCATATCCGCTGAGCCACTGGATAGCGACTCCGACGAAGCCGACAGAGACAGCCAGCAAGGAGGTGAACTTGTAGCCTTTGCGCTTGAGGATGATGCCTGCGGGTACGCCCAACACGGCATATGCGATAAAGTTCGCCAATGTGCCCAGCTGCGCCATGGCATTGCTTGCACCGAACTGATTCTTAACAATGACGCCCATGGAACCGGCAAAGTTGGTTACGAAGGCAATCATAAAGAAGAGCAAAAACATTACCACGATGGGTAAGATGTTACGTTGTTTTGACATGATATTGTTTTGTATTAAAATGAGTCTATAAGAGGTTTATTCGTTTATTACAGGTTGTTTCTCAGGAATCGCATCAGGCTCTGATGGAGGTGCAGGTAGTTGCCGCGCTTCTTTAGGAAGTGGTTGTCGTCGGGGTAAATCTGCATGTCGAACTGCTTTCCTGCTTGTACGAGAGCGTCCACATAAAGGAGCGTATTCTGCGCATGTACGTTGTCGTCCGCGAGCCCATGAACGATGAGCAGTTGCCCGTTGAGCTGCTCCGCCCGCGCGACGAGATCTGCCGCTTGATAGCCTGCTTCGTTCACCTGCGGTCGTCGCATATATCGCTCGGCATAGGCGGTGTCGTAGAACCTCCAGTCGGTAACAGGTGCAATAGCAATGCCACAACGGAAGGGACTATCGGGTTGGGACATAGTCATGATAGTCTGGAATCCTCCGTAGCTCCAGCCGCATATGCATAGGCGCTGATCGTCCACAAACGGGAGTGTTTGTACATATCGGGCGGCGGCAATCTGGTCTTGCGCCTCAACGAGGCCGAGTTGCATATACGAGGCATTGCGGAAAGCGCGCCCGCGGCAGTCGGTACCGCGCCCGTCCACACAAACGACGACATAGCCTTGGTCGGCGAGATAATACTCCCATCGTTTGCGCCAACGGTTGAGCACGCGTTGGCTTTGCGGGCCGGAATACTGCAGCTGCACGACGGGGTAGCGCCGGTTTGCTTGTAGATGCTTGGGCTTGAGTATATAGCCGTTGAGCCGGTCGCCGTGCTCAGTAGCGAAAGAGAAGAACTCTTTCTCGGGCAAGTTGAGTGCAGCCCACTGCCGGGTAAGGTCGCTGTTGTCCAAGAGCACACTCTGCAACTTGGGCGCAGCGTCTTTCGCGAGCGAATAGAGGGAATAGCGGTTGGGTGTGTTGAGGCTCTGGTAGCAATCAATCATTTGGCGGAAATCATGGGAGAAAGTAAGGTCGTGCGTTCCGTCGTTGTCGGTAAGTGGTACGACCGTTCCCCGCTTGATATTCATCGCCATGCCCTGCCGCGTTATAGGAGATGTAGCCTGTTGGTAGAAGAGGGTTTGCGTAGCTTCGTTGAAACCGTAGAGTGCCGTAATATCTACGCCGTCTTTGGTCAGCTGCTGTTGCTGTATGCCTTGTGCGGAATAGAGATACGTTGCCCGCCAGCCGCTTTTCTCGCTGAGGATAATCATACGGTTGTCGGACAACCAGCGCCATTGGTCGAATAGTTCGTAGTCAATGAAATAGTCGCGGCTCTCCTCTTTGTAGAGCAAGCGCGTCACCGTGGAGCGCGGGTTGCAAAGCAGCACTTCCATTTTGGTTTGGTCTCGGTTGAGTTTGAGCACCGCCAAATCGGCAGGCCTCATTTCTTTGCCATGCTGCTGCGGATTGGTCCAGCGCAAGCGGGGCAGATAGACATCCTCGTCTGCATCGTGCGTCTGCATCGTGCGTATGGTCTTGGTCTTGATATCATAGACGCATACGCTCACTTTGGCATTGGGCTCGCCTGCTTTCGGATAACGAAGCGAGTCTTTGGCGGGGTAGGTGCCGCCCAAAAACTCCTGCCATTCGAAGGTTGGCACTTCAGTCTCGTCGAAACGGACGAAAGCCAGTTGCTTGGAGTCCGGCGAGAAGGCAAACAGGGCTGTAACGCCGAACTCTTCCTCGTAGAGCCAGTCGGTCAATCCATTGAATATCTGCGAATTGTCGTCTGTTGTGATGGCAACCTCCGTGCCGAAATCCAACTTGTGCAGGTAGAGGTTGTTGCCCTTGACGAAGGCAATATAGCGCCCGTCCGGCGAAAGCAGTGCGTCGCGTACAAGGGTGTCGCTCAGGTGCGTACGCGTATGTTTTTGGTTGTCCACGATATAATAGTCGGCGAGGAACGAATGTCGGAAGAGTGTCTGCTTGTTTTCGTATTCCAAGCGGAAACGCCCTTGCGGCACGTTCCCCAACACGCTGTCCTGCTGCTCGGTAGTCATGGTATGTGCGTTGTAGTCGCCGTCCAACAGGTCGGAGAGCAAGTCGGCATGCAGCCACATAGACACTGCCAGCAAGCACATCGTCGAAACAAATCTGAAAGTCTTCATATCAATTACGCAACTTTATTTTCTTTTTTCCGTCACGGATATAGAGTTCATATATACCGAACGGCATCACCGTTTCAGCGGCGTTGTCTTCGCGCACACGGACAATGTCCGTACCGTTCGGGTAAGAAGTATAATATACAAAATCAGGTTGCAATGCGGCTTTATAGAGGAGAGTCTGCTTCTGCAACTTGCGGGCGTTTATCCCAGGCAATAGTTTGCCCTCCCACTCGCCGAGGCCCGGTGTCGTCACCCAAAGAGTTGCCACCGTGCTGTCGTTATCGGGGGTATAGAAAGCCACTGTAGTATCAGCCAATAGCCGATATCGCCACCGCACGTTGTCGCGCGAAAGGGCATTGTGAGTGGCATTGTAGCCCACGTGGGTGCCTGTTCCCGCATGGACAATAGACGCCGTACTATCGGCAGCGAAATCAATATAGTACACCCAGTCGTTATTTTGACCGAATTGGCATTCATACCAGCCTTCTCCCTCAACGTGAGTCAGTCGGATATCTGCCACGGGCAGGGTGGCGTTTTCCACCGGACCGGCAAAAGCCTTGTCCAGTATAGGATACGCCATTATGTAATAATCTGATTGTAAATCCACGCACTGGCGCATGTCGGAAACAGAAACGATATAATCTGTATAAACCGCCCAAAGACGAGTGTCCGAATGCGGATAAAAACGTTCGCTGGCAGGCAGTATATCGGGCTTTTGGGCTGTTCGGTTGACGGGAGACTCGCTCCAGCCGATAAACCACCAGCCCACTTCGTCGGGGAGCGAAGGCAGGAGGACGCCGGACCCCGCAACAGATTCGGTAAGCACCTGAGCGGGAGTGCTCGTCCCTGCCATGAGAGAAACTTCGTATGGCCGTGGTGCCGCTTTGGTATAAGCAATCTCGTAACCGGCAATATACAGCGAGTTTTGAGACGCCGAGATGGTAATTGTAATAGCTCCGTCGGTAGTGCGCACAGCGGGAGAAAACGAATGCACAATAGGTACATAATCAGAAGAGTACGAACCGTACCAATTGTCGAAGCCGCTATCTAAGATAGCCCAAACTGGCTTATCGTCCACTCTCATTTCCAAGGACCCTGCTCCTGCGGCTTTGTTTGATTTCATCGATAGTTTGACACTTTGAATATCTATGTTTTCCCACCCCGAGAGTGTTAACGTCGCCGTATTGCCTGCCGTCAGTTGTCCTTTCTTGTACGAACAATGGTAACTCGCTGTGGAGTTTTCCGGCAGTATACCTTCTGCAGAAACCTCTTTGTTGCTCTGTACTACAAAACTCGCTATTACCGCTATCAGTTCAAACATATATTTTCAGCTAAACAATTCGCAAAGGTACAACTTTTTTTTTACATATACAATTTTGAGGCGCAAATCACACACAAAAAAAGAGGGCATAAACGCTACACCCTCTTTTTATTCTTTCGTATAGATACATATTACCTGCGTGTACTTCCGCCACTATATCCACCTCCACGTGTGCTACCTCCACCATAACTGCCACTGCTGCGTGTGCTACCGCCGTAACTGCCGCCATGGTTGTAGCTGCCGGTGCTACGTGTGCTACCGCTATCGTAGCTGCTGCGTGTCGTTGCAGGCGCATTATAACTGCCGTTGTATGTACTACGGGTATGCGTCGAGGAACTGACATTGCTGCGGGTGGTAGTTGTTGCCGCTGAATTGTTCACCCGTGTCGGCGTGGAAGCCGCTGTGCGCGTGCTGCTACCTGTAGCCGCTGTGCGTGTTGTAGTAGTTGTATAAGCCGGCGTGCGTGTCGTTGTTGAAGCTGCACCTGTCCGTGTTGTTGCAGCAGAAGCAGTACGTGTCGTGGCACTTGTACGGGTAGCTGTGCTGGTGCGTGCCGCTGCCGTATTTTGGCTTCCGAAGGTGCGGCTTGCAGCCGTGCTGCGCGTGCTTGCCGTTGCTTGTCCATCAGATGATTGGTGTACGGAAGACCGTGTCGCTCCCGTTGCTGCCTGACGGGTAGATACACCCGCTGCGCTGTTGCGTGTTGCCGCCACCTGAGTGCGCGTAGAGCGCATGTCTCGTACATTGTTTACCCCTGCGTTACGATGCTCGAACGAGCGGGTGGGGTGGGCAGCAGCGTAGTCCCTCCGGCTGATTCCTGCGCGCATATCACGGATAGCCGGGCGCGGCTCGCGTGCGTAATGGAAACTGCAATATGGGTGGCGGTGATGGAATGTATAGCAGTGGTGCCAATAGGCATCATATGCCCACAGTGAATGCGCATACCACCAAGACGGATAATATCCCCAATACCACGGCGATGACCAAGCATACCATGTCGGACCCCAGAACCAATCATAGATTATCGGGCGATAAACATAGACGGGCTCGATGATATAGTTCTTGCCGTAGATATACTCATCGCCGACTACCTGCACTGACACTTTCTCTTCAGCGGATTTCTCTACGTAGATAGTTGCTACATCCTGATAGATGTCCTTCGCCAAGATGGCTTGGAGCAGCACCAGCCGCTTGTTGCTTTCTCCGGTCTCCACCACGCGGATATAATCTACCATTCCGTCTCCGTTGAGGTCTAAATTGCAGAAAGCGGAGTCGGGGTTATTGAGTAGCGTCTCAAATTCTTCCAAGTCTTTGGCTTGCGCGAACAACTTAGCTACCACTTTGAGATCCAGCCCGTCGGAAATGTCTGAGCTGTTGGCAGAAACGGTTATCGTTTCGTCTGCCCGCATTGTCATGCCCCCTACGAGCAGCAATGCAAATAGAAAAGATACCAAACGTTTCATAATACAAAAGTTTTAATAGTTAATGAGTGGTTGCCGATATGCGCTATGTCTTCCGAAGCGCATACACAATCTATTGTTCAATTATCGTGCCAAATCTTGTTAGGACGCTCAACATAAGGGTCAGACGAGGTGCAAATCGTGGTGCATCCGTTCTTTCTTGGTGCGCATATAGCGCTCGTTGTACGGATTCGGCTGTATCTCGATAGGGATATTTTCCACAATTTCAATCCCGTAGCTTTCCAGACCAACACGCTTCACGGGGTTATTGGTCATTAATCGCAACTTGGTTGCCCCCATCTCCTTGAGTATCTGCGCGCCTACGCCATAGTCGCGTTCGTCAGGTTTGAAGCCCAAGTGTACGTTCGCCTCAACGGTATCATCGCCCTGTTCTTGCAGTTTGTAGGCACGTATCTTGTTCATCAAGCCGATGCCTCGTCCTTCTTGGTTCATATATACAACAATACCGCGCCCTTCTTTCTCTATCATGCGCATAGCGCGGTGCAACTGCTCGCCGCATTCGCAACGCATAGAGCCGAATACATCGCCCGTCAGACAGCAGGAATGGACGCGGCACAAGACCGGTTCGCCTTCTTTCCATTCGCCTTTCACCAGCGCCACGTGCTCCAAACCGTTGCTCAAATCGCGGAACGGAGTCAGCTGAAATTCACCGTATTCGGTGGGCAAGAACACCGTTTCTCCGCGTTCTATCAGTACGTCCTGCAGCGTCTGTGTTGTTGGCGCAACGGACGTTTGTTCGTTGTTGCTTTGTCTTAGGCGGAAGGCAATCAGGTCTTTTATGGTGATCAGTTTGAGTCCGTATTCTTGCGCCACTTGTTGGAGCTGGGGCATGCGCGCCATTGTGCCGTCCGGATTCATAATCTCTATGAGTGCCGCTGCCGGTTTTAAGCCCGCCAAACGTGCTAAATCCACTGCCGCTTCGGTATGTCCCGCGCGCTGCAAAACGCCTCCTGCACGCGCATAAAGCGGGTTGATATGCCCGGGTCTGCCGAATGTCTCAGGCTTGGACGAAGGGTCTGCCAACGCCAGAATGGTGGCTGCGCGGTCGGCAGCGCTCACGCCCGTGGTGCACCCTTCCAATTTGTCCACCGTAACGGTAAAAGGTGTACCGAGCATCGACGTGTTGTTAGCCACTTGGTGCATCAGCCCGAGTTGCGCGCAGCGCTCTTCCGTCACTGGTGCACAGAGCACACCGCGACCGTGCTTGAGCATGAAATTCACTTTCTCCGGCGTTATTTTCTCCGCCGCAATGATGAAATCGCCTTCGTTCTCGCGGTCTTCATCGTCCACTACTATTACAAATTTGCCTGCGCGGATGTTCTCCAAGGCTTCCTCTATCGTATTTACCATAATTGCTTGTACTTGATGATATGAGTAGTTCTTTTCTTTAGCAACTTTACTATCTTATGTTTGATGCTGTCGTACAGCTTGAGCCATGCTTCCGGATTGAGCAACGCGGCGTCGGTGGCGGCCTTGTAGGTTAGGAATATACCGATAGGCAGCAGTACGAACGAGCTGAGCCACATACCCGCCCAGCAGGGCCACAACGCCTCGCGAGCCATCTTGTAACCGGTGTTGTCGATGATGTAGTAGATAATAAACATCACTACTGAGATGACCACTGGCGCGCCCAATCCTCCCTTGCGGATTATCGCCCCCAGCGGAGCGCCGATAAAGAAGAATATCAGGCAGGCAAATGCCAACGTGAACTTGCGGTATAACTCTATCTCGTGCTTGCGGATGTAGCGTTGCGAATCGTCCAATAGCAGCGCATTGTATTCCACTTGGTCGCGTTGCATAGTGGCTTTGTCGATGGCGATGTCCAGCGCGGTCCGTTGCTGGGCTTGCGAGAAATGTGCGAATAGCGAATCTATGCTGTAATTCGTCGCTTCCGCCGGTTCGACGGCAATCAGTTGCCTTCCCGACTTGCGCTCGCGTCCGAAGTAGCGGTTTTCCACGAGATTCTTGCTCTGTTCCTGACTCTTTTCGTGTGCCAGCACCTGCACGGAATCGATAGACTGAATCAGCTGAACCACATTTTTCGATACGTGCTGATCCTCCAATACCGATTCGTCATAGCGGTTAAACTCGGCATCAAAATCAATCAGCAGCTGTTTTTCCGCGAAGGTCTCACGTCGGTAAGGGATATTCTGTTGCGTTCCCGTTACGCGTTGTTGCTGCTGACTCAGGTTTTCGAACGACTCGCCGCTGTATAGTCGCAGGATAAGGTATTTCTTGTCGGCGGAAAAAGCCAGTCGCCCCGAGTCCGCCACCATCACCGTTGCGTTCTGAAACCCAGCCGAATAGTCGTAAATCATCAAGTCGCACAGCAAGCCTGTCTTGGTGTCTTTGTGCCGCACGTAGATGTTGTAGCCGCGCACACCGTCGTAGAACTCTCCCTCGGGTATATCCAGTTCGGGCGACTTCTGACGCAGCGAGAATATCAACGCCCACAATTTCATCTGCGATTTCGGCAATACGTAGTTCGAGAAGAAGAATGCGCCTACGGCAATCATGGCTACGCCCACTACCAACGGTCGCATAATCCTGAATAGCGATATTCCTGCCGCTTTCATGGCTGTCAGTTCGAATTTCTCGCCTAAGTTGCCGAACGAGATAAGCGAAGCCAGCAAGATGGCAAGGGGCAAAGCCAGCGGAATTACATTGGCGACCGCGTAAATAAAGAACTCACCCAGTACGGAAACCTCCACGCCCTTACCCACTAAATCCTTGACATGCATCCATACGAACTGCATCAGCAATACGAAGATACAGATGAAAAATGTCGCCAAGAACAGCCCGAGGAAGTTCTTGAGCAGATAGATGTCTATTTTCTTAATCGGATTACGCAATCTCACAATATGCACAGCTCGCAGTGCACCTTTTCTTAACAATCTTTTTTGTGCCTCTTATTGCTATTTGCCGCTTAGCGACTCCGAAACGAAAGTCAGCGGCAACAAATCTGCGGCACTACGGAATACGCATATTTCTTTCTCGCCGTAGAGCAGTATCTCCATCGGCTTGCCGTATCGGTGCTCCGTTTCTACCATCACCTGTCGGCAGGCGCCGCACGGGCTGGCGGTCAATTCCGTGAAATTTCCCTGCGTGTAGCACGCTATCGCCAGTTGCAATACCGGCTCTTTGGGATACTGTGCACCGGCGGCAAATAGGGCGGCACGCTCTGCGCACAAACCGCTCGGATAAGCGGCATTCTCCTGATTGGCACCTACTACTATCACGCCGTTTTCCAGTCGGGCAGCGGCGCCTACATGGTAATGCGAATAGGGGCAATAGGCATGCTGTGTCTGCTGTTTGGCAATGGTGAGTAATTCTTGCTGTTCTTGGCTCAGTTCGTCCCAACTGTAGGAGCGAACCAAAGTCTTCACTTCGTACTCTCTCATGGTTTTTCCGTGTTAAATAAGTGCTATCTTTTGGGAATAGCCCGCAAAGATACGACAAAATCGGCAATTATACAAGCTCGAGCACCACTTTTCGTACATACTGACCTAAAATTCTGTGCCCTGCAAGCGGTTTGTCAATAATCTTCCATGTAGATTTCCATGTCGTGTACGTCGTCCACGTCTTCATCAAAGCCCAACAGGTAGTTGTCGTTCGGCGAGTGTTCGCGCAGTTTTTCCAAGTCGCTTTTCTCTCTGTCCGAACTGGAACTACCATAGTCCCCCGAATGATTATAACTCCCTGCATCATTGCCGTATCGTCCGTTTGAGGAGGATGAAGCGGAAGCAGAAGAACCCGATGCTTTCGCGGGCTCTGCCGGCGCAATCTCTTCCTCTGTTGGTTCGGTTGCACTCATCACGGCTTCTGCGTCCGCGCTGTTTTCTGCCGCTACTGCGTTGCCTTCCATGGTGGTCGCAATCGAATCTTCGACTACGTTCTCCGACTGCTTATCCTGCGCCGAACGCACATTGCACGCCACCATCACCGGCGCCATACAAATCATCATGAAGAATACTTTTTTCATCTTTCTACACGTCATTTGTTGTTAATATAACGTGATTTCAATATGTGAGGACTATTTCTTCGCTCAATTACTAACTTGGTTTTTGGTAATACTCAAATAGTATCTTTTTTGTTGTTTTTGTCACAATTATTGTTTGTTTTTGTGTATAAACCGTATGCCGAGTTCACGTTATTTATTCCACAGCAAACACAGGCGGAAATTCATCGATTCTGGATTCTCTGTGCCATAGGCATAGTCGGAGTTCGTAAGCACAATCTCAACCGTCCCCGGCAGAAACGAATAATCAATTGTTTGGGTATAAAAAGCATAGTATGTATTGCCGTTCTCTGTAACACTTTCCGCTTTGTGTAACGTCTGCGGCAGAGGAATCTGATACGCGTCGGGCGTACCGATATTGTATTCGCGGTAGCAACTGACAATACCATTGTTGAATACATTGGTAGTCAGCTCATTGATGTTGTTGAACGTGTAGTAGAAATAGCTGCCGTCTGCGGACCACTGCCATTGGTTCTGACTGATGTGAAGTGAAATAACCGCGCTGTTGGTGCAAGGTTCATTGCCGGGGGAGAAACTGTATTCGCAACCTGATAACACAAGCGCGCACACTGTCGGCAGAAAAATATAAGCCAAAAATCGTTTCATAATAAAAATCTGAATTTGTTGCTGCAAAGATACGTGCATTTTTGGATATGTGCAAATTTTGTATTAACTTTGCACGCTAAAACAACATACAAAATGAGAAAGATATTCCTTTTTAGCTTACTGACAGTCGCAAGTGTTTTTGTTGCGTTCGGGCAACAGCAGAATGAGAAATACTTGGCATATATAGTGCAATGGAGCGAGACGGCGGTTGCCAACCAGCACGATTACGGTATTCCTGCAAGTATCATCTTGGCGCAGGGATTGCTGGAATCTGCTGCCGGTACAAGCGAGTTGGCGCGTGAGGCGAACAACCATTTCGGTATCAAGTGTACCTCCGATTGGATGGGGGGCAATTATTACCACGACGATGATGCAAAGGACGATTGTTTTCGCGTTTACGGCGATGCGGCTGAGTCGTTCAAGGACCACGCGTTGTTCTTGCAACGTCCTCGCTATCAAACTTGTTTCGAGATTGTCGTAGAGGACTATTCGGGTTGGGCATATCGCCTCAAGCAATGCGGCTACGCTACGGACCCCGCGTATCCGAAGAAGCTGATTAAGTTGATTGAAGACTATCGTTTGGATACTATTGCCGCCTCGTTTATGGTTTCGGGGACACCAACGCCAAAGGCACAACCGCAGAATAAAGTCCTTTCTCCTACTGCTCCTGCCGTTGTTTCCAATACCGCGCTGGACGGGGAATATGTCGAGCCGCTGTCTGCCTACAAGGAGAAACAGCTTTTTTTGCTGACCCATGCCAAACATACCTGCAACGGACTGAAATATATTATTGCCCGCGAGGGTGATACTTATGCGAATATAGCCTTCCGCATGAACGTGAAAGAGCGCACGCTCAGGGAGTGGAACGATGCGTTGGGGCGCGATTTGGCGGCAGGCGACAGAGTCTTCTTGTCGCGTAAGAAATGTACCGTTCCGCAGGAGAAAGCGCTTATGTGGGTGCACCCGGGCGAGACCCTTTGGCAAGTCTGCCAGCGCGAGGGCATACAGATGCGTAAGGTGCAGAAACTGAATGGATTTGCGCCGTCTGTACAAGTGTTCAAAACGCGCCAGCAGATCTTGCTGCGCAAGCAAAAATAGGCTTTTATGCGCGGTAAAACGCAATCTTTGGCAGATGTACTGCCGCAATACCTGCGCGAGTCGGGCTTGGAGAAACCCGTTTTGGAGACGGAGGTCGTGGAGAAATGGCAGGTAGTGATGGGCAAAACGGTCGCGCATATGACCCGTAGCGTAGAGGTCAAAGACGGAGTGCTTATCGTCCATATATATAGTGCCGCGCTCAGGGCGCAGTTGTTCGAGAATAGGTTCGAACTGGTCGCGAAACTCAACGAGGCAGTCGGGGCGAAAGTGTTGCGGGATGTACGTATTCTAAGTTGATACAGACGTGATTTATCCGGATAATATAGAGCAAAAAATTGACTTCTGCGTCTTGCGTGACGAGTTGCGCAAACGGTGTGCTTCCCTCTTGGGCAGGGAGCAAGTGGATGCGATGTCGTTCCTGACCGGCTATGAAGATATAGTTGGTTTGTTGTCCGAGACCGACGAGATGAAGCGCGTGCTCGAGGACGGCTCGTTAGCATTTCCCCGCGGAGAGATTCACGACCTGCGTGAGGCGCTGGCGCGCATTCGTATAGAGGGCTTGTTCTTGGACGAGGCAGAGTTGTTCTCCTTGCGCCAAACCATCGACTACGCCGGGCGGTTGGAAGCGTTCTTTGCGTCTTTGGACGAGGCGCGTTTTCCGCGCTTGCATGCTGTTCGGACTCTCAACGGACGCTCATCGGACTTCCTGAGCCTCGGAGACATAGTGCGGCTGATTGACCGCACGATTGACAAATACGGGCGTTTGGCGGACAACGCTTCGCCCGAGTTGGGGCGCATCCGCCACGAGTTGACGCTGGCGCAGAGTAGTGTCGGGCGCGTGCTCAATCAGATATTGCGCCAAGCCCAAGCAGAAGGGATAGTGGAGAAGGATAGTGCGCCTACCTTGCGCGAAGGGCGCTTGGTTATTCCTGTGCCACCCGCGTACAAACGCAAGATTGGCGGTATAGTCCACGACGAGTCGGCAACGGGAAAAACGGTTTATGTCGAGCCGCAACAGGTTGTGGAGGCGAACAACCGTATCCGTGAGTTGGAGGGCGCAGAGCGCCGTGAACGCTTGCGTATCTTGCAAGAACTGACGGCTGTCCTTCGCCCCAATGTGCCTGTGATAATGGAGACAGAGCGGATGTTGGCGTATGTGGACTTCCTGCGTGCCAAGGCTTTGCTGGCGCAGACCCTGCATGCCATTCGTCCCGAAATAGCGGATACGCCTTTGATTGACTGGCAAGAAGCGCGTCACCCGGTCTTGTTCCTTAAGTTTCAGCAGCAGGGCAAGCAGGTTGTTCCTCTTTCTATACGCTTGCAGGCGAACGAAAACAGGTTGCTGGTCATTAGTGGACCGAACGCGGGAGGAAAGTCGGTCTGCCTCAAAACGGTCGCACTTTTGCAGTATATGGTGCAATGTGGCTTGCTTGTGCCCTTCGCGGAGACGAGCCGAATGGGTATTTTTCGGCAAATAATGATTGATATCGGAGACGAACAATCTATTGAGGACGATTTGTCAACCTATTCCAGCCACCTGCGCAATATGAAGGTGTTCGTGCGCAACGCTGATGCGGAAACGTTGTTGTTGATAGACGAGTTCGGCACAGGCACGGAGCCGCTTATCGGCGGAGCTATAGCAGAGGCGGTTTTGGCGCAACTCGTGGCGCAGCAGGCTTTCGGAGTGATTACGACGCACTATACCAATCTGAAACACTTCGCGGAAAGTACAGCAGGAGTCGTGAATGGTGCTATGCTCTACGACCGCGGGCAGATGAAGCCGCTTTTCCAACTCAGTATTGGGCAGGCGGGAAGTAGTTTTGCCGTAGAGATAGCGCGCCAAATCGGTCTCCCCGAGACGATTATAGCGCATGCAACCGACTTGGTAGGCGAAGAGCATATCGACTACGACAAACAGTTGCAGGATATAGCGCGCGACAAGCGCTATTGGGAAAACAAGCGGCAAGCGGTTCGACAACGTGAGAAACATCTCGAAGAGCGGATTGCTTATTACGAGCAAGAGATTGCGGGGCTGAAGAAGAAACAACGCGAGATGCTGGACGAAGCAAAGAAACAGGCGGCTGAACTCTTGCAGGCAAGTAATGCGACTATCGAACGAACCATTCGCGAGATTAAAGAAGCAAAGGCAAACAAGCAGCAAACCCTGCAAGCGCGTGCGCGGGTTGAGAAAATGAAGCGGGAAGTAACGCCCATTCCGGTGGAGAAAGAGCCGCGCAAAAAGCAAGTCCTCCACGATTTCCGCGAACTCAAAGGAATAAGCAAAGACCTGCCCGTCAGTAATCCCGTGATGCGCAATACCATTCGCCAACGGGTCTTGTCGTTCGAGCGCACACTCGACTTGCGCGGGATGCGTGCCGACGAGGCATTGGAGCGCTTGATTGCCTACATGGACGACGCCATAATGGTGAATGCCGGCGAGGTTACTATTCTCCACGGAACGGGTACGGGAGCACTCAAACAGGTCGTGCGTGAGCACCTTGAGGCGCGCAACAAGCAACTGCGCAAGCGCGGAGACGCCCCTTTGCTGTTCAAGGACGGAGACCCCGATCGAGGCGGAGCGGGCTACACCATAGTAACCATACCCTAAATGAAAATCGAATTAGAAGAATATATGAGAAATCAAAGCCGACAATTAGCGGTCGATAAGCGGTCGATAAGCGGTCGATTACGGCAAAAACACGGCAACGACACGGCAACGACACGGCAACGAGAGCTGTCTTCGCCGAGAGAATGCACTACCTTCCTGTTGCTTTTGGGTATCAAGCGAGCCTGCCTTAGTCTCATAGCCATTTGCCTTGCTTGGGTCGCAACCGCAGCTTCCCCGACCGAGTATATAGCCAAAGACGGGCATTCCTTACGCGGCTTTGGAGAGTCGCGTTACCAACTGGGTATTATGGGCGAGTATGCCTACAACCGCACGTGGGGGCACATGGGAAATGTCGATATCCGAGCGTTGATGCCAATCAATCCTTACTTTGAAATGCAAGCGAATGTGCAGTTGTCTTCTGCGGCAGTTTATACGGGTGCGGCGGTATTGCGTCCGAAGTTTGCTTTGCCCGCGGGCGAATTGTTTCTTGAAACGGAGTTGCTTTATCGTGCCGTAGCCCGCAACCGTCAGGGCGACTTCTGTGCGGCTTTGTCGGTAGGATATAGGATGGACTATGTATCTTTGAATATCGGTATGTTCGGGCGTGTGATGAGTTCGTGGGATAGAGACTGGCACACTACCGAGACATACAATATAGAGCCCTTTAATCTGCTCTATCGTTTGGAGGTCTTTTGCCGTCCGCAGACGTGCAACTGGAATATATCGGCTTGTATCGCCAACGTGGATGACTTCCAGATGGAGCGTATGTGGCAGCCTATCTTTATGCTTGGCGGTCGCTATGATGTGGATAACCATTGGCGGGTCTTGGCGGAGGCGGAATGCAAACCGACGGGTATGTTCCACTTGAATGCAACGCTGTATAGTGCTTCTGTACGTGCAGGGTTCTGTTATTGTTTTTAATACTATGGGTATGAGAAAGACTTTTATTGCTGCTTGTTTAGGCTTGTTCGGCTTATGTGCTTGCAATCCGAACTACGATATACCGGGAATGTTCAACGGTACAAGTCCGAAGGTGGATACGCGCTTTGGGGAGTCTGCGGCTTATAATGATAGTGTTGGCGCGCGGCATGTGCAAGTAGAAACAGATTACCGCGTTTATGTTTGTACTGATTCGCATATTGATTCTACGCATCGTAATCTGCAACATATCATGGAAACCTATGCTGAGGATACGGTTGCGCGCTTAGTTATCCATTTGGGCGACCTGATTAATGCGCAAGACAATTACGAGCATGCGGTTTCTGTTGTGCGGAATACGCTGGAGTCGGGCGGACGAGACATGGCAGAGTTCTTTTTGACGCCGGGGAATCACGATATCTATTTCAACCAATGGCACATCTTCCGTACGTACTTTGGAACGGCAACCTATTGGTTTGATACGCAGGACAAAGAGGGAAACATGTTGGACTTGTTTATTTGCTTGGACTCTGCCGAAGGCACTTTAGGTACGGAGCAATTAGACTGGTTGCGCACTTTGCTTGCAGAAAAAGCCGAACAGGGCTATCGGCATACGATTGTTTTTACGCACACGCACATGTTCAAGCAGGATAATTCGCAGGGACATACTTCCAACTACTCAGTCGAAGAAACATACGAACTGACGCATCTCTTGGGTTCGTCAGGCGTAGATATGTATTGGTGTGGGCACGATCATAGCCGCGAAGTTACTCGCTATGCAGGAACAGAATACATTATTGTCGATTCGTGCCAAGATCCTGCAGAAAGTCCCTACTACATGGTAGTGGATATGGGAAACGAAATCCGATACCGCTTTGTTCCGCTCAAGTAGTACTTTGTAGGGTGGTTAGCGTTCTTTGCAGCCTTTGAACGCATTTCTGCCGATGACGATATCGCTCGGAAACATAGGAGCAAGGAGACTCTCGCAATCTTTGAAAGCGGCCGTTCCTATCTTGCGTAAACCCTTTGGATATACTACTTTGCGCAAGTTCTTGCATCCCATAAACGCTTCGTCTCCTATGATTTGAATGCTATCTGTGAGAGTTAACTCGCGTAGCTGGCGGCAATCGGCACAAGCCGCTTGCTCTATTATACGGAGCCGCGTGTTGAACTTGATACTGCGAAGGCTGATACATTGTGCAAATACGTTCTTGCTTAGTACAGTTAATTGCTCCGGCAGTATGATTTCTTCCAACATCTTGCACTCTTTGAAAGCACCTTCTTCAATAACGTGTATATGGTTGACAAGAGCGATACCGTGCATCTGTTGGCAGTTCTGGAATGCGTATTTCCCTATACGGAAAGTTGATTTTGGAATGTTGACATTCATAAGTGCGACACACCCTTTGAAAGCTTCGTCTCCTATAGCGTATGTGCCTTCCGGCAGCACTACTTTGCGCAGGTGTGTACAACTTTGGAATAGTCCTTTGCTCAGGCTGGGCAGTTTCTCCGGCAAGGTGATTTCTGTTAGGGATGCACAACCTGCAAATGCCATCTCGCCTATTTCTTCTACGCTGGCAGGGAATTTGATATTCTCTAATGACGAGCATCCTCCGAAGGCGCCATTGTCTATCTTGCGTAGTTGGGTGGGCAAAGTGAAGTACTTTATTGTATGGCACATATAGAAACATGCCTGCGGGATAATCTTGACTTCGTTGGATAACTTTTGCTCACGTAGATTTCGGCAGCCGTAGAACGCGCCCATGCCGATTTCGTGTACGGCGTCCGGTAGGGGAGCCGTTTTGAGAAGAGTGCAGCCATAGAAAGCGAAGTTACCTACACGTTGGACAGTTGTAGGAATAACAATCTCAGTCAAGTTTTCGCATTGGTAGAAAGCGGCAGCAGGAATATTATCAATACCTGCAGGAATAACGACCGACTTGATTTGCTTGTTGTTGGCAAATGCCCGTTCGGCTATCAGCCGGGTAGGGAATTTGTTTTTGAAGACAAACTTGGCAGGGGCATTATCGTTAACGGCAATCAAGCAGCCGTCAATATACAATGCTCCTTTCTTCCACTTCTTATCGTTGTTATAAATGCCGGAATTGGTAAAAGCATCTTCACCTATGGAGGTGATAGTAGTGGGAATGACTGCCCGCGTTAAGTTTTTGCAGTTGCGGAATGTCTCGTGGTCAATACGAGTGACAGAGGACGGAAACTCCACGCGTGTGAGTGATTTGTTGTCCTTGAATGCTCCTGCTGCGATTACGCGTGTGCCTTCCGGAATAATGTATTTCCCCTTAATAGTCTTGTCTGTAGCGATTAAGCAACTGTCTATATATAATGCCCCTTCTGCCCAATTGTTTTTGTTTAGCATAATACCTGTTCCCTCGAAAGCACTACGATAGATACGTTCAATAGACTTTGGTAGAACTATTGCTGTTAAGTTCTTGCATCCTTTGAACGCTTTGTCTACAATAGAGGTTACACGGTAAGTCTCGGCGTCTATAGTAATCTCGTCGGGAATGAACAATTCTCCGCTTACTTTGAAGTTTTGGGCAACTTCGGCTGTCCCAAAGTCGGGATTGATAGTGTAGTTGATTTCTTGATAAACAGCATCTTCTGCATGTAGAACAAGTGTGCACAATAGCGCAAATAAGAGGTTGATAATTCTGCTTTTCATTTTTATCTTATATGTTTATGAGTCATAATATCCAATATCAAATCATCGGTTTGTGTCATGCCGTCTCTACCAATACGTGTCAGGTTGTGTATGGTGCGGTCTATGTCGTCTTCAACGATTCCTTCTGTGCTGTCGGCAAACGAATGTTGCATAGCCAAAGAGGCGGACAGGATGGCGGTTGCAACGCCGCTTGTTACTTTTAGGGCGCAGCCGGGTTTGGCACCGTCGCATATCATGCCGGATATATTGGCTATCATATTTTTGATAGCATACGTTATTTCTGTATAGCCTCCTCCCATAAGGTATGTGATACCTGCGGCTGAACCTGTAGCGGCAACTACGCATCCGCATAGAGCGGAAAGGCGGCCGAGGGATTGTTTGATATAAATGACGGTCAAGTTGCTCAGAGTTAGTGCCCGAAGAGTTTGTTCTTCAGAGCATTGATGTTCGGTAGCATAGAGATAGACAGGAATAGAACAGGATATCCCCTGATTGCCGGAACCTGAATTGCTCATAATAGGCATCATTGCTCCAGCCATGCGTGCGTCGCATGCTCCACTGGTATAACTGAGTATCTTAGTGAACAATGTGTCGCCGAAGATTGTTTCAATGGGTGATGATGCAGAAATATTGTCTCTGTGAAGCAACCTACCGAGACCATGCCCGTAATTGCCTTCAAACGATTGTTCGGCTGCGCGGATATTCATCTTTGCTCCATCTAACAGCCAACGTACATCGTTTAATGGAGTTGTGGTGGCAAAATGGTACACATCGAGTAACTTTAGTGAGTTGTTCGTATATGTCAGCTGTGTATCAAGGCTTGATGTATGAACAGAGTCCTTATCTACGAAATGTGTATGCGAACCTTGGATTGTTGCCGTGGCAGTATGTTCTATACTGTCGAATCTACGTCTGACCTCAGCATGGATATATAATATATCCGGAGCATGCATATCCATTTCGATGGTGATAGGTGTGCGCTCTATATATTGTTTGGCATACTCTACGGCTTTGGGAGTAACGTCACGCAAGACCTCCAACTGATATTGGCTCTTACCTATAGTAGCACCTAATGCGATAGCAATAGGAAGCCCCGTCATATCTGTATTAGGAATACCTACTGCCAGTGCATTCTTATATATATTCTTGCTTAGAGCTACGTAAATAGAGGCAGGCTCTCCGCCTAACCGCTCTTTTGCTTTTGCGATACAGAGTGCCACAGCCATCGGCTCTGTACACCCTATCGCAGGCACGACTTCTTGATGAAGTAATTGCAGTAGATCCATGGTATTAGTGTTTTGCGGTTTAATTAGGTACTACGAGTCCCAACAAGTTATAGCATTTCCTGTTACTACAGATGCGCACGCCATTTGGTGTAAGTATCTTGGTCGCAGTGGAGGGGATTATAGGTGTATGCAGGTGTGTAGAAGGTGCAGGGATAGGTAAACCTAATAAGTAGTAAATAGCATTCTCAATAAGTTGCAGACCGTCTTCCGTAAGATAGGCAGTACTATATTCTGAGACGCCGATAGTTATCAATCGTTGTGTGAGTGTAGTCCCATTCATGATTGTCCCTGCAGGCATATCGGCAATGCTTGTATAGGTTGGCTCGGAAATAGGCGAAGCCAAGCAACTATTGTCTATCGTCCAATCACTGATAGCGGTTACTGCATTTGTCTTGCACTGTGTGAACAGGGTTAATCTATTCGAATCATGGAATTGGATATGTTGGAAGATAGGGTGATTGGTGTCAGATACGATTACGCTTACATCTTGTGTATTGACGGGCGAGCCCCAGCTCCATACGGTGTTTTTGTAGAGGAAGGGCTTCAGTACGAGCATGGGTTTGTCGTAGCCTTTGAGTTGCGCAAAGGCTGCCGCGCCGCTGTTGGGTTTCGCGCCGAGAATAAGCACATCGTAAGAGGAATAGTCCGCGTCGGTGCTGTTGGCATCCAATTCGCTGACGCTTATTGAATCGCTGTGGCGTAACTTGTTGAGAATGAGTGCGTCTTCGGGACTGTCTGGTAGTGTGATATATGCCACTTTGCGGGCATTGGCAGACTTGACATGCAGCGTGGCGGTGAGGCTGTTGACCTCCGCCATGTCCGACACGGTGGAGACGGTGATAGTATAGGTGCCTGCTCGCTCTATGCTTCCCGAGAGGGTCAGCGTGTGCCCGTTGTTGCTTATCTTGTAGGTGATGCCGGCGGGCAGACTGCTGCATGTGAGCCGTGTTGCCGCGCCGCCCCATTGGAAAACAATGGGTTGTATCTCTTCATTGGCAGCAACCCATTGCTCCGCGTTGGCGGAGATGCAGGTGATGGTCGGATGCAGTACGCCGTCGGTCTCGTAGCATCCGAGGTCGGGCGCGGTGCCGGTATAGTCAAGCCCCACATCCGTGCCGGCATCTATCAGTGCAGAGCCTGCGGCGAGATGGAGCAGAGTGGTGGCAGGCAGGCTGCCGTCGGCATCGCGGGGAAGCAGGATTTGCGTGGTATCCAAGGACTGGAAATCGGCTGTGCTAACCTGCAATCCTTTGATATTCCAACTGTTATAGGAATTGACAAGCGTGGTGGCGGACTGCGTGGCGTTGCCGTTTTGGCTTTGGTACGACAGGCAGTTTTGGATGGTAAGCGTGCCGTATTTTGTGGTAAAGCCGAAGTCGTAGCCGTTCATATACCCCGTGTTGTTGTACAGCACCATAGTGCCGTCGTTGTTGTTCTGGTCGAAACCCTTCACGGTGTTGGCTACGGCGAGACATTGTTGCACACGCACCTTGTGGTCGGTATAGCCGCCTCCCAACTTGAAACCGTTGCCGTTGCCCATGTTGGGGTATTTTTCCAAACTGACTACAACTTCGTTGCCGTCGGCATCTGTCACTGTCCTCGGTGTGCTGAACTGGTCAAACCACGCTTTGTCGGTCTGATAGCGCGGGTGGTTGCGCATATCGTAGTAAGCGGGACCGTTCTTGTAGCAGACAGACTGCTCGATGACGGTCTCACTTGTTGTGATACGCTGGAAGAAATCCCAACCGTCGTCCGAGTTGTTCCAACTGCGGCAACCGATGTAGTGGTTGGGAGCCCCACTGTGCTGCTTGTCGGCGAAGCCGTCGGCATTGCCTCCGAAATCGCAGGCGGTCAGGTTGCCCGACTTGTCCAACTGGTAGTCGAAGTTGTCGTGCGAATCCACATTCTTGATAAGATTGTTGCCGCCGTTCTTCATTTGGCATCCCGTGTCGGAAGAACCGTAGATGTCCAAGTGTTCGAAGATGCAGTGACTACCCTCGTTGTAGAGGTTGTTTTTGCCGGAATAACGCAGCGTCAAGTTCTTGATATGTAGGTAAGTACAAGAGTTGGCTATCTGCAATCCGCGTGTGCCGTATGAGGTGGTGCGGAAGTCCAGAATCGCTTGCTTGCCCGGATAGCCGGAGATGACAATACAGGCATTGCTGTTGCCATTCTTGCTGCTTATCTTGGTGTTGCCGAGGTCATACTGCCCGCCCAAAAGATACAGCGTGTCGCCTCCGTTTTTCAGTTTCCCGATACCCGTGCTAAATGAGCAGGGCTTGGTGTAACTGCTACCGTCGCCGCTCCCCTTCGGCGAAGCATAATAGGTAGTAGCAGATACAGAAAGGGAAAGGATAAAAAGTAATGATAATATAAAGAAAGACTTTTTCATGATTTTAGAAAATGTATTTTTAGTCGGATTATCGTATAGATGATGATGACTTTTGCTCGAAAGGATTCCGTTTCTTTCAATTGTTTGGTAAGACAATGAAAGACTGTTTTTTCTGCTGCTTTGTTGCGCTTGGAAGTGATAGAGGCTTCGCGTAGCGTATAATGGTAACCGCTATACTCCAGCAGAAACACTTTCGGACGGGTTGCCCATAGTTGCGTGGAAAAAATGACATCTTCATATAGGATGTCAGGAGTGAATGTCAAATGGTGCCGCAGCAAAAAGTTCCGTTTATACAGGCGAAGACATGCAGAAGTGAGTTGGTAACGACCATGCGGTATTTTGTCTTCTATAATCTGATTGTGCGTATTCTCCCGTTTATACCCGAATTGTATGTAGTCAGTGTTGTCGCTTGTATTTTCCACCAATGTTTGCACAAACTGTGCTTCAATATAATCGTCCGAATCAATGAAACAAAGATATTCGCCTTTTGCATGGAGCAAACCCGTGTTGCGTGCGGTGGATAAGCCGTGGTTGGGCTGGTGATACACCTCAATGCGCGCATCTTTTGCCTGCCATTCCCAGGCAATCGCACCGCTGTTGTCCGTAGAACCGTCATTGACAAGTATGATTTGCAAATCGCTATATGTCTGATTTACAATTGACTCAATGCACCTGGACAGGTAGGCTGCGGTGTTGTAGATGGGCACTATGACGCTTACTGTAGGCATTGCAGAAACAGGTTTTCGAATTGGTGTGCTTGGTATTCACGCGAGAATAACTCTTTGTTTCGGACGGCTTGGTGTGTGTAGCCGTTGGCTTGCCATTCGTGGTACTTCTCTAGAATGAATGCCTTGATTTCTTCCACGTCGCCAGAGGCAATGCCCGCGTTGGTTTCGCGTATGGTATCTGCCAGACAACCGTTGTCGGAGGGAGTGCAGATGACAGGTTTCTCGCATCCCAAAGCCTCAAAAAACTTGGTGGTCATAATGCCGTGGGAACCTTGTGCAGTCTCCTGTTGTAGCAAGACAACGCTGATGGCGGAGTTGCGCAGCAATTCTTGGGCGGCGTTACTTGGAACATAGCCGTCAATGCGGCATATCTCACTTATACCTAATCGCTGTGCTATATCGCGCAAAGGTTGGCATAGGTCGCTTTCTACATGGAAGACCACTTGGAACAGCGTTTTGTCAATCTGTTGCTGATGATATAGTTCCGCCACTGCTTGGAGCAACGGGGTCGGGTTGCGGAAAGACAAGTCGTATATGCGTCCTGTATAGGAGATGATAAATACAGGGACTGCGTGGGTGGTCTTATAAAAGGTGTCCGGGTCGTAGCCGTTGTAGATAAGGCGGGTATCGGGGTTATATTGCTTGAGTATGTGACAATGCCACGGGGAGATTGTTGTTACAATCTTGGCACGGCGTAAGGTGTTATTACGTTTTTTTATCATTCGTTGTTGATACCGTGCCGTAATCCATTTTCCTATTTGTCCCATACCCAAATGGTGCACCATATAACTTTCCGTGCCCCATTGCTCTGCAATATCCCGCAAATCAACTACCAAAGGCAAGTTCTTCTCTTTGGCTATGCGGGCAGCAGTCTCCAACGGGAAATCATTGAACGAACTGCATAGCATGATGTCGAACGTATTTGCTTGAACATGCTTGCTCACAAAACGATAAAACTTTCGCTCTTTGCAGTCAAACACCTTATCCAATGCCCATTGTATCTTGGTACGCCATTTCCCGCCATGGTAGTAGGATAGGCTATGGAACGTACAATTCGGTACTACATATGATTCCCCTTGCATCTGTTCGGTAAACAGGGTGATATCCCAGCCGCTTTTCGCCAAGTGTTTGCACAATTGGGTCATGCGGGGACCATAGGTGGGAGGTCCAAAGCCGTCACAAAGTATGATTAAGCGTTTTGACATAATAGTAGTTCGATGATTTGTTCGGCAGCGTGCCCGTTTCCGTATTCGGAAATGGTTGTTGCCGGAGTGGAGAGGTTGTGTACTGCGTCCACTATCTGTTGTGTATCCGTGCCGACAAGGGTGTTCCAGCCTGTCTGCACGGTCTCCACCCATTCGGTTTCCTCGCGCATGGTAACACAGGGCACACGGTGGAAATAGGCTTCTTTCTGTACGCCGCCGGAGTCGGTAAGGATGCACATTGCATGGTGCTCCAGCAGTTGCATGTCCGTATAACTTACCGAATGGATAATGCGGACATTGGACGCAGCATGGAGCAGACCGATGAGCAAGGAAGACGAGTCTATCATTTTCTGTGTACGTGGGTGCAGGGGAAGGATAATTGGGTATGGTATCTGTGCAAACGCACGCAAGATATTGGCAACCTTTTCCAGATGGTCGGTTGTTTCGGCGCGATGGATTGTAGCAAGAAGATATTGTTTGGGGGCGACTTGGAGGCTATCGAGGAGGCATGAGCGTTGGTGTGCCTGTTCGGTAAAGAAGAGAGACGCATCATACATCACATCGCCTGTCAGATACACGCCTCGGGTGATGCCCTCGCGTTTTAGATTTTCCACGGCAGTCCGTGTCGGGCAGAAAAGCAACCGGCTGCGTTTGTCGGTCTCGATGCGGTTATGCTCTTCCGCCATGCGGGTGTTGAAACTGCGTAAACCTGCCTCTATGTGGATGAGCGGTATATGGCATTGCTCGGCAGCTAGCGCACCTGCAAGGGTAGAATTGGTGTCTCCATAGACCATGATGTAGTCCGCATTGCCGTCTATGAGGGGAACGATGGCGTCGCGCATCTGCTCCACCGTACAATCGTTGCAGGACAGATGCCAGCGGGGCGCGGGGATGTTCAGTTCTTCAAAAAAGATTTGGCTCATGTTGTAATCATAGTGCTGCCCCGTATGAAGCAGAGTCTCTTCTATCTGTACAGAAGAGCAGGCATTGTGCTGCCGGATGGTATGGCTCACAATGGCGGCTTTGATGAATTGGGGACGGGCTCCTATGATGGTTATGATGCGCATATGTTTACAGTGTCTTTGAATAGTGGCGGAGGCCTTTTAGAAGTTTGATATATAAGGCGTTGTGGTAGTTGTCGGCAGTGAAGATGCTGTTGTGCCAGAGGAGGGTGATGTCGCCGGCGTATTGGCGGACCTTGTCGAAGAGTTGTTCGCAGAAGAAGTAGGCTTCGTCTTCTGTTTGCAGGTCCATGTAGTTGCTGTTGCTCAACGTGCAGTCCATGACGGTGAGGGGGTGGAGGGTGAGCGGCGTGAGTTGCATCGTGCGAGGATTGATCCAGCGCACGGCACGCGTGGTCTGCAAGCGGAAGCCCGCACGGTCGGGGAACACCATGGTGAAATCGTCCGTGATGCCTGCGTCGGCGAGGGCTTGCATATTATCAATAGAGCAACGGAGGTAATGGCTGCGGTGGAACAAGACCGCGTTGCTGTTAGACCGCTGTGCTGTTAGATGTTTGACCGCTTCGCTGATAGAGTTGCCGTAGTAACTCGAATGTATTCCGAGCAGGGCTCCGCTTTTCTGCAGCAGGGTCTGCAAGTGCCGGAAATCGCTGCCGCGGAGGTTGTACTGCGGATAGTCGTAACCCTTGCCGTTGGTGTGCTTTACGAAATAGATGCAGGTGGCATTCGGCACTTTGGCGTCCTGCTCTATCAACCACGGGAAAGTGTAGGCGGGGTCGCGGCGGATGTCCGTGAGGGCATTGAGAGCCTGGCGTATCTCGCCGCGGTAGATACCTCCAAGGAAACCGCGCAGGTGGCGGTAACGGTCGATGGTATCAATGTCGTGGGTGAGGTATATATGGCTGTATCTGCGGGCGGGGATGTCCAACTCGAGGCGCTTCATCAGGATGTGGGCGTACTCGTCGATGATGGGTATCTGCAGGCGGTTGCCCTGCCCGAGCAGCGAGTAGCGGGCACAGAAACGTCCGTGCTCGTCGCGCTGCGGGTTGATCAGTTCTTCGGCACGGGAGATGAAGAAGAACGTGTTGTAAATCAGGTCTGTACGGATGATGCACGTCTTGCCCGCCTGCTCTATGACAGGGCGTCCCATGTCGGGGAGCACGATGTCTTTGCCAAGGTGCCCGTTCGGGACAATCACTACGCGGTAGTTCGCCCACTCCTGCTCGTCGGAGGTGTAGCCAATCTGTGCCGCCGCCTCCGTGTTGCCGTAGAGGAGGAACTGCTTGATGTAGTCGATAATGGACCGGATGTCTGTTGGTGTATTCATAGGTGCGGGACTATTTGCGGTTTTTGAGTTGCTGTTCGATGGCTTTGAGTTCTTGCTCGTCTCGGAGGTCCGCCTCTATAGCCTGCTGCTCTTTGCGGCGCTTGTCAAACAAGGCGTAGTGCTTCTCTACGAACAGGTCTTTGGCTTTCTTGGAGACCGTGCCTGCGTTCTGCAAAATCTCTTTCCCTTGAAAGCGCAACAGGTCGTCGGTGCTGTTAAGCCAGTAGTCAAGTGTGAGTTCCTTATATTCCTGCACGCGCAACTCCGCAGAGTCGAGGAACAGGGCAGTCAGCCTGTTGAGCATGTCTATCTCGCTTTGGGTGAGATAGTTCTTGGCAATATAGATGTCTTCCTTGCGCACGATAGTGCCTTTCCATGTCGTGAGCCCCATGTTTGGCAGGTCTGCGTTGGCTCTGCTAACCACGAGTTCCGCTGCGGTCTTGTGGGTGACGGCGTAGAGCAGTTTGTTCTGTACTTCGGCGAAAAATTTGTCCGTCTCTACGTTACGTTGTGCATAGTCGATGCTCATGGCAAAGAGGTCCCGCAGTTTCTGGTAGAAACGCATTTCGGAGGCGCGTATGTCGCGGATGCGCGCCAGCAACTCGTCAAAATAGTCGGTGTAGCCATGCGGGTTCTTCAAGCGTTCATCGTTTAGCGCAAAGCCCTTGATGATGTATTCTTTCAATACTTGCGTTGCCCATATGCGGAACTGTGTAGCGCGCTGGGAATTAACACGATAGCCGACAGAGATGATGGCATCGAGGTTGTAGAAGTTTGTAAGATAGTGTTTCCCGTCCGCAGCAGTTATTTCCATTTTGGAAACAACTGCATCAGGCTGCAATTCTCCACTGTCGAAGATATTGCCAAGATGCTTGTTGATAGCAGGAACTCCTACACCAAACAACTCTGCCATTGACTTTTGAGTGAGCCAAATGGTTTCGTTCTCAAGGCGGGCAGTCAGCCGGGTGGCGCCGTCTTGCGATTGGTATATGATGATATTGCCCTTGTCTTGTTCCATGGCAGTAGCCATAGTATATTTTTATTGTGTCGGTTGTCTCTCGCGCATCTCTCGGTTGTATCTCGGTTATCTTCCGTGTATCCTACGTATATCTTACGTATATCCTACGTGATTAACAGGTGTACATCTTTATTCGCTCAGGATTTCCCATTCGTATAGTTTCTGCTCTATCTCGCGTTTGATGTGCTCGTAGCGTTGAAAGTTCTCGGGCGTCTGCTGTGCGGGGTCGGATGCCATGGTCTCTTCGAGTGCTTTCTGCTCCGCTTCGAGGCGGGCGATGGCGGCTTCGGTTTCCGCTATCTGCTTCTCCTTTTTGCGGCGCGCTGCGGCTTCCGCCTTCTGTGCAGCATAGGATAGTTGACCGCCTGTGGCTGTTTGAGGTTTGACCGCTTCGCTGTTTGAGGTTAGATTCTTGCGCTCGAGTTCTTGGAGGGAGTCGATGCGCTTGGATTGGAGGAAGTCGTAGATGCCGCCGAGGTGCTCGCGGACCAAGCCTCCGCCGAACTCATAGACCTTGCTGACCAAGCCGTCGAGGAAATCGCGGTCGTGGCTGACGCAGATGACGGTGCCGTTGAAATCCTGCAAGGCGGCTTTGAGTACGTCTTTGGACTGCATGTCGAGGTGGTTTGTGGGCTCATCGAGGATGAGGAGGTTGCAGGGCTCGAGGAGGAGGCGAATCATAGCAAGACGGCTGCGTTCGCCGCCGGAGAGGACCTTCACTTTCTTCTCGGAAGCTTCGCCGCCGAACATGAATGCGCCGAGGATGTCGCGTATCTTGGTGCGGATGTCGCCGACCGCCACGTAGTCGATGGTCTGAAAGACCGTAAGATTCTCGTCCAAGAGGGCAGCCTGGTTCTGTGCGAAGTAGCCAATCTTGACGTTGTGCCCGACCTTGAGCGTGCCCATGTAGTCGAGTTGCCCCATGATGCACTTCACGAGGGTGGATTTGCCTTCGCCGTTCTTGCCGACGAACGCCACCTTCTCGCCGCGGCGGATGGTGAACGTAACGTCGTGGAAGACATTATGCTCACCGAAGTCCTTGCGCAGATCTTCGATGATAAGGGGGAAATCGCCGCTGCGCGGGGCGGGAGGGAAGCGCAGGTTGAGGCGCGAGGTGTCCTCGATGTCCACCTCGATGCGCTCTATTTTCTCGAGTTGCTTGATGCGCGACTGCACCTGCACGGCTTTGGTCGCCTTGTAGCGGAAACGCTCAATAAAGTCCTCGGTCTCCTGAATCATCTTCTGCTGGTTGAGGTAGGCGCGGACCTGCTGCTCGTGGCGCTCTTGGCGGAGGGTGAGGAAACGGGAGTAGTTGACGTTGTAGTCGTAGATGCGCCCGAGGGTAATCTCTATGGTGCGGGTGGTCACGTTGTCGATGAACTTGCGGTCGTGGCTGACGAGCACGATGGCGCTCGGGGAGGTGCGGAGGAAGTCTTCGAACCACTGGATGGACTCGATGTCAAGGTGGTTGGTGGGCTCGTCGAGCAGGAGCAAATCGGGGTGGCGGAGGAGTATCTTCGCCAGTTCGATGCGCATGCGCCAGCCGCCGGAGAACTCGGAGCATGGGCGGTCGAAGTCGTTGCGCCCGAAGCCCAAGCCGATGATGGTCCTGTCCATCTCGGCGATACGGCGCGCTTGCTCCTCGGCGGGCTCGTGGGCGAAAACCGACTGCACGTCCTCGCGGAGGGTCTTGCCGTCCACGTGCATCATGACCTGCGGGAGGTAGCCGATAGTCATGTCCGCATCGCGCGAGATGCGTCCTGCCGTGGGAGTGTATTCGCCCGCGATGAGACGCAGCAAGGTGCTCTTGCCTGCACCGTTCTTGCCCACAAGGGCGATGCGGTCCTTCTTGTTGACCATGAACGAAATGTCGTCCAAGACGGGACGGGATGCAAATTCTATGGACAGATGTTCTACGCTGAGCACGATGCTATTTGTCTAATTGTTCGTAGATAGAGTTTTTGCTAATGTATTCCGGCACGATGGCTTTCATCTCGCTAACCGTCATAAAGGGTTTGTTCTCCTCGGTCAGCTGAATGAGTTTTTGGATGTGTTGAGAGACAACATCGAACTCAAACTCGCGTACACGCGCCACCATAATCTTCTCGTTGGAAGTAGGCAGGGTGGTTTCCTTTTGGTTGAGCAACTCTTCATAGAGCTTTTCGCCCGGTCGCAGACCGGTAAAGACAATGGGTATCTCCTCTCCGGGGATATAACCCGCAAGGCGTATCATGTTCTTAGCAAGGTCGAGTATCTTCACGGGGTGTCCCATATCGAAGGCAAAGATTTCACCGCCGTTGCCGAGCGTACTGGCTTCCATTACCAAGCAGCAGGCTTCGGGGATGGTCATGAAATAGCGTATGATGTCCGGATGGGTGACAGTAACCGGTCCGCCGGCAGCAATCTGCTTCTTAAAGTAGGGGATAACCGAGCCATTGGACCCCAAGACGTTGCCGAAGCGAGTTGTAATAAACTTGGTAGTGTCGGGATTCTCCTTGACCATCTTTTTAAACAAAGATTGCACGTAGATTTCTGCAATACGCTTGCTGGCACCCATGATGTTGGTAGGATTGACGGCTTTGTCGGTACTAATCATCACAAACCGTTCGCTGCCGTATTTAAGCGCCATGTCCGCTACGTTCTTGGTGCCCATAACGTTGGCGCGAATAGCCTCGTTCGGGTGGGATTCCATCAGGGGCACGTGTTTGTAGGCAGCGGCATGATAGACCACATTGGGACGGAACTCGCTAAAGATTTCCTCCATACGTTCGCGGTTGCGGATGTCTCCGATGAGGGGAATAAAGCGAGAGTCAGGGAATTGTCCTTTCAAGTCGAGCGTAAGGTCATGGAGAGGGGACTCCGCCTGCTCGAGGAGGATAGTCACTTTGGGTTGGTACTTCTGGACTTGTCGCACGAGTTCGGAGCCTATACTACCGGCAGCGCCTGTCACCATGACGATACGGTCATGGAGTATCTGGCGCACGTTGTCGGTATTTATCTGGATAGCGGGACGCTCCAAAAGGTCTTCTATCTGGATGGAATCAATCTTGCCGATGCGTTGCGCATTGACATCTGTATCCTGGTCGTATTCCGTAAAATAGGGTGTGGTAAGTACATGGATATGGTTGTCGAAGAATACCTGCAGGTCCTTTGCGGGGTTTATATGGCTCATCTTGATAGGTGACACAATCACATCACGCACATTGTGGTCTTTCATCCATTGTATCGTCTTGTCCGACATCGGATAGACGCGGAGTCCGACGATGCTGTGGTGCTCTTTCTCTTCTCCTTGCTCGCCGATAAACCCGACCGGGCGGTAGAGGGAATTGTCGCTGGCATTGCGCAACATCTTTGCGATAGACACCCCGGCGGACTTCGTGCCCCAAATCATTACTTTCTTGTTGCCGGATTGCTGTTGCTTAATCGTTTCAAAAAGCGTTTTTACACCCACCCGCAAGCAGAAAAGCAGGACGAAAGCGATAGGTATATAGATAACCAACGCCGTGTTGAGGAACAATTTCTGTCCGCTAAAAGCCATGTAGATGCCGTTGAACGCAAGGATAGCTACACCGCAGGTGAGCACAGCGAACAGCGACTTGACGGTATCAATAAACGTAGAATAACGCAAGATGCCCGAATAGGACTGGAATAGCCAAAAACAGCCTATCTGCACGAGCATAACAACCAAGAATTGTTGCCAAAAAGGCAGCACATCACTGCAATGCAAGCCGTAGGAGAAAATACCATTCCCAATCAGTATGCTTATGCCAAAAGCAATAGCACAAAGCATGATATCTATCAACAATACTCCCCAACGCGGCATGTAGTGGAGCGATTCGATGTGCGCAAACATATCCGAATTCTTGAGTTCTTTCATTTTAGCGTTCATAACAATAATCAGTTTAGCAATTGTTGGATATATTGACCTGTATAGCTGTTTGTACACTCAGCAAGCTGTTCGGGCGTTCCCTCGAAGACTATATGCCCGCCTTCGTTTCCTCCCTCCGGTCCTAAATCGATGATATGGTCCGCCGAAAGGATAACATCGGGATTGTGCTCTATGATAATCACTGTGTGTCCTCTTTCGATAAGCAGGTTGAGCGCTTTGAGCAAGACCTGTATATCTTTGTGGTGGAGACCGGTAGTAGGTTCGTCGAAGACAAATATAGTAGGCTGTGTATCTTCCTGCGCGAGGAAAGAAGCGAGCTTAACGCGTTGGCTCTCGCCGCCGGACAGCGTGCTACTGGATTGTCCCAGTTGGATATACCCGATGCCGACGTCCTGCAAGGGCTTGAGTCGCTTGACTATCTTGTCGCATGCTGGATCGGCAGCGAAGAAGTCAACCGCCTCGTCAATAGTCATCGTGAGTACGTCGTAGATGGATTTTCCGCGGTAGTGCACATCCAGCACATCCTGTTTGAAGCGTTTGCCGTGGCATTGCTCACACTCCAAGACAAGGTCCGCCATGAATTGCATCTCGATGGTGATTGTACCTTCTCCCTGACACTGCTCGCAACGTCCTCCGGGCGTATTGAAAGAGAAATGGGAGGGCGAGAATCCGAGTTGCTTACTCAATGGTTGGTCGGCGTAGAGCCGACGGATTTCGTCGTATGCCTTGAGGTATGTAACGGGGTTAGAGCGCGAGGAGCGGCTGAGCGGGTTCTGGTCGACGAACTCGATGTCCTTTGCCAGATGGAGGCTGCCGTTGAGGGTACTAAACGAGCCTGTATGCTCGGCTACTCCGCCATAGTATTTCTTCAGCGCGGGATAGAGCACCTTGCTCACGAGGGACGACTTGCCGCTGCCGCTCACGCCCGTAACAACGGTCATGACATTGAGCGGGAAGCGCACGGTCAGGTTCTTCAGATTGTTCTCACAAACCCCGTGTAGCTCGATGTAGTTGTTCCACGGACGGCGCATAGCGGGAACGATATGCAGGAAGTCATCCGGCTTAGGCCGACCCACATACGTTATTTCTCCTCCGTTTCTGCCAGCCGCAGGACCTATTTCGATTGTGTAATCGGCGGACTTGATGATTTCTTCGTCGTGCTCTACCACTACTATGGTGTTGCCTAAATCGCGGAGCTCCCGGAGGACGCGAATCAGTCGCTGTGTGTCCCGCGGGTGCAAGCCAATAGAGGGCTCATCCAATACGTAGAGCGAGCCTACCAGACTGCTTCCCAAGGACTTGGCAAGACTGATGCGTTGGCTTTCTCCGCCGGAAAGGGTACTGCTCATACGCCGGAGGGTAAGGTAACCAAGCCCGACGTCCTCCATGAATTGCAGACGCGCGTTGATTTCCTGCAAGAGCATTTCGGCAGTCTTTTGCTCCACCTCGGACAATTGCAGCTCGCGGAACCACTGTGCCAAGTCGTCGATAGGCATGAGGCACAAGTCGGATATGCTCTTGCCATTGACAAGGACATAGTTTGCCTCCTTGCGCAGGCGCAGACCGTTGCAGTCGGGGCAGACGGTCTTTCCCTTGTAGCGCGCCAACATCACGCGGTATTGTATCTTACTATATTGCTTCGCCTCCAGCTCTTGGAAAAAGTCGTTCAAGCCACGGAAGTATTCGTTTCCAGTCCAGATAAGCTGCCGCTGCTCCGCGGTCAGCTCGTAGAAAGGCTTGTGGATCGGGAAATCGAACTTAGCGGCATTGTATATCAACCGGTCGCGCCAGGCACTCATTTTCTCCCCGTGCCAGCAGGCGATAGCATCGTCATAGACAGACTTCGACTTATCGGGCACAACCAAATCGGGGTCTATGCCGATGATATTACCGAAGCCTTTGCACGTAGGGCATGCGCCTAAGGGATTGTTGAAATCGAACAAGTGCTCGCTTGGTTCGGCAAAGCGGATGCCATCGGCTTCGAAACGCTCGGAGAATACCTCGTATGCACCGTTGATCCATAGCGCGCACTCGCCGTCTCCCTCGAAGAAAGCGGTCTGTACCGAGTCGGCGAACCGATTGGAATTGGATGGCTCTCCGTCGGTAACGATACGGTCAACCAAGAGATAAGCTTGCTTGTGCGGTCTTCCCTGATTGTCGCTTATCTGGTCGGCAACGGTACTGCTGAGCCGCACGACGTCTCCGTTCCACAAAAGGCGTGAAAAACCCTCGGATTGCCATATAGACAACTGTTCTTGCAGAGTTCTATTGCGCAGGATAATGGGCGATATAAGATAGATACGCGTACCTGTCGGTTGCGCTTCCATATAGCCAACCACGTCACGTATAGTGTGACGCTTCACCTCCTTGCCGCTGACAGGCGAGCATGTGTGTCCGATGCGCGCGAAGAGCAACTTGAGATAGTCGTATATCTCCGTTACCGTACCGACGGTAGAGCGGGGATTGCGGCTGCTGACTTTTTGCTGGATAGCGATAGCGGGCGGGATACCGTCTATCTTGTCCACCTCGGGCTTCTGCATACGTCCGAGGAACTGCCTTGCGTATGCGCTGAGGCTCTCCACGTAGCGCCGTTGTCCCTCCGCGTATAACGTATCGAACGCCAGCGATGACTTACCGCTGCCGCTCACACCCGTAATGACCACCAACTTGTTGCGCGGAATATCAACCGATATATGCTTGAGGTTGTGGGTGGATGCTCCTTCTATATGTATTGCGTCGTTACTCAATGCGTTTTGGCATTTGCAGCCGTTTTCAAGGCTTCTATCAGGGCACGGGTTTGTATATTGGATGTATCCATCTGCTCCGTCGTCAGTTCGGGGATGCGTATGGGCGTCCCCGTCTTGATTTGATTCGGGTCGGACAGATGCTCCTTGTTGGCATCGTAGATGAATACCCATAGTTCTTTATTGCCATAGTAGCGATAGGCGAGCCACGAAAGGCGGCTACCCTCGCGGATGTTCTCCGTAGCAAGGAAACGAGTGTATGCCGGCGGCAAAACCGTTGCCGCGGTATCGGTTTGCTGTTGGTCTGTCGGCTCGGAATCTACGGCTGTGCTGTCGGTCTCCGTAGCTACGGGAACGGCGAGCGTATCCACTACCTCGATAACCGGAGTCTGCTTCTGCGACAAGGAGTTGACCCAACTTGCCAACTGCTCGCGCAGGAAGAAGTAGCCTCCCAGCAAAAGGAGCAGAATACATATCGTGCAGATAAGCGTATCACGCAGGAAATGGTATTTGCGTTTCGGCTTGGACGGAGCAGGGGCTTGCGGTTGCTCCTGCGCGGGTGTCGGCGGGATAACTGCAGGCTGCGGCTCCTCCTGTACCTTCGCAGGTTCCGATGTCTGCTCAGGTTCGGCAGGCTCGGCTTGCTCTACTACATCTGTAGGCGTAACAGATTCTTCTTTTGTCTCCTCTGCGGGTGCAGGAGACACCTCTTCTTCTTTTTCCGCAATAGGATTGGTTGCCGTCTGCTCAGGTTCGGGGGCGGGTTGCTTATTTGCGCGTGGTCCTTGCCCCAGGTCTGCCAAGATGTCGATTATTTCATCGGCCTGCTGCCCTAACTTCTGCAGAGGATTTATGGCTTCTTCGGGCTGCTCAATGGGATTATTCTCCACCAGCTCCTTGATACCTATTTCCGGCGCAAAGACTACCTTGTTGTAGCTATCAATAGTGATGCTTTCTCCGCTAGCTATGCTGACACTCTTGCGGGGTGCAACCGATTGCAGGCGGAAAGTGCCCAATCCGTTTATCTTGACTTGTTTGTCTGTGCGCAGCGCCTCTTTGATCTGTTCAGCCAAGGCATTGAGAAAGAGGGTTGCTTCTTTCTCATCCGCACCCGTCCGCTCTATGAGGGCACGGCGCAGGTCCGTCCAACTAAGTTTCTCCATCATAGCCTACAATCGTTTTAGTTCGTCTTTGATAGTGCCTGACGGCTTGAAATAGAGCTGGTTCTTAGCGGGAATGATGCCCTTTTCTCCCGTACGGGGATGCACAATGGTGCGCTCGCCTCTTTGTCTCACTTCCAATGTACCCACTCCCTGTACGGATATGGTTTTGCCGGACATAAGCGCCTCACGCATCACGGCTGTGGTGGTGTTAAGCATCTCTTCTGCCCGCTTTCTTGTCATGCCCGTAGCCGTAGCTACATTGGCTATCAGATTTTTTGTTAGCATAGTCTGAACCAAAATCAATGTTTTACCTGTCCGTACAGGTCAAATTCTTCCGCCTTCGTTATTTCTACGTTGTAGAAAGTCCCCGGGCGGAGCATTTCTCGCTTGTCTATCAACACTTCGCAGTCCACCTCCGGCGAATCGTACTGCGTCCGTCCCACGTAGTAATCCCCCTCCTCGCGGTCGATAATCACCCTTTCAACGCACCCTACCTTGGTTTCCTGCAGTTCGCGGGATATATCCTGCTGTATCGCCATTATCTCCGCTACGCGTTGTTCTTTGACGGCTTGCGGTATGTCGTCGGTATAATGGCGGTTGGCATACGTGCCCTCTTCGTCAGAGTAGGCGAAGGCTCCCATGCGGTCGAAGCGCATCAGGCGCACCCAAGCCTTCAGTTCTTCGAAGTCTTCTTCCGTCTCTCCCGGGTGTCCCACGAGGAGCGTGGTGCGGATGCAGATGCCCGGCACAGCCTCGCGGATATGGCGTATGAGCGCATCTTGTTCGGTACGGGTGATATGGCGGCGCATCAGCCCGAGCATGTGGTCGGAGCAATGTTGGAGCGCTATGTCCAAGTACTTGCATACGTTCGGGTAACGCGCCATCACGTCCAGCAGTTGCTCGGGGAAGTCGGTCGGGTAGGCGTAGTGGAGCCTGATCCATTCGACACCCTGCGTTTGGGCTATTGCTTCCACCAACTGCGGCAAGCGATGTTCTCCGTATAGGTCGAGTCCGTAGCTGGACAAGTCCTGCGCGATGATATTCAGCTCTTTCACCCCTTGTCCGACGAGCCAACGCACCTCGTCCAGTATCTCTTCTTCGGGGCGCGAGGTATGCTTGCCCGTAATAAGCGGGATGGCGCAATAGGAGCAATAGCGGTTGCAACCCTCGGATATCTTCAGATAAGCGTAATGGTTCGGCGTGGTCAGCGTGCGTTCGTAGGGCGCCAGACAGCCTGCCTGCTCCGCCTCAGCTGCCGTCCCGATAGCATCTGCAAGCCCCATAAAGTCGAACTTGCCGTACCAGCTATCCACCTCAGGTATTTCTTCCTCCAGCTCGTGCAGATAGCGTTCGCTGAGGCAGCCCATGACATACAGCCTCTTCATCCGCTTGTGCGTCTTGCGTGCGGCGAACTCCAAGATGGTCTGAATACTCTCTTCCTTGGCATCGCCGATAAATCCGCAGGTGTTGATGACGGCTATCTCGCCGTTCGGCTTCTCCGCGTCGTGGACACAACGCCAGCCGGCAGCCTCCAAGCGGCGCATCAGCCGCTCGGCATCCACGAGGTTCTTGGAGCACCCCAACGTGATTATGTCAATCTCTCCTTTGTGCACGGGGACAGTTAATAATTAATAGTTAATATCTCGTTTTCGGGCGGTGCGGTCAAAATGTACGATTATTAAGATTTTTGGTCTTTCAGGCGCATTCTATTCACCGCGTATAAACCGCGTATAACCAGCGCATAGACCGCGTATAACCCGCGAGCGGTCAAAATGTTCTATTTTTAAGATTTGCCCAATTATCAATTACAAATTAATAATTAGTTGCCGAGGTCGCAATGGAACTTGATGCGCACCAGCCGCACGTGTATCTCGTCGTAGTCGTCTTCCCCCAGCGTTTCCATAGCGTCCTTGATGCTGTCGCTTTCGGCGTTCTTGAAATAGTCGTAAATCTCCTCTTCTTCGTCGGGGTCGAGTACCTCTTTGATGAAATAGTTGATATTCACCTTCGTGCCGGAGAAGACAATCGCCTCCAGTTCGTCCAGCATCTCCTCCATGGATATGCCGTAGGATTCGGCGATGTCGTCGAGGTCTTTGCGGCTGTCGATAGCGGCTATGATTTGCTTCTTGCGGGTCGATTTCTTGGCGATAGTGCGGATACGCAGGTCCTCGGGGCGGATGATCTCGTTCTCGTCCACGTACTCCTTGATAACGCGCAGGAACTCGTCGCCGTAGCGTTTGGCTTTGCTCTGCCCTACGCCCGGGATGGTCAGCAACTCCTCCATCGTGATGGGGTAGGTAGTAGCCATCGCCTCCAGCGAAGGGTCTTGGAAGATGACGAACGGCGGTACGTCGCACTTCTTCGACAGCTTCTTGCGCACATCCTTCAGGATAGAGAAGAGCACGTCGTCTGCGGCGGCGCAGGTAGCTACGTTGTTGTCGATATCCTCCGCCTCTTCGTCGTGCACTTCAATTGGCACTTCGAACTTCGAGGGGCGCTTCATGTACTTTCGCCCGTCGGAGGTCATCTTGAGGTCGCCGTAGGAGTCGATATCCTTATTGATAAAGCCGTTGAGCATAGCCTGTCGGATGATAGCGTGCAGGGTGGATTCTTCCACATCCGCCGCCGCGCCGAAGTTCTCCAGCCCGGTATGTTTGTAGCTCACTATGGCTGCCGTTTCGTTGCCGTGGAGAATATCCACGATATGCTCCGCCTTGAATTTCTCGTTCACCTGAACGATAGTCTCCAGAATCAGCCCTACCAGCTCGGTGGCGTCCATCATGCGGTAGTTCTTCTTGCAGTTGTCGCAGTTGCCGCAGTTGTCCTCCTCATATTCCTCGCCGAAATAGTGCATCAGCAGTTTGCGGCGGCAGATAGTCGATTCGGCATACGACTGCGTCTCGAAGAGCAGCTGGTTGCCTATTTCCACCTCCTTGACGGGCTTGCCCTGCTGGAAACGGCGCAGGCGCTCTATGTCGTCGGGCGAGTAGAAGCATATACATTGTCCCTCGCCGCCGTCGCGTCCGGCGCGCCCGGTCTCTTGGTAGTAGCCCTCGAGCGACTTTGGTATATCGTAGTGTATCACGAAGCGCACGTCCGGTTTGTCGATACCCATACCGAACGCTATGGTAGCCACTATCACCTGGCACTCCTCCATGAGAAACGCGTCTTGGTTGGCGCTACGGGTCTCTGCGTCCATGCCTGCATGGTAGGGGCGGGCGGAAATACCGTTGACCACCAGCGTCTGCGCCAGGTCTTCCACCTCCTTGCGCGCGAGACAATAAATAATGCCCGATTTGCCCTCCATGGAGCGGATATATTTGATAACGTCTTTGTTGACGTCGTTGGTCTTGGGGCGTACTTCGTAGTAGAGGTTAGGGCGGTTGAACGAGCTCTTGAAAACCGTCGCGTCCAGCATGCCAAGGTTCTTCTGAATGTCTTTCTGCACCTTCGGGGTCGCCGTAGCCGTCAGGGCGATAATTGGCGCCTTGCCGATACGCTTCACCATATCGCGGATATGCCCGTATTCGGGACGGAAATCGTGTCCCCACTCGGAGATACAATGTGCCTCGTCCACGGCATAGAACGAAATCGTAACATTCTTCAGGAAATCGACGTTTTCCGCCTTCTGCAGGCTCTCGGGGGCGAGGTAGAGCAATTTCGTTTTGCCCGAGATAACGTCCTCTTTGACCGCATTTATCTCAGGACGGGAGAGCGACGAGTTGATAAAGTGCGCGACGCCGTCTTCCTCCGAGTAGTTGCGCATGGCATCTACCTGGTTCTTCATCAGGGCTATCAGGGGAGAGATAACGATAGCAGTCCCCTCCATCAGCATCGACGGAAGTTGGTAGCAGAGGCTCTTTCCGCCGCCCGTAGGCATCAGTACGAACGTGTCGTTGCCGTTCATCACATTGAGAATGATTGCCTCTTGGTTGCCTTTGAATGTGTCGAATCCGAAGTAGTGTTGTAGTGCTTCGATTAGTTGTTCGTGGGTCGCGTTCATCTAACAAAAACGGATTTTGAGGTATTGGTTTTACTTCTTGTTACCAACCCGATTGACAGCCGGATTAGCCACGAGAAAAAAAGCATAAAAATGCTCTTTGGTTGTGCAAAGGTAGTAGTTTTTTTTTGTTCTGCAAACTTTTTGATAGAAAAAAAGAAAAAAACGCATCTGTGCCCGTCAGGACGCTTTACGGCACGCATGCGGGGATATTTTGGACGGAAAAAACGGCAAAACTTGTGCATACCGAAAAAAAACACTATTTTTGCACCCGCGTTTCACAAGGTGATGACGAAACGATAACGAGACGATAGCGGAAATTCAGCGGTGGATAAGCTGTAGATAAGCTGTGGATATGCGGTAGTTGCCCGAGGGCAATTTATCGGACTCTCATCGGACTCTCGGGCATCCCCGGAAAAGACAAATATATTAACAAACATACTATACTAATGAAAAACAACCCGACACAGACCAACCGTTCGTTCGCCCAATTGTTCAACCTCAGTTTCGGCTTCTTCGGCGTGCAGATTGCCTACGCTTTGCAGTCTGCCAACATCTCGCGCATCTTCGCCACGCTGGGCGCTGACCCGCACCAACTCAGTTTCTTTTGGATCCTGCCGCCCCTCATGGGTATGATTGTGCAGCCGCTCATCGGGCTTCTATCCGACAAAACGTGGCTCGGACCGGTCTTCGGACGACGTAAGTTCTATCTTCTTATAGGTGCGGTCATTGCCGTCGCGGTCATGGTGCTCCTCCCCAATGCGGGCAACTTCACCTTCGAACAAAGCGTTTACCTCGGGCTCAATGCCGCCATGTGGTTCGGATTGTTCTCCCTCATGTTTCTTGATACCTCTATCAATATCGCCATGCAGCCCTTCAAGATGATGGTCGGCGACATGGTCAACGAGGAGCAGAAAGGTACCGCCTATGCCATCCAGTCCGCCCTCTGCAATGCAGGCTCCTTGGTAGGCTACCTCTTCCCCATCTTCTTCACGTGGATTGGGCTTGCCAATACCGCACCCGAGGGCGTCATCCCCGACTCCGTCAAGTGGTCGTTCTACATCGGTGCCGCTATCCTTATCCTCTGCGTGCTCTATACGTTCTTCGCCGTACGTGAGATGGACCCCAAGGAGTACGCTGAGTTCCACGGCATTAAGGAAACGCAGACCAAGGAGGAAGGCAGTGAGGATACAGGGCGTATCATCCGCGCTTTCCTTACTATCGGACTCGTGCAGTTCTTCTGCTGGGCGGCGTTCATGTATATGTGGACCTACTCCAACGGCGCCATCGCCTCCCTCTGCTTCGGTTGGGACGGTGCCAACACCGCTGCCGAGGCATTTCAGAATGCAGGCAACTGGGTGGGTGTATGCTTTGCCGTGCAGGCAGTCGGCTCCCTCTTGTGGGCTGCTCTCCTGCCCGCCATCGAGCATAAGATGGGCAACAAAGGGGCGTATATCCTCTCTCTCCTTGTCGGCGGAATAGGATTCATATCAGTCTTTTGGGTGCACAACCAGTACCTGCTTTTCCTCAGTTACGCACTCATCGGTGCAGCATGGGCGGCGACGCTCGCTTTGCCTTTCACGCTCTTCACCAATGCCATTGAGGGAAGCAGCAAGATGGGCACGCTCCTCGGGCTCTTCAACTGCACCATCTGCCTGCCGCAGATTGTGGCAGCCCTGCTCGGCGGCGTACTGCTCAAAGGCTGCTGCAACGACTCGCAGGCGGGAATGCTCGTGGTGGCAGGTATCCTCCTCCTCCTCGGTGCCGCCTCCGTCCTGCTGATTAAGGAAAAAAAGAGCAGGGAGTAAGGAGCAGGGAACCAGGAGCAAAAACAACCGACTGTTTGTCTTTGCTCCCTTGTTTGGTTAGCGGGATAGCCTTTGTTCAAATTTTCTGTTACAGAGCGTCTTTTTGCTCTTTATCGGGGCTGTTTCCCCTTTATTGCGTCTTTTTTTGCCTTTATAGACACTCCAAAAAGCCCGAAAAAGGTTGATAAAGGGCAAAAAAGACGCAATAAAGGCGGGGTGTACTGGTTGTGTCCGGGATGGTAACTGAGTTATGCAAGTTTTTTTGCCTGTTTTTCTGCTATCCTCGAAATGTTTGGGATGTAACTATGATCTACTTGCTTATTTTCCGGAAGTGTATGTGATTGTTATTTCAAATTTTTGTAGCAATATGCAAAAATTTGAAATGGATATTTGGATATGTCGTAAAATATCTGTATTTTTGCGGCCGTAAGTATATACGTAGGCAAGAAATGATGAAAAAACCATTTCAAATTTCTGTCGCAATACGCAAAAATTTGAAATGGGTGGTGTGTGATGAAAATGGATGGTATGTGATGTGAGATGAGTATATACTACTAATATGTTGCTACTAAATACTATATGTGAAATCGTCGGATAGATATACACTATGGAAATAAAGCGGGATTTTTATTTGGACAAATTGTGGAGCAAGCGGCACAATGGCAGGATAAAAGTGGTTACAGGTATGCGCCGTGTGGGCAAATCGTACTTGCTGTTCGAGTTGTTTGCCAACAGACTGCAGGCGGAAGGTACTGCTGCAGACCATATCGTGAAAATCAACTTGGAAGACCGGCGCAACAATGCTTTGCGCAATCCGGACAACCTGTTGGCGTATATAGATGCGCAGATTAAAGATTCGCAGATGCACTATATCCTGCTGGACGAGGTGCAGATGGTGGCGGAGTTCGAGGATGTGCTGAACAGTTATCTGCATGTGCCGAATGCGGATGTGTATGTTACGGGGTCGAATGCGCGCTTCCTGTCCAAAGATGTGATTACCGAGTTTCGCGGAAGAGGCGACGAGATGCACGTCTATCCCCTCTCTTTCCGCGAGTTTGTCACTACGCGCGACACGATGTACATGGAGCAGACACTGGGCGAGTATATGCAATACGGAGGTTTGCCGCAGGTAGCGACCATAGAAAGCCCGCAGGAACGGAAAGACTACTTGCAACAGTTGTTTCTGAATACCTATCTCAGGGACATCAAAGAGCGGTACGAAATCTTGCTGGACAGTGAATTGGAAGATTTGGTTGATATGGTGGCGAGCGGTATCGGCAGTCTGACCAACCCTCTGAAGATACAGAATACTTTCCGCTCCGTAAAGCAGAGCAAAATCAGTTCGGCTACCATCAAGCAGTATTTGGACTACATGCAGGACGCTTTTCTGATACGGAAAGCCATCCGATACGATGTGAAAGGACGTAAGTATATTGAGACTCCCGCCAAGTACTATTTCGAGGACTTGGGTCTGCGCAACGCGCGACTGAATTTCCGACAGACAGAGCAAACGCACCTGATGGAAAATCTGTTGTTCAACGAATTGTGCCGACGTGGCTACTCGGTGGATGTGGGGCAGGTGAGCCAAAACACCCGTAATGCAGAGGGCAAAAGCGTCCGGCAGCAGATGGAGGTGGATTTTGTATGCAACGAGGGCTATCAGCGCGTTTATATCCAATCGGCGTTTGCACTGCCGACACAGGAAAAACGGGAGCAGGAATTGCGTTCGCTCCGCTTGATACACGACAATTTCCGTAAAGTGGTGATTACGGGCGGTCTGCAACCTACTTACCAAGATGAGGATGGGATTCTGATGCTGAATATTTACGATTTTCTGTTGGACAAGGTGCAAATCTGAATGTAGGGGAGAGATTGTGATTTTTTTCCTTATTACTATATGTGAAATCGTCAGATAGATATACACTTAAACAAAAAAGCGTATCATGTTTGATACGCTTTTTTGTTATGTTTGTAGCAGTAACTCTTATTGGATAGAGCCTGTACCGGCGTTGGCTATTATAGTTCTACAGCATCAACTTTCTCGGTACCGTTGCCGGTGATAGTGTAATTGGCAGATTTGGAAAGATCCATATCGGAAGTCTGCCCTTTGCCCCATGCTGCGCCGTTTACCATGCAACCGCCCGGTTGACTATACGCGGCAGCATCCAAACGATATTGGAACTTCCAAGAACCATCTGCTTGTTTTACACAGGGAAGGAAATGGTCTGCATATATGGGATTATTATTCCAAGTCCAGACATATACAGGATTTTCCCAACCTGTAACAGTAGCAGTGATGTCGATAATTGTAGTATTTTCCGGAGCAAGGAAGATACTATCACTTCTCAAGTCGGTAGCAGCGTCAATACGGAAGATGATATCGTATAATCCATCCGTTTCTACTTTCAGGTTTACTCCATTGTCAAAAGCAGCGATTCCACCGCTTTCTGCTGCATTGAGGGTACGAATCTTAAATTCTTCACCGGCTTTGAGGTTTACGTTGTATGCAAACCATATGTATACTTTGCCAGCATTAGGAACGGCGGGTGTACCGATAGAAAGCACATTGCCCCACGACCACGAAGATTCGTCTTTGACACCGTCAACAACAGCCGTACCTACCAATTCCAGTTCGCACAGGCTGTAATCTTTTGCATCGCTCTCCCGTACAAGTTCGATAGTATAAGAGTAACTATCGCCTACATTGCCTTTTGCTAAATTGTAAGTCAAAGTAATTTTGTAGAAACCTGATTTCTCTACATTAGGTAAGTTACCGGTACCATTAATCAACTTGGTAGGATCGTCATCGCGTGCACCCATGTTGGTGTGTGCTTTTACCATATTTGCATCGTCCAAGACGATTTTCCAGCCGGTAACAAAGTCTTTGAATTTGAACCAATTGGAGGGTGTGATCTCTACCTCATCCCATGTCCAAACAATCTCGGTCGGTGATTTTACATTGCATTTAGCCTCTTTGTCGTTGTTTTCTACAGTAAGACCCCAGTTAACAGGAGCAACGATAATCTGCTCTTTGCCGGTGAGGTCCAACTTGCCGTCTTTGTTGAGGTCAAGCACAATATGGTACAAACCGGATTCTTGCACTTTCATCTTCTGACCGATGATAAGACTGCCTTTATAGCCTAATACCAAACCCTTGTCGGTGTTGAGTGAGTCTTTCTTGAGGTCGGCACCGTAGATGGTGGTATTATCACCCTCTTTGAGGATAAGTTCGAAATCCTTGTTGGCTTCCAGCCAAATGAACTTCTCGTACATACCATCGCGCTTTGCTTCGTCCCATGTTTTTTTGTCTTGGTCCATCAGCACCTCGTTGATACCTTGTGCCATCTGTGCTTTTACGGCATCCGAAGCATCTACGGTTTTGATGGGGCAGGCATCACCCACTGCGTAGAAACCGTCCTCAACGATGTTGTCGAGATCAACATCCTGACCCGGGCCTTTTTCTTTGTTGCAGGAGGTGAAGACCATTCCTACAAGTGCAAGACTGCACATGAAAATTCCAATTTTTTTCATACGAAATTTGAATTTAAGATTAGTAAAAAGTTGATTGTATTTTGGTTGTGATATACGTGTATATCCTTTGTGTTTAGTACCCCTCGTTCTGCGTCCAGATTGGGTTACCGTTTTTGTCCCGTTCGGCTTTCTCGATGACAGAGAACGGAATGGGGAACCAGCGGCGATAGTTCTGCGTAGCACTTACGTACTCCACTTTCTCAAACTGTCCAAAGCGGATGAGGTCGCGACGTCGGATACATTCCCATGAGAACTCGCGCCCGCGCTCTGCCAAGATGCCGTCCAGTGTAAGCACATTCGGGTAGGCAGCATTGTATGCGGCGATGCCGTCTGTCTCGTAGGCAAAAGCACGTTTCTTGAGCGTTTGGAAATCGGGACTATTGAAGTGCGACGTACCCGTTCCGCCGCGCAGGATGGCTTCTTCGTTCATCCATAGTACATCGGCGTAGCGCAATAGTACAAAGTCGTTCTCTCCCCAGTCGTATTTCTTTCCTTTGTCCACTTCGTATTTCCAGAAGCGTGCGCCTTCTCCCCAGTTTGTCCAGTTCTTGTCCTTGCCTTTGGTCTGAATCTCGGTGAGCGGTGTCATCTCCGATGTAATGACAGCGTCGTGCTTGTTCTCGTCCTGCAGTTGTTTGCCACTGCCGTTCTTGATAGGACCAACAAACCACCCGAACTGGCGTGTGTTCATTGTGCCTAAGGTGTCGCTGCCATATCCTTCGCCCGCTCCGCGTGCGTCTTTCGGATCGTACAATGCCATAAAGGACGGGCGTGCGCAGAAACCGTTCCAAGGCTTCTCTACCATATTCCACGTTTCTTGCTGACTATAATGGAGAGAAAGGTGTACCATACGGAGTTTGTTGGACATGGAACCGCTATAGCGCAGGTCAACCTTCGCGTTGCCGTTTTCCACAATAACGAAGATGTTCTCGCGGCTGTTTTCGTTGTTGATGAGGAAATTGGAGAAATAGTTGTCCTCAATGCTATATGCACCGGAATTGATAACTTGCTCGCAGCAACGTGCGCAATTGGTGTAGAAATCGTTCGTACTGCTGATGCTGATGGTGCATCCTTCGGGGAATTTGATGTTCTCGGGTGTGCAACCGTATGACTCCGCATTCAGGTACAACCGTGCCAAGAGCGTATATGCCATTCCTTGCGTTACACGACCGTAGTTGACGGCACGAGTGGCATCACTCACGACGGGAAGATTAGGTGCGTTTCTCTCCAATACTGCAACCAAATGCGCCCATACGTCCTGCGGCTCCATTAGTGGCTCCGTAACGTCCTCATATACCTCCAGATAGGGGATGCGGCCGAAACAATCGAACAGCAGGTAATAGTAGTATGAACGCATCACTTCCAATTCGCCTTTGTACTGCGCATAGACTTTCTCGTTCATATTGGCGGAATACTCGTCCAAAGTATTGCACAACTGATTGCAGAGAACTGCTCCCGCGATGGTAGTATTCCAGATATTCTTGAATGCGTCGGCAAAGGAATCCCACGAGTGGTCGTTCAGACGTGTCCAATAGCCGCCGTCCGCCCAGTGCTCGCCCGGCATTCGCAACGGGCATACACACTCGTCGGCGGTAAGGGACGAAACACCCCAATAGCCCCAGTGGTCGTGTACCCACTTGACCTCTGCGTATATCTGTCCGACCAAGAGAGCCACATTTTGTTCGTTGTCCATCATGTCTTCGATGGTAGGATTTCCGAAATTCTCCTCTTTAAGCATGTTGCAAGAAGTTATCATTGTGGCGGCAAACAGAGGGCACAACAGGAGAAAAATTTTTAAGTATGTTTTCATGTTATTTCCTTTCTTGTTTATTAGAACAACGTCATATTAAGCCCTATCATGAAACTGGCGGTACGCGGATAGAAATCTACGGCATCAATACCTGCTCCCCATACATTGGTCGTATTGACCTCGGGGTCTTTGCCTGAGTACTTGGTAGCCGTTGCCAAGTTCTGACCGGTAGCGTACAGGCGCAACGATTGGATGTATTTGTTTTCCTTGAACCGGAACGTATAACCCACGGTGATGTTATCCAACTTGAGGTATGAGCCGTTTTCGAGGTAATAGTCGGAGAAGTTGGTCTTGTTGGAGTATATGACACCGTCCGGGTTATTGACGATGTCGTGCATAAAGACATTGCTTGCCAAACTGGCTTGCGGTCCGTATGCAAGACGGGTAACATTCAGTATCTTGTTGCCGATGACGCCGCGCAAGAAGATGGTGATGTCGAGGTCGCGCCATTTGACGGTGTTGTTCCATCCGTAGGTGAGTATCGGTTGCGCGTTGCCCAATGCCTGGCGTTGGCTCTCGACGGGTGAGGATGTGTATCCACCGGAGGGTGTGGTATAGACCCACGTGCCGTCCGACTTGCGACCGAAATATTTGTAGCCGTAGAACTCGCCGATAGACTGACCTTCTATCAGAATCTGTGTGTTGGTATTCATCAGTCCGTTGTCGCCGCCTATGCCGCCCGAAGTGGTTTGAGTGTAGTTGAAACCCTTGTCAGGGTCGGATAGTTTGGATATATAGCAGCGGTTCCATGCGATGGTGGGAGTGGTGATCCATGTCCAGTCTTTGGTCTTGACGGGTACACCCGAGATAGCCAGTTCCACGCCGTAACTCTTCATCTCTCCGGCATTGGCAAGCAAGGTTGCAAACTGGTAGGGAGGAGTAGGTACTTCGTAGTCCCATAGCAGGTCTTTGGTGTTACGGTAATAGACATCAAGACTACCATACAGACGGTTGTCCAAGAAACCGTAGTCGATACCGAGGTTGTACTCGAATTTGCGTTCCCAACGCAGGTCGGGATTGACGTTTCGTCCGACGGCAAACGTCTTGACATATTCGCCGTTGTACCAGAATGTACCGCCGTTGCTTAGTACGGCAACCGACTGAAGGTCAGAACCCAAGTTGTTGCCGGTAATACCGAAGCCCAAACGGAGTTTGAGTTCGTCGCACCAGTCCTGGTCGTACATAAAGTCTTCGCCTTTGATACGCCAACCGGCACTGACTGCAGGGAACCAGCCCCACTTGTGGTTCATACCGAAGCGGCTCGACCCCTCTGCACGGATAGACGCGGACAAGAGGTATTTCTCCTTGTAGTTGTAGTTAAGACGGAGGAAAGCCGCTGCCAATGCATTGGAGTTGCGTTCGGAAGATATTGTCAGCATCTTCTTGGACGCATCGCCCCAACCCATCTGATAGTACTTCATCTTCTCTGTCGGGAAACCGCCGTCGGACATCTCTGACTTGTCGTACATAAAGTGCTGGTACGAAAAGCCTGCTACGCCTACCAAGGTATGGTCGCCCCAACTATGGGCGTAATCGATAGTGGCTTCGTACAACTGGGACAGGCTCAGACTTGTCTTGCGGCCTGCCATACCCGAACCCGATTCGTCGGTCGAGATTTGTTTGTTTGCCCAGTAGTCGTAATTGTCGCCTTCTTCAATGGCAGCAAACCCGCTTATCTTCAGTCCTTCTACCGCTTTGATGTTTACAGTAGCACGGACAGAGCCGCGGAAGTAGTTGCCCTCCTGATAAGACTCTTTCTGATTCATATTTTCCACTGGGTTGCTAAGTCCTGTACCGGTCGGTTTGAAATAGCCGGTGGGAGAAGCAGCGTCGTAGATAGGATAGGTCGGATTGAGGGTGGCACCCATCTTGAAATCACCGCAGAAGTAGTCGTTACGGTAGTGCATATACGATGCGTCGTATTGCAGTTCGAGCCAGCCGTTGAGGGCTTTCTGCTGTGCCGCCAGTTTCGCCATCACCTCTTGGCGGTTGTTGTTTTTGGCAATACCCTCCGCATTCTTGAACGCGACGGAAGCGCGGTAGTTGAAGTTCTTGTGTGCCCCCGAAACGGCGAGGTTATGACTATGCGTGATAGCCGCTCGGCGTGTGAGTTCTGCCATCCAGTCGGTCTTGTTGGTAGAGCCGTCTGGGTTGGTGTAGATAGTAGGCACTACTTTCCCGCCGGAAATCTCTTCCAAATTGACAAACTGGTCGGGAGTTGCCATACCGGTCCGTGCATTTATCCATGCGGTGCTGACATAGCCCGAATACTCCACCTGCGTATGGGGTTGGTCGGAGAATCCTTCGCCGCGTTTTGTGGTGATAAGAATAACGCCGTTGGTGCCGCGCGTACCGTAAATAGCTGCAGCAGAACCGTCCTTCAGTACGTCCATCGAAG
>JBJECK010000035.1:0-7318 GCA_051870995.1 Paludibacteraceae bacterium | reverse complement strand
GAGAGATGGGTGAGTGGCTGAAACCAACAGTTTGCTAAACTGTCGTACGGGTAACTGTACCGGGGGTTCGAATCCCCCTTTCTCCGCTAAACGCTGTAAACCTATGGTTTGCAGCGTTTTTCTATATCTATATTCAGCACTCGCATCGCATCTTGTAGAATAAGCGCATGGTCGAAGGCAAGTGGGGGCAGGCTATCCAGTTGAAACCAATGGGCGGCGGCTGCATCATCCGCTGCCTTAGCCTTAGGCATAGTCGTCATGGCAGTATAAGCTGCGGTAATAACACGCCCGCGCGGATCACGCTCCACGTCTGAATACACTCCGACTAATTGCATACCGCTCATCACGATACCTGTTTCTTCCTCCAGTTCGCGCTCGGCACAACGGGCAACCGTCTCGTCCATATTCAAGAATCCCCCGGGGAAAGCCCAATACCCCTTGTATGGTTCGTTCCCGCGTTGGATAAGCAGCACATATACTTGTCCGTCTTTCTCTGCAAAGAGCACACTATCCGCAGTCACACTCGCCCGCGGATACCGATAGGCGTATAGCCCGTCCGATGTCAGTTGATAGTCGTTCATATAATCTACCTATTTTTCATTACCTATTGCTCTGATGCAGGTGTCTCGGCGGAGGATACGGGATTGACGTACTCTCCGTTTACCTTGACTGGCTCAATGTGAATATTGACATGCGACTGCAGTCCAAAGCGCTCTTTGAGTTGGCGCTCTATGTGTGACGCATGCAAATGCGCCTCATAGAGCGTGGTGTCACCCGGCATACGCAGGTGCATCTCTATCGCAATACGATTGCCCAAGCGACGCGTACAGAGGTGGTGCAACTCGCTAACCTCTTTATCCTCCGCTACGATAGCCCGTATCTCGTCTTCCGTCTCTTCGGGAAGACTGCGCTCCAAGAACTCTCCCAACGCCCCCACTATCAGTTTGGCTGCCGCTACGATAATGAATACGCTCACCACCAATGCCGCTATTGGGTCTAATATCGTCCACTTCTGCCCAAGCAGTATAGCCCCGCCGATACCTATACCTGTACCTATAGACGACAAAGCATCAGAGCGATGGTGCCATGCGTTCGCCTTAAGCGCAGGCGAGTCCACCTGTTTGGCAACGCGAGCTGTTACCTGATACGTTAGTTCCTTCAGGACTATACTCAGTACAGCTGCCCAGAAAGCAATCCATCCGGGCTGCGCAAGTACTCCGCCGTGCACCACATAGACTATCTTCTCTATTCCGTTTGCCGCCAAAGAGCCTCCTACAGCCACCAAAGCAAGACCGATAAGGAACGTAGCCAGCGTCTCGTATTTCCCGTAACCATAGGTATGCTGACGGTCAGCAGGACGATTGCTTATCTTGACGAAGACCAGCACCACTATATCCGTAAGAAAATCGGACAGAGAGTGTACCGCATCCGCCACCATAGCTGCAGAGCCGCCCAAGATACCCGCTATGAACTTAAACACCAGCAGCACGGTATTGACCACGCCGCCCAAGACCGTTACGCGGGTTATCTTCCGCTCCCGCATAGCATCTGCTTCCAAAAGTTCTGTTTGCATACTGACAAACTTATATTATTCCTTCCAATTTCAGAAGTGCCCGTTTTGTATCCAGTCCGCCTCCGTAGCCCGTAAGCGAACGGTCGCTACCGATAACGCGATGACAGGGCGCAAAGATAGAGATCGGATTGGCTCCGTTGGCATTGGCTACCGCCCGTACCGCCTGCGGCTTGCCTATCCGCCGCGCCTGCTCTCCGTAAGAAATCGTCTGCCCGTAGGGAATGTGCAACAACTCGCTCCACACCTGTTTCTGAAAGTCCGTACCGACAAAGAGCAAGGGCACGCTGAACTCCTTGCGTTGTCCGGCAAAGTACTCGTCCAGTTGCGCGGCAGCTTGCTCCAGCACAGCGGAAGTACCTTCCTCAATGTGCGCGTGCAATACGCTCTGCAGCCGTTTGTCTGCCAGTCCACGGTGTTTCTCTACAAGCCAGTCGCACAAGCACAGCCTATCGCCATACGCTCCGAGTACCAATGTTCCGCAAGGAGAGTCGTAGAGCCTAGTCAGAATAGTTTTTCTTTCCTTCATAACGTTATGTTCACTTGAACAATTGTATCTATACGGATAAAATCTGCTGCAAAGATACAAAAGGAAACAGAGTTACACAAATAATTTACACTCCGTTTTATAATTTGATACATATACCAAACGATATAGACGTTTTCTTCAATGAAAGAATCGCCGCAAAATAAGGAAATTCACAGGTATGACAATGGCGTAAACGGGGATAGGCGCCCACGCGTCGGAGATTCCAAGCCGCAGAAAGAGTTCCAGCAGCAGAATGTGGAGCGTATAGTTGATGATATGACTTAGTGCGAATCCTGCACCATTCTTCACATTCGGTTTGGTACGAAAAGTAAAGTAGTTGGTCAGCAGGTAGTTGACACAGAAACTAAGCACATAGCCTATTGTGTACGCCAGCCACGTCCAAAGCCACATGTTGAGCAACAGATACACACCATAATGTATCACCGTTGCCACCACACCTACTATGCCAAAGCGTATCATCTCCCGCCAACATAGAGGAATATATTGCCATAATTTATTTATTATCTGCAACAACTTATTCATAATGGACTTCAATATCTCCAATTGGCGCATTGTAGTGTGATAATTGTTTGTTGCGAATGAATACCATCGTGCGACCTTGCTTATCTCTCACATAACAATGTGCATCAGTAGAAGACCGATGTACTCGTATGTTGTCATGGTAATTCTCAAACGATTCTAAAAGAAGTTCCCCAAACAATATATCTCTGTAATCGCCATAAATTCGATATGCCAACGTTTCAAAACCTACGCATTCTATAATACGTTTTATTTTATTGTGGAATACATAACCTGTAGTCATATAAGGTATATTGATGGATGAGATAGTCTCAGGTGTAGTGTCATTAAGAAGAACAACAGAAAACTCCTCATCTATTATTGTTAATTTGTTGGGAATTAGCATATCATTATTAAGAATGAGAGTATACAGGGCTTGTGGCACAACGCTTACCGATGGAATATCATAGTACTTTACGAACATAGTGTTTTGCCAATTATCAGAATCTACCGTGAGGGTGTTGTCATTGATAGATTTGCGCGAACCTTCGATACCTAACCATGGAATATAGGCATCCTTAGCACTTTTACTTTCCTCAATAACATTCTCTATGGCATATTTTTGGGCAAACATAGTTTGTATTTCCTTGCCGGCGTCTATAGTTATGATAACTATTGTAATTACATATAGAATATACATCGTAAATTGGTGCTTGGGTATATAGGAACAAAGTCTTAATAAAATAAGGAAACTAAAAGTATATACTCCAAAAAGCATGCGCTGCCAAAGCGTTCCTGTCACTAACACGAATAACAAATATAGTATTATGGCGACTATATAAAATAAAAAATCTTCGCGGAAGGCAAACTGTACGTGTTTAATTTTGAGTGCAATGTACAGAATAAATATCCCTATATAGACCCATAGTAGAGCGGAACCGAGAAAAGCTTGTAAGAGATTCACCATTTGTGTACCGATAGCGGTATGTCCACCACTGCCAGCAACATTATGGAGTCGTAAAAAATTACCAGGGGCTAAAATCTCGATGCCTGCTCCTATGCAGAAAAATATGAATATCAAGATAGTTTGTTTGTTTCGTCTCTGTTTGTTAACTAATAGATCTACAAATAAAGCCGGCGCAAGACTAATGGCATACATTTCACCCCATAGACCTATCAAGAAAGCTGCAAACGTCATAGCAATTATCTTGAATGTACTAGGATTTTCTTCATGAGTATAAGCTTGGCAATATATGACTAAAAAACACAAAGCAAACACGCTTGCCCATAGATAGTTAAAACTACCTGCAACCATAAAAAAAGTTGTGTATTGATCCGGATAGCCAAACCACACTAGTAAAACTGCAAGAGGATATAGGTAAGAAAAGGAAACATTCTTATAGTTCATACCCACATAAGCAAGAAGATAAATTAACGCCATTACCATGCCTGCATTGAGGATATTCACTACGTTTTTCCCCATTATACCTCCGATGAATTGCACTAATCCATGAGACAAGAAACGTCCATTGAATGTCATGTAATCGTGAGCTTGCTCGGATATAATAGAACAAATTGTTTGCCCTGATCGAGTATAACCACAATCATCCAACACAATTGGAGTTAAATAGTTAAATATAAAATAAAATATGCCTACTGCAATAAAAAGTAAGTATGTTGCTCCTATGGATATGATAGGGCTGGTGTTTGATTTCATAAATCTTTGAGTGTAACGTATTATTTTTCTATAATTTGTAGTTCTTTCTTACCGTTGTATTCCCGGGCGAGATAGACAGGGCGGCGCTTTACTTCGTTGAAGATGCGTCCCAAGTATTCGCCGATAATGCCGATAGTAATCAGTTGGATACCACCCAAGAGCAGGATGACTATAATCAAGGTTGGAAAACCTGCCACGGGGTCGCCGATAATCAAAGTCTTGATAAAATAGTAGAGCCCATAGATAAATGCTCCACAGGCAGTCAGTAGTCCTACATAGGTAGCAAAGCGGAGTGGGGCAGTCGTGAAAGAAGTGATACCCTCTATCGCCAAGTTGAGCAAGCCCATGAAGTTCCATTTACTTTCCCCCGCGACGCGTTCTTGTTGCTCGAATAGTATCTCTTGCTTGCGGAATCCTATCCAGCAGTACATACCTTTTGTGTAGCGTTCGCTTTCGCGCAGTTGACGCAGGGCGTTGATGGCTTGTCTGTCCAAAAGACGGAAATCACCTACGTTTTGCAGAATGTCAAAGCGTGTTGCGTGGTCTAATATCCTATAGAAGAGCAGACTTAGTTTCTTGCGCAACCAAGGTTCTCTTCCTCTGGTTTTTCGGCGGGCATATACATCTTGTACCTCTCCAAAGTTCCATATCCGCAACATCTCAGGAATAAGCGTGGGAGGATGTTGCAAGTCCGCGTCCATAATGATAACGGCATCTCCCTTGGCATAATCAAAGCCCGCAAGCATGGCATTTTCTTTACCGAAGTTGCGTGACAAGTCTACATACGAAACCCTTGCATCTTGCTGCCTAAGGGTCTTGATTATGTCCAACGTGCGGTCTTTAGAACCGTCGTTAACGAATAGAAATTCAAAGGAATAGTCCCCTATTGCATAGGGGGGGGGGTAATTCCTTCTACGGCTCTACAAAGCGCCTTGTAGAGCGAGAACAAAGATTGCTCCTCGTTGTAGCATGGGATAAGAATGGTAATAAGTGTACTATTCATTGGGCGAATCGTTTTGAATAAGTTGTAATAGTCGGGCAACGGCTTCTTCCTGCGGGATATTCTTGAGGACGCAGGTCTTGCCGCGATAGAGGCTGATGCGGTCGCGGCCCGCTCCTACATAGCCATAGTCAGCATCCGCCATCTCGCCGGGACCGTTCACGATACAGCCCATGACGCCTATCTTGAGCCCTTTGAGGTGCGCCGTAGCCGTTTTCACTTCGGCAATGGTCTTCTGCAAGTCGAAGAGCGTACGCCCGCAACCCGGGCAGGAGATATATTCCGTCTTGTACATGCGAATGCGCGCCGCCTGCAGTATATCCTTAGCCAACTGCTCCAACGCCGCCTTATCGAAAGCAGGGTTGCAGAGCCGAACCTCCGTGCAAGCATAGTCCCAAAGCAGCCTACCGCACTCTGCCGCCGCATGCAGGCAGAACAGATTCCAGTTGGTTTCCTTATTAGCATAGCAAACGACCTTATCCTCGACCTCCGCTACCGTATCGGCGGTATAACGCACACTATTGCTATCCGCGAAATAGTCCACCAACGCCCGTGCCACAGGCAGTTCGGCTTCGGGCGCTTCGCTCAAGCTCACGCGGACAGTATCGCCTATGCCGTCGGCAAGGAGCGCGCCGATACCGACAGCCGACTTGATGCGTCCGTCTTCGCCCTCGCCCGCCTCCGTGACGCCTAAGTGGAGCGGAAAGAACATACCCTCGCTATCCATCTGCCGCACAAGCAGTCGGACAGTCTCCACCATAATGCGCGTATTGCTCGCCTTGACCGAAATGACGATATCGGCAAAGTGCTCGCGGACTGCCACACGCAGAAACTCCATCACGCTCTCGACCATACCCGCGGGCGTATCACCATAGCGCGACATAATACGGTCGCTCAAGCTGCCGTGGTTGACGCCAAGGCGAATAGCGGTATGATGCTCGCGACAGATAGCGAGCAGAGACGCAAAACGATTGCCCAAGCGCAGCAACTCGGTTTGGTACTCCTCGTCGGTATATTCAATATGCTTGAACTTACGGGCGGGATCGATATAATTACCCGGATTGATACGCACCTTCTCCACTACGCGTGCGGCAGCATCTGCCACATCCGCCTGAAAATGGACGTCAGCCACCAGGGGGCACATCTGCGGCGTTTCGGCTACGAGACGTGCGCGGATAGCCGCCAACGAGTCCACCTCGCGCAGCCCCTGCGTAGTAAACCGCAAGAGCTCCGTTCCCGCCGCCATACAGCGTTTTGCCTGCTCCACACTACCCTCCACATCGTTGGTGGAAGTGTTTGCCATAGTCTGGATGCGGACAGGATAATCACTGCCGATAAAGAGGTTACCTACCCGTGTAGAAGTGGTCTTACGACGACTATATACAAGTTTAATCTTCATTGTTGTAAAAAAAACGCCAAATAATTTGCACATACCAAAAAAAAGCACTACCTTTGCACCCGCTTTTGCGAAAAAGCATGAATCAGTAGCTCAGCAGGTAGAGCACATCCCTTTTAAGGATGGGGTCCTGGGTTCGAGCCCCAGCTGGTTCACAGAGAAGAGAGCACGGCTCTCTTTTTTGTTTGTATCTGCATCCTTCTGTTTCGTTCAAAGTACACCTTTTCTCCCCAAGAGTACGCATAGTGCCTACGCCATGCGTCCCAAGCAGCAGCAAAGGTACTGCTTTTGTCTGATACTGCCAAAAGAAAATGCAGTATTGCGCAAAAAAGCCCATAATGCAAAGGAAAGTCCCGTTCTCCATTAAGACCCGTTAATCGACCATTAATGCGCAGCAAAGTTAAAGTCTCCGTTTTTGGCGCGTTGGAAGGAGGAAGGGGAATGTTTACTATGTCATTTATAACGTTTACTTGCACGGACGTTGCCGTACAAGTTCGATAAAAGTAGCGTATAGGTAGCATTATCCTACGTGTATCCTACGTGTATCTTACGTGTATCCTACGTGTATCTTACGTGTATCCTACGTG
>JBJECK010000034.1:0-34804 GCA_051870995.1 Paludibacteraceae bacterium | reverse complement strand
GTTGCGCGCCGGAATTGAGCGCCTCTTCTGCCGAAAGCAACTCTGCATCCACAGCGGCGCGAGAGCCTAACTGCAACGGACTGATATGCGCCTTTGCAGGTGTCCAATGGGTAAAATAAACCTTGCCGTCTATAAGGATGCTTGCACCCGGGAAATCTGTGCTTGCGCCGTGCTTGAAGAGGAACGGAATGCCGGCATAGGTTTGGGTGGATTCGAACGCTACCTCGGAGGTTTTGCCGGTAGGCAGGTCTGTTATCGCGTTGCCGAAGACTTGTGCGAAGTGCTGCATCATACCGCTGTAAACGGGACCTTTGACAAACGCGGGCATACCTTCCGCCATCGTGATGTCGTGGTGAGCAGTACCACCGATGTGATAGTCGCTAATACGTTGGATAACAGGATTTTTTAGTTCCTTTAGATACGTTTCAAACTCCGCAATATTGTCTCGGAAAAGCGGCTCCTCCATAGTAACAAGGGCGTCTTGCGTCTCAAAAATGTAACTGGCATCGCCCATCACGTCGTTGGTGTAGTAAACGTGGAGTTTGAACTGCTGAAAATCATAGACTTCCATTTTGCCTTTTGCTTGTCCGTTTGCGCCAAGAGTGACTACGCTCATAAGCACGGGTAAAACTGATTTTGTCATAGTTGTTTGATAGTTGATATGTTAATAATATTGTATATTTGCTATGAGTGATTTGTTTCCGAAATCGGGTGCGAAGGTACAGCTTCTTCTTGATATGCACAAGAACGCACATGATTATCAGTTAGTTACATTTTGGTAACTATTGCAGGAAATCAAACACTTACTTGTGCAAAAAAAATCTGTGTTTTTTTCGAGCGGGGGGCTTAGTTGCCCTTAGGATACGCAGGGGCTACGCGGGTCCCACGCAGGTCCCAAGATGCTACGGGGTTGCTACGAGACCTGCTTGCAAACATTCCGCTTACGCTATATCGGTTTGCAACACGAGAACCGTGGACAAAACGGAAAATCTAAGAAGATGTTTGCGTATGTCCGAAAAATAATGTACCTTTGCGGGTTGTTTTGGAGAATGAGGAATCGGGAGTGAGGAATTAGGAATAAAATCAACAGATAATGATACAATTTGAGCAATTATGCCAACATAGGCGTTCGATACGAAAATACACTTCCCGGCCTGTAGAGCGGGAGAAAATAGACTATATACTGCGTTGTGCCTTAATGTCGCCCTCTTCGAAGCGGCTTAACCCATGGGAGTTCGTGGTAGTTACCAATCCGCAGGTATTGCGTCAGTTCTCGGGATGCCGTACATACGGCAGCGGTATGTTTGATACGGCAACGGCGGCGATAGTGGTAGCCGTGGATTCGTCTCTGACGGATACTTGGCAGGCGGACGGAGCAATAGCGGCAGAGCATATTCTCTTGGCAGCCGAGGCGCAAGAGCTGGGGGCGTGCTGGTGCCAAATATACGGCCGCGAAGGCGCGGAGGACTTGGTTAAGAAGTTGACGGGGATTCCAGACAAACTGAATGTACTGTGCGTCGTATCATTAGGCTACAAAGACGAAGAGCGTCGTGCATACGACCCCGAGAAATTATTATACGGAAAAATCCATAATGAGCAATTCTAACATATGAAACCAATTATAGCAATCACGGCAGGCGATATCAACGGCGTAGGGTACGAGGTAATAATCAAAGCCTTGCGCGAACCGTATATATACGAGCTCTGCCGCCCTATAGTGTATGGCAATACCAAGGTGGCGCGCACGCATATCCAGACTATGGCAGAGGAAAACGCCTCTTTGTCGTTTAACGTTATAACAGACCCGACGCAGGCGAAAGACGGGCGCGCAAACCTCATAACGTGTTATCCTGACGATATTTCTCTGGCGATAGGAAACAATACGCCGGAGGGCGGAGAAGCCGCCTTGGCGAGTCTCGAACGGGCGTGTGCGGACCTGAAAGCGGGTAGGGTGGATGCGTTGGTTACCGCTCCTATCAACAAAGACAATATCCAGTCGCCCTCATTCCGTTTCACGGGGCATACAGAATACCTGACGTCTGTCTTTGGCGACGGCAAAGAAAGCCTGATGATGCTCGTGAGCGAGACCATGCGCGTGGCGTTGGTATGCAACCATGTCGCTTTGGCAGATGTGGCAAAAGAAATAACGGAAGAGCGTATATTGAGCAAACTGAATGTGCTGAATAGTTCGCTCCAAGACGACTTCCGTATCCGCAAACCCCGTATTGCCGTCTTGGCGCTCAACCCTCATGCGGGCGACAACGGACTGATAGGCAAAGAAGAAGCGGAGATTATCCAACCCGCCATAGAAAAGGCGAACGAACAAGGTATTCTGACCTTTGGACCGTATGCCGCAGACGGCTTCTTCGGGAGCGGCAAGTTCAGCCATTTCGATGCCGTATTGGCGATGTATCACGACCAAGGCTTGATTCCGTTCAAGGCGATGGATATGTCCGGCGTCAATTACACGGCGGGGCTTCCCGTGGTGCGTACCTCGCCCGACCACGGCACGGCATACGACATCGCGGGGCAGAACAAAGCAGATGCCCGGAGTTTCCTTCACGCCGTGTATATGGCGACAGATATACTCAAAGTGCGCAAGGAGAGCGAGGCACTGAAAGCCAATCCGCTACCGTTTATACCTCGCGAGGAGTCGGAAGAACGCCGCCCGCGTAAAGACTGGAGCAATTTTAATACATCTCGTCCCGCAGATACACAGGAGAACAAACAGGAATAGAACAACAAATATAAAACTACACAGCATTATGACTGCAAAAGAAATAAGACAATCTTTTCTAGATTTTATGGCAAGCAAAGGGCATCAGGTTGTGCCTTCTGCGCCGATGGTCATCAAAGACGACCCAACCCTGATGTTTACTAATGCCGGTATGAACCCATGGAAGGGCATCATCCTCGGTAACGACCCGATAAAGTACCCGCGCGTAGCGGACTCGCAGAAATGTCTGCGCGTGAGCGGCAAGCACAACGACTTGGAGGAAGTGGGGCACGATACGTACCACCACACCATGTTCGAGATGCTTGGCAACTGGTCGTTTGGAGATTACTTCAAGGAAGGGGCTATTGACTTCGCGTGGGAATATATAGTAGATGTGTTGCACATAGATCCGAAAAACCTCTATGCAACTGTCTTCGAAGGTGCACCCGAAGAGGGGCTGGAGCGTGATAGCGAGGCGGCGGCGATATGGGCAAAGCACCTGCCCGCCGACCATATCCTGAATGGCAACAAACACGACAACTTCTGGGAAATGGGCGACACGGGACCCTGCGGACCTTGCTCGGAGATACACGTGGACAGCCGCTCGGAGGAAGAGAAAGCGCTTGTACCTGGGCGCGAGTTGGTGAACAAAGACCACCCGCAAGTAATCGAGATTTGGAACCTTGTGTTCATGCAGTACAACCGCAAGGCGGACGGCTCGCTGGAAGGGCTGCCCAACAAGGTGATAGACACCGGCATGGGCTTTGAACGACTGGTGCGCACGCTACAAGGCAAGCAGTCAAACTACGACACCGACGTGTTCCAACCGATGTTGCGCCGCATAGGCGAAATCTGCGGATGCGTCTATGGCAAGGACGAGAAGACCGACATCGCTATGCGCGTTATTGCCGACCACATCCGTACTATCGCGTTTGCCATAACGGACGGACAACTGCCAAGCAACGAGAAGGCGGGTTATGTCATCCGCCGTATTCTCCGCCGTGCGGTACGCTATGGCTATACGTTCTTGGGGCAACGTAATGCATTCCTCTATCAGTTAGTTCCACAGCTGATAGCGGATATGGGCGAAGCATATCCCGAATTGAAACAGCAGGAGCAGCAGATTATTCCTGTTATCAAGAGCGAAGAAGAGGCATTCTTGCGGACGTTGGAAAAGGGTATCATGCTGTTGGACAAGCTGATGAAAGACGCCAAAGGTAAGGAGATTTCCGGCACGGATGTGTTTATGCTGAAGGATACCTATGGTTTCCCGCTCGACCTGACGGAACTTATTTTGCGCGAGAATGGTTTTACGACTAACGAAGAGGAGTACAATCGTGCGTTGGAGCATCAGAAAGAAATGGGACGTAGTGCCAACAAGCAGGACCTTGGCGACTGGGTCGTGCTCCGCGAAGGAGAGACGGAGTTCGTGGGCTACGACCAACTGGAGGTCGAGACCGAGATTCTGCGCTACCGTCAAGTGAGCCAAAAGGGTAAGACTTTCTACCAGATAGTGCTGAGCAAGACGCCGTTCTACGCCGAGATGGGCGGCGAGGTCGGCGACACGGGTACGTTGGGCAATATACAAATCGTGGACACGAAGCGCGAGAACAACCTTGCGGTGCATATCGCAAACGAGTTGCCCGCCAACCCTGCGGCGATACTGACGGCGAAAGTGGACGGCGAGCGGAGACAGGCGATTGCCTGCAACCATACGTGTACGCATATCCTGCACTATGCCTTGCGTCAGGTACTGGGCGCGCATGTGGAGCAGAAAGGAAGCCTTGTGACGGCAGAGGGTTTGCGCTTCGACTTCTCTCATTATCAGAAAGTTACGCCGGAAGAGTTGCGTGAGGTGGAGCGTCTTGCCAACCGCCTGATTCGCAGTGATTTCGCATTGGAAGAGTCGCGTCATACACCTATTGCGCAGGCAAAAGAGATGGGAGCGATGGCGCTGTTCGGCGAGAAATACGGCGATGATGTGCGTGTAATCAAATACGGTCCTTCCGTGGAGTTGTGCGGCGGTTGCCATGTATCTTCCACGGGACGTATCGGCTCCGTGCGTATCCTGATGGAGTCGAGTATCGCAGCGGGTATTCGGCGTATAGAAGCGGTGACGGCGGCGCGTGCTGACGAGGTGTATTACATGCAGCAGGACCTGCTGAGTACGCTGCGCGGGCTGTGCAACAACGCGCCCGACTTGGCTGCGGCGGTGCAGAAATCACTCAACGAGAATGCCGCACTGAAAAAGGATGTCGAGGCATATATGGCGGAGAAAATCGAACGTTACCGCGATGAGATACTTGCCAAGGCGGAGGACTTCGGAGACCTCAAACTGGTGCGCATTACGGGTGAGGCGGACAATGATTTGTTGCGCAATGTGCTTCCGCTGCTGAAAGGGCGTTTCACGGATGTGAAGTTTGCCGTATTGGGTGCTACCGTTTGCCACGACCGGCCGATGATTTCCGTATTCCTGTCGCAACCTTTGGTGGCAGCGGGCTTGAATGCCGGTGCAATGGTGAAGTCGGCTGCCAAGCACATACAGGGCGGCGGCGGCGGACAGCCGTGGATGGCTACTGCCGGCGGACGCAATGTCGAAGGATTGCCTGCAGCAATGGACGAACTGCTGGCTGCCCTGAATAAGTAATGCGAGCCGTTGAACTGTCCGTTACGAGCCTTTGTCGAGACGATTACGGAAAAAACACGGCAACGAGACGGCAACGACACGGCAACGAGAGCAGACTATGCCGAGAGAAACCCCTCTCCAAACGACTGCTTTGTATGAATAATAGTCAAATGGTCAAATAGCGTATGCGAACTTGGACAGGGCGTTTGCCGCAAAAATATCGTTCTATGGTGCGTTTTGTGATTGTCGGCACACTTGGCACGGCAATGCAGTATGGCATCTATTACGCCTTTTTGGCGTTATTTGAGCGTTATTGTCCTAACCTTCACGCCTACGTAACTATTGCGTTCACTATTGGTTTTTGTGTAGAAATGGTAAGCAACTATCTGCTTACCAGTTTCTACACGTTCCGTTCGCGCCCTTGTTGGAAAAATGCAAGCGGATTCTTGGTTGGACGTGCTGTCAATTACGTAGTACAGATAGGCTTTCTGCATCTTCTGATTCTCTGTACCATGTCCGAAGAATGGGCGGGGATTGTGGCAATAGCCTTGGCTGGTATTGTCAATTATTTTGTGCTGTTGCCTTTTTATCGCAAGCAAAAAAGAAGTAATATATGAATATCTATCGCGCAAATATCCTGTTTACGCCCCAACCCGATGCTTTTCGGGTAGTGGAACGGGGATATATTGTGGTGGCTGAAGATGGTCTTATAGAGGGCGTTTATGAGACTTTGCCGCCGCAATATGTGTCTTTACCTGTAGTAGATTATGGTGACGCTTTGCTCATTCCTGCTATGAATGACCTGCATACCCACGCGCCACAATATCATAATATGGGAATTGCCATGGATATGGAGTTGTTGCCATGGCTCAATACATACACTTTTCCTGAGGAATCGCGCTATTCGGATATTCATTATGCGGAGTATATGTACCGGCGTTTTGTTCATGATTTGTGGCAAAACGGCACTATGCGTGCGGCTATTTTTGCTTCCATACACCTGCCTGCAACATGCCTGTTGGCGGATTTGTTCCATACAGCAGGAATGGGAGCGTACGTCGGTCTGGTTGGCATGGATAGAAACGGCCCCGATAATCTGTCGAATACAGCAAAAGAAGCAGTACGCGATACGTTGAACCTCTTGGAGCATACACAATCTTACCCGCTGGTAAATCCAATCGTTACGCCTCGTTTTGTGCCGTCTTGCTCTCCCGATATGCTGCGTAAACTGGGGGAATTGGCACACCAATATAATCTTCCCGTTCAGTCTCATCTTAGCGAGAACCGATCGGAAATAGCGTGGGTGAAAGAGCTTGAGCCCCAATCAACCTGCTACGGGGATGCTTATCGTCGTTATGGTTTATTCGGGCAGCAGCCTACTTTGATGGCACATTGTTGCTATACCGATGGCGAAGAGATGCGCCTAATGCGTGAGAATAATGTATTCGTAGTTCATTGTCCTATATCCAATTGCAATCTCGGCTCAGGTATTGCCCCTATTCGGACTTTCTTGGAAGAGGATGTGCCTGTGGCTTTGGGTACGGATGTTTCGGGTGGGCATCATCTCTCTATGTTCCGCGTCTTGCAATACACTATGCAGATGAGCAAGTTGCAGTATGCACGGAGCGAGGGCAAGATGCCATTTTTGACACTTGCGGAAGCGTTTTATCTGGCAACCAAATCGGGTGGCTCGTTCTTCGGCAAAGTAGGTTCGTTCGAGCCCGGTTATGCGTTTGATGCATTGGTTATTGATGATAACAGGCTTAATGCTTCCGACGCTACGTTGGGGATAAAGCCTTATGATTTGCTGCATCGTCTGGAACGCTATATTTATCTCGGTGACGATAGGCAATTGGCACATCGTTTCTGCCAAGGTATAGAGATTAACGAACCACGTATATAAGTTAATTATGATACATGTCTTAGCACCTGCCTCACGTCGTCTCGTATGGTATTTGGCTATGGAGGAATATCTGGCGCAGTCTGTTTCCGAGGATATCCTGTTTACGTGGGTAGTCCATCCTACGGTTATTTTCGGTCGTCATCAGGTCATGGAAGACGAGGTGAATATAGATTATTGCCGCTCTCACAACGTACAGATGTACCGTCGCAAGAGTGGAGGAGGGTGCGTATATGCGGATGGTGGCAATTTGATGCTGTCCTACATCACCCCAAATACGCATGTGGAACAGGTTTTCCAACATTATTTGGATACTATGGTCTCTGCTTTGCAGGGATTGGGGATTGTGGCAGTCAAGTCCGAGCACAACGACATCCTTGTCGAAGGGCGCAAGGTTTCAGGAAATGCGTGTTACGCACTCCAAACAGGCACTATTGTGCATGGTACGTTATTGTATAATGTAGATTTTGTTGCCTTGCAACAGGCTATTACACCTACGCGGGAAAAACTGTCCAAACACGGTATCTCATCGGTACGTCAACGGGTTTCCAACCTGCTGGAACTGCAACAGCTGCAACCTTCTATTTCGTTCGGTACAAATGCTTTGCATAGTATTTTTGATTTGTCTGATTATATCTGCAATCACCTTTGTTCCTCGTCGCGCACACTTACGGCAGAGGAGATTTCTGCTATTGACGCCATAGAGCAAACCTATCTTGAACCGGCATTTATTTGCGGGAAATAAACGTACTCTTGCATATTTCGAGGAAAAACCGTATCTTTGTGCCGAGAATTTTTAGAATAGTATTAGTATGACTATTATATTTGATTTGGACGGCACGTTGGTAAACACCATAGCGGATTTGGGTAAAGCCTGCAATTATGCGCTCGCGCAGACAGGTTTCCCTACGCATAAGCCTGAGGAGTATCCGCGCTTGGTGGGGAATGGGGTCAATAAGTTGATAGAACGTGCCCTTCCCACTTCTGCAAAGACTTCTGCTGCCGATACGGAGAAACTGATACAACGTCTTCGCAAGGAGTTTATACCGTATTATAACGAGCATAATTGCGACTTGACGACTCCCTACGAGAGTATGCCGGAGGTGTTGCACACACTCAAGGAGCAAGGCTACAGCTTGGCGGTTGCATCCAATAAGTACCAGCAAGCGACCGAGAAGGTGGTCAACCATTTTTTCCCTCATCTGTTTGATGTTGTTTTGGGTGAGCGTCCTAATGTGCCGCGGAAACCGGCCCCGCACATCGTGCATGATATACTATCCGTCATCCCTGCAGAGAAAGTGCTGTATGTAGGTGATAGTCTGGTAGATATCAATACCGCGCGTAATGCGGGAGTGCCTGTTGCTGCTTGTTCGTGGGGCTTTGTCCCGCGTCAGGAACTCGAAGATGCCAAGCCGGATTTCCTTATAGATCAACCCGCACAATTATTATCTGTATTGAGTCATATTTAACCTTCTAATACCCACACTCGTATGAAGATCTCCAAGCGTGCAAAGGATATGCCGGAGTCGCCTATCCGAAAATTGGCGAAGTATGCCGATGCTGCTACTCGAAACGGCATCCACATTTATCACCTCAATATCGGTCAGCCTGATATCAAGACGCCCGCTTGTGCTATGGAGGCGTTGCGGGATATGCACTCCGATATCTTGGCATATTCGCCTTCTCAGGGTATTAAGTCCCTGCGTACCAAGATGGTAGGCTATTATGCCGACTATGGTATCGACCTTTCGCCGGACGAGATTATCATTACGGCAGGGGGATCTGAGGCAATAATGTTTGCCTATATGGCATGCCTCAATCCGGGGGATGAGATTATTGTTACGGATCCAAGCTATGCTAATTATATGGCGTTTGCGATTTCGTGTGGAGCTGTGATGAAAGCGGTCCGGACAAAGATTGAGAACGGTTTCCGTCTTCCGCCGATAGAAGAGTTTGAGAAGCAGATTACCGACAAGACACGTGCCATACTTATTTGCAATCCGAATAATCCGACGGGTTATCTCTATTCTAAACAAGAGATGTTGCAGTTGCGCGATTTGGTCAAGAAGTATAATCTTTATCTCTTGTCCGACGAGGTATACCGCGAGTTTATCTATACCAAACGTCCTTATATTTCCGCTTTCCACTTGGAGGGAATTGAAGAAAATGTAGTGCTGATTGATTCAGTCAGCAAGCGTTACTCTGAGTGCGGTATTCGTATCGGGGCATTGATTACAAAGAACAAAGAAGTGCATAATGCCGTTATGAAATTCTGCCAGGCGCGCCTTTCGCCTCCGTTGATTGGTCAGGTTATTGCCGAGGCTTCGCTTACCACGCCTCAGGAGTATCTGGAAGAGGTATATGATGAATATCTTTCGCGCCGCAATTTCTTGATAGACCAACTCAACCAGATTCCGGGCGTCTTTGCACCTACTCCTATGGGGGCTTTCTATGTGATGGTGCAATTACCGGTGGATGATACCGATAAGTTCTGCCGGTGGTGTCTTACTGATTTTCAATATGAGGGACAAACTATTATGATGGCACCGGGTAGCGGTTTCTACACGGATCCGGAAGAGGGCAAACAGCAGGTTCGTATGGCGTATATCCTGAACAAGGACGACCTTGCCAAAGCAATGGTTGTGTTGCGCAAAGCCTTAGAGGCATACAATGCATCTGCGCAAGCTTGATGCTAAAAAACGGTTTGGAAAATGGACATATTCCTCATTATTCTCGGCTCTTTGTGCCTTTTGGTGGGCATCTTTGGGTGTGTCTTGCCTGTTTTGCCGGGTGTACCTGTGGCGTATGTGGGACTGCTGTTGCTACAACTGACCGACCGAGTCCAATTCTCTTGGCAATTTCTGGTAATTTGGGCAATAGTGGTCGTAATGATACAATTGCTGGATTATTTCGTGCCCGCATGGGGGACGAAACGGTTCGGTGGTTCCAAATGGGGAGTGTGGGGTAGTGCAATCGGGATGTTGGTTGGCTTGTTTTTCGGTCCTTGGGGGATAATCCTTGGTCCGTTTGTAGGTGCTGTCTTGTTTGAGTTGTTCGATGGCAAGAACGCCCGCGCAGCATTACGGGCAGGGTGGGGATCGTTTGTCGGACTATTAGCAGGAACTATCCTCAAACTTATTTCCTGCGGGTTGATGGCCTATTATTTCGTTGCCGCACTGGTATAGAACCCCTTCGGTAGGAAACACAGAAGATGTACTTTGATTAAGATTTTGTCTCTGTTCCGCTATGCTTTGTATGCGCTGTTTATACGCGGTTAATACGCTGTTTATACGCGGTCAATAGAATCCGGACAAAAATGTACTCTGATTAAGATTTCGGGAAATAGGTGTTTATAAAAGGGGGCATTTTATCCACTTTGTTGTGCTCTTGTGCATGTAGTATGGATAGAGGTTTAGGTTTTTATCCTGGTCTAAAGTGGATGTTGTGCTGACCGATTGCCCCTAATGAGCGGATACATTGCGTTTCAAATAGATGATTACGCCTACTTGATGTTCCAAATCCGTCTCTGTATCAATCGTTTGTATATATGCTTCGAATAGATTGGCGTACCCCATCTCCATAAACATAGCGAGGTCGCTGTTCTTGGCGCGAGGAACATAGCCTAATACCGTGTCCCCAAGTAGGATTGCAATCGCATTATGGTCATATTTGTTTTCGTCTTCGTGTACCAATTTCAATCGTGTACCGGGTTTAAGTTCGTCCATTACTAAGCATCCTTCGTGGTACGAGAAGCCTGCGATGTCAAAATGCATGAAATGTTTTTTGTTCTCAATAAGTTTCATAATCTGTCAGTTTTTGAGGAGTTATATGTCAGTTCAAGAAGATGCGTATTCTTGGTGTTCGTATGTTCTTTCTTGGATTGATGCTGCAAAAGTACAGCCTAATTGCACTATTTTCGAGTGCAGTCTACGAAAAAAGCGCACTTTTTTTCAAAAAATGCGCTTTTTTATAGGATGCAGATACTTTTGCTGTACCTTCTTACCGAACTATTGCCCCTTTGATACAATCTACTATATAGCGTATATCAGCATCGCTAACATACGGTCCCGCAGGTAAGCACATACCTATTTTGAAGATGCTCTCGCTGACCCCATTGACATATGCGGGTGCATTGCGATAAACGGGCTGTTTGTGCATCGGTTTCCAAACGGGACGCGCTTCTATCTTGTGCTCCAACATATAGAGACGCAACGCCTCTACGTTATCATTCGGCTGGCAATCCGTAGTAGCACTATCCACAGCGTGTATCACTCCGGCAGCGCCGCCAACTGCGGTTTTTATCACCTCTTTGTAGGCATTTTCCTGTCCCTGAATGCGCAATGCGGGGTCAAGGCAAATGGTGCAAAGCCAATAGTTGGAATCGTAATCCGCTGACGGAGCGCAATGCACCGTGATGCCGGGCACGTCTTTCAACAGTTCTTCATACATCTGCTGCACATGCTTGTGGTGTGCAATATGGTCATTAAGCACGGTCATCTGACCACGACCGATACCCGCACAGATATTGGACATGCGATAATTGTAGCCAATCTCCTCATGTTGGTAGTAGGGATATGCCTCGCGCGCCTGCGTTGCGTACCACAGAATTTTGTTTTTGAGTTCGGCATTATCGCAGACAAGTGCTCCCCCCCCCGATGTGGTAATCATCTTGTTGCCGTTGAACGACAGCACGCCGTAGCGCCCAAACGTACCCAGCACCTGCCCCCTGTAGCGCGAACCGAAACCTTCTGCTGCATCTTCCACCACGGGAATACCGTATTTCTCGCTGATTGCCATAATCCGCTCGCAGTTGTACGGCATACCGTACAATGCCACGGGAACGATAGCCTTTGGTTTTTTCCCCGTCTTGGCAATGCGGTCTTGGATGGCATGCTCCAGCAAGTCCGGATCCATGTTCCACGTATCGGGCTCGGAGTCGATGAAGACCGGCGTAGCACCCAAATAGGTAATTGGATGCGATGACGCACAGAACGTGAATGACTGCACGCATACCTCATCCCCGGGCCCCACGCCGCATGCTAACAATCCCAGATGCACCGCAGCCGTACCGGCAGACAACGCCACAACTTCCTTATCAAGCAGCCGAGATTGAGTCGAGGTCGAGCCGTCATCAGACATTGTCTCAACACTATTTACAAAACATTTGAGGTCTTCCTCAAATCCGTTCACATTTGGTCCAAGAGGTACCACCCAGTTGGTATCAAACGCCTCTTTGATATACTTCTGCTCCAATCCCTCTTCCGACATATGTGCCAGACAGAGGTAAATCATTTTCCTATCAGCCATAATATCATATATTTAGTAGTATGCTATTTGAAACTTCTCCTAATTTCTTCCTGTCTCAATACACAATAAACGTTATTGATAAGCGGATGACACTTGCGCAATAATTTTACCCCCCCCCATAAATGGATATAATATATTGATTATCAGTAAAATATACTTATTATATTCTATGTTTAATCTGCAATATGCCAAGCGAAATTCGAAGTACTTGATAAGATATTGAAAAAAGTTAGTCTGATGCTTGATGTTTCGCTCCCCGTCCACGATATAGAAGTCTTTGGATAGACGACTATTATAGGCAGATACTACTCCGTTCACAAGTGCCGCATTCACCTGCAATTTCTCCATGGAGGGCACTGTCTTCTGTTGCATAAAATCTACCCATCCGTTATGTTCGTACACCAATGCGTATCCGCTCAATTCTCCTGTCTCGCGATGAAATGCCGCAAACACACGATGCGGAGTTTCCCAGCAACCATTATGTATATCGGCGATTATCTTTTGTTTGTCCAAAACGGGTCTGTACTGCTTGGGATAAATAGCAAACGCTTTCACTTGTACGTCTGTTAATTCCTCTGCATACTCAGCCGGATTGATCTCCCTTACGTCAAAATGCTTGATGCCTTGCTTTATCACATACCTATGCTTCGCGGAAATTGATGTAATATCAAACGGTTTGTCGCAGATACAATACCACCACTGCGTAGGTACGGACATATCGAAATCAGACGTCCACCGTGCAAACATCGCACCGCTTTCTGCGATTGCTTCCTGTGTCTGCTGCTGCGTAGGCGGCATCTCTTTGGGATTACCACTCCATACAAGCGCGCCTTGATACAATTTCCATCTGCTATCCATAGTTATTGCTTTATCTATATTATCTCGCCCGCGTAGTACATATGTTTGCCCAGGATTGTGGCGAAAATCATCTGCATATCGCGCAGGAAACTGTAATGGCGGTAGTAGTAGCAATTGAGCCGCACCTTGTCGGGATAGATCACATGGTCGTTGTAATCCGTGGCTATTTCCTGCATAGAGCGTTTGTCGCCGGCAGCCTGCCGCTGCGCCACATATTCCGCTATCATCTCATCCTCGCGGCGGTATTTGAGCGTAGCGGGACCTGTGATGCCCGGCCGTAGTTTCAGCACGTCCCGGTCGTCGCCTTGCAATTTGTCCGCATAGCCCGGCACATCCGGACGGGGACCTACAAAACTCATCTTGCCGATCAGCACATCCCACATTCCGGGTAGTTCGTCCAACTTGTAATGGCGCAGTTTCGCCCCAAGGGGCGTTATACGGCTGTCCCCCGCCACGGACACCGTCGCACCGCTATGATGCACCTGCATGGTACGGAACTTGTGGCAGCGGAAAGGCTTGCCGTCTTTCCCGATACGTTCCTGCACAAACAGCACAGGTCCGCCCGGCATCTTCACCCTGATCAGCACCGCCACAACAAGATACAGGGGCGACAAACAGACCATCCCCAGCAGGGCAACCGTCCTATCAAATATCCATTTCAACCACATCATAGAAATGTCATGCTAACGTGTTAGATTAATACCACTAAGTATCTCCGCCATACATTGGTGGAAATATGAAGAGATAATCGGATAACTCAGATTACGCTCTATATAGGTGTGTGCATTGCGACCTATCCGTTCGCGTAAATCTTTATCGTGCATCAATGTAACAACACATTGTGCCATCTCACGGGCATCCTTGCAAATATAAATATCATCTTTATCTCTCACCCCATCCAGTCCTTCTACTCCGATTGGGGTTGTTACCACACAGCACCCCATAGACATTGCTTCCAATATCTTGTTTTGGACACCGGCACCTGTCAGCATAGGCACCACAACCACCGAGGCGTTGCACAAATACACTTTCGGGTCTTCCACAAAACCTGTTACTATCACATGGGTTGAGGCTAACTTTCGTACACGCGCAGAGGGTTTGGCACCCACGATATAGAACTTGCTATTCGGCTCCTTTTGCAAAATTAAGGGCAATACTTCTTCCGCAAAATACGTGGAGGCTACTATGTTAGGCATGTAATACATAGACCCGACAAACACAATATCCTCACTATCGGGTTGCGGAACACAATCATACAACTCTATGCTATTGTTCACAACATGGATTGTTTTTTTTGCTCCGATCGCCCCAGCATCACTAAGAATAGCTTCACAATCTATTGGAGATATGATCAGATGACCGTCAAATTCTTGCAATATACGCTGTTCAAAACGTACTAAGCGACGATATTCTATATTATCAATGACTTTCCATAACCAATTCGCTTTGCTGCTCGCGCCTTTGTAGTTCATTGATAACGCATCTACATAGTCAATTATTTTCACACATTTCCGCCCCAGTACATATTGTGCCGCACGAAGATTGTTGCAATAGACAAAAGCATACTCCGACAATACAGAGTCTATATATGATTGTGCCTCTTTGGAATAAAAATAATTGCACTGCAATGGCTTAGTGCTAAAATACCCCAGCAAACCACGCAAAACCATTCCTGATTGCGTCGTAGTAAAAGACACTACATTTTTGCAATATCTGTACAATATACCCTCATCCCGTACTTTCAAACTATCTTTGCAGGTATATACTAAATCCACATCATAACGCTCGGACAGCATCCGTATCATTTGCATACTCCGAATAGCCGCCCCATCTATCACAGGAATAGGTGATTTGGCATTGATAACTAATATCTTTAACCTTGTTATACTCATATTTCTTTCAATACCTTCCGCGCATCCTTCGGATTATATTTCCAATAATCAGAGCGCAGCAACTTGTCTATGGTTTCTTTATCGAATCTATATTTAAGTATTTTTGCCGGACTTCCCACCACTATCGCATACGTAGGTACATCTCTATTAACGAAAGACAGAGCCCCAATTACCCCCCCCTATGGACAGTAACACCCTGTTTTACAACAGATTGAGAGCCAATCCACGTATCAGGTTCAATAGTTGTAATACGCCCTTCTATGAAACTTGAGGATAAGTGGCAGGAGGTGGACAAGTCCCAATAAGCATACTCCATCCCGCCAATCTGCACTGCTGAAGCAATACTGGAATAGGCTCCAACGTGCACATGATTAAGGACACAATTTCTACCGATATAGACATATGGCGCAATAATACACCTTCGCAGAAATGTACCACTTTCTACTCTCGCATAAATTGATACACGGTTTCCACGTAGCAACCAAGCGGGCTGGTGCAGCAAATTGCGTAGTAATAACACTATTCGTTTGATATAGAAAACAAGCTTCATTATTTATTCTTGCGGTATCTCCAGTTTAACAATAAAGTGCCGCTCGCGTTTTTCTACGGGAGGAAGTTGCATATAGTCGTGGTATAGGTTACGAAGATATCGGTCATAATCATGTGGAATATGCACTTCTACCCCCTCAAACTCAGCCTCGACAGGTGGTAAAAATACATTTCGTGGAAATATCTCACCTGCATAATACTTGCGTCCTGTCGGGATACCCATAGGTTTATCTTCCGTTTCATCTGCTACCCATCTATCAAACCACCAGTTCCATTTTTGACGAGGTACTATATTAACTATTTTGCCAAGGAATCTCTTAATACGAAATCTCCGATAGAGTTGTTTATCTTGTGCCATATATTCGCGTAATGCAGGATTATCATCACGCGCAAACATGGAGAGTATGGAGCAAAACTGTAGTCCGTTAGCTATCAAACCTTTCAATGTCTGTCCGATGTGAGTATAGGGCATAGAATCCAAAGCAAAAACATCTATATATAATCCTTTGGGCAAAGACGAATTGTCAGAAGCATATATATCCACATTGAGTGTGTTTTTTTTGTAGATTTTTAAGAATACGCTTACGCTCTCCGTATTCGGATTAGGCGTGCTGTATTCGTACTTATCAGCTAATGCACCTGATTCTAACAGATGGATAAGTTTTTCATAGTCTTTACGAGGCATCATAACGTCTAAATCGTCATCCCACGGAATAAATCCTTTGTGGCGTATAGCGCCAAGGCAAGTACCTCCACTCAGCAATAGAGTAAGTTTATGTTGCTGGCACAGCAAAGCAAGATCTTGGTACATAGCCGTCAATGTACGCTTGATCAATGCAGACTCTTCCGGGGTTACTTCGTGTAGATAATGAGTACGATGAGCCAATGTGTTGAGTAATTCGCTATCTGATTTCATCGCTTTATCTCCTTACGTCTATTACTTCTCCCGTAGCATTGGAGAAGATGGTATTAATACTGGCAATTGCTACGTCTTCTGCCGGCAATAATGTTCCTTCCGGTTCAGTACCGAAATTCTGTACACGCATCGGAGTCTTTGTACGTTCCGGGTTAATACAATTAATCCGAATGCCAAATGTACTCCATTCTTCGGCAATCGCCTGTACAAAATTCACTATGGCCGCCTTGGTCGCCGAATACAGACTATACATCATTCTTCCGCGTGTATAGGAAGAACTTGTATAGAATAGCAATGTTCCTCTACTTTCCTTTAGGTAAGGGAAAGACGCTTGCGCCACATTGATGACACCTAATAAGTTCACATCTATAGAAGTTCGTATGTCTTTCTCAGACATGCTATTTAGTGCTTCTTTTATCAATATACCCGCAGTATCTATAACTGCATCTATATGTCGCTCTTTCTCATATACCGATTGTAATGCTTCGGCTACAGCCTTTCGGTTAGATACATCTACACCATTTTCGCTACGAGAGAAAGAATACACCTTGGTTCCCTGTTCTTGCGCAATACGGACGATTTCCCCACCAATGCCATAACTGCCACCAAAAACTACTAAAACACTTTTACGTAATTGTTGCATGGAAACCTCAGAGAGAGTGGTCTTATTACCGACCATACTACGCAACTGAAACAACTTATCTAATAGGAATAAGTCTTCCAAATAAGTTAGTTTCATATTGAAATTCTCGCCTTTAACAACATATACAGGTTCATTAGGCAAGTATTTTCTAACAGTTCCACAATCGTCTGTTGTTTTGAATTTGGGATCCTGCAATGCCAGTTCGTATGCTCGGCATATAGTTCCTCGTTTGAAGCATTGTGGTGTTTGCCCATTGCGCAGTTGTTGGCGGTCAGGAATAAAGTCAATACAATCTTTCTGATTAACGGATATAATTGTATCGGTAGTTTTGATTGCCACATCCACAGCATTGTAAGTTTTCAATGCTTCTATACAATCGTTGATGATACGTTCTGTCAGCAAAGGACGTACCGCATCATGAAAGAGTAGGTTGTCATCGTCATTAGGGTAGGCATTAATAGCAGCCAAAGACGAATCGTAGCGTTCTTTTCCTCCTGCCAAGATTTTTTTTACTTTCTGGTATTCATTCTTCACTACCAGTTCTTCTACATCATGAATATAACCTGCACGACTGACAATGCAGATTTCATCAATCTGTTGCGCAGACTCAAAGACATCAATAGTATGCTCTATGACTTTCTTTCCTGCTACTTTAAGAAATTGCTTGGGAATATCATTTCCCATTCTTGAGCCGGATCCTCCTGCTAATATAACGGCGATATTCATTATATTTTGCGTTTTTTATATTATGTCTTTTATATGCGATTTATCATATATCCATTTCTTGACGTACGTCACGCAATGTTTCCAAATAGGCGTTTCCCCATTTTCTATCCGGCTCTAGATAATTACCTTCCCCCCATTCGTTCCACGATTTGACAATCACCATCTTGTTCTTCTTGTTTTTAATCTTTCCAAAAACTGCTTTTATATGTTTGCGGAAGAGTGTCGGTGTGCTGTCTATCCATAATATACCATATCGTCCACTACGTGGGCTATGATCCCAATTGGGCATAATGGTTGGTATGATGCGTTCATCTTTAGCCTCATCTGCAACCAGCTCTTTGATAACGTTCTTATAGCGTAACACTTTAGGCAACTTAAATAGCATACGTATACCTGCATTAAAATACCGCCAAAGTTGGTTGTGATTGTGCATCGTGGCATACATACGGCATGAGACCATCTGCTCATAACCTGCTGCAAATATCTTCTCTGTTTCAAATTTTGACTCTTCAGTATAAGCAATCACATTGATTCCATCAAATCCGTTCTCTTTTGCCAACTTATCCCATATCGAAAGGAACAACTTAATATCCGGTAATACCAAAGGTTTATAGATCATAAAGAGAGGTCTGTTGTCCTCTTTGATGTACCGAGAATCTTGGAAATAGGGCAGTACTTCATAAAAATAGTCACGAATGTCGTCTTCCCCTCCATATTCTTGCTTGACAAGCAACTTGCTCACTTTGTCTTTTTCCGCATTATTCCAGCTCTTCGCCAGCCAATCGTGGTTTGCCCAACAGAGCATAAATGGAAAATCCGGTTTCCCCGAAGCCAAAACTTCTTTGAGCGGACGATCCATTAAATTGCACCCCTTGCGCAGTCGATAGTAGTAGTAACAGAAACCATCAACGCCATAGCGACGTGCCATTTCCGCTTGTGCTTCGCGAGTCTCTGATAGTCGTAAATCGTAGAACCCCAATTCTCCGGGCAATTTCGGTTGCTCGTGTCCAGGAAAGAGAGGACGTGCCCGTGCTACACTAATCCATTCCGTATATCCTTTTCCCCACCATTCGTCATTTTCCTTGAACGGATGAAACTGAGGGAGATAAAAGGCTATTACTTTGGCCTTGTTTTGTTTTGTTTCGACTTCCATCACTAATTTCAGAATTACAACACTTAGATTCTATCTAAGAAACAATATTCGGATGCACCATATCCCGCAAAAGTTTACGGCATTATTTGAATGTATGTTCTGCCACCACGATTTTCTTGGAGGCATCTTCCCAATCCGAACGCGTCAGTTGAATGGTCAAATCCGTGAGAAGGAATAAGGAATTGTAATCATCTGCCCCTTCTATCTGATTGATTCCCTTCTCAAACGCGGCCCGCATTGCCTTGTCGCAATCTTTGAGTTCACCCGTCTTTTGAAAAGACATGTAGCCAATAGTCAAAGGAGTCGCGGTTTCTCCCAAGCATTTAGCCATCGTATCTTCCGCTCCTGAGGTTTTGTAGGACATATACGATCCTGTGGAAGCACCTTCAGCAGGTGTAAGCGAGTAAGTAAAAGTCCCTGACACAGTCGGTTCGCATGAGGTGAACATCATCATACATACTACTGCACTAAATAATGCAAAAGATACCTTTTTCATAATACAATATATAGTTAATTAATTAGTTCCCATAATAATGCAGATACGCTTTTTATCTGCTTTTCTCCATGGAGATTAAATATTTGCTGCTAAAATACAACTTTTTTTTGAATGGCACAAGTATTATTTCGAATTTTACGCCATTATTTGGAATTGTAGTCTAAAATTTACGCCGATATATTACGTTGTCGGGACAAAATGGACATTTAGAGTTGCTTGATGATTTTTGCCGGCATTCCGGCAACTACGGCATAATCAGGAACATCATGGGTAACTACGGAATTGGCGGCTATAACAGCCCCTTTACCGATATGTACTCCGGGCATCACAGATGCTTTCTCTCCTATCCACACATTATCCTCTATGACAACCGGTCCTTTGCTATATAGCAGGCGTTTATTCGGTGCAATGTCTAATAGTTCTCTTGCTGCCTCACCATGCGCATTGTCTGTAATAAGAACATTGGGACCTGTCAGCAAATTATCTCCGATTATAACTTGATTGGTACAAGTGATATGCGAACGCGCACCAATATTGCAACCATTGCCAATTATCAAATTTGGAGATAAGTGTTGCTCTGCATAATAATCCCATGCCGATAGAAAACCATAATCGCCTATAGTACAATCGTCTCCGATAGATATATATGCCTCTCCCTGATAAATAGTATGTGGGGACACTAAACTGTTTTTTCCAAAGTGACGATATCTTCTATGTACCATACCGGTATAGAGATACATTTGTACTCTATGATAGTAGTACTCCATCTTGGTTCCGAAGAATAAACCGAAGAAACGTCCTATGAGGAATATAAGTTGTTTCATAATGAATGTTTCTTTGCAATTATTATACTCTGATAGAACTCAAATACACGTTTTGCGTGTGTTTCCGTTGTGTATAATTGCTTAATGGTATCTTGCGCACGCAAAATCATTGGCTTATACTCTTGTTCAAATGTTGCGTGCTCAACCGCACAAGTAATATCCCATAAGCACTGAACAAGTTGATTTTGTGTAGTATAACGCAGAGCAATCTCTTGTCCTGTACATTCCAATCCATTATCGAATTGTTCTTTTGTACCCGCTGTATTATTACCAACAACTAAACAACCCTGAAACATTGCTTCGGCTGTAATTCGCCCAAAACCTTCGCTAATTGAAGGAACTATCAACGTCTGTGCTTCCTGATAAAGAGGAAGGATGTCTCTAATTTCACCTAAGTATGTAACCTTATCTTGCAGCGCATTTTCTTTTATTACTTTCCTACAAACCTCTGCGTAAGCAACATCTGATATTTGTCCTGCAATATGCAAGGGCAAGGGATTCGGACAAACTTTGCAATATTCTGCATACGCTTTCAAGAGAGGTAACGTTCCTTTTGCCGGCTGTATGCGACCTACAAATAAAAGATACGGCTTTTTGGAAAAATAAGTAATAGCATCGTTGCTTAAAACACCATTGTAGATGACCCTGCTATTGACATATTGTTGCAAGCAATGATGACGCTGTATATCTTTTGTAATACAAATAGTGTAGGATTGTGGTGCATGATAACGTGTTATTTGTTTTTGTTTGCTGCTATAGTAATGCAAATCAAAATCTATATCTCCGTACTCCCGTATATGCCAAATATGCGGGATATGTAGATGTTGCGCCACCTTATAACCGATATTGATTACTGATACATTCGTATGAATGATGTCCGGTTTGAATTGCTGAGCAATAGCGGACACCTGATGAAAGCCTATCCAATTTGCCAAAAGTCTTCCACAAAAACGTGGCAGAAACATCAACTTGTCTTTCAGAGTCAATGTGGGCGGATATGTGCTAAAGCGACAAAACATCGTAGCAACAGGAATGCCTTTGGCTTTCAAATCTTGGTACATTTGTCCTTCGTCCGGACATACGACCATTGGTTCTACCCCTAAACGCATTACCCCATAGAGCATATTGAGGAAAGATTTTGAGCCTCCTCCTGTTACTTGTGTCGCAGATATGATATAAAGTAACTTCATATATTAGGTTAATAGGGATAGGTAATCAATATTTATTATTCTACCTTGTCAGGTTCGTTCCAAAATCGACAACTATATGCAACAAGCAGTATGAAAAACAAAATGACAATAGTGTATACTTCAAAGAGCGATTGCAGCAACATAATGCATATGCAGACAGCCGCTAAATAATGGATAGGTTGGTTGCACTTAAACAAAGTATGAAAGACTCTGAATACTATCCATACAAATAAACCGCACAAGACGACTCCGCCGTGCAAAAGCAACATCAACCAAAGGTTGTGTGGACCGGAACCACCGAGGTTTGTTAGCATCCAGTCTATCGGCATATCGCCATATCCTATAATCGGTTTGGCTTTAATTAACTCTACAGCCGCCGCCCATAAGTTCGTACGATTAGAGAAGGTCGCATTTTTGTGCAACGTATTTTCTATAAAATTCATCAAGAAACTTATATCTTCTATAGAATGACCATTCCATACTACCCCAATAAAGCATAAAGCATATATTATCAGAAACGTAATAACAAGACCTCGTGGTCGTTTAACTACATTGCGGAAACAATAATATATTGCAAATAGACTTATTCCTATGGCAGATGTCATCGACCCCATTGCTATTACAGTCCCAATACCGACAAACATCAGTAGAATCATATTCCATCTGCCGCGATTGTTGGATAACACATACGCCCCTTGTATAAACAATGCCAAAAGAATAACTATACCAGTTTGATTATAATTACCAAACAAAAAACGAACATTACTTCCAAGACCATCTCCCGTCCATTCTTCATCAATCCACAAGCCCTCCGGGTATAATACGAATAATATAGCGTTTGTATATACTAAACATGAAAATACGATAGCCAGAATATGTAAATTATTCTTGAAATCTTTCTGCCAATATAGGTTAAAGATAAGCAGAAATATACATAAGTTTACCCAATAGAATATCTGTGTAAATCGTAAAACAGGTGATGTTAGGAAAGACCAAACTATCCAAAATAGCCACCAAATATGTATAGAAAGATGCAGACTATTAATATGCAAACTTCCGGATTTTGCCACTTTATAAATTGAAATAACAAAAAGATAGACAAAATATAGTACTTCAATTCCTTGTATCAAACGCGCAAATATAAACCATTGATTGGACTGTGGTACAGCAATTAACAGGAAACAAAACATCAGCACGTACATCACAGTTTCCATTATGGAAAGATGATGCTGCTTTGGCTGAGTATCCAATTGTGATATGGGAGTATCTAACGCTTGCATATTGTGCTAATAAAAGAGTATATTATCTGTTTTTCCTGCGTCTCCAAAGCAGTAAACCACATAGTAATCATACCTCCAACAGTAGCTAATAATAGTGTGAGTAGAAATCGATACGGCACTTTAATGAACAGAACAGACAATACGCTGATCACCACAATAGCCAAGGTCGGCATGATAATGCGAAACAGTACTTTAGAGAAAAAATGCTTGATACTAATATTGATTTGTTTTTTGAGCAAAGGAAGCCGTACAAAAGAATCCAGAAACTCCACTATTACAAAACTCCACAATACAACAGCCGGGGACAAATCGAGATAGCAACAAAACCATACTCCGACCAAGGTCAATAGCTTAATGGAATAAAAGTACAATGTATATACTTTAATATCCCCAACTGCTTGGTTAGCAGAAGTAAGTCCAATAGTTAACGTATCACACAAGGCTGCTAATAGGACGAGTTGGCAGAACGATACGGCATACATTGGTACTTCAGTCAACCAGACATGCAAAATGGAATCCATCTCCAGTATCAAGGGGATAGATACCATAGCAAGTAAAAGAAAAGCATATTTGCTTTCATATTCGGCAATATGAATCATTTGTTCACGTTTTCCTGCACCTTCCGCTTTCATAATCTGCGGATTCATTGCCGTAATAATGGACGAAGATATAAAAGAAACCGCCCCCGAAACCTGCTGGGCAATACCATAAGCAGCATTTACTAATGTCCCAAAAAACAGATTAAGCACAATTGCTATGCCCTGATTACGTACTACAACACAACTCGACGAATATATTGTCCAACCTGTGAAAGAAGACATTTCTTTAAGATAGGTTTTGTCCAATTCATTCAAACGTGGGCAATGGCATTCGGGGAATTTTATGCCTGCGTAAATAGCAAAGGCGAAAAAGTTAAATAGTTGGATACCCAACATAATCAGCGCATAGCAAATAAGCCTGTCATACGTAACATAAAACAAAGCAAACGCAAAAGCGAATTTAAGTATGCCGTCGCATATATCGATAATGGAAATATATACAATATTTTCACGAGCTACGAATAATGCACGTAATGGAGCTGTTAGAAAACTAACCAACAACATTATAGATACAATCGAAAATACACCCCATGCCGCGTTAAGACGCTCAGGTATGATATTCAACCCATGATACACTATCGGATAGCCCAGCAAAAGCAGAATCATGCAAAGTCCAACACCCATAAAAATATGCAACAACATACTATTGCCGAAAATGAGCGACAATTTATCTTCATCCTTCCGACCATGCTGAAAAGATAAATAGCGTTGCGTTGTAGTAACTAACGCATTGGTAACAAACGACAATAATGCCACAACTCCTCCAACAACGGAATATATACCATAATCGTTCTGCCCGAGAGCGGCAAGAATGAGGCGGGTAGAATACAAAGACAAACACACGTTCAATATCGTCCGTGTGTACTGCGCTACAGTATTCACTATCATTCTTTGTGCATTTGTCATTAGGCTCTTACGTAAATAATACAACTATAATAATCCACGTGTTGTACACAATGTTACAATAAGCGCACAAAGGTACGCTTTTTTGGGCATATACGCAAATTTTTATTTTATTAGGTGCGTAGAAAGAAAGAGGTCGCCTATTTGGCGACCTCCTTCTTCAATTACCATAACGTTAGAATACTGCGTTACTTAGCTTTTATTCGTTATGTCTTACCTATCCGGACAATGTATCTTATCTATATAAGACGTACTTATTTCTCATCCTCAACAGCTGCTTGGGCAGCTGCAAGGCGTGCGATAGGTACGCGGAACGGCGAGCAAGAAGCGTAGTTCATACCCACGCGCGCGCAGAATTTCACGGATGAAGGCTCTCCGCCGTGCTCGCCACAGATACCTGTGCGCAATCCCGGACGAATAGCACGACCTTTCTCTACCGCCATCTTGATGAGCTGACCTACGCCATTCTGGTCGAGTACCTGGAACGGGTCAACTTGCAGAATCTTCTTCTCCAGATAAGCCGGCAAGAAAGAGGCGATATCGTCGCGGCTGTAGCCGAAGGTCATCTGCGTCAGGTCGTTGGTACCAAAGCTGAAATATTGTGCCTCGGTAGCGATGCGGTCGGCTGTCAAGGCGGCACGAGGAATCTCAATCATCGTACCAATCTCGAACTCTACCTCTACGCCGTACTCCTCGAACACTTCCTTCGCTACGCGTTGAATAATATCCTTCTGCTGTTTGAACTCATAGAGAATACCAATCAGCGGCACCATAATTTCCGGCATCGGGTTCTTTCCTTCTTTCTTCAGCTCGCAAGCTGCCGAAAGGATAGCGCGGGTCTGCATAGCGGTAATCTCTGGGAAGGTGATACCCAAGCGGCAGCCACGGTGTCCCAGCATCGGGTTGTTCTCCGCCAAGGAAGCCACACGCTGTTGGATTTCTTCTACCGAAACGCCCATTTCCTCTGCCATGGTCTTCTGACCTGCCAAATCGTGGGGAACGAACTCATGCAACGGGGGATCAAGCAGACGGATATTAACAGGGAAACCGTCCATAGCCTCGAGGATACCCTTGAAGTCAGCTTTCTGATACGGCAGCAACTTAGCAAGTGCTTTCTCGCGTCCCTCGGTATCCTTAGCCAGAATCATCTCGCGCATAGCGACAATCTTCTTATCCTCGAAGAACATATGCTCGGTACGGGTCAGACCGATACCCTTTGCGCCGAAATCGCGTGCCACCTGTGCATCATGCGGCGTATCGGCGTTGGTACGAACCTGCAAGTGGGTGTATTTGTCGCAGAGGTCCATCAACGCCTTGAAGTCGCCTGACAGCTCAGCCGCGCGGGTCGGAATCTCGCCTGCATATACTTGTCCGGTAGATCCGTTGAGCGAGATATAATCGCCCTCGTGGTAGGTTACGCCCTCAATCGTCAGGGTCTTCTTTTTGTAATCAACAACAATAGCACCTGCACCCGAAACGCAGCATTTACCCATACCACGCGCTACAACAGCAGCGTGGCTGGTCATACCGCCGCGGGCTGTCAGGATACCTTCGGCTGCCGACATACCTGCCAGATCCTCGGGGCTGGTCTCGATACGTACCATTACCACCTTGTGACCGTCTTTGTGCCACTCCTGTGCGTCGTCTGCGTGGAACACAATCTGTCCGCATGCAGCACCCGGAGAAGCGGGCAGACCTTGAGTAATAACTTTCGCTTTCTTGAGTGCGTCCTTGTCAAATACAGGGTGGAGTAGTTCATCCAACTTCTGCGGTTCGCAACGAAGGACAGCCTCTTTTTCCGAAATAACACCTTCGCGCACGAGGTCCATGGCAATCTTCACCATAGCGGTACCTGTACGCTTTCCGTTACGGGTCTGCAAAAACCAGAGTTTGCCTTCTTGTACGGTAAACTCCATATCCTGCATATCGCGGTAGTGGTTCTCCAGTTTCTGCTGGATGGCGTCCAACTCTTGGTATAGGGTAGGCATAGCCTCTTCCATAGAAGGATACTTGCTTGCACGCTCCTCCTCGGAGATGCCTTGCAGTTTCGCCCAACGGCGGCTGCCCTCGAGGGTAATCTGTTGCGGAGTACGGATACCTGCTACCACGTCCTCGCCCTGTGCGTTAACCAGATACTCTCCGTTGAAGATGTTCTCGCCCGTAGCGGCATCGCGGCTGAAACATACACCCGTAGCGGATGTCTCGCCCATGTTGCCGAATACCATCGCCATAACGCTTACGGCTGTTCCCCATTCGTCGGGTATGCCTTCCATCTTACGATAGAGGATAGCGCGCTCGTTCATCCAGCTGCGGAATACCGCGCAGATAGCGCCCCAAAGTTGCTCGATAGGGTCGTTCGGGAAGTCCTTGCCGGTCTGCTCCTTGATTGCGGTCTTGAAGCGGGCTACGAGGAGTTTCAGCTCGTCCACGTTCAGGTCCTTATCCAGTTTGATGTTGCGGATTTCTTTCACCTCGTCGATAATTTTCTCGAACGGATCGATATCCTCTTTGTTGACGGGCTTCATGCCGAGTACGACATCACCATACATCTGCACGAAACGACGGTAGGAGTCGTAAACGAAATGCGGATTGTTGGTTTTCTTTACCATACCTTCTGCTACCGTGTCGTTCAAACCGAGGTTGAGGATAGTGTCCATCATACCCGGCATAGACGCACGAGCACCCGAACGTACGCTGACCAACAGAGGATTAGCCGGGTCACCGAATTTGCAGTTCATCAATTTCTCGATGTGCTCTACGGCAGCCTTTACCTCGTCATTCAGGAGCTCTACGATCTTCTCCTGACCTACTTGGTAGTATTCGTTGCACGTGTCGGTCGTGATGGTGAATCCAGGAGGTACAGGCACTCCCACAAGGTTCATCTCGGCGCAGTTTGCACCTTTGCCGCCCAACTGCTCGCGCATTTGTGCATTACCTTCGGCCTTACCGTTACCAAAGGTATAGACTCTTTTCTTGTTTTCCATTTGTGTTGTTTGTTATATATTATGTGTTAATATGTTTCCTCCGAAAAAACCTTTTTTACCTCTTCATTCAAAAGGTTTGCAAAGATAATGCTTTTTTATGAAATACACAAATAGTAGTTTATTTTTCCACATATTGTATTGTGCTTTTCGCAAAAACGCCAATAAAGTTTTATTGGACTCTCGTCAGACTTTCCTACCGGAAAAATTATTGATTATAGTTGTACTAAATCGGTCTTCCCCCGGAATTTATTTTGCCAAAACATACCGTTTCTCCGAAATTTTGCGTAATTATGCGACTATGCCATAGAGCCGATAGTAAGAAACAACAAGCCCACGCAGACTCCGATCAGACAGAGGATTTTCTTCCACGGGTCGCGCTCGCGCAGAACGATAATACCGTATAAAAACGGGATGATAGTGCCGCCGCGGCGGACTGTGGAGACTACGGAAATGAGTGAATCAGGGTCGCTTAGTGCCAACATATAGACAAAGTCGCTCAATACCAAGAATACGGAAATACCCGCTATCGCCCATGTCCAACGAAAGCCGCCTGCAAGAGGGGTGGATTCTGCGGTAGATACGCTGTGGATACGCGGTAGATAGACGGTTTTTACGCGGGCTATAAACCACATGATAATCATAATTGCGGTTTGGTAGAAGGTATAGAAAACCTGTACGGCATTATGGTCGAAACGGCGCATCATGTATTTGTCGTACAGCCCGCTACATGCGCCAATCAATATCGCCATAAACAAGCATACGTAAAACTTGCGTTGTGTCTTCTCTCCGAGGGCGTTTTTGTCCGCGTGATGCTCCGCCAACGAGAAGACAAAAATGCTCCCTAACGCGCACACCACGCCTGCCCATTGCCATCCGTTCAGCACCTCGCCGAAGATAAGCAAAGCGCCCACGAGCGTCCACATCGGGCGGGTCGCCTGCATAGGAGAGACGACAGACAAAGGCAAATACTTGATTGCCACAAAGGCAAACGCCCACGAACTGAGCACAATACACGATTTGAGCAATATCAACAGATGTGCTTCGCCGTCCACTTGCGGTACATACCATAGCGTATCGACCATCAGGCTCGGGCAAAAACGCGACAACAGAAAGGGAATAAACAAAATAGCGCAGGAAACCAACAGGCTGACAGTCAGAACGTTCAGGACAGTATTATTAGCCAACGCACGCTTTTTACTCACGTCGTAGAAACCCAAACAAAGGGCAGAACAGATAGCCAATATAATCCACATAAGAAATAGCAAGACACTGCGAGCAGCAAAATTACTGCTTTTTTTGTGTATATGCAAAAAATGTCGTATCTTTGCCCGCGATTTTTTGGACTATTAAGAAGATACAGAAGAAATGGAGAATCATTATTTGTACTACCTAAGTGAAGTAATGAAGCGTCAATGGGGAGATGAGGCCCTGACAAACTATGGGGAGAAGCAGTCGTACACGTTTGGCGGATTGGCAGAGGAGATAGAGCGGTTGCATATTCTGTTTGAGCAGCTGGGTATTCAGAAGGGGGACAAGATTGCTATTGCCGGTCGCAATTGTGCCAACTGGGCAGTTGCCTATTTGGCTATTTCATCTTATAATGCGGTTGTAGTAAGCATCTTGCAAGACTTTAAGGCGACAGACATCGCCAACTTGATAAAGCATTCGGACGCCAAGATGCTGTTTGTCGGTCCGTATGTATGGCGCGAGTTGCAGAACGAGGACACAAGCACGCTAACTGCCGTTATTTCGACGGTGGACTTTACGTTTATCCGTACAGCAGAAGGAGTTTCCGTGCCGGAAAAGTCTACAATAGACACGCTTTTTGCCGCCAAGTATCCGCAGGGTATGTCGCCGCAGGATGTTTGCTATTCGGCAGACCCGGATGCTTTGGCGCTCATCAACTACACCAGCGGCAGTACGGGCTCGCCCAAGGGCGTGATGCAGAACGGGCGTTCGCTAAGCAACAACGTAGAAGCCGCCCGAAAGATACTGCCCGTAGAGCCGGGGCAACGTATCGTTTCTATGTTGCCTCTGGCGCACATGTTCGGGCAACTCTCTGATTTGTTGTACCCAATTTGCTCCGGTACGCACATCTATTTTCTGACCAAGAGCCCGACGCCGAGCATATTGCTCAAGGCGATGGCGGATGTCAAGCCGTATATGGTGGCTACCGTGCCGCTTGTGATAGAGAAAATCCACAAGAAGAAACTCGATCCGCTGTTGAGCAAGACTATTCTGAAGATATGCTGGTACACGCCTATCGTGATGAATATCGTCCGAAGCCACGTGCGAAAGGCGCTTGTAAAGGCGTTCGGCGGGCAAGTGCGTTATTTCCTGTGTGGAGGGGCGGCTATGAACCCGTTGGTGGAGAAATGCTTGATGGATGTGCATTTCCCCTTGTCGATAGGCTTCGGAATGACCGAATGCGGACCACTCGTGAGCGGCAATCCGCCTAAGTATTTCAAGCGTCGCAGTTGTGGCGTCCCTGTCCCGAATATGGCTGCCAAGATAGATAATCCGGACGAGAACGGAGTGGGCGAGATTTTGGTCAAAGGCGAGAACGTGATGATGGGCTACTACAAGAACGAGGAAGCCACCAAAGCCGCTTTTACGGAAGACGGCTGGATGCGCACGGGCGATCTCGGGTATATTGACAAACACAAGAATATCTTTATCCGCGGCCGCAACAAGACCATGATTTTGGGGGCTTCCGGGCAGAATATCTATCCCGAGGAGATAGAGGACAAACTGAATACGCAAGAGGGGGTAGGAGAATCGATTGTGGTGGAGCGCGAAGGACGTTTGGTAGCTCTTATTTTCCCGGACGAGCAAGCCGTTAAACATCTGTCGTTGGAGGCTTTGCAGCAGTTGATGCGGGAGAATATCAAGAAACTGAACAAGCTGATACCCGGCTATAGTCAGGTTAGCGACGTGGAAATCAAGCAAGAGCCCTTCGAGAAGACGCCCAAGAAGTCTATCAAGCGATTCCTATATAAATAATGCGTCTATAGCAAGGGCAGTTGCCGCTCTATGAATATCTGATAGCCTACTTGGCAATTCATACATTTGTGCGACCGGCAATAGTACCGGTAGAGGTGTATAAGTGCCTGTGTATCGGCTGCCGAACGGACACTTTGCCCAAGCAAGCGCCATTGGCGGATAATCTTATTATCCTCGGGGGCTATCTGTTCCAAGAGAGCGTAAGCCCGCTCCGCTTGTGCCGGATTTTGATAAGCCAGCGCGTAGGCATATTTATACGGTATAACGCTATTGATAAGCAGGATACGGACCGAATCACGCCCTATGGGCGCGGGCGGAGCAAGATGCGCGCAATCATCCTGAGAAAGCTGTCGCAACGTCAACAAATCCACCAAATCGGATAGTTTATCGGTTTCCATCAGTTGGGAGAAAAGAAACTCGGATTGGAACAATAATTGGGCAAACTGACGAATACGCACCTCGGGAAACGCCTGCGGGCGCATACGCCCGCGTTTCCATATGTGCCCGTCAAGCGGCTTAAGCGCAAATTTCTTTTGCAGGAACAGGTATTCCCGGTAGAGCCGTTGGTTCTCATCGTCCCTGACAGTATCGGCATTCAACAAGCCCGATTGCCCCAGCAGCATAGCCGTAAGTTGGAACAGGCTGTTACGATGTTTTTGCAGGTAGGATAGGGGCGTATTGATGGCTAATGTTTCGAAGGGAATACCGTTTGTGTGGAAGCCGAAATTGTGCGCTAAGGTGATATAAAAAGCATGCTCCCAACTATGATTGGTTATCTCCAACAGGTGTTCTATGGACTGCTGTTTGCAAGCCATGCGCCTGCGCAGCAAAGCATTTCTCCAACCTTGGGTCAGAATATCGGGGTCTTGGAGGAGTATTTTGTTACATTCGATCATCCCCTCTGCAGAATCCATCTTGCGGGCGTATTCTATAAGCTCCGTCAGGTAGTCTTGGTCCTCCGGGTAACGCAATTCACATTGCGGAACAGCTTCGCCCTCCGAGTTGTACACTTGCTTATCCGCATTTCGTACCACATGCAGAATAATATGGTCGTAGGCTTTGTCTGTATGGTGATGATGCTTGTACCAATCAGACGAATAAGTATGTATTTCGACATTTCCAGCCCATTCGCAACCTCCTATACGCAAACGCACATTCATAAAGTCAGGACCGGCATCCGTATTATGCTGCCCGACGGAGAGTATCTCTACGGGTCTTCCGTCTGTCGTTTGCTGCGGGAAACCCGCCCAAAGGCAATGTTGCCATATATAGTGTAGTAAAATTTCCGGCATACTATTTGGGGGTGAAATAACGGCAAAGGTAGTTGTTTTTTTCGAGATAAGCAAATAAAAATCGCCCGATACTTTTCGGAATGCACAAAAAGCAGTACCTTTGCACGGATTATGAACCGTCGTATCTTACAGTTAGCATTACCCAGCATCTTGGCGAATATCACCATTCCGCTCGTGGGATTGGTAGATACGGCTATAGCCGGACATATAGCCGATGCAAGCGCTATCGGAGGCATAGCTATCGGGACGATGCTGTTTGACCTGCTGTATTGGAATTTCGGCTTTCTCCGCGTCGGGACATCCGGCTTGACTGCACAAGCTTTCGGCAGGAGGGATAAAGACGAGTGTGCACGCCTCTTCACGCAAAGCATGGGTATTGCGCTATTAGGGGCTGCGGCAGTATGGGTCATCCAATGGTTTTTCGTTACGTTTGTATTGTGGTGTATGCCTTGCTCCGAGGCGGTAGGCGGGTTCGCACGGCAGTATTTCTTTATACGTATCTGGGCAGCTCCGGCTACGCTCATTCTGATGGCACTGAAAGGATGGTTCATCGGCATGCAAGACACGGTGAGTCCCATGCTGAGCGATATCGTCGTGAATATCGTGAATATGGTAGCAAGTTATGCGTTGGCGGTTTATACTCCGCTCGGAGTCATGGGCGTGGCGTACGGGACGCTCATAGCCCAATATGCAGGCTTGCTCCTGTCGGTCGGCATCGTTATATACCGTTATCGCGACGTCTTGCGCGGCACGCGGGTGTGGCAGGTGCTGACCAATCTGCGCGCTATGCGCCATCTGCTGGTGCTGAATGGCAATATCTTCGTGCGTTCGCTATGCTTTATGGTTGTATATGTCGGTTTTACTGCCTTGGCGGCCCGATATGGTGATACCGAGTTGGCTGTCTCGGCTATTATGATGAAGCTGTTTATGCTCTTCTCCTATTTCGTGGACGGGTTTGCCTATGCCGGCGAAGCGTTGGTCGGTTGCTATATTGGCAGGTTTGATGCGGCTGCCCTCAAGCGCATAGTGCGCGACTTGTTCCGTTGGTCGTTGGGGGTGGGGGTGTTCTTCACGCTGGTATATATAGCATGGGGAGAGCAGTTTGTCCGTTGGATGACTACAGACGATATTGTTATACGCGCGTCGCGCGCGTACGCAAGCTGGCTGATAGCTATGCCTATCGTCTCTGTGGTGGCGTTTATGTGGGACGGCATCTACGTCGGGGCAGCAGCCGGCAAAGAAATACGCAACGGGATGATATTTGCCGCCATCGCCTTTGTGCTAAGCTACCTGCTGACCTTCCGTCGGTGTGGCGTACAGGCGATTTACATAGCCTATTTCGCCCATTTTGTCGCCCGCGTGATATATCTGACACTCAAATGGAACAACGTATATGATAGAGAAATTAGAAAATCGCACGTGGAACGTACTCAAAAGTGAGCATATACTCCATATCGGTCCTTGGCTTAATGTCCGCCAAGATTTGGTGGAGCTGCCGAATGGCGCACAGATACCCACGTGGTTTGTCTTGGAGTTTCCCGACTGGATAAACGTTATCGCAATTACCAAGGACGGACAAATGGTCATGGAGGACCAATATCGTCACGGCTTGGGCGAGACCCACTATGAGTTGGTTGCAGGCGTGATTGACCCCGGTGAGACGCCGCTTGAGGCTGCCAAACGCGAACTGAGCGAGGAGACCGGCTACGAGGGTGGGGAATGGCAACTTTTTATGACTCTGTCGCCCAATCCGACCAATCATAACAACCGGAGTTATACCTTCTTGGCTACCGGCGTGGAAAAAGCGCGGGAGCAGCATCAGGAACGTACGGAAGATATACACATTCATATCCTTGAGCAAACGGAGGTGCGCCAACTATTGGGGCAAGGCGAGATTGTGCAAGCGCTACATGCCGCCCCTCTGTGGAAGTACTTCGCACAACATTAGTCCTACTTGTATAGCCCGGATATGCAGTATTTGGTTTTTGACAATATGGCGGAAGCAACGGACGCGGAAATCAGTCGTCTTTTTCCCTTGGTTAGCCGCCAACGTGCTGAATATGCCTTGCGCTACAAGCACCCTTTCGGGCAGTTTGCCGCACTCAAATCGTACACTATGTTGGTCGATTTGTTGCGTCGGTCGGGGTTTTCGGCGGCCGACACGGACTTTGTATATAACGAACACGGCAAACCGTTTATCGCAGGGGCTCCTGATTTCTCTATCTCCCATTGCCGGAAAGCGATTGCCGTAGCTATAAACGAATATCCCGTCGGTATAGATATTGAGACTATTCGCCATGCCGACGAGGCTTTGGTACGCCATACAATGAACGAAGCCGAGTGCACCTATATCTACGGTGGGGAGGCGGTTGAGTCGGTTAGCGGTATTGTTGTCCCCGAACCGACGGCAAATTGGGCTTTCAGTATCCTGTGGACACAAAAGGAGGCGGTCTTGAAACTAAAAGGGACGGGGATAATATCGGACCTACGGACCGCGCTTTCAGACCTCCGCGACATACATCTTGCGACCACGCTCTGTATCGAAAAAGGATATGTATATACTATTGCCACACAGAACAAGCAATAGAAAAAAGAAAAAAGCAAGTGTTTTGTGCACCTGCTTTTTCTTGGTAGTGCTACCCGGACTCGAACCGGGGTTTACGGCGTGAGAGGCCGTTGTCCTAGGCCACTAGACGATAGCACCAAGGTTGTTCTTTCTCAAAAGCGGGTGCAAAGGTACTGCTTTATTTTGATATGTGCAAATTTTGGGTCTTTTTTTTCGGATTTTTTTGTAGAAGGAGGATTGCAGACGCCTTTTCATCAACCATCAGAGGCTTATTTGCTTGCAATTCCCTACGTAACAGAACGCCACCGCGCTTGCAATCCTCTCCGGGAAAGAACGCTTCCGTTCCACTACAGCGTTAGCCCTACGAGGTTGCTGCGCTTT
>JBJECK010000033.1:0-99281 GCA_051870995.1 Paludibacteraceae bacterium | reverse complement strand
TGCCTATGCCGTTCTGATTTTTACGTTTCGCGAAGCCGTAGCGGTCTTGCTTCGAAAGTTTGCCGTGGAGGGCCTCCACCGGCGCGATATAATCTACGTGTGCCATAACTTTTCAGTTAATAATTAATAGTTAATAGTTAATATTTCCGGGGGTAGTTAATAGTTAATAATTAACAGTTAATATCTCACAGCTGCTACACATACGCTATAAATCTCAATTCCAAGATACTCTGTTCCACTTTCGAGACACGCCGTTTGTGCCGATAATGAGATATTAACTATTAATTATTAACTATTAATTTTTCTCGTACTCTTTTGCGAACATGTATCCGCGCAGGGAGGTGTACTTGTCCTGTTTTGCGAAAGCCTCCGCGTATGCCTCTTTCTGCTCGGGGGTGAGGGCTTTGACGGCGGCGGTGGCTTGACGGAACTTGGTCTGCACAGCCAGTTCTTTTTCCGAATAGGGTTTCTTAGCGATGTCGCGCGGGTTGCAGAGGCGACCGGTACACAGCGTGTTGCCGCGTTTCTGGAAATAGGTGTCGGAGTGCGAGCATATCTTGCCGCGGTACTCCTTCACAAGGTCGATGGGTTTGTACTTTGCCATTTGGGTTAATTTTTAGTTTTTAGTTTTTAATGTGTAGTTAAGGTGTGTTCGAACGACAATGCAAAGGTACGGCTTTTCCCCGGCATAGCCAAGCTTTGTCCCCTGCCTTCCCGCTCTCTGTCCCCAAAGTTTAGGTCAATTTGTAAATGTGTAAATTTGTAAATGTGTAAGTTCAAAGTAACAAGTAACAAGGACAAGGGAATTGCAATTTACAAACTTACAAATTTACAAATTCTATCTATCCTTCTCTCATCACACTCTCATCACTCTTTTGCCCTGCCAACTACTAATTACAAATTAAAAATTAAAAACTACAAATTACTTTGTCTGTCCCGAAAGTTGCACAGACTATCTTTTAGCGAACGAAGTGAGCATCCCCTCGTGGTGCAAACCAATGGAGCGTCAGCGTAATGTTTGCAACACGAAAAGCGCAGCAACCTCGGAGGGCAAACGCTGTAGTGGAACGGAAGCGTTCTTCCCCGGAGAGGATTGCAAGCCCCGAAAACGTTAAATGTTAAATGTTAAAAGTATGCGATTTTGGTTTTACACCTCTCATTCTCTAACTACACTATATCACCTAATATATTGATTTATAATTAGTTATAATATATAGTTAGTATTCTTATAGAGAAATATATGGTAAAAAATGCCGTTTTTTTGCCCGTTTTTCGCAAAAAACATCCGTTTTTTAGCCCCTATAGGCAGAAATTAGGTAACAAGTACGTAATATTGTACGTATTAGTATATAAATTTATATAATATATTGATTTATAATTAGTTATGATGTAGTATAATTGCTCTTGTCGGGACTTGCACATTTCAAATCGCAGACTTTTAACATTTAACATTTAACGTTTTCTGTATAATCACCTATGGTATAGTCACTTACAAGATGTTAATTACGAAACGCATTTAACACCCAAGTTAACGTTTTGGGGCAAAAATACCCAAAATTTACGCGTTAAATCACTCATATACAGCCGCTTACAGCGCATTACGGACAAATATAAAAAAATCGCTTGTGTATATCAATTTTTCTTCGTAACTTTGCAATTCAAACCAATAACCAACAAAAATGGCACGATTCGCACAGTATTACATTCAATTTGCGCATGATTTTGCTCCCTGCGACTGGGCGCAACGTCAAGCCCATCTGGGGGCTCTGTTCGAGAAAGACGACAGCATGGTTTTCCGTATCGGCGAGGGTACGGAGGGAGAGTATAAACATCGTGTGTACCACTTGGGGTGCAATCGGAACATTATAGTGATGGGCTTTGCTAACCAAAAAGAGGTGGCTCTGGAGCAAGGCTGGGAACGCAGGTCGGAGAAGAACGAGCCGTCGTGCTATGTGCTGTTTGACAACCGCAAGAATATGCGTACGGTAGCCATTCAGAAACGCAAAGAGGCTTTCAACAACCCCACGCAAGTAGCGAAGATATTGGAAAGTCACATACACGATTGCCTGAACCGCGAGTATGGCTATATGTTCCGCATCATTCCGTACTACTACCCGAAGGATTTTTATACGGCATGGGAGCGAGAGCAGAAGCATATCGCAAGCGTGTGTTTCAATACGCCCAATATGGGTGCGAAAGAAATAATGCAAAGGGTAGCGGCGTGGAAAGCGAAGGATAAACCCTATTACGACGATAGTTTGATGGGAGCGTTGGTTGCACTTACGACACAAGCCAAAGCGGATAAGTACCGGTCGTATTTTACGGTCAGACCTGATATGGATAATAAAGCGATACTCCCTGTAGATAAATCGAGTATTTATATTCGAAATATGGTAACCTTGAGCGCAGCCACAGGTGAGCCGATAGAGCTGATTACGACAGATGGGGCGCGATACCGTTGTTTGGTGGATACGGATGAAGACAATACTGACATGATAATAACACAGGAGTTTGACACCCATATTTTAGAAATGCTATTCCGCGGAAAAGACGAGCAAGGGAATGACCTGAACGAGGAGCAAACGGGAGTGCTGGAAGGTAAGGTGGTAGAACTGATGAACAGCATAATCCACGAATCGGAAGATATAGAAGGAACGGGAGCGGCATGATAGTGAAACTAACAGAAGAGCAACGGCGGTCTGAGCGAAGGAGGTTGCTGAGTAATGATGTGTACGTGATATGCCACGATGTTCTGAAAGCGAAGAATCCGGAATATACGTGTCTGACGCCGGCAGAGATATATCTGTCGGCAGCTGAGTTTGTACAGGCTCTAATGAAGTTGCCGGATATGGAAGAAGGCATAGAAGACGAAGCAGACGACCTGATACACGAAGCCTCGAACGAGAATGAGGCTATGCTGATAATGGTGGTGGCGGCAATTCAACTGCGTGCCTTAACTGCAAGAAAAATAGGGGGAGACTATATGCAGGCTGTTCGTAAGCTGATAGAACGCTGGATAAACCATCCCTACTTGGAATCGCTTATCGGGGCGTTGGATAATAAAGAGCAAAGGCGTGCCGCGGACGGAAAGCGGATAGACCTACTGAGGTATGAGTTGCAAGCAATAGAGGAAAACGGCGAGGGCGAAGAGATTACCCAGCAAATAGTGGACGAGTTTGTGGAAATGTCTTGCGATTATGACACAACCTGTATGTCGAATTGCAAAAATGTGCTGGAAGATATCAATCGTAAGCACGGGCATATATACGATAAGGCTGTAGAGCAATTGAAAAAACAAATAGCGACAAAAAGCAGTCCAAAGGGGGAATTCGTACAAAACAAGTACGTAGAGAACGAAATAGGCACGGTAGGAGCCGGGGCGACAGGAGTAAGCAAAATTTACGGGAAATGATATGGATATAGATTACGAACAATTAGGCAAGATGTTTGCCGGTTTGGACCTCTCGAAATACAACGGGGAGTTTGTGGCTACAAAGTTTGTGGAGAACGAAATAGGCACAGTAGAAGCGGGGGGCATAGGCATTCAGAAAAACTATTACGGAGCGCAAGCGGAAGTTGCCGCTCCTATGGACTCGGAAAAGAAATCGAAACAAGGTGCGCCTATGCAGTATCTGTTCGCACTAAATGGCGATAGCAAGCAGGAGGATACGGAGCGGAAACGAACGGAGCAGGCAAGGCTGATGCAGTATCTTGCAGGCCACGAGCTAAAAAGCACACTTCTGACCTCTAAAGACGACAAGTTAAACAAGGTAGTAGTCTGCTTTTGCAAACTATGGCAGCAGAAAGGATGGGTTGCAGCCCCAATTTCCACGCCTGCTTTGTTGCGCTTTCTAACAGACGATTGCGGCATAGGCACGAGCGTGATAGCAAAGACATGGGAGGGTGCTATGCGCAAGCTACTGAGAGGGCAACCTGACGACAATACATACTATGCAATAAAAGAGTGCTTCAGTAAATAATTCGGCATACAGCATTTTTTATAAGTTACCGTAACCAACAGAAAGAAAGGAGATTCCGAGAGGAGTCTCCTTTCTGTTTTTATGCCCGATAATTAGGCAGATTAGACCTAACGAATATATTACCCTACCTTTGCATCGCTTTTCCGAAAGGCGGGTCGCTCCCGCGGAAAAGAAATGACAAAGGCGCCAATGTCATAATTTAAGTTTAACCCTTTAATACTACAAAATTATGGCATGTATTAAGAAACAGGTTTATATCTGCGTTGACCTGACAGCAAGAACGCAGAACACAACCCTTCGCATAGGCAAGGGGAAAAAAGGTATGCTGACCATGACCGAGGACGGCGAGAAATTCGAGTTCGACGAACAACTGCCGGAGATGTACGAACGCAACCCGAGGATATGGACAGGGCGACACCTCAACATCCACAAAAACAAGCAAGGGCAGTATATGGTCCACTTCAAACGCACGGAACTTGACAGCCGTCTGGACCCCTGCAACTTCGCGGACGAAATCTTCGAAGACATCGAACGAGCTAAAACCGAACTCGGACTATGACACAGACCGTTTTACCATTCGAGGAGGAGAGCCATGTGCTCTCCCCTCTTGCCAAGCTCCGCTTGCCCAAGGACCAAGACATGCCGCCTATCATCCGCGAGATAGTGCAGAACGCGCCTGCAAGCCGCAAACTGCCCGCCTTCGTGGCGAGCCTCAGCCCCCTATGTGCGATGTGCCCGCGCGTACGGCTCCATTACTACTACGACACGCGCCCGAGTGCCCTCCTCCTACAAGTGATTATCGAGGGTGCGCAGAGTGCAGGTAAGTCGTTTGCCGCAGATATAGAGAGCCTTATCATGGACAACACCCTCAAAGCACGCGACAAAGAGATGCGACGCCTTGAGCAGGAATACCGCGAGCGCAAACAACGACGAAAAGCCAACGAGAAACTCGAGGAAGAGCCGCAGACTACCGTCCGCGTCGTACCGCCCACTATCTCCAAAACCGTGCTGACCAAGCGTGCCGACCTCTACGAACGCGTGCTGGGAGACACCCTTACGTTCTGGATGTTCGCCGAGGAACTGGCGCAAGTGACCGATGCCGGCAAGAACGGCTACTCCAACCTGCGCACGATAATGCGTACCGCCTACGACCTCGGCAGCCTCTTCGGTATCGATTTTGCCTCCGACAACTCCTATTCCGCCATCGTGGACATCAACATCTGCTCGATGTTCTGCGCCACGCCCGCGGCTCTGGACGAGTATTTCGACAACAAAGCCATCGAAGGGGGCAACATCACACGCACCATCCTCTGCCGGTTGGGCGACAATCTGGGCGAAGACGGAGCGCTCTTCCGACCCTATTCCGCCAAGCAGAGAAACGCGATAGACGATATGCTGTCGCGCCTCTTGGGCGAGACCTACGCCGGCGACGGAAGCCTGCAGCCCGTATGCGACTTGGATATGCGTTGGCTCGACAAGACCGTCTGCCATTGGGTACGCGGAAAAGGCAGAGAGGCGAGCCTGAGCGGCAACCTGTCGCTCGACGTGTTCCGCAAGCGTTCGAGCGTGAGCGCCTTCCGCGTAGCAGGGCTCTGCTACTACCTCTACCGGCTGGAAGGACGCATGCCCGAGAGCGTGGCGCAGAAACGCGTGCGGAATATCTACCTCTATATGGCGGAATACATCCTTGCCGGCATGCTCGAGCGATGGGGACAACGCTTCGAGGCGCTCAACCTCAAGCGTGAACAGGACAAGAAATGCGGTCCGCGGGAGAACCTGTTCGACCAACTGCCCCCTGTCTTCACGCGCGAACAACTGAACGGGCTGATTGAGAAACAAGGGAGAATAACACCCTGCAGAGTGTTCCTCTGCCAATGGAAGAAGCTGAAAGTGATAGAGGTCATAGACAAAGATACGTACCGTAAGTTGCAACCGGCAAACCAAACCGAAGGAAAGGAGGAGAAATGATAGAACGATATGTGATAGAGCGCGTGGAATCCCTTCCGATAGAGAGCGTGGCAGCTCGGCTCGGGCTCCGCGTGGAGCGACACAAAGCCCTCTGTCCGTGGCACGAAGACCGTCATCCCTCCCTCACCTTCAACACCTACCGCAACCGCTACAGATGCTACGTATGCGAGGCACACGGAGGCGTGATAGATATGGTGCAAGGCATACGCGGGTGCGGCTTCCGAGAGGCGGTAGAGTGGCTGACGGGCGGGCAGACGCTCTGCACAAGTGCGCTCGTGCAGAGGTCTATCGTCAAGCCGCGGAGGGACTACCCACCCGACATAGAATGGCTGGGCAGCATAGTCAGGACCAAGGTGCTGAACGAGGAGGCAAGGCGTTTCCTCTACGACGAACGCAAGATAGACCCGCGGGTAGTGGCATGGTGCGGACTGACGAGTATCTCTACGCCAACGCCCTGCTGGCGATACGGGCGACCGTTCTACGACGCCCCGAGCCTGCTCATACCCTACTACAACGCGGAGGGACACCTGCAAAGCGTACAGAGCCGCTACTTGAAGCCTGCGGCGGGAGACATACCGCGCTTTCGGTTTCCGAGGGGAAGTAACTGCCACGTGTACGGATTGCAGATACTGCCTATGTTGCGACCCGACGAGGAACTGTGGATTACCGAAGGCGCAAGCGACTGCTGGGCTATGCTCTCGAGCGGACGAAAAGCAATAGCCATCCCTTCCGCCACCTTGCTCAAAGACAAGGATATAGAGCCGCTCCGAGGACTGAACCTGCACATGTATCCCGACCGAGATGCACCCGGGGAACGGCTGTTTCTTGACCTACGAGAGAGGCTGCCGCAGATAGTAAGGCACGAATTGCCGAACGGTTGCAAAGACTTCGGAGACTACTACCAAATTATTACTACCAAAAATAAGATTGCATAAAAAGTTAAAACTATGGAAATTGAATTAATACGATACACAAAAAGAGACTGGGGCATCGACGGCATGCTCCTCGTCAACAAAAAGAAAGTATGCAACACGGTTGAACACCCGCGCTATTGCAAACCCGTCGGACAATACGAGGTAACGCTCCGGCAAAACCCTTTCACCCACGGAGACGGGGCATTACGGAGCGTAAACGGAGAAATCATAGTAGGCAAATATGCCCTACCGGGGATGGTCACCTGCTCCGCCCAAACCTACAACACCCTCTACGACCGACTCAAGAAAGAATGGAAACGAGGACACGAAGTCCGGCTGACAATCAGATAACATACGCGGGAGTGCACTTTTGCCCTCCCGCGTATCCTGTAAAATCTGTAAAATCCAAATAGAAACGCAATTATTTGGATGTACGGAAGAATTGTTGTATCTTTGCAGACGAATTGGTAACACACACGGATTAGATACAAAACATAGACACAATATACGTACAATACACATACAATATACACAAATCATAGACAAACTATGGCATTTTTCGGATTATTCGGCAAAGAGAAAAAAGAAACACTTGACAAAGGATTGGAGAAAAGCAAAGAGTCCGTCCTCAGCAAAATAGGACGGGCTATTGCGGGCAAGACGACCGTAGATGACGACGTGCTTGACAACCTGGAAGAAGCACTTATCACATCCGACGTGGGCGTCGAGACTACCCTACGCATCATCGAACGCGTGCAGGAGCGTGTCAAGCGAGACAAATACATGAACACGTCGGAACTGAACACGATACTCGTGGAGGAAATAGCCGCGCTCCTCGAGGAAAACCACACAGGCGACGTGTTCGACTTCTCCGAGCCTCTGCCCTGCAAGCCGTATGTGATAATGGTGGTGGGCGTGAACGGCGTGGGCAAGACAACCACAATCGGCAAGTTGGCATACCAATATAAGAAAGCCGGCAAGAAGGTCTATCTCGGCGCGGCAGACACCTTCCGTGCCGCAGCCGTGGAGCAACTATGTATTTGGGGTGAGCGCGTGGGCGTGCCGGTAGTGAAACAGCAACAAGGCTCCGACCCCGCGTCGGTAGCCTACGACACCTTGGCAAGCGCCAAAGCCAACGATGCGGACGTCATCATCATAGACACGGCCGGACGTTTGCACAACAAGATAAACCTGATGAACGAACTGACCAAGATAAAGAACGTGATGCGGAAGATTGTGCCCGACGCGCCACACGACGTGATGCTCGTCCTTGACGGCAGTACGGGGCAGAATGCGTTCGAGCAGGCACGGCAGTTCACAGCCGCCACGCAAGTCAGTTCACTTGCCATCACCAAGCTGGACGGAACCGCCAAAGGCGGCGTGGTAATCGGCATTAGCGACCAATTCAAGATACCAGTGCGCTATATCGGTTTGGGCGAACAGATGACCGACCTGCAAGCCTTCAACCGCGAAGAGTTCGTGCGCTCGCTATTATCAATGGGGAATTAGGAACTAAAAATTACAAATTAAAAATTAGGAATTACCGCCATGCCTGCCACACAGACCATAGCCGCCCCCTGCGAAGGGATATACAAAGACCGCGGGAGCAAGTTCCTCGCCTTTGCCGAACCGATAAGCGACGAAGAGCAAGCCAAAGCGCGCATAGCATGGTACAAGAAGAAATACCACGACGCGCGGCACGTATGCTATGCCTACCGTTTGGGCGAGAACCTATGGCGCACCAAGGACGACGGAGAACCACACGGGACAGCGGGGCTGCCTATCCTAAGGTCGATAGACGCCGCGGGACTGGACCGCACGCTGGTGGTAGTAGTGCGCTATTTCGGCGGCACGCTATTGGGCACAGGCGGACTGATGGTTGCCTACCGGGAAGCCACCAAGAACGCGTTGGAGAAAGCGGAAAAAGTTAATAGTTAACAGTTAATATTGCGTGGAATTTTTGTATTAAGGACAAACTATGGCTAAGGAATCATATCGCAACATACGTGCCTATCGCACAGGGTGGCTGCTTGCCATTACCGACTGGATAACCATTCTGCCGGTCTTGCATATCTTTGCAAGGAAGACAACCACCTCGGTAAGCCTCAGTTACCTTGGCGACCGCAAACAGATAGAGCAAGACATCCGCCACGGCGCGTTCTTTATGACCAACCACCGCGACATCGTGATGGACTCGGCATGGCTCTCTATGCTTCTCCGCCAACGGTACTTCATCCGCCCGTACATAGGCATCGGCAATAACCTGTTCGCCAAATGGTGGATAGAGCCGCTGGTGCGCTACCTGCGCTGTTTCGTCGTCATACGCAACGGGAACGTACACCAGCAAATCGAGCACTCCACTACCCTCTCCCACTACATCAACGGTCTCCGCCGCCGGCACAAATCCATCTGGCTGGCACAACGGGAAGGGCGTGCCAAAGACAGTAACGACCTGACACAACCGAGCGTTCTTAAGATGCTCACGATTGACGCGCCCGACTTCTTCGAAGCCGTCAAACAACTGAATATCTGCCCCGTATCCATCACCTACGAATACGACCCATGCGACTACCTCAAAGCGCGAGAGATGCAACTCAAACGCGATAACCCGCGCTGGCGCAAGAGCAAAGCAGACGACCTGCGCTCGATGTCCACAGGTATAAACGGGCAGAAAGGGCGGGTAGTATATCGGTTGACTCCCTCTATCAACCGCGAGTTGAACCAACTGCTGGAAGAGCACCCCGAGTTGCGCACATACAACCGCAACCAACAGATACAGGTCGTATGCAGCTTGATAGACCGACATATACATTTAGGCTACGAGATATTTGAGCGTGGCACGGATTTTGACGAATATATAAACAACCGCATAGCGCTCATCAAAGTGGCGGACAAAGATGAAGCGTTCTTGCGCGAGAGGTTGCTGGAGATGTACCAAAACCCGGTACTCAACCATGAAAAAGCCAAAGAAAACAAACCGTTAATACAAACAGAATCATGAAACGAGCCATTTTCCCAGGAAGCTTCGATCCATTCACTATCGGACACTACGATATCGTAATGCGCGGATTGAACATCTTCGACGAAATAGTTATAGGCATAGGGCGCAACAGCGTAAAAAAAGAGACCTTTCCTATCCGCGAACGCGAGGTAGCAATACAAAAGATATTCAAGGACGAGCCACGTGTGCGAGTAATGATATATGATAGTCTGACGGTAGATTTCGCCAAGCAGCAGGATTGCCATTTCATCCTGCGCGGCATACGTTGCGTATCCGACTTCGAGTATGAACGCAACATGGCGGAAGCCAACAAGCAAATCGGCGGTATGGAGACAATAATCCTCTATACGCGCCCCGAATATGCACACATATCCTCCACCCTCGTGAGAGACCTGTATGCCTACAACAAAGATGTGTCCGCCTTCGTGCCCAACAACCTCCGATAGATGAACCGTTTTGCCCGATATACCCTGATTTTGCCGTTCATAGTGGCGACCTTGCCGCTCCACGCTCAGTCCCAAAAAACAAGCCGCATAGACAAGTCGCTGGCCATATACAATGACGTTATGCGACAACTCGACATCAACTATGTGGATACGCTCAACTACGAGGACCTGACAGAAACGGCTATCAACGCCATGTTGCGCCGTATAGACCCATATACCGTCTATTATCCGAAGAAGAAAGACGACGACTTACGCATGATGACGACCGGCAAATACGGCGGCATAGGCGCTATCATCCAACAGCGCGAGGCGAAAAACAAACGCGGAGAAACCGAGAAGCAGATTATCATAGCCAACCCATACGAGGGAAAGCCTGCACAACGCAACGGATTGCGCGCGGGCGATAGGATATTGTCGGTAGATGGAATCTCCACCAAGGGTCAAACCGTAGCGGAAGTAAGCAATAACCTACGCGGAGTACCGGGCTCTATAGTGAAGTTGGTGCTCGAGAGAGACGGAGAGAAAAAGCCTTTCACCATCAGTTTTGCACGCGAAGATATACATATGGATGCGGTAGATTACTATTGCGCTATCGAAGCAGACACCCTGCCTGCACCTGTAGGTTACATCAGTTTCCGCGAGTTTACGGAAAATTCCTCAAGCGCTTTTGCGATGGCTTTGGATGACTTGTACTACAACAAGCATATCCGTTCGCTCGTTATTGACCTGCGCGGCAATGGCGGCGGCATAGTAGATGAAGCCATACGGATAGTGAACCTGTTCGTGGACAAAGATACCGAGATAGTCTCTACCAAAGGCAAGATGGAAGCCTCGTGCCGCACCTACAAGACCACCTCGTCGGCGCGCTTCCCCGACCTGCCTCTCGTAGTGTTGGTAGATAAGAACTCAGCATCCGCCAGCGAGATATTGAGCGGTAGCCTGCAAGACCTGCATCGCGCCACCTTGGTCGGACAACGCACTTTCGGAAAGGGATTGGTACAAAACGTACGCCCCATAGCACACAACGGGCATCTGAAAGTAACGACATCCAAATACTATCTCCCGTCCGGACGCTGCATACAGGCTATAGACTATGCAGAACGCCAACGCGGAAAAGAACTAAAGCGGGATAGTACGGGCGGCATACTGCCGGATATAGTGCTGGACGACTCAGCTAAAGTAGATATCTGCTACTCGCTATACGTAAAGAATATGTTCTTCGACTATGCGACACGCTATCGTCAGCAACACGACTCTATCGCCCGACCTGATGTGTTCGAGATAACAGATGAGGACATAGCGGACTTCTGCACGTTTCTTGAAGAGAGAGAATTCACCTACGAGACCGAGACAAGCAAATACTTCAAGGAAGTACTGGAAGTAGCACGTCACGAGGATATAGACTCTATAGTCCTTGCGTCATTAGAGGCGTTGCAACCGAGGCTCAACGCCTCGTTCAGAGAGGCGATTAACCGCAACAAAGATGAAGTGAAACAGATGCTTGGTAACGAGATAGTACTGCGCTATTACTACCAGCGCGGTCAAGCAGCTTACCAACTTCGCTACGACAAAGAACTGCAACGAGCCGTTGGCGAGTGCAAGCGCATACTCGAAGCCGCCCAATAGCAGCCTATCGGTCTGTACTCCTCAGCACCTTGTAGCCGACCAGTCGGTCGTAGCGACCGCCAAAGGGACAATAATAGACATAGACCGTATATTCGTTCTCGGTCTGCCAATGTGATCCCTCTGTACGCTGGAGAGTAGCCTCTGATGCCGCCTTCGGCACGAACCAATACTGATAGTCGTAGCCGCCTTGCTTGAGCAAAGCAGTAAGGTAGTAACAACGATTATCATTGTCATACTGCATACGGTTGCGGATATCTGTCTGATTGAGGAACAAATCTCCGCCGACATATACCAGTCCGTCGAACCACGGCTCTTTGCGAGGCAATACCCAGTGTACCCACATATATTCCGCTTCGGTATCTACATCTACCGTACGCTCAGCATTAACGACAAACTGCCCGTCGGCATCATACTCGTGCATATAAGGTGTACCACATTTATCCAGCACGATATCGCCTGCATAGTCAGCCCCTACCCCACGCAAATCGTCGGGGAAAAGTAAGACATGATAGTCACGATTATCATAGGTAATGCGATTTATTCCTGTGCCTGCGAAATAGACAGAGTAAGCATCCAGATGCCTATACTCGTTGCCGCCCTCGAAGACCAGTTCGCGACGGTTGATATAGCGCAGGCGGTTTGTCTCCACATAGGTCGGACGGGAGACAGATACACGGTTGTCTATGCGCCCGTTCTGCTGCACAAGCAATTTCAGTTCATTCGGGTCACGCAACCCCAACGCCGACGTACTGACATCTATATCCAACTGCTGGTAGCGCCCGTTCAACTCCAGCATCGTGTTAGGTCGAACAGTTACCTCTATCCCCACTTGCGGTTCTACCACCCCAAAGCAAACATAAGCTACGACACGGTCGCGGTCGCCGTCCTCATAAATCTCAATAGCGTAGTTTCCGCTTGCCGTCAAGCGCATATCTTCGTTCGGGAAACAGAAACGGTAATGCGTATAATCGCGTTGCGTATTGAGCGAATGCGTATAGTCAACGATGTCTTGCGTCGTAAAACCGTTCAGATAGTCGGTTGTAGGCAGCCCGTCAGTCGTCCAATCGGCATTCAGATGTACAACGGTATAGGTATAGAAATGAACGTCGTGACTCATCTCGTCGAAAGATATCTCCAAGGTATTCTGCGCGTCGCTACCATCTATCTCTGTGCCGTTGAGCACCAAGAACGGGCGTTGCGGCTGCATATTCTCCACGTATTGCACACGTAGCGTACGTATATCCGCATCCATAATCCGGGTGCGGTATTGTGCATTCAACACCAGCGAACAGCACATCCCCAAGAGCAGTATGTATAACTTTCTATTCATAAAATGTAGCAATTGCATGGGCAAAGGTACAAAAATCCTTCCTAATACGCAAAAAAAATGTCCTTACTGTTGCATATTTCGCAAAAAAGCAGTACCTTTGCGCTCGATTTGTGTAAGGGCACAAAGATTTTGTGGTGTGATTGGTGTGATGCCACTATGGCTCAGTTGGTAGAGCAACGCATTCGTAATGCGTGGGTCCGCGGTTCGAGTCCGCGTAGTGGCTCTCTCTTTGAAAATGAGTAAGTTATACGGATTTTAGGCAATAAACCGTGCCGAGACCGTGCCGAAAAATTTTTCATGTTTTTGAGGGCTTTTTATTCATTTCTTCGGGTAGTCAAAGATTATCCGAAGAAAAAAAAATGTCTATTTCTTTTACGCGAAAAAGTAATGTTACAAATGTAACAAATGGAAAGACTTCTCTGTTAGGAGTAGCCAAGGTGTATGGTTTGCGTTATTTGCCGGCGGTTTTGCATCGTAATAAGACGGGTTGGATTGTTGAGTATTACGTACAAAGACCTGATACGGAGATTATGGAGCGCAAACGTCTTAAATTGAATGTATTACGTAAGCGTTACCGTACATTGGCAGAATTTCGGATTGCTGCCAATGATATTGTAACAGAGATAAATTCCAAATTGGCAGGTGGCTGGACTCCTTTTGGGGAGAGTGCAAACTCGCGATACTATATTCCCATCAGCGATGTTCTGGCGATTTATGTTGAGGAGCGGAGTAAGGAACTCAAGAAAGAAACTATGCGTAGCTACTGCAGCTTTGCCGGTATGTTTGGGAAGTGGGTGGATAAGAATGTATCCGGGTGTAAGTGTATTTACTTCAATCATATTCTTGCTGTACGTTATATGGATGATTATTATCGGTCACACTCCAATGCCCGCACATATAACAATATGCTTAAGATGGCACGTGCATTTTTCAGTTGGGCAAAGGAGAAATGTTATGTGAAAGACAATCCTTTTGAGTTGATTAAGGTAAAGCGTACAGAAGAAAAGAAACGTATTCTTGTGCCATTGGAGCAACGTTTGCGTGTGCGTCAGTATTTCAGCGAGCATCGTCCGGAAATGGTTATAATCTGCCAGTTGGTCTATACCTCCTTGATTCGTCCTATAGAAATTACACGTCTCAAGGTTGGTATGTTGCATTTGGCTGAGATGTATATAGAAATGCCCGGAAACATTACCAAGAATGCTCATATGCGAAATGCTCCTTTATCAAGAGAGCTCTGTGAGATGCTGGCAGCACATACAAAGCATAGCAAGCCGACAGATTATTTATTCGGGATAGATTGGCGACCGGATGCCAGAGAGATACCGTCTGCTAATTTTCGTAAGCAATGGTTAGATATGCGCAAAGCGATTCACCTACCGGAGGAAATGCAGTTATACTCGCTCCGTGACACGGGGATATTCGATAAGATAAAAGCCGGTATTGACCCGCTGACGGTGATGCAGGCGGCGGATCACCATGATTTGGCAATGACCACCCGCTATGCGAATCATTTCGACCCGAATATGGTACGTATTATCGCCGAGGATAGCCCGGATTTTTAACAAAGTGATTTCTGAACAAACAACAGGCACGACATCAAAATGATGCCGCGCCTGTTGTATTAAAGGAGAAAATGTTAGTAGTGGTCAGTTATATGTTTTGTCTCCATTTTTTTTGTGTCGCCGGATATCCTCTAAGGCTTTTGGGGAGAATTTGAGCTCATAGATTACTTCCATATGTTGGTTGTTTTGATTGTTTTGAAAGTACGTTTATTCATTGCTTTAACTTCTGCGACGTACTTTGGATCGTAGGGACTTTGTTTGATGGTGAGAAAGTCCATTAGTTTGAGTGCTTCCATCAATTTCGTTGCTCTTTTATCATTAGGATTGATAGAGATTATAAAAGTCTGCATAGCAGGTTGTGCTGTTGCCATAGATTTTTTTGTTTTGAGGTTGGATTTTTGTTTTCGGGTGTAAATGTACAGATGTTTTCTGATATTTGCAAGGGTGATGTGTATTTTTGTTTGTTATTTGCGTGTCCGGGCTACGATTTTCATATCCGGGTGAAGTTCGAAGTTTTTTTGCACGATGTAGTCTATAGTCTCCATCAGACTTGATGTCTCCGGAGTGATACGGGCTATTTCGTCCATAGTCCATACGTCTAGGATAACGCTTTCTTTGGCAGCGTTAGTGCCTTTGATGTAGATGTTCGGTAACATAGTTGTTTGATTTTTAAAAGATTGATAATTGTCTTGGTGTTCCCAAGTTTTTAAGTTCTTGCAGTAGTGCTTTTGCTCCATGTGCGTATTTCATATCTTGATTAGTGATACTTTGCTGCAGGAGGATGATGGCTGCTTCTATGGGTGTGTATAGCCGGCTCATTTTATCCTGTACCGTATTTTCTCTGTGAAGACGTCCTTCGGTGGTGGTGTAGAACTCACGCCAGGAGAATCGGATGATGTAGCCTTCGTTTGTCGGTGTGCTTATCTTACAGCCGATAAAGTAGGGCAGGCTGAAGTAGATACCGTGTTTGTTTTGTTTGATGTCCGCATAGGTACATTCTTGGAGGTCTTTCTCGTTGTAGAACTCCGTGCAAGATTTTGTTCTCATAGGTTGTGTGTGTTAGAGGTGTTATGGTAATTACTATGTGTCTGTTGTTCTATTTCTTTGACTGCATCTACAATTTCGCAGAGTTGTTCAAGAGGCAAACATTGAGTGTCGTACAGCATTCCTCTGTTGTCGTACAGTTGCCACTTGCTATCGGTCCATACAAGTTCTTCGAAGATGTCGCTTACATTGTTTGGGATATTGTATGCCATAGTGTATGAGTACTTGCTTTTTTTGCAAGTCATATCCATTACAGATAGTGAGTTGAGACAGTCCATGCGCAATTTGTCTGCGCGTTTTATAAATGATTGTTTCATAATTATTTTGTGTGTTAGAGGTGAAGTGATGTGGTAATATACCGTATAAGTTCTTCTTTGGACATTATGGCGATGGCGGATTGATTGTCAAGATAGAATTGACGTGCTTGCCCGTAGTCATTAAATTCGGTAATATATTTTTCGCCGTATTCATCTTTGTATAAAACAAAAAAATTGTAGCATAAAATTCCCCGTCGTGCCGTTAGGTCGGCATTTGATAATGGTTGATAATTATACTGCTTGGCGCAGCGGTTTGAGTTTGCGTGATTTGATGTCGTCCATGTGCTCTATAATAATGGAGTTGATGGTGTCGTATTTGTCCGGTGTTTGATTTTGCAAGCCTCTGCACTGTACGATAGAGAGAGTTGGCAAATCGACTTCGATTGTCGCGAGTCTGTTGTCCTTTTCGTCCCGTGCGGATAGTATGAGTGAGTTTGCCCTGTCGAAGTACGTAGCGACGCAATGGTGCATCGTCTTGCCTTCCTGCTCGTAATCATCATAGGTAATGAGCGGTCGGATAGTGATGTCTTTTTCTTGGAATAGCAAGTCGAAGAACCGTTGCATACGTTCTTGCAGTATTTGTGTTTGCTGTTCTGCGATTTCACGTTTCCGTTGTTCTTCGTCTTTTTTGCGTTTCTTGAGCCATTGTGCGTAATACTTCTGATGTGCTTCACGCAGGTTATCCGGGCAAACATAGAACGGGTTGTGTACATCTTTGCCAAGGATGTGTAGGGCTATTACCATATCATCCCATAGACTTTGGTCTTCTATGGTGTAGTGGTGCCTTTTCGCGATTTTGAGTGCTGTTACATAGGCTTGGCGTGTCTGCTCGTCCGTTATCTCTTGTATGCGCAGGACATCTTCTATGCCGAATGCTTTGAGAGGTTGTTCGAGTTCTGATGTGCCGAGGAGGAGTTTCTGGAACTCGGTGATGAGGTTGTTGTTGTAGGCGAATTTTCCGTTGGTAGAGAAATCGTCCACATAGCCGATGTAATAGTCGTAGTCCCATGCGTCTATGCCTGTGTATCCCCGTTGCTGGAGTGCAGGGTGTACGGAGTAGTCTCTCCAGAAGCCGCTTCCGGAAGTGTCTTTGCAGTAGTCATAGACTTTCTGATAGCGTGGTGCTTTCCGTCCGGAGTTAATGACTATCCAGTCATGTTCTGTGTCGAATAGCCATTGTTTGTCATAGCGTGTTTTGGCAAGGAATGTGGCTTTGCCCGTCCGGGTGTTGAGCCATACCTGCATTACTTCTGCGTAGAAGAAGTTATAGGCGAACTCGTCTGGGTCGTGTTCTTCGAAAAATGTTTCGTACAGCCCTTCGTCTTCGTCGTATTGTTTCTTGGTTTCTTCGTCAAAAGTCTCGTATGCCGCGGCGTTGATGTCGGGTTCGTAGTCTATCTCGATGTCGTAGCCGGATATGACTTGGTATTCTTCTACTTGTTGGGTAGCATAGACCATAATGCAGTGGTGTGCATCATATTCTCTATTCACGAATTTGTACTTTTCTTCTTCTATGTCTTCATAGAAGGTCGCAACTTGCGGTTGCAGTTGTTTTATCCGTTGTATCTCGTTCATAAGAGTGTGGATTGATAGTTTGTGGATTATTCTTAATTGTCCTCTGTTTCCGGTTCGGCGAGGTAGTCTTTGTATGGATTCTCCTCGGTGAGGAAAGGGCATTGTTGGTTGCGGTACGGGTTCTCGTCCGGATTGTTGAACAAGTCCATGTCGTACTCGCGTATTTTTTGCTTTTGTTCTTTTTCCCATTTGGCGATTTTTTCGTTGCGTTGGGCTTCCCATTGCAGGGCGAGTTTGTGTCTTGTTCCGTAATCTTGTGCCGGGTTCTTTTGCGGTTCCGGCTTGGGCACGTATGTTTTGGCGGGTGTTTTGGATTCTTCCTTTGGTATGGATGTGTCTGTGAAGTAATCTTTTGCCCATCCGAAAACGACGTTGTGGTGTTGCATGGTTGCCGATGAACCGTTTGCTGTCTGGCGTGCTTTCTTGAGGATGTATTGGTAGCAGTCTTTGATGGTTTTGCCCTGTTTGTTATCAGGGTATGCTTCCGCGATTTGTGCATCCCGTGACTGCATGTAGTCGAGGTAAAATTCGATGATTTGTTCCGGCGAGTTTCCTTTGAGGGCTTCCCGTTCGGCGTTCATAGATTCGATAAATTCCTGAATTTGGTCATATTGACCGCGTGTGAGCTGCATAGGTTGTTCCGCAGCATTCAAAAGTTGAGTTGCCATAATTGTTTTGTTTTTGGGATTAGTGAATAAAAATCCCCGTATAGCCGATAGGGCAGCTGAAATGTTAGTATTTGCGGATAATCATCAGATGTCCGTGTAGAACGTAGGTCTCGTCATAGGAGCCGTCATATCCATTGAGCGTGGAGGCGCAGCCGTCTGTGTCAATGATTTCTTGTGCCCACTCCTGCAATCCTAGGGTTGTGTTGCCATGATAGACTGCTTCCCGCCAGATGCTGTCGTCATCGGTTAAATAGTCAATCGCAATTGTGTCCAGTTCTTCTTGGGTGCCTACGTAGTAGTCTATGCCGTATATGTTGTATTCGGTATCGTTTGTGATACTTACGTTGGTATATTCTCCGAATTGCAGTTCGAGGCTGCGAAGCAGAGCTATTATCCGTTTGGCTATTTTATCGGATACTATTCCGTTATCGTTCGCGAGACACAGATAGTTCACCATATCAACCTCTTGGTCTTCTCTGTTGATATCGAAGTTGTGGTTGTCTATCCTGCTTATCCGTTCGCGTTCTTCTGCTTCAATAGCATCGCATATCTGCATCAGTTCGTCTTGCGGGAATGGTCTGTACAGCCACTTACTGCCGTATTTATATCCGTTGTCCACGAGCAGGTTATGTTCTTCGAGAAGTTTTACGGTTTCGTCGTAGTCTTTGGCTTCGTGGGACTTTATGAGTTCCATTTGTCTTTTTGTCCCCGGAGTAAGAGCATTGAGGTGGTATTTTTTCCAGAAGTCTATAAGTGGCTTCTGTGTAGGTGTGGGATGTATGCTGTTATAGCATTGCCCAGAGCATCCTCCTACTGAGCCGGATATGGAAAACGTTAGTGGGTTTTTCACTGTTTTCATTGTCTCGTAGTGTGTGTACTCTTCATTTTGTGTTTGTTGGATTCTGATTTCGATGTTTACCTGTTGATTTGCTTGGTCAACGAATTGTAATTTTTTCATAATTTTGATGTATTTAATGAGTTAGTAACATAGGTTTTGTGCGTTGCTTGTGAGGCAGAAGTCCTCAATGTCCTGATAGAGCTCGTTGTCTCATTCAAGTTCTTGTGTGCGCAGGAAGTTTCTCTTGCGTCCTTTTTTGGCAGGCTGGACGGCGTCCAGTTCCCAGAATGATAATTGGTTCATATTTGTGTTTCAGTTGAAGTTAGTAATTGAACTTTGCGTGTACAGATAGAGACTTTAACTCCCGTGAGCGGGTGTTCGAAGTTAGTATTCGTGTCACAGATTGTGTATGACGGTAGTTTGTCACCGGTTTCTAATTTTGTCTGGTAATACCCTTGTTGTTCATAGGTATCACAGAGTTTATTATAGGTTTGCCACATTAGATAGTCGTAGGCATATGCCCGGTAAATTTCTTGGTTAATTGTGATAATGTATATTTCCATATTGGTCCTGTGTGTAAACGTTAAATACTTGCACGCTTTCTTCGATTCCTTCCGATGGTTGTATTACCATGCGTGTTGCGGTGCTGAGTGCATCTTCGTGCGAGATGCGTTTTTCATCGTAGGTAAATGAGATACCCACACTGATGACGGTTGTTACTTTTGCCATAGTGTAAAAAATATGAGAAAGTTTTATGAGAAATTTTGTATTTCAGGAAAAAGCAGTATCTTTGCATCCAGTAACCAAAAGCCCCCGCGGGGTTTGCGGAGGCGGTGAGCTTAGCGCCAAGCTATCTCTATTGAGAACTTGACAACCCACACTTCAAACTTAATCGTAATCATAAGCTTGTTTGGTTATGTGCCGGCTGAATCACCGGCGGATGCGCTCCCACTATCGGGGGCGTTTTTCGTTAGTCTGCGTCTGGGGATAGCAGGATGTCTCCTCCCCAGTCGGTGATGCAATGATGTTTGCTGATGTTTGTGAGTTTGAGTGCGTGTCCTCGCGGGTCGTGATTGATGAAGAAGTGTTGTTTGAATTTCTTGGAGTATCTGAATTTCTTTGCGAGTTTGTCGGGTAATTCATTGCTCAGTTCATCAAGGGCGAGTTCCGCTTTGTGGGCGTACCGTGCGTCATTGCAGAGAAGTTCATTGAGACGCGTGATACGGCTCTCGTAGCGAGCAAAGGAGATTGCTGTGCTCAGCGCGGTGGTACCGTTGAATCCGCCGAACAGTTTAGCGATTTGTTCGGCTTGTTGAATTTTGATAGTTTTCATGTGAGTAGTGTGTTTGATTGTTTATACAAATTCGGTGATAGTCAGATTTTCGTTGATAATGAATCTTCTGCCGCATTCGAGATGTACGTGTGTATTGGTGATGTACGATACTTTTCTCACCACGTTTTCGTGTGTGATGAAGTCTCCGTTTTGCAGGTCGCCTTCAAAGCGGTAACGTTCGCCTTTGACGAGGTCTTTGATTTTGATTTGTTTCATAGTGTTGCATGTTTTTGTCCGGTGTCTGCTCACCTTGTTAAATTAAACAATGGTTTCCCTCGGGGGCTTTCCCCCTTTCACGCTGCGGTATAACGCCGTCCGATAGAGCGACCGTGCAAAAGTAGAGTTGGGAAAAATACTACCCGTAGGGTGGAGATTTTTCTCAAAGACTTTTACTCGGCCGCGCGGACGGCGTACCTTTGCAGCGCGAAAGGGGGAAGGTCTCCGCAGAGGAATCATAGCGCTTGGCGCGAGAAAATGCACGCCCCGCGGGCGTGCCGCCACAACACAACATAGTACGACATACGGGCATAAAAAAGAGCCCCGGAGAGGGCTCTTTTCGGAAAGGGGCGTTTGGTTAGCGCGGGAACTGGTCCGGGCGGTTGCTTCGATAACTCCGGTTAGCACGCGGACTTTGCGTGGGTGTACCTTGGCTCGCTCTGTATGCCCGGTAGTTTGCTCTGCGCTGTATGCGGTTAGCGACGATAGCTCCAAAGGTGCCGTTGGATTTGTAGACTGCCCATACGGTCTCGTTGTCTTTGTATGTCTCTCTTTCAATTCCGCATCCTGCAGGCGCGTGCTTTTCGTCAATGACTGCAACCTGGAGTTTGTGGTACGGAATCTCCGCGAAGCGCTTACGGGCATCGCGTTCGTTCGTGCCTTGATACAGCCATTCTGCCACGCCGGGTTTGCCGCCGTAGTATTTCATGCGGGCAACGTACCAGTTCTGTATGGTTACAGGCTGATTGGTTTGTCGCGAGGTGTAGGAGTGCTTTGTTCCAGCGCAGAGCACGTACAGGTCGTAGTTCTTCTTGCCGTTGTACTTTCCATTCGTGTAGAGGGTTTTGCGTTGGATGACGTGTGCATCCTGAGGCAGGGTAACGAAAGCAGCGGGTACTGCGATGTAAGGCGTTTTCTTGCCCTGTTTGTTGGTTTTGAAACCGAAGTTGGGAGACACTTTGCCGTTTGCTGCCCAGTCTTTTTTACGTTCTGCCCATGTTTTGGGGCCATTGTTTTGATTTGCCATAATGTTAAAAATTTTGGTTGGTTAATAAATTAGGTTGTTTGAAATAGTTTTTATAATTCCTGTATATTCAGGTTAGTAAAAAGTTTGTTGCAAAATTCAGCGAATATATGCCTGTGGCAAAATTTGTCGGGTGCTTCATAGCAGAGGAATATGATATTTTTGCCGTTGGCTTGGTGGTACATATCGACGAGTTTGTCTGCTATTTCGCGTTTGTGGTTGAATAGCTTGCGCATATATTCGGCATAATAGTCTCCTTCCGTGTAGATACCTTTCTTGGTTTTGTCCACAGTACTCCAGTCGGGCTTGGCTTCATCGAAGTTCCATATGTCTTTTCTGTAGCGCATATCTTGAGGACGGGAGACGGATATTTGTACCAGTTGCAGGTTGTTGTTTTTGATTTTCGGGCTGGCGTAGTATGAAGTGTACATCTTGACTTTTTTTGCCATAGTTGTTATCTTGTTTTGAATTTTTGTTTGTCTGCTTTTGTGAGTGTGAGTGTGCATTCGTCCTCGATGTCTCGTGTGACGTTGAAGCGTTGGTAGAGCATCTTCTTTGCCCGGAGGAGGTTGAGTACGTCTTCTTTGTTGTAGAGCAGTGCTTTGGCTCTGAGGTGCGGTGTGTACCAGTCTCTGTGCAGATTGTCCACATCTTTCTTGTACTCTATGGTTTCGCGCCGTATGCCGAGGACTTGTTCGAGGCAGCACAGCCGGGTGCAGGGTTTGTCGGGCGAGTATTTGCCTTTCTCGAGTACGCCTTCGCGTTGCAGTTCCTGCGTGGCTTTCCAAAGCAGTTCTTTCGGCACGACTCTCTTGGCTACAGCCAGCAGGTTGACGCAACGGAATTTGTCTTTGAGGCGTATATGGTACATGGACTCTATCATTCCGGCATCGGGTCCGTAGAAGTAGATAGTCTTGCATCCCTCGAAGAGTTTGAGTAAGGATGTCCGGCTAAGTCCGTTTTTCCCTTTGACGGGCGGTACTGCTTTGACGGTGGTGCCGTAGGTATAGTCGTTTTGGTTGTAGAGCCATCCGTAGTTGGTGTTGTCGAAGGCGTAGCCGAGGAGGTAGAATTTCTGCGGCTGCGTATCGAGGTGCCATTCTCCGTCGATGTACACGGCTTTTGGCGAGAAGAACCAAGCGAGCCCTGCGGGTTTGTGTATGACGGGCTTGGTGCGTTCGAGTCCGTGGCGTGTGCGTTGGTCGCATTGCCGTTCGAAATCTGTCATGCCGTGTTCGCGTGGTCTTCCCCTGCGTTGGTCTGTATTTACTTTGTAGGGTGTTGTCATTTGTTGAGGTTTTTGTAGAGGAGTGTCTTGCGGGCATCCAGTTCGTTTTGTTGTCTTTTGATGTCGTCCAGTTCTGCCATTTGGAGGTTGTATTGCCTTTGCAGACGGTCTGTCTTGGTGTGTTCGCTTGTGGTGCGCGGTTTCCATTCAGGGTTGTATTTGTCCTCATCTTGTAAGATAGAGCGGACGGCTGCGCCTTTGCGAGTTGGGCGGAATATACTGGTATTGTTTTCGGCATGTTCGATGTAGTTTTCCATGTAGTCGATGCTCCAGCCGCGAATATTTTTGCTATTGTTTTGCAGCGGGTTGTAGTAGATGAGTAGGATGAGTGTCTGCGGTGTAGTTTTGGTGCTGCTGATCCTTTTCATGAATCCTCCCTCGAATATCGGCTCGCCTTGCGGGTTGAGGGAGTAGCGGAGTTTGCCGGTGTAGCCCATCTCTTTCCATTTAGTGGAGATAGCTGTACGTAGCCGCTGCGGTCTTTCATCCGGGTAATGTTCTGTGATGGTTTCGTCTGTGCGTTCGGTGATGATATATTGTAGTTGGTTTTGGACGTATTTGCTTTCTATTGCGAACGATTTGTTTCCTCTTGATGCGCTGAATTTCCCTTTTACGGTTTTATTTTTTGTGCCGACAGTATAGGCTTTGCCGTAGTAGCCGGCATAGTGTGCGTTGAGTTGTTGTGCGAGTTGCTCGGGCGTGTCGTTCCACAGGTTGCGGTGTACCTTGATGACGACGTGCTCGAACGTTACATAGATGTCTTTCTGTTGAGTGAAGGGCATGCTGTGTGAGGGGTTGAGGTTCACGTAGCGCAGTTTGTACTTGCCATAACTTATCTCCGCTTCTGCGAACTCCCGTTTGTCTTTTGGGTTGCGGAATCGTCTAAGTTTGTATGGATTTTGGAACTCACGTTCAACTTGGGTAGCTATTCGCTGCTCATCCTGTTTGGTGAGTTTACGAGTCCGATTTTCTTGATCGATGCGTTCTTGGATGCGTTTGTTGAGTTGTCCTTTTACCAGCATATCATAGTGATGCCTTACTGCCTCGTCCGGGTTCTCCGAGTAGAAGTCCTCAGTTTTGCGCACGATGCCGTTGTAAGACTCGTAGAGTCTGAGACGGCAGGGCATGCAGTCGGGGAGTGTTATTTTAGTGTATGCGGCCATAAGTCGGTTTTGTTAGAATCCTTTTGCTTTCATTTTGTTTTTGAATGCGAATGCTATAGACGCGTCCGTGCGGTATTTGCAGAGCGTTCCTGAGGGTATGGCATCGCTAAGGGACGTGCGTTGGCGTTTTTTGGTTGATGAATAGTTCTCCGGGTAAATACATTCTTGTGATTTGTATTTCAGGAAATAGGTATTCATCGCTTTGAGCGTATTGTCGTCCAGTGCGAGGATTTGATAGAGAGTGGCGGTGTCCCAGCAGTGTTTTGCTGCTGCTGCGGGATTCCAGATTCCTCCGTGGTCGTTACAAGTTTTTACAAATTTGTCCAGAAGGTCGCTGATTTCTTGTACTTTCGGGTCGATGGCATTTTGTGTACCTTTTGTCCCGTTATTTTTTTTCTTATTGTCTTCTTCTGTTTCGTTTTGAGAGAAGTAGTACACTACAATGATTGCGATGATGACAAGGATGATAAGAGTTTTCTTTTTCATACAATAGTTTTTTTTGTGGGTTTGTTATATGAGGTTGAATGCTTGTTCGCAGTCTTTCATTTGGGGTTCTGAGCCATTTTCAACGATGGCCATGGCATAGACGAGGCGTGCCATTTGCGTCTTGTTTGTGTAGGAGATAGTAGTGTCGGTAGATGGGAATGTGTCGGGGAAGCGTGCTGCTACTTTCTTTGCGTAGTTGATAGGATTGTTTCCATCTGCCCATGGTGCCCATCGGTTGATAATTTCTTGTAGGGTGTTGCAGTTGTGCTTGGTGATGTATGTACGTATGCAGACCATGGCGGCACGGAATCCGTAAGCCATTGTTTGGAATTGACAGAAGGACTTGTCCGCTGAGGGGCGTATTTCCCCTTTCCAGTTGTTGGCGGATAGGCGGATGTTAAGTGGGTTGTTGTTGCGATATCCGCGAACGGTGGTGTTGTAGCCGGTAGGAGTGGTCATAGTGTTGTTGTTTTGTTGTGTGTTGTTCTCTACGGTTTCTTTGATGGTATGGGAGTATGGTCTGAATATCAGCCAGCAGATGACGCCGACGGCGGCCGTCATACTTCCTGCGAGTCCGCAGTAGAAATATGTATCTTTGGTCATAGGTTTAGTTTTGTGGTGTTACGGTAATTTCCGGGAGCATTCCCCCGTCGATGGTTTTGCCTTGGAATTTGGTTTTCCACCATTTGCAGATGTGTTGGAGGTAGGATTTTTGCGTACCTTCTGCTTTGGCTTTCTTGTAATCGGAGTACGGTGCTGCGAAGAATACGGCTGTGAGTATTGCGAGCAGTGCTACGCAGGAGATTGTGATTTTGACGGATGTTTTCATTTGTGTGTGAGTTTATAGATGAGTATGATTGTTGCGATGAGGGTTATTATTATCCAGAACGTGCGTTGGGGGCTACGGCAGATGCAGTGGTGCGGTGTGTATTCGCAGATGATGTCGTAGGCGAGGTCTTCGCAGTTGTTGGTTATTGGGTTGAACGGTGCGGGGTGTTGTTCTACTATTTGTCGTGTATTTAGTGGTTTGGTAAGTGTGTAGGGTTGTATCCGGTATATGTGTCGTTCTTGGCTGAAGTTGTCAAAGTTTGTTATTTCTATGCCTCCATAGGTATTGTGTATGATTTTTGTTTTGCCATTGTCGTTGAATGCAATGGCTTTGTGTAGGACGCAGCATGGGATGTTGGTGCTGTTGGTGGTGAGGAGGTATATGGTATTTTGTGTGGTCATGTCGGTTGTTATTTGCGAATGGCGCTGATGATTATCCGGATGAGCAGGTATAGTAGTGCGATGACTCCTGTGTAGCAGAAGAAGGACTGGAAGGCGTTAGGTTTATGAATGATGCGGTCTTTGTATTGTGTATGTGTAACGAATGAGGGTTGATATATAGTGTCATGTATGTGTATAGTGTCTGGCAGAGCTTCGGATTGCAGGGTGAGTATGCCGTTTCCTTGTGCATGGAGGGTTGCTTTGGAGCGTGATGTGCCGGTTGCAATTTCGGGGGTGTTGTCCGTATCCGTTGTCGTTTGTGCCTGTTTTGTCGCGTCGTTGTCAAGTTGATGGAGTTGGTCGAGCGTGAGGGTGATGCTGTTTTGTTGCCCGGGGAGGTGGATGTAGCGGTCACGGTAGAGGGTGTCGGTATGCTGGAGTTCGGGGTGCATGGCAAGCAGATGTGCCAGCCTTTTGGGGGCGGAACAACTGCAAAGCAGGATGATGGTGATCAGGTATGTAAAGATACGGTGCATCGTTATTTTGTCGTCTTGTTTTTCTTGCTGTGTGAGGTGCGGAGGTTGGCTATGAGGTTTTTGAGTTCTTGCCGTTCTGCGAGTAGGTTATCGAGTTGCTTGCGTAGTCCTTCATTCTCGGCGGAGATGCGTTGTTGTCCGATTTTGAGTGCTTCATTCTCGGCTCGAACTTCGATAATTTCCGTGTAGAGTTCTTCGTTTTTAGTCACCAGCATATCGATAGAGTGCTGCATACTCTCAATCGTGGAGACCTGTCGCGTATGTCGTGCGGCAAACCACGTGACGACGCTTGAGATGACGCTTACGACAATAGGGAGTATGAATACGAGCCATTTGTAGATGATTACTTCCATTTTCAGTTGCTATCAGTTTGTTTTGTTGTTTGTAATTCTTTTTTTTGCTGTTTCCTTTTGGGCTTGATATATTGCCGCTTGCTCGTCGGCGATAGCTCGAAAGGTGTCGGGGTACTTCTTGGAGAGTGGCAGTACGGCTATGTGCGATGCGTAGAAACGCCCGCTGCGTGCGTCTTCGGCGGTGTATTTGGTCAGTTGGTAACCCTCCTCGGCTGTGAGTTGGAGCAAGCCCAAGACGATACGGTGCTCGGCAACGTGCGGCAATGATATGATTTGCTTGTATGTCATAGTGGCGTGTGTTTAGTTGGTTTATACATCTCTTACGGCGTAGGTAAGGACGCGGTTGATGTTGTCGTATGTCAGCCCGTATATCTCGCCGGAAAGATTTAACCGTTCGCTTATAGATAGGTCTTTGAGAAACTGGATAGTGTCGTTGCTAAAGTATATTTCCAGCACGGGTGTTGCAGAGGTTGGGGATGTGCCGTCGGTTAGGATGCTGTTGTATAAGTAGATAGTCCAAGGGAGGAGACGGACGTAGTGAGTAACACCTAAGTCGGGGTCGGGCACGTTTATCTCCATGTAGGGAAGTAGTTGCTTTCCGTTGAAAAGTTGGTAGAACTGATTAAAATCAGGGCTGTCTTCGGTTTCCAGGATGTTGAACATTACGTCCCGCAACGCTTCAAACTCTCCGTCAGGAGTAGTTATTTCAAGAGTATTGGTGTCCATCTCTATCTTTGTAAGCTGCCGTTCCACCAGAAGTTCCTCAATGGCAGAGCCTAACTCCAAATTAGACAACCTATCTTCCAATCCACTAACCTCATCTGTTGTGTGGGTGTGCTTGGCAGTAGCAAAGTTCGCAGGGTCAAATTGTGAAACCGTATCCAAAGCTGAATATGCATTAGCTGAAGCTTCATTGGCTATTGTTTCTGCATCCAGTGCTTTGTTGTAAGCATCTTGTGCTATACTTTCAGCGTTATTTGCTATACTTTCAGCGTTATTTGCTATACTTTCAGCGTTATTTGCTACATTTTGTGCTTCTTCTGCTGTTGTTTGCGCTTCATGTGCTAATTCCTGAAAAGACGATATCTGTTTTTTCAGACCGTGCAGGAGTGCATCGTTGATGACGCTGTCCGATATTTTGTCCCCAATTTTGATGGCACCAAAGTCATAGATGATGTCGGTCTTGTATTTTCCGAATGGTGTGATAAAAGAGCCGGAAGTCAAGGGATTACCGTAAGGTGCCGTGAAAAACTCCATTTCATAGGTATTCCCGTCTGTGCAGAAATACTGGTTCGGGTCTGCCAACATATTGAAGATTGCTTTTGGAGACCCATCGGTTTCAGGCTGTGCAACATACCATTGGGAGCCTGCTCCGAGGTGGCATCGGACACCTTGCAGAGTGATAGTCCCGGCAAAATCATCGGGGATTTTCAAATAAGCGTGGATTTTATTTCTTTCTTGGCGCACTTCGATATTCCATTCACAGGTTGTGGCAAAAAGGAACACACCTTGTGAGGGAGTGTCTTCAATGAAACAGATATAGTGGCTCTCTGTGCGATTTTCTTTGGTATTCTCAATAGTGAGTTTCAGTACCCCTCTACCGGCGGTCGACTGGGCAATCAGGATATTAGCATACAATCCGGTCTGATCTTCGCTTTTGTTCCACACAGCTTTCCGTGTGTTGGAGTATTCCGTTGCGGATATGTCTGAAAGTGATATCAGAGAGACACTGCTGTTGTTCAGCAGGCATTGTACCGTGTATTCCGAAAGCGTATTGCCTTTTTTGTCGGTGACAATCTCTGTTTTAGCGGTTACAACGTGATTATATTCTTTTTGTACAACTTGCGTTACGTAGTTTTTTGTATTCTGCACAAGTCTTGTCAGCCCAGTTTTGTTTATGTACTTCATCTCAGTAGGAATGGGTTATATTGCCGGGTGCAGAAATCTGTCTGCCCCCGGCAATGTTGTTATGCGAAGAGAGCGTCTATTTCCGCATCAGTCACCGTCTCGATGTCGGCAGGTTGCAGTGCGGTGTCGGCTTTTGCACCTTGCGTGGCGGTGGCGTAAGCCGCAGCAGCCGTGTAGGCAGCGGTGCCGAGTCCTTTCACGGGTACGTTGGTGCCTTTGACGGCCACAGTACCGTTAGCGGAGCCGGTTGCTACATCTGACTGGGTGAGGAACGCGGAGGTGTCCATAGTGGTGCCGAGTTCTTCCCAAGCTGTGCCTGTATAGACGTATTCCGCGCTGTCGGCGGTTACATGCCATACGTCACCGGCTTGCATGCCTGTCAGGGCGTTGACTTCGTCGAGGTTTGCTTTTGTCCCCTTGAAGGTGAGCACTGCACCGAGATTGGAGACCTTGGTGTCTGCATAGGTTTTGGCTTCAGCCAATACGGCAGTTTTGACTGCCTCGATGTGCTCTTTTGCTTTTGTCCAGAATTTGGACAGGTTGGTTAATGTAACAAGTTTTGCCATAATTAGATAAGTTAATTAAATTAATTGAATATATTATTGATATCTGTTTCTGTTGCCTGGTTTGACAAGTCTCGGTTGTGTAATGCCTGTAGGTCTTCGATACTCTTGGAGAGTCCGGTGAGTGTCTGGTTCACGTTGTTCAGTGCTTCTTGGAAAGAGGCATCCGATTGCATGAGCATCTTCGCCACGGGGTCGTATTTGACGCCGATGGAAGTGCCGGTGTTTGTTCCTCCGTTGATAATTCCGAGTGCCATGGTTAGAGGTGGTATTGATAGTTGTATTCGTCCGCTTTTTCCGGTATGAACTTATAGTCCAGCAGTCCGTCCGGGTAGAGTGTACGTGTCATCAGTGCGCCGTTTTCCAATGTAGTGGTGCGGTGCAGTTCAATAGACCAGATAGGTAACAGTTCCAAGTCTTCCAGTGTGTCGGCAGCGGTCCTTTTGGCGGGGTCTATGTTGCAGACATAGGTGTCGTTACCGAGTACGATAACGAGGTCGGCTGCGAGTTCAGAAGTAGATTTTGCTCCGTATATCATAGTTTTACAGATTAGATTTCAAAGGATATACCTTTGGCATTGAGTATTTCTTGGATGTGTTGTCTTTCTGAATAACTGAGCTCTTTGTTGAGCCATTCTGTGAGGGTATGTCCTTTGTATGTTCCGAATTCTTTGTAGAGAGTTAGTGCATCGCTTCTGGTGTCAAGGGCTTCGAATACTTCGTAGACGGTTTTTTCGTCAGTTCCCCACCCCCATAGTCCAAATGCGGCTTTGAGTTTAGCGATAAGTGTTTCTCGCTGTGCTTTGGTGTTAGTGATTTTGTTAGCGTCAATTTCGTTAGCGAGTATTTTTTGGTTTTGTGCGTTGTTGATTTTCTCGTTGATAGTTTTGCCTATTTGGGTGAATTTGACGATTAAGTAAACAATGAAAGCGAGTACAAGGATGCCGATAGTACTCCACATTATCATTTTCACTTTGTCTCCTTTTAAGTTTTTGAGAAGTTCAAGTTCTTCCATATTATTTGAGTTTTAAGAAGCTGTAACGTATAGCGTATGCGGCAGCGACGGAGATGATGAATCCCATTGTGAGAGCGATGAGTGTGGAATATGGGATAGCCATATTGATTTTCAATCCGTCGTTAGCCAGGGTTGTGATGGCGCTGGTTAGGCTTGCATCGGTTGCTTTATTGATGTTCATAGCGTGTTATTTGCGGGCGATGAGACAGATGAGTTTGAGAATTACCAATGCACATAGGATTATGCGGATGTAGTATATCTCTTGATAAATAGCGATTGAGTAGTCGCGTGCTTCTTGACAGGTAGGGCATACGGGTTCGATGATAGTATCTGTTTCCGTATGTGGTTCATCTGCGAAGTCGTTTTTCTTGGCAGTACGAATATTTTTGATGGGAGTGTCCTTCCATGTGCCGATGATGTTTTTCTTTGCCATAGTTTTACTTTTTTATTTTGGTGAAGTAATAGACGATGCCTCCTGCGACGATAGCTGCGACGCAGGCTGCGATGATATATTTTTTGTACTTTACAAAGAAGTTGGTACTAACTTTGTAGTCATTGGGGTTGACGGTTGTTCCGTTGTCTTTTTCTGCTTCTGCTTTGGTTCGGTAATATTTACCGGATTCAGACTTCCAGAAAGTGGAAGGTTGCCCGGGGGCGGCTGCTATGTGTAATGATTCTGTCATAGTTATTTATTTTTTGGGGGTTCTGAGTGCTGCGATGAGTATTGCACCGACAAATAGGATTCCCATGACGATGTATATACCTGTGCTTTTTTGTTGGTTGACTTTATTTGCTTTCAGAAGGTCAGCATTGGTGGCGAGACCTTGAGTGAAAGCGGCGTGTGCGGTTTTAGCTATGTCGGTGCAAGAATCGACAATGGCTTTGCCTATGTCAGTGACGGCTCCGATAGCGGCAGTGATAGGGTTTGCATTGCTAACTCCATCTCCGATATCGCTGACAAGGTTTGTTGTGGCAGAGTCGTTTGCTTTGTTTATTTTCATAAGAATGTTATTTGTTAGGTAACAGTAGTATTGCGATGATGGCGATGCCTGCCAATGCTAAGTATTTTGTATTGTTTTTTTGGACGTTCTCGTTAGCGTGTACTTGGTCTGTGTTAGTAACATTTTGTCCCGCTGCCATCACCATTTGTGTTAGGGCTTGGATGTTTTCGGCTTCGGTACTTTTTGCGGCTGCGTCGAGGAATGGATGTTGTCTATCCCATTCGAGAGCTCGTTCATAGAGTGCGTCGATACGCACCTTGTGTCCGGGGTTGGTTGGGTCAAGTATGGTATTGAGACATTCGATGCACTGTTTGAGCGATCGGAACTCCGTACCTGCGAGTCGGTCGAAGGCGTATGCGTCTGCGATGAACTCGTTGGATGTATTCATATTGAGGTGTCCGTATTCGTGCAGTTTGACAAATTTCTGCTGGAACGGGGTCAGTTTGAAATACAGTTTCGGGTTGATGTAGAGTATGCGCCGTTCGCGGTCTATGGCAGCAGGTGTGTTCGCCATGTCTCCGTTGGATTTGTAGATAGTCTTCATGTGGTGTTGGATTATAAACGGCTCGCCCACCTTAGTATGTTTAGTGGCGAGCCGTTTGTTATTTGTCCTCTTGTTGGTGTTACGAGCGTTTGGAGAGTGCGATTACGAAGACTACGATGACGAGTAGTATTCCGATACCTCCCAGAATCCAGTAGAGACTCTTTTTGGATTGTTGTTCCTCTCTTTGTCTCAATTCATAGAGGTATTGGCTTTCGGCTGCGGTTTTGTCAGTCCCGTTTACTGCGTTGGCAATATCGGGTACGCTGTCGAGTCCTTTGCCGAGAAGTCCGCTGATTCGGTCGAACCAAGCTAAAGCTTTTTCGCTTCTGTCGGTGGCAGAGCCGGAATCGGTAGTGCTGTCAACGATAGTGGCGGCAGGGTCAGTTTGTTTGCCTGTAGCTTTAGTTAGTCTGTTAGCCTGTTGAGCGGCTATAAGAAACATTGTTTGTGCCTCGTCGGTTTTGAGTGCCTCTTGTGTTTTTTCTCCAAGTACCCGCAGGAACTCTTGTCCCTCTTGTTTTGCCATTTCGATGAGTACGGTTGCCGAGGGTGTACCTTCGTATCCGTATTCGTCCATCAGTTGCGCAATCTTCTCGTTTCCGAGAAGAAGCGCGATGGTGGAGAAGAATGCTTTTAGGTTGTTCATAGCGGGTGTCGTGTATTAGTCACCGATGATTGCGTGTGCAGCGTCGTCCAGCAACTGACCGATGTTCAGCGCGGCGCCGAGTGTCATTGACATATCAAGTGTACGTCCCGGGGCCAGCGATACCACGAGTACGTGGTGGCGGTCCAGCTGGAAGTGCTTGAGGTCGTTGATGAGCACAAGTGTCTTGTTGGAGTTGGAGGGGTCGAGGTAGGTTGAGGGTTTGATGGCGTCGGAACCGAAGTTACGCAGCATGTTGAACTCGCCGACTTCGATAGGCTCGAAGAATTGTGCCTCGTTGTCGGTTGCGAGTTGCAGTCCTGCGATACGCATAGGTACGTTCTTCATCTCGTCCTGAATGAACTCGAGGTTGGGGCATGTTACTTCCACGGTCTTTTCGTTCTCGGTAAGGCATACGCCTTCTTTGGCGATAGCATCGACCGTCATACCGGCGATAGCTTTGATCTTCTCGGGAGTGTCGAGACAGCCGGGGAAGAGGGCGATGCGACGGGTTTTAGCGGTGTTGTTTTTGAGTTGTACACGGATAGTGTCGTTTTTGAGGTTCTCGTCGAAGATGAGTCCGAGGACGCTGTCGCCGGACATTTTGCAGATTCGGTTAGCCTTTTGACGCAAGCTGATTGCGCTGCCGTTGAAACGGTCAGAAAGATTTCCTTTTGCCATTGTAGATAAAATTTAGATTATGATTTGATGTAGTTATGATTTGCAGTAGTTTACTTTTTGTCCTCAGGAGTTTCCTCGGTTTTTTCTGATTTTTTACTCTTGTACGTGGTACAGATAATGATGATACCAAGGATAATAACGAGGAGTGCGACTACCCAAGTTTGGTTGAAGAATGATTTGAAAGATGACATGATTTTAATATATTAAGGTGTTAATAAATTTCACATATCTCTCCACATGTTTAGTGACGTTGTTCGTGTTAGGTCGCAGAGGTGGATTTGGCTCTGTTCAGTAATGCATGTTACTGAGATTAGTTCTTTTTTGGGTTCGTTGTCATTTGGGATGATTCATAGTGTTCTCAGGGAAACGGTGTATTGGCTAAGTAGAAAAAACAAAAGCATGCGGATTCTACAAGTTAGCTCGGAAGGTAAAGACCATTTGAATGAGTGTATGAATAACTTATAATCTCAAAATCGAGTGCAAAGGTACGGGGTGTGCGCAAAACACTTTCCCAATAATTCCCAATATTTCCCAATAATTCCCAATAATTCCCAATATTTCCCAATAATTCCCAATAATGGGAGTAGTATAGATACAAAAAAGCAGCCCTACAGGACTGCTTGTATGTAGGATATATGAGGTCATGGTTTTCCGAGGATGTCATAGATTATTTCGATGGCTTTAGGTGTGAATATGCGTGTATTGAGTGAGATGCCCGCTTGCTCGAAGCGTGTTTTGTGTGGCAGGAGCCAGTTGTAGAGTGTCCTGCGGTCCACTCCGTAGGCTTCTGCGAGTTCAGCTTTGGTGATGGTATTTTTGTCTTTTGTCTCCATTTGTCAGAGTTTAATCCACTGGTACACGTATGGATTGGTGACGGACAGGCGGTTGATTTCCTGTTGTTTTCGGATGAGCAGTTGGAGGTTTTTGAATCCGAGTGCCTTGCGTGTGAGGTTGTCTTCTGTCCGGAACATGATGATATCGGTAACGAAGGGCGGTATGGACGGCGGTACGTCGTTGGCGCAGTGTGCGACAAAAATCATGTCGTTCATATACTGCCTCGAACCCATGAGCATGGCGCGTATGGGTCCCTCGATGCGCGGTGTGATGTAGGCGCGGCAATCGTCGAAGACGAGGCAGCTACGCCGCATCCACCGGATGCGTTCTTCGGAATACTTGGGCGTGAAGACGTGCCGTTGTATTCCGGAGAAGAAGGCATCCGATTGGCGTTCGAGCATGTTGAGAGGGAAGAGTTCTTCTCCGTTGGCATCGCGTTCCGTCCATTCGGTGTCGTATGGTGTGATGACGAGTGCGCGTTGTCCGCTCTGTTGGAGGATGCGGTGGAGAACGGTGGTCTTTCCCGTGCCGGGTGCGCCAAGAATGAGTATGCGTTTAGTTGTTCTGACTTCCTGCAGCATGTAGGTCTTGTTTCATATTTATGAGACGGACATATTGCTTGTCGTTTTCGAGTTCACGGCGTTGCAGTTCTTCCTCTCGTTGGTTGAGGGCTTGTTCTCGTTTTTCCATCTCGATGCGTGCCTGGTTGATTTTGCGTTTGTCGAGTGCGTGCGGTATCTGCGCGGCATAGACGGTGGCGAGGCAGAAGGTAATCTGCCATCCGAGCGGTATCTCCGCGCCTTTCTCTTTGCAGAAGCGGGTAAACAGGTTCTCGAGGTTTTTCTTCTGTGCCTTGCCTGCTCGGTGATTGTCGGGTGGCTCCATAGAGATGTAGCCGAGTCCGAGTGCCGCGGCGTCGTCGATGGTATTGACGATGAAGGATGCGGTGTTTCGTGCGGTTTGCAGGGAGATGGCTTCCTCGTCGTTTCCTGGGTCGTCAAGTTCGGGGTCGGGTTCATCTGCTGCTCCGGTGTCTTCTTTCTCGGCGTTGAACTCTTGGAGGAAAGCTTCGAGTTGTTCGTCGGGCGGGAGTTCTCCCGTAACGAATTGGTAATCTTCGTTTGGGTTTTCTTCCGAGGGGTCCGTGTCGAGCGGTTCGGGAGCCGTTGGTGTGATGTATAGGTCGTTAAGCATTTTTGAGTGCGTTTTGAATTTCGGCGGCGATGTTTGACAATGTGATGGAGCTGATGACGCGGCGGATGGTGTTGTTCTCGTCGATAGCAACTAAGGAGATGATGTACTCTTTCTTGTCGCTGCCGGGGGCGCGTCCGACGGGGTGCATGATAAAGAGCAACTCGTTTTCTCCTGCTTCGCGGTTGATTTTGTCCGCGTTTTCGCGCAGGAGTTTGTCGAGGAACTCTGCTATGAACTGCATCGCATTGTCTTTGATTGCGTTGAAATTGGATAGGATTAAGAATGGATTCATAGGTTAGTCTCGTATGCCAAGTATCTGTTTGAGTTGTCGGATGGACTGGATGTCCGGTGCTATCTCTTGTGCGATACGGATGATGTCGCTGTCGGAGAGCATAGGTCGGAAGAACCATGTATTGTAGCGTTGGATGATGTAGCGTAGGAACATGTCTCCGAGAATCATCTGCGGTGAGACGGCAGCGTCGGGGTTGCGGCGTTGTTGTTCTTCGGTGAGCCGTTGGCACACTTCGTCTATAAGCCGGCTGCACAACGGCGGGAAGAAATGGAGGATGTCTCCTTCGGGGTAGGTATTGAACGGGATGTTGCTATTTTCGTGGAGTTGCCGAATAGTGGTATTGAGGTGGGCATTATCGGTTTTCAGTTGCTCGATTACTTTGTCCTGTTCTTTCTTGGTGTCGCGTAATCGGTCGATGACTTGTCTGTCTTGTTTGGCTTGTTCTTGGAGTGCACCGACTTGGTCATGGATTTCCTGGTAATCTTGCGGGACATCTGCGGTTTGTTGGTTGAGTTCCGAGATTTCCTGTTTCATCTGTTCGATAGAGTTGTCCTTGTCGGCGATAGTCTGCTGTAGTTTGCTAATTTCCGACTGTGCAGATTCCAATAACTTTTGTTGGTTGTTGAGTTGTTGGTTAAGTTTTGCGGTGTTTTTGGTGTCTTGGTCGGTGTCTTTCAGTTGTAGCTGCAGTCGTGTGATTTCTTCCTTTAGGTTACTTATATCAGCGGTCTGTTTGTCAAGTAGGGCTTGCTTGTCGCTAATCTCGGTGTTCAGTCGTTCTTGTTCGGCTACCAGTTCTGCAAATTGGGCATCGGGGGTAGTTTTGGCAGGTGCTGAGTTGTTTTTTGCTTGTTCGTAAGCATCGAGGAGGGCGTTCATGACCTCGTCGGTGGCTTTGTCGAAGTGAGACTTGAAGCGTGCTTGCGTTTCGTTGGCAAGAGAGAAGGGCATAGGTGATTTGCCTTTTTTGAGTTGTTCAGCCATAATGTATAATGTTTGATGTTAGGAATTATCTGCGTTTGTTTGTTTTGTTGTTTTTGTGTTTCCAAAGGATAGTGTTTTTTCCTTTAGCTGTGAGCATAAAGACGATGTTGTTGGCGATGATGGTCAGTATGAATCCCCATGATAGGAAAACATTGACGATGTAGCCGATGAGGTTTTTGACTGAGACCTCGTCTTTGAGTGCTGCGAGGATGATGTTGAGCAGCAGACTGACGGCTGCTCCGATGAGGTAGATTTTGAGTGTTGTCTCCATTGATTTATTATTGGTTAGTTCTGTCTGATTGTCTGACTGATGTTCTGTCTGATTGTCTGACTGATGCTCTGTCTGATTGTCTGTCTGATGCTCTGTCTGATTGTCTGTCTGATGCTCTGTCAGATATATGTTTTTTTCAGTCGGTTATTCAGACGCGCTCTGTCTGACGCTCTGTCTGACGCTCTGTCTGACGTTCTGTCTGATGCTCTGTCTGACGTTCTGACTGATTTTGTCAGTTGGAATGTTCTGAGGTAATCAGATATAGATATTCCGTAAACCGAGTGCAAAAGTACATAGTTTTTAACCACTAAGCAAGCTTTTTTTGTTTTGTCGTAAAAATACTACTTTTATACCTATAACTCTATGATTCATAGGGAGACAAGTGTGTTGGCGGCATAAAAGTAGAAAAATGTATTTCTGTAATACCGAGTAATACCGTTTTTTTTGTTACATTTGTTACACTCGGTTTAACTTTCTGATATTCATAGGATAATGGTGTAACAAAAGGTTGTTACACCATGTTACACCATGTTACACTTCTTACATTTTGGGGTAAAATCTGTAACAAGGTGTAACAAAATGTAACAAGGTATATATTATTTTGTTACATTCTATTTTACTATAAATCAGTATATTATATATACTTTTCTAAAAATGTAACAAATGTAACACTATTTTTGCCCGCAAAATATAGGCATATAGGTACAAAAAAAATCGACCCTCGAAAGAAAGTCGATTTTTATTATTTTAATCTAATAATATACAAGGAAAGAATTACAGGTTGTCTATTGCGTCCATAAGTGCTTGGAGGCTTTCATACTGTTGTACGTTTCCTGTGCGTTCTTGGTTAATGGAAATCGCCAAAGAGTAAGGGCGGTTATGCCTGAATAGTTCCCTTGCATTGATTATATGTTTCCCGTTGTTTACTTTTTCCTCATCTTGTTGTTTATAGCTTGAATATGCTTATCTGTGTTTATGGAATTTATGTCAAATTATTCGTTGTCTTTTTTACATTATGTTCTTCAAATCGAAATACATTGCTCGTGTGCGTTGCCCAGCATCTTTGCTTGTCAGAAACTTAAAACCGCACTTCTGATAGAAGCCCAGCGCGCTTTCGTAGGCATCTACCGTGATGAAGCGGCAACCGGCAAAGCGTTCCCGTTGGGTGTATAGGTATTGGATAAATTGCAGTATCTGTGTACCGTATCCTTTATGCGCATAATGTTTGGAGACTGCCAGGCGACCAATCTTGATAGCCGGGTAACTCTTTCTGCGCTTGTTGTTTTTGATAAGTTTGTTTACGCGATTCCAAATGCTTTTTTCTTCTTCGTCCATCAATATCCTATCATTGAGTAACGAGAAATAAGCAGCATACTCATCTCCTTCTTCGATAAGATAAGTAACCGCAAGCAGTGCTTCTTCGTAGTTCTTCGCGTCAGAAAGCAGGAAATCGTTCAAGTCTTTGTCTTGACAATCGAAAGGCTTGAGTTCTGTGTCTTGGGCTAATCTTACTACACGCATAAGAATTACAACTCAAATGTTGCTGCTTGTTTGAATCGCAGGAAAGTCTCCTGCATCTGCTTTTTATAGCGGGCAGTAACGGGGGCGGACTTATACATGTCTTGCACGAAACGCTCTGCATCGCGCCCTGTTAAAACAGGTGTTTCTTTGATTGGTTGTGCCATAGTTCTGATGTGTTTTCGGTTAGTCGTATTTATGTTTGCTGCAAAGATACGAATTTTTTGGTGATATTCGCAAATAAAATATTCAAATTTCGGTAATTTTACTAAAATTTCTGCAAAATTACCAAAGATATTTATGTTAATACGAAATGTTCTGCTGCCCATCGGTGGTGTTTGTTGCGGTTTCGCCGGGGAAGAGGTCGTTGTACTCTTGCGGACTGAGGAAATCGCGTGCTTTGAATACGTAGGGTCTGCCATTACCGTATATCCAAGTTGTGCCGGGTTTGTCCTCATTTTCTATACCACCATCGGCACTGATGTTCGGTGAGATGATTTGGAATCGGAAACGTTTGGACTTTCCGCCTTCATATCGCCGGACGTGCATGTTCTCCTCCACAAAGCGCTTGAGGTCTTCCACATCGTAACTACTGAACTTGCGGTCGGTGTAGGTGATGGCGTCTTGCAGTTTGTCGAGTGTCGTCAGCAGTTCTTGCTGCGCAAAGTCTATGAACCACTGGTGCAGCCAGTCGCGCATCTTGCGTTCCGCCCGGGGACGCTGCGCTTCAAGTAGTCGGTCCAGCCACGGTGTATGCAGCATGTCCGGGTGGAAATACATACGGTCGAGTTTGGTTTCGTCCTCTGGTGCATAGTGCATTTCGCGTTGGTTGAGATACGCCATGAATGCCGGCATTTCGCGTTCGTAGAACGGTAGGATATTGCCTATCTTCTGGTCCTCCGGCAGCGGATTGATCTTGCGTACCCAAAAGCGTACTTCTTCGGCACTGGCATAGATAAACCGCGTCTCGTTGTTCGAGCAAAGAATGTACTTTGTAAAGTTTTCTATCTGTACTGCGTTATCACCTTTGCCTTCCATAGTTTGTTTTTTGGCGGTGCTCCACATTTTTAAGTCTTCGGTAAATTTCTTATTATCAGCAAGACTACTCTCGTCCACGCCGACGATGAGTCGTCCGCTGATGAGTGTATTGAAATTCGTTTGCATTTGTCCGTTGCCGACTATAACAGTGTTTTCCCCGAACATGATTTGCAGCATATCAAGGAATGTGGTTTTGCCTGTGCCGCGCTCGGTACTGACTAGGCAGAGGATGGGCAGATTCTGTGTGGGCTTGGTATATAGCAGTTGCACGTAGTCCATGCCTATCTCGTACTGGCTGTCAGGGTCGTAGCCCTCCATGCCCGGTTGTAGTCCGCGTCCGCGGTTATCCGTACCGAATATATGTTCCATGGTGTTGTGTATAGTCTTCCATCCGATGCGGTGCAGGTCCTCGTCGCTCGGCTTGTGCGTCAGCGGTTTGTAGAGGTTGTAGAAGTTGCCTATCACCTTTTGGTAGTTGTCGTGTGATGGCATATTGACGAAGCCGTCATAGCGTGCCAGTTTGTTGATGACCGTGCTACCGAAGTCGTCTATGATATTTTGTCTACTCCATTCTATTAGGATTTCCGCATAGATTATATTTCCCGTTGCGTCGCGCCCGAGGGTCGGTTTTTTCACCTCTTTGTACCATTTCCCGCCGATACGCTTGAGCACCATCAAGTCTTTGCTCATCAGTTCATCGAGTTCGCCCTTTATCGCGTTCCAACGGTAGATAGTGCCAAAATAGAGAAACGCACGCTCTTTGATTTGCTCCTTGTGTTTGGTGTAGAAAGATTTGGCACTATCGAGGAAGAAGCGGTCGTTAAGGCGTTGCCGTTCGGTGTTGAGTTTCAGTTTGAAGAAGTAGGGAGAGATTTGCTCCGGGTTTTGCAGATCATACACGATACGTTCCGTTTGATCGGGCAGCGCCACCAGTAGGTCGTCAAGTCCTTTCGGATGTCCGGGTATGGCGTCGCTGTTTACGTAGTACCACCAGATTGTAACGCCCGGCAATTCGGCGTGGTGTTGTCTATAGAAGCGCTCGACGCTTTGTTTGAAGTTGCTCGGGCGCTCCGATAGGTCTTTTGTCGGCTGTCCGTTGGCATCTGTAGCTTGTAGGGCTTTCTCGCTGATGTCCGTACAGTCGCCGTCGTGTAGGAAGACGAGGTTTTTTATGCCGCAGTCTATTACTAACCGTTTCACATCGCGGTGGATGCTGCCGGTGCTGCTGTCCGTAAACATAGAGATGCCGCCTATACCTACCACATCCGCACCGCACCGGCACGCTTTGAAGGCTTTGAAGTAGCCTTCTGTGATGACCAGTGTATCGATATACTCGCGGTTTTCCCATTTAGCTATCAACTCCGGGGAAAAATACGGATATTGCCGTTCGCTCCGTATTTTGCTCGGGCATTTGTATTTGCCTCCGTCCGGGCTTACGTTCTTGGGATTTAGTCGTATGAGTTTATAAAATCCCGGTTGTTTTTCTTTTCCGCGATGCTGTGCATCATATTTTTCCTCCTCCGTCATTTCCAGTGGTATCATCTCACGGTCGAGGGTGCAGACCGTTATTTCGATATTGTCCTCACTGTCGCTGCGGAATAGAGGTTCCCAGATATGTCCGTATTCGCTGACGATGGCTATTTTGTTCTCTTCTGCCGGAAGCCCCAACTCTTGGCCGACACGTTGTTCGCAATACGATTTGGGTTTGTATGGTGGATATTCCCAATACTCTTCTCCTTTGTCGGTATATACAAGAAATGCAGGCTTTTGCCATTTGTTCTCGTCGTATTTGTTGTGTGCAACACTCACCACTTTGTTTTTGGTGAGTGTTTTTTCTTCGGTTGTCATTTTCTTTGCCATAGTTGTGTACTATTTTCTATTCTGTAAATTGCTCGCAAGCGGGTTCGCTGATTACTCGTTTGCGTTGTTGAAACGGGCATATTACAAGTGTAGGCTCTCCGTATATAGACAGGTTCTTGAATTGTCTATCAAGCGTGCCGTGTCCACACTCACCGCATGTATGCCATGGGGTGCTTTGATTCGCTTTCATTCTTTGTATATGATTTTCTTCCCGAACTCCTGTGCCACCGCGTGTTCCAGCCGGCATCCGCGGCTGTTCTGCCAGCCCTCGCAGAAGACTACTATGTCGGCATCCTCCATGATGAATTGCAGGTCAGCGCAAAGATAGTCTGAGTACTTTGGCTTGCGTAGTGCCCCCTCAACCGCCACCTGTATCATTCGCGGGGTTATTACTCTGCTGTCAGGAAATTTCTCTTTGCACCACGTAACCGCTTCTTTTAGCCGTTGCTCTAATGTGTCTTCGTGCCCCGTCATTGGGAGCGAAATGTAAATCGTTTTCATTGCTGTATCATCAGTTTTATCAGTGATTATTCAGTATATCCGCACTCGTCAAGCATCTTCGGATGTTCTCCGTGGTACTCGACATCGGGCAACTCTTTCCACGTGTCGAACTTGTATTGTTCTGCATCGAATTTGTCTGCATCTCTATACATTGTGCCGTGTGCTTCTTCCGGGCTATTGGCGGCTACAACTATCAGTCCGCCGCTATATCCGCCTGAGCGGTAATTAGTATATACTTTCATCGATTTAGGGTTTTTAGGTAGTCGGGGTCTCCGTCAGTAAATATCTCTTCTTGTTTCTCTTTACAGAGGGCGTCTAATTTTGCATCTGTTTTGCGTAACCATCTGATTTTACTCTCGATTTCTTGTAGTTCATTCATGATTACACTTTCATAGATACTTACAATTAATTCACGTTGTTTTGCGTTCATATCAGCTTATCCTTTCTCCCAGTTTGATAATAAATACCTCTCTATCTGTCGGCGCACCCCATTCGGGTTTACCCTTGCCGATAGTGATTTCTTTGACCTCAAACGTCATTTTACGCTTTGTGTAGCCGTAGGAGAAACGGACGTGCGTGTAGTCTTTGAATCGCCTACGGAATAAATTGCAGTTCTCACAACAGTTTCCAAGTGTATTGCATAAATCGAAAGACCAGCAGCATCTCAATATTCGCTGCCCCCAGTGCTTTTTTATCTCGCGGTACTCCTCGGTCTTCTCGCCGCGCTCTATCATTTCGTACCACTTTGCTTTCAGTGGCATATATAAGATATTCATTCCTCGCCTCCTTTCTGTTTGTAGATTATTTCTTCTTTTCGTCTTCCACTTCAAACCCGCTTTTTCTGAGTTTCTTTGCGGCGTTTTTGATATTCAGTGCTTGCAGATAGATACAATCCCGGACCACTTCACAACTTGTTTTGAACGAAGTAGATCCCAAGTGGTGCACTATGATTTCTTTCCTGATGTCCGCGCGGCGTATCGTGTGCGTTACGGTGTTGTATTCAAACAGCACGTGCCCCGGATTGGATTTAACTTGTCCTATCAGGCGATATTCTTGTTGCGCCTTTTTAACAACCTCCACCCTCTCTTGTTTCCGAGAGGGCGTGGTTCCGTTGAAGATAGTATCATTCATTCCTCGCCTCCTTTCATCAGTTCTGGGTTGTCGTGGATATTTCCAACTACAACGCCCTGACCGAAAATAAAATTAAAAGCCTTTACCGACCTATATTGTCGTGATCCGTCGCTATATACTATGTCGTCTTTCGTGCAAAAAGCCCACCCGTAGTTGCTGTGTATAACTTCACAGTTACGATAAAAACCGTGTGGGATATTCAGTATATCCCCCTCGTAGATTTCCTTGCCTTTCTTGTCGTACAATCCTGTGAACTGACCGACCGTTTCGGGGAGTACCTCTTGTGTTCCGAACTCGTTTTCGTTGTATATTCCGAATGGTGGAATAATAGCAATATCACCATTCACATTGCGAATTAGGTCGCCATGCAACCAATACCCGGTGGATTTGCTTTTTCCCCTAAACTTAACCTCACGCATTGTTACCTCCTTTCTTGATTAGGAGAACTGCTCGCCCGACGTAGCGGCTGCTGTTGTACAAGTCCGCGGTGATCGAGTTGAAGTAGAGGAAATACGCGTTGGAAGAGCCGTTGGGCGTAGCAGACCAGTAGTTGTTGTAGTACTGCACAGGGCTGACACCCGACACGAGGCGAAGACCCGAGGCTGGCAAGAATAGTACCTGCTGCGTCTTGGGTGAGTAGAACTCGATGCCCTTGCGCTCGTCGTTCCATCGGTGGTAGCACTCGCGCAGCAGTTCCTCGAAGTCATCCTTGGTTGGCATACTCTCTCCGAACTTTGCTACCGCTTCATCGAACGTGAAGTACGGTGTGCCGTCGGTGTTTGTCTCGTTGGTGTCCGCCCACAGTGTCCCGCTCGGCAGACCTAAATCAATCCATTTCATATTGTTGCTTAATTTGTTTGTGTTCTAAAAAATCAGACAGGTTCTTGCACGGTGTCTATTTAGTGTTTGTCCGTACCACCCCGTCCTATTCGTGTACTCAGACGGATACCTGCCGAAATGGGGTACTCTCCTAATGCTTTGAGTGTATCAGCAAACATTAGTTTGACAAAAGGGTAGTTTTGTGCCGCTATTACAAGCATATTCACCATCTGCTCATGCGTACCTTTCATATTTGGATACACGCCTTCCGGATGGCTTGCATCTGTACATACAGAGAAAATAATGTTACCTTCTTCGGCTTTCTGCCAATTGGCAATCTCATTTGCTAATTCTTGTGCTGTCATAGTGTTACTCTACTCTTTCTACTTCTACTAATGCTTGCATTTCTTTATTTTCGGATAACTTAAGCGCAGTGCGTATTGCGTCGCCTATTTTAGGATCTCCGACTATTATACTAATTAACATTGCGATGAATGCGTTTTTGTTTTTTATTCTGGAAATCAAAAATGTGTCTTCTTCATTATCCATACATAACATGAATACGTTGTTGTTTTCGCCTTCTTCGCCCCACTTTTTGACGATGTCTTTTAATTGTTCTGCTGTCATAATTTATTCTCCTATTTTTATATTGGTTTTACGAAATTAGTATGGCGATTAATTCGCCGTCGTCGTTGTAGATGCGCTGGCGGACGACGCGCAGCGCTATGTCTGATTCATTGATAAATGTCATAAACTCTTCCGGGCTGTGCAGGATGGCCGTGCGCTCGGTTGCTTCCATAGGCAGCCGTTCGTGGCGCACGTGCTCCAGCATTGAGCGTAGGGCAATGCGATCGGTATCTGTTACCAGAGTTCGTCCTTGCATGCGGTTGTGCCATTGCTCGCGTGTCCAGTGCATGCCGAAACGTCCCGAGCTAACTATTTCTCGTACTGCTTGTTCTTCATCGGCAGACGCGCCCATATTTATGAATATGTCTCGCAATGTCTCCATAGGAGTTATTTGTTTATAAGATTTTGTCTTCTTGTTTAGTTACATCTGTAGGATAATATGCCCAGTACGGAGTGGCATATTTTCATCAGTTCTTCTTTAATATACCCATTGTCTTCGCCTTCCAGCGATGAATGTGCCGACAGTCCCACGCTTATCACAAATATGCCGATGTCTGTCCGTTCACGGTAGAACAAGAATGAAAATCGTTCGTCGGCATCTATTGTATCTGCCAACTCCACGCCCTTGGCATGATCCAAGTCCATTATCACCCGCCAGCAGTTGCGTCGCTCGGTGTCATATACATGGTACATCATATTGTTGCCTCCTTTGGCTTATTGTTGATGCATGCTGCTACCATACCGGATAGTACCAGTTTTTCAGCGGGGGTTAGCCGTGTCCTGCCATAATACCTGTTTTCCCATTGTACTTTGCTCCAGCCAAAGGTCTCGCATGCTTTTTGCCGAAAATCGGCAAAGTTCATCTGGGGCAGAACTTTCATCATTTCGTAGAGTTCGCTTGACTTTGTTTGATTGGTTTTCATACTGTAAAAATTGTATGTATAATTACTGAATTATTTGTAAGTTTGCGGTTTTTTCCGTAAATTTACGGTGCAAAAGTACAACAAATTTGTTACAAAACAAATTTTTACGTACAAATAAGTACGTTTTCGTAATAAACGAATATGAATTTTGCGTTTTTTGTTTGTTTTGTCGAACGAAATCTTAAATAATAGTACATTATGATTAAAAGAGCAACTGAAAATTCTGTAAAACAGCGACTTACGGAAATTTTAAAAATAAAAAGGAGTACTTTGACTATCATTGCAGAGGGTAATGAAAATGTACGCGTTACCCTTTCACGTCAAATTAGCGGGAAAACTGCACTATCTTTTTCTACAATAGATATTTTCTTGGAAAAGTTTCCTGACATTTCTGCCGAGTGGCTCTTGCGAGGAGAAGGTGATATGTATAAGCATATCAATAATATTGCTATTCAAACACAGAATGGCGGTGTAGGTAATACACAAAATATGAATACCTACACCGATGCTATCGAACTTCTTCAATCAGAGATTGCTACTAAAAACGAGCAGTTAAGAGTCAAAGATTCTCAAATAGAGAAATTGTTTAATTTGTTGAATAAATAGTTTTATTTATGGGATATCCTTGTCATTGCGAATTTAGTTATAGGGGCAAAATGTATCTTCAAGATGCTGATAAGCAGAAAGCGTTTATATGTGATATGTTTTTGTCTGCTAAAAAAATTATGGTTTTAGTGTCGCCTTTTTGGAATTTGGATACATTTGCTTATAATAATTTCGAATGTCGTATGTACAATGCGTTGTCAAAAGGTATTGATATTTTTATAATATGCAAGGAAAATGACTTTGAATTATTATCTAATGGCTTGAGTGCTTCGGAAAGAAAAAATCTTCATATTCTATGTGCAAGTGATTTTCACTTGAAATTATACTTTAACGATTCTGTTTACTTAATTACTTCTATGAATATTTCGCAATATAGAGGAAGAGGGACGGAATTGGGAGTTATGATTCAAGATAGGTATATTAATGGAGCTTCTGTTCGTTATATTTTAATTGATTATATTTGTTCGTTTTTACGTTATGAAGATGGAAAATATTTCCGTAATTATTTTGAAAATTTGTATTGATTATGTCTCGTTTAGTAATTTGATATGCAGTCGGGCACACGCAAAATTGGTTTTATATTGTCCTCTAATTTTGCTCGTAAACCAGTGCCGTTTTTGAGCCAACTATATTAAAACTAAGAAAAATAACATACAGACTATCAGCAGAATAGAACAAAGACGCTTGCCCTCAGCCCTCCGCGGTTCGAGTCCGCGTAGTGGCTCCAAAGAAAAACGAAAAAAGAGAAATTCAACAATTTCTCTTTTTTCGTTTATTAATTACTCAGCAATACTTTTCTAACTACTCAGTCTGCGTTTTATAAATGCTAGGAAGTATTTTTTCTATCTCTCAATTTTCGTTTCTTGGTTACTCGGTAGTCTTTGTCCAGCTCTATATTCCTTATTGTGACATTATTGGTTGGTTATTTTGGCGGCGCCGAGGGTGAGGCGTTGGCGTATGATAGGATTGCCTTCGTAGGAAATGACGCTAACGCCGGCAGCCTGAGCCCATAATGAGCGTTGCACATTCACTTCCGCTTTGACCGCTCCCGAGCAGTTGATGTGCATATCCTGCGTTACGAAATCTTCCGCATCCGCCTTAGCAGCACCTGCCAAACGGAAGGTTGCCGTCTCGGCAGAGCCTGACAAATCCAATTCGCCCGCCCCCGCAAGGTCTATCTCCGCATTCTTCGCCTGCACCTCCAAGTCGGCTTCACCCGCGCCCGACATCTTCAAAGCAAATGCCGTTACCCGGAAATCCATATCGGCAGAGCTTGTGCCGGACAAGACAAGGCGCATAGTATCAGCAGCATAAACATCATCCGTAGTAAGGTCACACACTCCCGAAGCCTTGATAGCGGACAACGAAGGGGCATAGACCTCCAATTGAGCAGACAAGTACTTGTTCTGCAACGAGTCAATAGCGATATACAAAACCCCGTCGCGGACTTCAGTCGAGACCGCTTCGGGGGCACTACTGCGCACAACGACGGAGGGCGAAGGTGCTTGCGACAAAGTAAGCTTCGCCTTGCCCGTCAGCTCAATAGCTTGGAAAGGCAGCACTACCCTATTCTCTGTCATAGAATAGGCATTTTCCTCATCCAACATATCGTCGTCGTAGTATTGGAGCATATTGACGAAGGGGATAACTCCTCCCTGCGTAGAGACAGCCTGCGCCGCCATAGTAGCCAAGCCTGCAATAGACAGAATCCACAAGAGAACCGTAATCCACCAAAAGCGCGCCTTCGGTCCACGGCGCATGCGCATATACGAAACAATAGCGACTACCAGCATGACGATAGGCAAACCGACCGCGAGCAGCAAGCAGACGATTGACAGAGCGACCAACCAGCCGTTGCCGCCAAACAGCTCGAGCCCGACCAATGGCGCGACAGAGAGCAGTCCGACACTCGCCCCGAAGAGCCCCATCAGAAGGGAGAAAATAACGATAAACAAGATAAAGAGTACGGGCAAGGCGCAGATAATCAAGCATATCTTGAGCGCAATACCAAGCGCGCGTCCGCACCCCTGATTGTCGGCTTGGCGCTTAACCTTGGGACGCTTATGCTCTCCGAAGTCGGAAGGCGCACCAACACGTTGTTTGAGCGAGTCCACCATTTCGATAGAAACGACCTGCCGGTTGCCGGCAAAGAGCGCAGACTGCAACAACTCGGCAATACGCGCTTCGAGATCTGCCATGACATCTTTCTTCTCCTCCACGGGGAGTCTTAACTCAATGTCCTGCAAATAATCGGACAAAGCCAAGTACGCATCATTGTCGATGTGGAAGACGAGTCCGTTAAGATTGATTGTACGTGTCTCTTTCATAGTAGAAACAAAATGTTATACAAGTTTATAATGAGCCCGAATGGGGCTTAAAAATAGCGTTTTTATTCGGCTTAACAGGCTGAATAACAGCACAAAGACCGCCGAATCACCTATAAATCACCCAATAATCACCTAATAATTACCCAATAATCACCCAATAACCACCCAATAATCACCCAATAATCACCCAATAATCACCCAATACAGACAGCTAATTGTCGGCAGGGGAAAAAGCGGGTGTTTCGACGACGGCTGAGATAGAGTTGCTGATAGCCTGCCACTCCTGCTCGAGCTCGGCAAGGAGCTGCCGCCCCAGGTCGGTAAGAGCGAAGTATTTGCGCGGGGGACCGTCGGTTGACTCCTGCCAACGGTAGGACAAAAAACCGTTGTTTTTCATGCGCGAGAGCAAAGGATAGATAGTACCTTCGACGACCAACAAATCCGCTTGCTCAAGGACATGGAGTATATCAGACGCATACGCCTCGCGCATGCGACTGATAATAGTAAGGGTACAATACTCCAATAGTCCCTTGCGCATCTGACTTTTGATATTGAGACTATCTATCATAATTTATTCAGCCTCAGCGGTCGGCATAATAATCAGCAAAATAATATACAATATGATGCTCGGGAAGCCCGCGGAAAAGACCGCCAAGACCGCATAAATAACGCGGATAAGCGTAGGGTCCAAATCAAAGTACTCGGCAATGCCGGCACAGACTCCGCCCAACATTTTGTTGGCAGAGCGCGTGAGCTTCTTGTTAGTCATCGATTTTCAGGGATTTTCCTTGGAGGTCAAACTCCAAATCCAACTTGTTGTTCAGTTCGACCTTCTGCTTGCGGCGGTCGATAGCATACTCAACGGCAAAAGCATTGGGGAAGTTAGCGGCAAGGTATTGCTCAATAGCCTGTGGCAGGATACCTGCGGGAATAGGTTTTTGGAACATCTCTATCTCGGAGAGATTGCCCTTGGAGTCGAACTCCAGCTTCGTTTGGTCGTTGAGTGATACTTGATACTCCTTGTGCAGCCCGTCGTTCTCGACCAAGACGAGAGAGATATTTTCCTCCGCGAAATGTGTTTTGACAAATGTTTGAGCGGGCTCAGGCAAGTCGCCGAATGAGCCGATTTGTGTGTTTCCCGCGCAAGCCGTAAGAGCTATAGTCAGGCTTGTCAATAGAACCATAATGTGTTTCATAACCGTAAAAAATTAGAGAGTTATTAATTGTTTTCGGTTGCAAAAGTAGCACAAGTTTCAGAACTATGCAAAACAAAGTAGTATTTTTAGCCTAAAAACATTATTTTGCAAAGTAGAGATAGCAAAAAGCGGGGGTGTATTTGCATATATGACGGAAAAAGTGTAACTTTGCCAACCAAATGCGTAATGTGTAATTTTTAATTTGTAATTGTACAAAGCATACATACAGATGCCTATCGAAATTGTAATGTATAAATTTGTAATTATTAGGACCGGAATTCTGCGGAATGGACTATAGATACTTAGACAAAATAGATTACCCGACCGACCTGAAGAAGCTACCGCCGGAGGCTCTACCCGAGGTATGCGCGGAACTGCGCCAATTCATCATAGAGGAGCTAAGCCACAATCCCGGACACCTCGCGTCGTCCTTAGGCGCGGTAGAGATAGCCGTGGCGCTACATTACGTCTTCGATACGCCCAACGACCAGTTGGTATGGGACGTTGGGCACCAAGCCTACGCGCACAAGATACTGACAGGACGTCGGGAGCGTTTCCACACGAACAGGCAGTTCCACGGTCTGGCGCCCTTCCCTACCCCTGCGGAAAGCGAGTACGACGCGTTCGTTGCGGGACACTCCAGCAACTCCATCTCCGCCGCCCTGGGCATAGAGATAGCCAGCGAGCTGCAACAGAAACGGACGAAAAACGTAGTAGCAATCATAGGCGACGGGGCGATGACAGGCGGGTTGGCATTCGAGGGACTGAACAACACCTCGATGAACAAGAACAACCTGCTGATAATCCTGAACGACAACAATATGGCCATTGACCCGTTGCACGGAGGATTTAACCAGTATCTGGTAGATTTGACCACGAGCAAGAGGTACAACAAGATGCGCTGGTGGCTCTATCGGATAGCCGTAAAACTACACCTGATAGACGAACGCAAGCGCCAACGCGTACTGCGACAGAGCAATAACCTGAAAGCCATTCTGACTCATCAACCGAGCAATATATTCCAAGGTCTGAACATCCGCTATTTCGGTCCGGCAGACGGGCATGACGTCGTGGGATTAGTACGGATACTACAAGAAATAAAGAACCACAGAGGTCCGAAAGTGTTGCATCTCATCACCAAGAAGGGGAAAGGCTATGCGCCCGCAGAGAACGACCAGACCGTATGGCACGCGCCCGGGGAATTCAACGTAGTCACGGGCGAACGCGCCTGCGCAAGCGCGGGACAAGAGCCGCTATGGCAGGAGGTATTCGGCGAACAATTGCTGGCACTCGCCAAGCAGAACCCTGACATCGTGGGCGTTACTCCCGCTATGCCGTCGGGTTGCTCAATGTGCATCATGCAGAAAGAGTTGCCTGAGCGCGTGTTTGACGTAGGTATAGCGGAAGGGCATGCCGTTACCTTCTCCGCAGGAATGGCGAAAGAGGGACTGCTGCCGTATTGCAATATCTACTCGACCTTTATGCAACGCGCCTACGACAACATCATCCACGACGTGGCGCTGCCCAAGTTGCACGTGGTGCTCTGTATAGACCGCGCGGGCATAGTGGGAAACGACGGCGCGACCCACCATGGGCTATTCGACCTGACATACCTGCGCCCGATACCGAATATGAGCATCTGTGCGCCGCGCGTGGCGGAAGACCTAAGGGAGATGATGACAATGGCACAGACCATAGACGGACCGGTAGCCATACGCTACCCGCGCGGGAGAAGCCGTCAAGAAAACGACCACCAGCCGGTAGTGTATGGAAAGGGAGTTACGCTACAAGAGGGCGAAAAAGTAGCCGTATTATCCATAGGCGCGATAGGCAATACCGTACAAGAGGCTTTGCGCAACATAAGCAGTGGGCAGGAAGTGGGGCACTACGACATGCGCTGGCTGAAACCCCTTGACGAAGAGCTATTGGACAAAGTCGGCAAGAAATACAAGACTATCATTACCGTGGAAGACGGCATGATAGACGGAGGATTAGGGTCAGCCGTATTAGAATGGCTCTCCGACCACAACTACACGCCACAGATGGTGCGCCTTGGCATACGGAACCAGTTCGTAGAACACGGGAGCACCCAAGAACTCTACCACATGCTGGGTATAGATGCGGAAGGGATAGAACAGGAAATAAGAAAGAGAATTTAATCGTCAGTATATGCGGATAATTATAGCAGGAGCAGGAGAAGTAGGCACACACTTGGCAAAGCTGCTATCCCAAGAAGAGATGGAGATAAGCCTGATGGACGAGAGTGCCGAGCGATTGGGCTATTTAGAGTCGGACTACGACATGCTCACCAAGGTGGGCAGCCCCACTTCGATACACGATTTGCAAAACATAGGCGTGAAGAACGTGGATTTATTCATCTCCGTAACGCCATTAGAAACGGAAAACATAACTGCCTGCCTGATAGCCAACCAGCTTGGTGCCAAGCGGACACTGGCGCGCATAGACAACTACGAATACCTACTGCCGGAGAACCGCAAGTTCTTCGAAGACATGGGATTGAACCACCTCATCTACCCAGAGGTGCTTGCCGCCCACGAGATAGAAGAGGCACTCCGCACCAACTGGATGCGCTTTCACCTTTCCCTCTGCGACGGTGCATTGGAACTATGCGTAGTCAAGGTGAGAGACAACGCCGCCATCGTAAACAAAGCGTTCTGCTCGGGCATATACAACCACGGAAGATTCCGCATCGTAGCCATCAAGCGCGAAAGCGAGACGATTATCCCGAAAGGCACGGACCAAGTGCTGGCGGGCGACATCGTATATGTAGTATGCACCAAAGAGGACATGAACTACATGCGCGAACAGCTTGGCAAACACGAGAAAGAGATACGCAACATCATCTTCTTCGGAGGCTCGCGTATCGCCCGCAAAGCCGCGTTGTCGTTGCCCGAAGATATGAATATCAAAATACTGGAGACCAACCGAGATATATGCCTCCAACTATCGGAGAAGCTGCCGAACGCACTTGTAATCAATGCCGACGGCTCGGACATGGGGATACTGAAAGAAGAAGGAATACAGGATGCGGACGCCTTCGTAGCCGTAACTGAAAGCAGCGAAGCCAACATCTTCGCCTGCCTTGCCGCCAAGCGTTTTGGCGTAGGCAAGACCATAGCCGAGGTAGAGAATATAGACTACATTCCTATGGCGGAGACGCTGGATATCAGTACGGTACTCAACAAGAAAACCATTGCCGCGTCGTACATCTACCAGATGCTATTGGACGCAAGCGTGCTGAACGTGCACAACCTGACCAGCGCGGACGCGGAGATTGTGGTATTCGTAGCCAAAGAAGGGAGCCTCATCACGCGGTATAAAGTACGTAACCTGCAACTGCCCGGGGACACCAACATAGGCGGTATCGTGCGTGCAGGCGAGGGTATATTAGTGAACGGAGAGACGGAAATCATCCCCAACGACCAGGTAGTGGTCTTCTGTAAGAAACATGTTCTGCGCCAACTGGAGCGCTTTTTCAAGTAAGCGATATGACACGCACGTTCAATTGGAGATTGGTATTCAAGACTATGGGCGCTCTACTCTGTATAGAGGCGCTCGTAATGCTGATTCCAACCCTTGCGACCCTATGGTATAAAGAGCCTGATATAAGTGCATGGGTAGTCTCGACCGTGCTGACCCTGCTGGGCGGTATAACGGGACTACTATTGGGGCATCGTGCTCCCAAGCACGTGGGCGAACGGGAAGGGTACATGATAGTGGCGTTGGTATGGATAGTCTATTCCGTTTTCGGTATGTTGCCTTATTGGTTCAGCGGCACACTCCACAGCCTGACCGACTGCTGGTTTGAGACGATGTCGGGATTTACCACTACCGGCGCAACCGTAATACCGGATGTAGAGGTTATGACTCACGGGATATTACTATGGCGTGCGCTCACCCAATGGATGGGCGGACTGGGGATAATCGTTGTGAGCGTAGCCATATTACCGTTGTTCGGGTTAGGTGGAATGCAGTTATATGCAGCAGAAGTAACAGGGGTTAGCTATGAGAAACTGTCGCCCCGCATAGCAGATACGGCACGGCATATGTGCGCAACTTTCCTCTTCTTGACCGTGGCAGAGGCTGTTATACTCTACCTATTAGGAATGAAAGGTTTCGACTCGGTATGCCACTCGATGTCCACTATCGCGACGGGCGGATTCTCCACACAGAACAGCAGCATTGTAGCTTATAGTCCTGCGATACAATATACCATAGCCATATTTATGCTACTGGCAGGTATCAACTTCACACAAATCATCTATCTTTTCCATGGTCGCCCGTCGCACCTACTGCACGATGAAGAGACACACTGGTATATGGGCGCGGTAGGGCTATGCACCGTAGCATTGAGCATCGTGATGTTCGTGCATTACCATTTTACTGATTATATAGAGGGAAACAATCTATGGAACATGTCGTTCCTCAAAGATATGGAGCGTTCATTCCGAGAGAGCTTTTTCACAGCTGTATCGGCAATTACTACAACAGGTTTCGCCAACAGCAACTATATGGTATGGCCCAAGTTGTGCTTGGCTATCATCCTCCTGATGAACTTCACGGGTGCCTCTTCGGGCAGCACGTCCGGTGGTATCAAGTGGGTACGCATCGGTATCTTCGCCAAAAATGCCGTAGCAGAGCTAAAGCGCCGCATACATCCCAACGCGGTTATTCCGGTACGGTTCAACGGACAAGCAGTATCAGGCAACACAATAGGCAACGTGATGGCTTTCTTGTTCTTCTATGTTGCAATTATTGTGGTATCGGTGCTGATATGTTGCGGTGTAGGTCTGCCTTTTGATGAGGCATTGGGATCGATGGTCTCCGCAATAGGAAACGTCGGGCTGAGTATGGGACCATTTACTTCTCTCTGCGGACATTATGGTGCGTTCCCTATCGTAGCCAAGTGGACAATGTCATTTCTAATGTTGATAGGGAGGCTGGAGATATTTACTTTCCTATTATTATTCACCAAAGCCCTCTGGAAGAAATAGACCATGCGACCACGTTTTATTACTCTGTTTTTTTTGTTGTGCATAGGATTGCTGGGCGTTTTATGCCTTGTATGGCCTAAGGAGGACTTCCATATAGGCGGATTGGAGTTGCGTTGGCCCACCATAGCCGAAGCCTTAGACCTACCTTCTGCCGAGGTAGCGGATTCGATATACGAGGAGAACGACACGCTATTTACTCTGCCTGCAGATACCATTTCAGAATCGATTGCCGGTGTCGCCATTGATACTATATCTGTCTCCTCTGAGACAATGCCGATACAAGCACCATCCGTATCGGTAGATAGCGTTGTAGATACACGTTACTACCTGCGCACTTTCTACCAAGCATTGGACGAAGCCGACAGAACGATAGTACGCGTAATACACTACGGTGACTCACAAATAGAGGAGGACCGCATGACGCAAACGCTGCGCCGCAACCTACAAGGACTATACGGCGGAGGAGGCGTAGGACTTATTCCCCTCCACCAGACCATTCCGACCCGGACGCTACACCAGATGCTGACCATGAACGGACGTGTACAAAGCGTACAACAGGGACCGCGCCGCAACCTTGTTTACGGTCCGAAGTCGCAAAGAAGGACGGACGGAAGATACGGCATGATGGGGCAAGTAGCCCTTATGGACGACTCTATACTAAGCGGTTCGGAGCAGCTCTCGCTACAGGTAGAGCCTATGAGTAACAAAGCGTATAGCGAACGCTTTTTTAACCGCTTGCGAATGTTCTGCGACGGGGACATACGCCTCATCAGCGAGCAAGGTGACACACTCCCTGCATCCCGCACGCTCCACCTTCCAGACAGCACCACACACTATACGCTCAAAATAGAAGGACGGGGGGCTGTATATGGGCTCTCGTTGGAAACACCCACAGGGGTAATCGTGGACAACGTACCTATGCGGGGTTGCCTTGGAACCGTCTTCACCAGCATATCCCATGCGCAACTCTCCCAGTTCTACCACTCGACCAACACCCGCCTTATCATCCTGCAATTCGGCGGGAACGCTATCCCCTTTAACGAAAATCCGTCCACCATCCGCGGTATAGTGCAACAACTGCGCCAACAAGTGGAGTACCTGCGTAGTTGTGCTCCCGAAGCGAGTTTCCTATTTATAGGACCGGGCGATATGACCACATTGACAGACGGGCAGCCTGCTACCTATCCGCTATTGCCCTATATGGACAAACTATTGCTGCGCATGGCGCAAGAGGAGCACATAGCCTACTACAGCCTATACCAAGCTATGGGAGGCAGGAACAGCATGGTAGGTTGGCAGCAGCGCGGCTTAGCAGGATCGGACGGCGTACACTTCACCCGCCGCGGCGCAGAGGTTGCCGCACAGCGACTCTGGGATTACCTATACGAAGGATTACAACTCTATAAGACTACGCCAAGCGATACGATACAATAAGAAGAACAATGTCTTTTCTACACCACATATTTGCCTTTGACAGCGACAGCCCGCTACTATTCACGCAGTTCTACTTTTGGGCGTTTTTTGCGATAGTATATACAGGCTTCGCCTTGCTGACGGAACTGCCTGCTTTCGGCAAACGGGGCTCGGCAGCGGGTAAGCGTACACAACAAAGCCGCACACGGCTACATCTGCGCAACATCTATTTACTCCTTGTATCGTGGTTCTTCTACTATAAAACAAGCGGGCTCTTCCTCCTGATATTGGCTTTCGTTACTATAAGCGACTGGATAATAGCCAAACAGATATACCGTTGCAAGACAAGCCAAAAGCCCATGCATGCCCGCCTATGGCTGATACTGTCGGTCGGCATAGACTTGGGGCTGCTTGCCTACTTCAAATATGCGTATTTCTTCACCAATATGGTAAACGATATGTTCGGTTGCCAATGGGAAGTGTTTGATATATTCGCCTATGTAGGAAACGGATTCTCGAGTAGCGGACGGTTCTCTGTGGACAGCATCATACTGCCGGTAGGTATCAGTTTCTATATATTCCAAGTAATATCCTATACCGCAGACGTATATAAGGCGCGCATCCAACCTGTCCGCAATCCTTTGGACTTCGGTTTCTACGTCTCTTTCTTTCCTCAATTGGTAGCAGGTCCGATAGTGCGTGCGGAAGAATTTATCCCTCAGCTCTACAAGCCTTTTGTACTAAGCCGGAAACAGTTCGGTACCGCCGTCTTTATGATACTGAACGGACTCTCCAAGAAGATTATCCTAAGCGACTATCTCGCCGTCAACTTCGTAGATCGCGTATTTGACAACCCGTTACTCTTCTCGGGTTTTGAGAACTTGTTTGCGCTATTTGCCTACTCTCTACAAGTGTATGCGGATTTCTCCGGCTATACAGACATAGCGATAGGCGTAGCCATGCTGATGGGATTCTATCTGCCGAAGAACTTCGACTCGCCCTATAAATCGGAGAACCCGCAAGAGTTCTGGCGGAGATGGCACATGTCGCTCAGCCGTTGGCTGAAGACTTACCTATACATACCGTTGGGTGGCAACCGCAACGCCACTTTCGGCACGTACTTCTGGATTATCCTTATCGCCATTGTAGCATTGGTACTGACCGGCTCATGGATAGCAACGGGCATCATACTCGCAGTCGCCACGATTGTACTATTAGTGGCAATCTTCCGTCCGGGGCATAGAAAACTGCTCTATGCGAACCTCAACTCGTTCATTACAATGCTCTTAGGAGGTCTATGGCATGGCGCAAGTTGGAACTTTATGATATGGGGCGGGCTGAATGGCATAGGCATGATAGTAAACAAGTTCTGGCGTATTATGAGTCAGCACATCCGTATGCTGCTGCTGACTATCTTGTGCGCCGCTTTGGTATGCGCAGACTGTCTATTGGCAACTCCTGTGATACGCGTCTTTGCCGTATGGGTAAGCATCCTATGGGTAGGCATGGCGGTACGCTATATCTACTACCTACTCCGCGGCGGCGATAGGGACAACCGTTTCACGCGAGGTGCAGGCAAAGTATGGGCAATAGCACAGACTTTCACATTTATCACTTTCACGCGTCTGTTTTTCCGCTCAGGCTCGAACCTTGACCCCGCTACCGCCAACCAAGTAGCTTGGGAAACGGCACAGAATATAATCAATCAGATAGGCGGAGCATGGAATTGGCACATCATTCCCGACTTCTTATACGAATACAGAATCGTTGTAGGCTTGTTTGTAGCCGGTATGATTATTCATTGGTTACCAGCAAAATGGAAGCAATGGTACAGAGTCCGCTTTGCGATGCTCCCGCTATGGGCAATGATGCTATGCGTGGTAGTCGCAGTATTTATTATTTATCAGTTCATCACAGCCGGAATGCAGCCCTTTATTTACTTCCAATTCTAACATGGCACTTATCGGCATCACAGGAGGCATAGGCAGCGGTAAATCCACCTTAGCCGCAGAATTGCAGAAACTCGGCTACGCCGTTTACAATACAGACGCGGAGGCCAAGCGTATCATCGTAAGCAATCCTATGGTGCGTTCGCAGATAGAGATGCTCTTCGGCTCGGACGTGTATAACGGCGATACCTACCTAACCAAGCGCGTTGCGCAGCAGGTCTTCCACCACCCTGAGTTGTTAGCCCAACTCAACTCCATCGTGCATCCTGCGGTTGCTTTCGATGTGCAACAATGGCAACGGCGGCAAGAAGAGCAGATGCCCATTTGTTTTGTAGAGGCAGCCATTCTGTTCGAGAGCGGTATGGACCGCTTGTGCGACAAGGTAGTAGCCGTAACGGCTCCCGAAAGCATCTGCATGGAGCGGGCTCTGAAACGCGACTACAAGGGTTCACACGACAAGACGCATATAGCGGCTGTCCAAGCGCGTATGCGCAACCAGATGAGCGACGAAGAACGAAGCCGCCGTGCCGACATAACGGTACTAAATGACGGCAATACCCCCATTGCCATACTGGCGCAAGAGGTATTGCAGCAAATTCTTTCTTGATACCTACTTAACGGCTTTGAAGCTCATATCCAGCCCCTTGACGGAGTGCGTCAGCGCCCCAACGCTAACGAAATCCACCCCGCAAAGCGCGTAGTCGCGGAGGGTGTCGATAGTGATACCGCCGCTTGACTCAATCTCCATGTGCCGTCCGGCAGTCTTTTCCCACGCACGTATCAGTTCTACGGCATTGCGTGTGCGCTCGGGCGTAAAGTTGTCGAGCATGATGCGGTCGGGTATATCGGTTGCCAACGCCTCGCGTATCTCGTCTTCGTTGCGGGTCTCAATCTCTATGCGGAGGTCTTTATTATTTGTTTTGCAATAGTTGCGCGCGCGCTCCAGAGCGGCAGTGATACCTCCCGCGAAGTCCACATGATTGTCTTTGAGGAGTATCATATCGAAGAGCCCGATGCGATGGTTCATCCCGCCGCCAATCTTCACAGCCTCTTTCTCCAAGTAGCGCAATCCCGGCGTGGTCTTGCGGGTATCCAAGACATGGCATCCCGTGTCCTCGATGAGACTCTGGTAGCGATGCGTAGTAGTAGCAATACCGGACATACGCTGCATGATATTGAGCATAGTGCGCTCTATCTGCAGGAGACTCAACTCCTTGCCATAAACACGGAAAGCGATATCGCCAGGCTTAACCGCATCGCCGTCGTGGAGATACTGCTCCATACGACATTCCGAATCGAAATAGCGTATGATTTCCTTAGCGACTTCGACACCTGCCAATACACCTTCTTCCTTGATAATCAGTTGCTGGCATCCCTGTTGGGAAGCCGGAATGCAACTCAACGACGTGTGGTCGCCATCGCGTATATCCTCTTCAAACCAAAGAGCAATCAGTTTTTTCAATGCTTGTGTATCCATATTCATTCTATTTGCGAGTGCAAAGGTACGACAAGTTTTTGAGATATACAAACCGATTTTAATGATTAATCTTTAATTTGTAATTGGTAGTTGGTTTGAGGCTTTTTGTAAACCTATCCACGGCATGTTCCCTGCTTTATCCTACGTGTATCCTACGTGATTGACTGCTAATAATAGCAGATGAGCGCGGATAGAATCCGCGCAAAAAAACGAAGAAAGATAGCGTACATAGGGACGGAAAATCAGACCACAAACGAAGTCAAGACACAAAAATCAAGAAGTATTGCATAAATGAAAAAAAAGCAGTACCTTTGCAAGTTGGAAAGAAAACTCGGGAACAAGTTTTTTTGTAAAGAAAATGCAATATATCATTCGCAAAATATGCGTATTAACCGTTCTATTGCTACTGCCGTACGCTGCGGGGAGTGTTGCAGCAGGCAAAACGGATATGCAACAGTTGGCGGACTCGCTGCAGACCTACACGGGGTTCTCTACCCTATGGGCTCCCGCCGTGCGCGTCAAGCAAGTGCGCGTCAACGGCAACAACATTACCGTGCGTACCAACAATACCCTTTCTGGCGTAGCGTTCACTCCTTCGCAGCTGCGCGAAGTGCGCCGCCATATCAGCCGTATGGTCTTAGGACATGAGAGGGGAAATGTGAGCATCTACTCCGGCAAGTACGAGTTGGGCGACCTGCTGACCGAGCGTGTTGCACCCCGCAAGGAGCATTATCCGTCTTCGGCAGGAGTGTACTCGTTCTCCACCGCGGAAGGCAAGACACAGTTGCGCCCGATAGTGAACGGGGACGGTTCGGAGAAAGAGGAATACGCCAACGGGCTGAGCGGCAAGATAATCGCCCTGTCGCCGAGCCACGGCACCTACTACAACGCCGAGCGTGAGGGCTGGATATGGCAACGGGCGACGATGTGGACGACCGTGGAAGACCTATACAGCATGGAATACGCACGGCTCGTGAGCCGGATGCTGGAGAACGCGGGGGCGGTAGTGCTACAACCGCGTGCGCGGACAGACGGCGCGAACCTGCGGCGCGTGGACGAGGGCAAGGGACAAGCCGTGTGGCGGCTGGTAGAAGACAGCATGGCTTACGAAACCGGCCCGAGCGGTATGCCCCGTTGGGCAGAGGCGGCGAGGTACTGGCTGGAGGCTGCCGGTTACCCCGACACGATATGGGGCATGTACGACGGACAGAACGACTACAAAGCAGACCTGCAATGCCGCGGGCTATGGGTGAACTACCTCACGGGCGGCAGCAAGAACAACCCCGATCAGATGGGCTTGGGCATACCTGTGGACGTGTGTATTGCCCTGCATACCGACGGACTGAGCGAACAGAACGACAGCAGCATAATAGGCACGCTGGCTATCTATACCGACCACGACGACCAAGGGCGGAAAGTGTTCCCCAACGGCGTCTCACGGCGCATCAACAGAGACCTTTCCGACTTCGTGCAGACGCAGATAGTAGAAGACATTCGCAAGACCGTGGCGCCCGAATGGACGCGCCGGCAACTGAACAACGCCAACTATTGCGAGTCGCGCTACCCCGTGGTGCCGACTGTGCTCGTGGAGATACTGAGCCACAAGAACATGGCAGATATGCGGTACGGATTAGACCCGCGTTTCCGACAGACGGTAGCCCGCGCCATCTACAAGGGACTGCTGCGCTACCTGCACAGCCAAGACGGGCAGAAAACGGTGGTACAACCGTTGCCCGTACATAACTGCGCGTTGCAGTTCGCGGGGTCTCCTTCGGGAAACATTTCCGAGACAAAGGACGTCCTGCTCCGCTGGGAGGCGACGGAAGACCCGATAGAGCCGAGCGCCATACCGACCCGCTATATCGTGTACAGTCGAGAGGACAAAGGGCAATGGCGCACAGAGGAGACGAAGTGCAATAGCCTCACTATCAAAGCAGAACGAGGGGTACAATATGAATTCTATGTCGTGGCGGTCAACGGCGGGGGACGCAGTATGCCGAGCGAGACGCTGAGTATGTACCTCTCGCAAGACCGACAAGCTCCGACAGGGCTCATCATCAACAACTTCAATCAGACCTACGGACCGCAATGGTTTGCCGACTCTACGTATGCGGGTATTGTGCCGGATACATACCCCGTAGAGAACCGAAAAAGCGTTGCCTACATCGGGCAGCAACACCACTACAGACGGGCGGAAGACTGGCGAGACGACGACAACTGCGGGTGGGGCATGTGCTACCGCGACAGGCAGGCAACCCTAACCGTCGGCAACACATTCGACTACCCCGCTATGCACGGCGACGTACTACATAGGTTAGGCTATTCGTACCTGTCTGCCAACGCCGCCGCCATTACCGCCATTGATAGCGTTTACGAGTTCGTGGATATCGTCTGCGGCAAAGAGCGCGCGACGGACACGACGGCGGTGCTATCCGACAGCCTGCAGCCGGCTTTGGCACACTATATCGGGCAAGGCGGCAAAGTGCTGATGAGCGGCAGCTACATAGGCAGCGGTATGTCAAAGGGGGATGCCAACTCGTTCGCTTCCACGTGGTTGCACTATCAATTCCATGCGCCCAAAGCCACCCGCTCCGGCACCATAACGACCTCGGTAATTGATACCGCAAGGTATCGAATAGCACAGACGCCTAATGAGAAGCAACTATTCGCCGAAGCATCCGAGGGAATCAAACCATGCGGGGCCGGGGCTATGCGCACAGCGCTGTACACCGACATGCGCGTCGAGGCAGGCGTGGCACACACCGACAGCATCACAGGTGCACAGACACTCGTTTGGAGTTTCCCCTTAGAGGCAGTAACGGACTTCCCGACTATTTACAGCCATTCGATACAATGGCTCACACAAAATACGAAATAAGACAATGAAAAAGAAAAACCTACCGCTCATTGAGAACGTTGAGATAACAGGTATTGCCGCCGAAGGCAAGGCGCTGACCCGCATCAACGACATGGTGGTGTTTGTGCCCTACTGCGTACCGGGCGACATCGTCGATCTGCAAATAACAAAGAAGAAACACTCGTTCATGGAGGCGCGCGTGGAGCGTATCGTGAAGCCGTCGGCAGAGCGATGCGCAGCCGAGTGCCCGCACTACGGTGTGTGCGGGGGGTGCAAATGGCAGATACTGCCCTACACGGAGCAGTTGCGCTACAAGCAACAGCAGATAGCGGACAACCTGACACGCATCGGCAAAGTGGAGTTGCCCGAGATAAGCCCGATCATAGGCAGCAAGCATATCTATCGATACCGCAACAAATTGGAATTCACCTTTGCCGACCGCAAATGGCTGAGTTGGGACGAGATACAGGCGGCAGGCGGCATAGGAAACGCAGATAACAGTTACGGCGCAGGTTTCCACATCACGGGGTGTTTCGACAAGGTATTAGACATCACCGACTGCCGACTGATGCCGGACATCAACAACCGCATCCGCAACGGCATCCGCGACTACGCACGCCAACACGGACTCAGTTTCTACAACGAACATACGCATACGGGACAACTGCGGACGCTCATCATACGCGCCAACCACAAGGGCGAGATTATGCTGATAGTCTGCTTCGGAGAAAAGACAGACGATGCCTGCAAGCAACTATTAGAGTGGCTGAAACAATCTTTCCCCGAGATAATCAGCCTGCAATACGTAGAGAACGAAAAGATGAACGACACGATAGGCGACCAGGAAGTGGTAGTCTATGCGGGGCAAGACCACATCATCGAGCAGATGGAAAATCTGCAGTTCAAGGTTGGACCGAAATCCTTTTATCAGACCAATACCGAGCAAGCCTACGAGCTCTACAAGGTAGCGCGCGACTTCGCGGCGCTGAGCGGCAACGAACTGGTGTTTGACCTATATACGGGCACGGGGACGATAGCCAACTTCGTAGCGCACCAAGCCAAGCAAGTAATCGGCATTGAGTACGTCCCCGAAGCGATAGAAGACGCGAAAGTCAATTCCGCTATCAACAAGATAGACAATACGCTATTCTTCGCAGGCGACATGAAAGACATCCTCAACGAAGACTTCATACAGCAATACGGACGTCCGGACGTAATCATCACCGACCCGCCGCGTGCAGGCATGCACGAGGATGTAGTGAAGACCATTCTGTTTGCCGAGCCGAAACGGATTGTGTATGTCAGTTGCAATCCCGCCACCCAAGCGCGCGACCTCGCGTTGCTCGACGCCAAATACAAGGTGACCGCCGTGCAACCTGTGGACATGTTCCCGCACACACAGCACGTAGAAAACGTAGTCAGGTTGGAACACCGATAAGAAGCACATTATGGGTAGTATTTTCGGACTGATACTAAGCGTCTATTTCGTACAATTTGCCGACAAGGCAGGCAGTACGCCCGTTGCCCTGACGGACAGGGCGATAGCGCAACGCGCACAATGGAACATCGCCACAGACTCGTTGGACTACGGTGTATCGCCCGTCTATACGGACAGCCTGCGCAAAATGGGCGGGCGCATCTACCATACTAGCCGCTGGATGAACGGGGCGACGGTGGAGCTGGACGAGAGCACAGCGGAGAAAGTGAAACAATGCCGCTTTGTACGGAGCATAGAGATGACACGCGACGAGACCGCCCCCTCGGCATACCTACGGCGCAAGAAAGAGATGCTTGTTGCTGACGACGGGGCAACGCATTACGGGCTTGCAGAAGAGCAACTAAGAACCTATAACCTGCCTGCACTCCACCAAGCAGGTTTTGAGGGACAAGGCATCCGTATAGCCGTCTGCGACGGCGGATTCAGCGGGGCAGACACCTTGTCGTGCTTCGATACAGAGCGGCGACTCGGGCATATGGATTTCACAGACGACAAAAGCGATTTCTTCGGTACAGACGGTACTCACGGCACCGCCTGCCTAAGTCTGATAGCCGCACAGACAAGCAATTTTGCGGGTAGCGCTTCGGGCGTGGAATACTACCTTATGCGCGCGGAAGAAGACGCGACAGAAAGCCCCAAAGAGATGGACAATCTCGTTGCCGCATTAGAAGCCGCAGACAGCTTGGGTGTGAACATCTTCTCCGCCTCGCTGGGGTATTCCGAATTCGACAACAGCGCGTGGAATCTCGGTTACGAGGACATGGACGGCAAGCAGACACGTTGCTCACGTGCCGCCACTATCGCCGCCCGCAAAGGGATGCTGGTGTGTATTGCCGCAGGAAACGAAGGAAACAAAGCCTGGCATTATATAACCGCCCCCGCAGACGCCGACAGCATACTGACAGTGGGGGCAGTACGCACAGACGGCACTATTGCCGCTTTCTCTTCGCGCGGTCCGTCAGCAGACGGCAGAGCCAAACCCGAAGTGTGTGCCGTAGGCTATGCGACGTATGTATTCAATCCCATCCGCCACAACTTTCAGCAAGGCAACGGCACGAGTTACGCTTGTCCTCTGACGGCGGGCTTGGCGGCATGCCTGTGGTCGGCATTTCCGCAAGAAACGGCTATGCAAATCCGGCAGCGTATCTTAGAATCGGCAAACCGTTACCAGCAGCCCGACAACGACTACGGTTACGGCATCCCCGACGCATGGGCCGCCTACGCGGGCACGACAGAACTCCATACGACAAGTCTCCCAAGCGAAAGCGTGCGCAAGGTATTCTATCGCGGCAAGATATACATCGTACGCGGCAATGCCATATACGACATGTTAGGGAGGACGATTGACACGAAAAAAGGGTAAGCGATCTACATCGCACCGCTACAACCTCCTACCCTTGCTTCGATCAAGACCTGGGGGAATTCAGAGGGAGCTGGTCGTGCAGGACTTACCCTATGATTTTCCAAGAAAGGACTGCAAAGATACGGCTTTTTTCTGAAACTACCAAATTTCTGCACAAAAAATAATCTCTTTAGGCACAAAAACCTGCCTGACACCATAGCATACGCACCCATGATTGAGGACTTTATCATAGCACGCATACGCGCAGAACTGCCTTTCTCGCCCAACGAGGAGAAGGAAGACTTGCTCCGTCTGCTGGGACAATTTCTGGTTTCACCCAATCCTCGGAAGGCGTTCATCCTGCGCGGTTATGCCGGTACGGGAAAGACCAGCACGCTGAGTGCGTTAGTGCGGGCATTGGAGAAACTACGGCAACCATGTATCCTCTTGGCGCCGACAGGGCGGGCGGCAAAAGTGATGGCGAAATATGCGGGACATGCGGCATATACGATACACAAGTTCATCTACCGCCAACAGCAACTTGGCGTAGAGGCTTTTTCCTTGGCAGACAACCTGCGCAAGCATACCCTGTTTATCGTGGACGAGGCGTCGATGATTTCCGCCAAACGTGATAATGCCGCGTTCGGAAGCGGCTGCCTGCTGGACGACTTAGTGCGCTATGTCTATTCGGGCGAAGGATGCAGTCTGCTCTTGTCGGGTGACGATGCCCAGTTGCCGCCCGTTGGTTCTACCGCCAGTCCTGCTTTGGAGGCAGACTATATGCGCGGCTACGGATTAGACGTGAGTGAGTTCCAACTCTCGCAAGTGGCTCGGCAGGCGCTGGACTCAGGCATACTGAACAACGCCACGCGGCTCAGGTCGCTACTGACGACATTTGACGACGGCGGGAGTATTCAAATAGAAGAAAAAGAAGATGTTAGGCTATTGGATGGGAGCGAGCTATTGGACGAATTAGAGAGGAGTTACCGTGACGCGGGGGCAGAAGAGACACTTATCGTCACCCGCAGCAACAAACGTACCAATCTCTATAACCAAGGGGTGCGCGCACGCATCCTATGGAAAGAAGACGGCATATCGTCGGGCGATCGACTGATGGTGAGCAAAAACAACTACTTTTGGACAGAGGAATACGACAACTTGCCTTTCCTCGCCAACGGCGATATACTGGAAATCACGCGCTTGCGCAACGAACGCGAGATGTACGGATTTCACTTTGCCGACGCAAGCTTGCGCTCCGTGGACTACTACTGGGAAATAGACGCGATGCTTTGGTTGGATACGCTAACGACCGACTCGCCCGAACAGAATTACACGTTGCAGCAAGAGTTGTTCGGCAAAATAGCCGAGGACTACCCCGAGATACGCAACCGCAAGGAACTTGTCAAAACTATCTACGAGTCGCCCTACTACAACGCGCTACAAGTCCGTTTTGCGTACGCCGTTACATGCCACAAAGCGCAAGGCGGACAATGGAAACACGTCTATATTGATGCGGGTACTATTGCCCAGAATACAGAGCGCATAAGCAATCCGGAGGAGCGGCGGGACTATCTGCGGTGGCTCTATACCGCCGTTACCCGCGCCACCGAGCGGCTGTATATCATACGATAGAGACGGAGTCTTCGTTTTCCAGACTCACCTATTCAAACATGGACTCGAAATACGTTTTTATACACAAAAACGGATTCTACCGAAGGCTCCAGCAATGACCACTAAGCGGGTACTATAAGCCTCCGTTAATGACCATTAATAAGTCATTAAAGCTTCTGTTTACAAAAACGAACGACAATGAACAAATATGGTCAACAATGCTCAAAAAACGGACAAAAAAAATGACAAGAACGAAACTTCTTCAGTAAACAAATATTACCAAAAACCAAATTAGCACTTGAGTGATGAAATGCCTCGTTCATAGCGGACTCACGCTTAATCCGCACTTTCGTAGATTCTTTATCGGTAAGATACGCAGAGGCTACGCGGGGGCCATGCGGGTCCCAAGATGCTACGGGGTTGCTACGGTACCTGATCAATAGAAGACCGCTACGCTGTTTGACCGCTTCACTATTTGACCGTCTGCGACTGTTGGACCGCCCGAAGGGCTGTTAGATATTCGAGGTTGCTGCGCTTTTCGTGTTGCAAACATTCCGCTGCGCTACATTGGTTTGCACCACGAGGACAGTAAGACTGAAGAACGCTACGCTGTCCGACCGTTTCACTATTTGACCGTCTGCGACTGTTGGACCGCCCAAAGGGCTGTTAGATATTCGAGGTTGCTGCGCTTTTCGTGTTGCAAACATTACGCTGACGCTCCATTGGTTTGCAACGCGAGGGAGAGAGTGCAAGTGTTTGCACCACGAAGAGGGGAAAGAGGGCGGAATGTGTAATGAGTAATTTTTAAATTGCACTTGATAGAGGCTATGCTGAGGCAAGGGAAGTCCGATGAGAGTCCGATAGAAGAGAAATACAAATCAGAAAAAATCTGCAGTTGCTCTGTATTTTTCAGGATACGTTTGGATATATGAAAAAAAACGTGTAACTTTGCGCGCTAATTTGTGTGGGTGTGTACGAAATTGTTGTATAACGGAGTTAAGATAATGAGGTAATTATCAAGAGGCAGCAATAAACCAGAAATCAACCATATACCCGTAATCTAATAAATAAATCCAAGATGAAAAGAAATCTATTCATCGCAGTAGCCTTTGGCGCGGCAACTATCCTATTAGACGGTTGCAAGGCAGATGTTGACCTGAAAAACGTCGACACGACCGCCGAAATAGAAATGGGTTTGGCACTCCCTATCGGCAACATGAGTGCGACCATCAACGATTTTTTGGGCAGTTCGGTACAGAACATCTATATCGACGAGAAGACCAACTACAACGGGTCGGTCAACGTACTGACCTTCATTGATACATTCAGCATCGAAAAGAAATTCCACCAAGTGGATTTGAGTCAATACCTCTCGGAGACGACGCTTTCGATGAACGTATATGACAAGCTGGAGGGGCAGCCGTTTATGGTGGACCACAAGATTACGGGCAACGACAATGTTCCTATCACGTTGGATTTCCCGATGACGCTGAAACTGAAAGGCATCAACAAAGACGAGGCCTACGAACGCTTGGACAGCGCGCTGATAGACAACGCGCGTTTCCTGAGCGTGATTAGCGCGAAAGGCGGGCTGCCGCTAAAATGGGAATGGATAAATTCGGTGAGCATAGAGCTGGGCGACGCCTTCACCCGCGAAGCAGGCAAGATAGTGGAAGTGTACCGCAAAGGCGACGGCTACGGCTACTCACAAGGCATAGACATCAATGTGAACAAGTTCTCTATCAACCTGATGAAGAACAAAAAGCCGGCCTCCCCGAGCGGATATTACCACAATGTCGTTGACTCGTGCAATTTCATTATTCACTTCAACTTTACCGTGCCAACTTCGGCGGGTGTAGTTACCGTACCTGAGAGCTCCGCGTTTGAATACTATTTGGGTGTTCAGTTTATTGATTATGCCGCTATATGGGGTATGTTCGAGCCCAGTAGCGACATGAGCGACAAAGACCTTGTTTCTATCTCGGAGTCGTGGGACGCATGGAAGACAATAAAAGAGGCCTCGTTGCCGCTATACGATCCCAAAGTGGACCTGAATATTACGACTCAGATTGCCGGCGCGCTTGTATTGGAAGGACAACACCTCTACGTAGAGGATAAAGACGGCAACCAAGTAGATGCCACATTCAGCGGCTCGAAGACATACTACAGGTTCTTTAACAAAGAAGAATATCTGCCGCTGAGCAGCCAAATCGGGGAATCAAAGGTAATGCATATCCTATTTGACAAAGACCCTGCGCGCGGGCATATAGACCAATTATTTAACCTACATCCCGAATACATAGGTTACGAATACGCCATTAAATTTAATGCGAGCGAGACCCCGCAGATACGTATAACCCCTAACACGGGCATAAACGTGGACGCGGTGGCTACTCTACCGTTCGTATTCAACCAAGGCGTGGATTTGCAATACGGGGACACAGCTAACAACGTCAATCTGAGCGCCTTCACGCTGGATTCGCTGCTGGCTTCGACAAAAATGATAGACTCGCTCAAAAATAGCGACTTGAAACTATTCGTCAAGATAAAGAATGCCCTACCTTTGCGAATCAAAGCGAGCATGAAGTGCCTCGACGAGAACGGGCAGGTTATCATGGACCCGGACGACCCGACGCAGCCGCTGCGCCTGACCTCGTCGGAGACGCTGAAGATAGAAGCCGCACTCAGCAAAGAGAAGCCGGGGGAGACGGCAGACGTGATTTCGCTCAACAAGAAACATTTCGATACGTTTGCGTCTATCAAGAGCATCGTATATGACCTTGCCATAGACGACAGTTCGGCGGATATACAGTTTGACAAAGCACATTTCCCAATCAGCATCTCGAGCGACCAAAAAGTAGAAATCAGGCTTGGCATCACCGCCAACATAGACGCCGTGCTCAACTTCGGCGATATGACCAAGTCGGGCAACAATCAATAAAAGGAGGATACAGCTATGAAACATACATCAAGATATATTTTTGCGCTTGTCCTCTTGGCGGCAAGCATGATGGCGCAAGCCCAGCAGGTAACAACACTCTATTTCCTTGAGAACGCGCCGATGCGGCATATCGTCAACCCAGCACTCCAGCCGGTCAGCAAAGGCTATATTGCCCTGCCCGTACTCGGCTATTCTAGCCTTTGGATGGGTAACAACTCGCTGACAATGAGCGACGTAATCTACAAAGACCCGCTGACAGGGAACACCATAACCGCCCTGCACCCCGATGCTGACAGAGATAAATTCCTCAAGAGATTCCGCAAAGTGACGCTCGTTGACGGCGATATAACCACCGAGCTATTGGGCTTCGGTTTCCGCGTAAAAGAAAACGGGTATTTCCACTTCAATATCACGGAGCGCGCAGAGATGGGCTTCGGTATGCCGCGCGGGCTATTCGATTTTATGTTAGGCGGCGGTATGCAAGACCTGAACGGAGGAACGAACTACGTTGACCTGTCGAAATTCGGACTTAACGCCAACCTCTACACCGAAGTAGGCTTCGGCTATTCGCACAAGATAAACGAGCAATGGACCGTGGGCGGAAAGCTGAAAGTGCTGCTCGGAACGGCATACATGGGGCTGAACACCTCCAATTTCGGCATTGACGCCTCAACGGAACAATGGCATCTTCACGGCGTCGGCGACCTTAGAGTAGCTGCGCCAATAAACTGGAATGCCATGCCCGAAACAATCAACAAAGACAATTTCCAAGACATAGAGACCTCGGAACTGATTGACACTTCGGACTGGAGGCAATTGCTCAAACAGGTCCTCACACCGAGCGGCTACGGCGGAGCCATTGACATAGGTTTTGCCTACAAACCGATAGAGCAAGTGCAGATTACAGCCGCCATCAACGACCTCGGATTTATCTATTGGAACAACGGCATGAGGTACAGCGCGAGCATGGATACCACCTTCACGGGTATCAACGACCTCCAATACAGCGACTACACGACCGCGGACGGCAAGTTTGATTCGGACAGCCTGATGAGCGACGTAACAAGCAGCCTCATCGGCTTGGTGGAAGGCGCAGAAGCCACACGTGTAGGCAAGGGTTTTGCCCGCATGATTAGCGCGAAACTGAATGTAGGCGTAGATGCCAACTTCTGGGACAACCGCATAGGCATAGGCGTGCTGTCGAAGACGCGCCTCTACAACAGCCGTATCTACGAAGAGGTAACAATAGGCGCCGCGTTGCGCCCCTGCAACTGGTTCAACCTCGCGGTAAGTTACTCGCTGGTGGACAACGGTAAATACAGCAACATCGGCGCCGGCCTGAGCCTGATGCCCTACGACGGTATCAACCTGACGCTGGCGATGGACTATATCCCCACCTCATACGCCCACGTCGACTTGGAGGACGGAAAGAATATACCTATCCCCTACAAAACCAAAGGATTCAACCTCGCCGCAGGTATTACCATCGTATGGGGTACCAACCAGAAAGACCGCGACAAAGACGGCATAAAAGACAAATTCGACATGTGCCCCAATACGCCGAAGAACGTAGCAGTGGACGCCCTCGGATGCCCGATTGACACCGACGGCGACGGCATACCCGACTATATGGACAAGTGCCCGTTGACGCCCGAGGCTGCCTATGGTCTTATCGACAGCGTCGGTTGCCCGACAGACTCGGATGCCGACGGCGTACCCGACTATCTCGACGAGTGCCCCAATACGCCGATTGAGGCCCTTGGACTCGTGGACGAGAAAGGTTGCGAACTGGATACTGACGGAGACGGAGTGCCCGACTGGCGCGACGACTGCCCCGGCACTCCGCAAGAAGCCGCGGGCTATATCGACGAGAGAGGTTGCCTAATGGATACCGACGGAGACGGAGTGCCTGATTACCTTGACCAGTGCCCCGACACGCCAGAAGAAGCGTACAGCACGATAGACGAGAACGGTTGTCCGAAAGACAGCGACGGCGACGGTGTACCCGACTATCTCGACGAATGCCCCGACACGCCTGAGCAGGCACGCGGCATGGTGGATGAGAAAGGCTGCGAGATAGACAGCGACAGCGACGGCGTACCCGACTGGAAAGACGAGTGCCCGACCGTACAAGGTCCGGCTTACAACAAGGGTTGCCCCGAGGTGAAGCGCGAAGTGCGTACCCTGCTGAACAAAGCTATGCAAGGCATCCAGTTCGAGAACGGCAAAGCGACTATCAAGAAACAGTCGTATCCGTTGCTCGACCAGATAGCGCAGACCTTCATTGAGAACCCGACCTTTATCATTGAGGTACAGGGACATACCGACAACGTGGGCAAAGCCGAGCTCAATAAGACCCTGAGCGACAAGCGTGCACACGCCGTAATGGACTACATGATAAAGAAAGGCGTTGATGCAAGCCGCATGACCGCCAACGGATACGGTATGGAGAAACCTATTGCAGACAACAAGACCAAGGCAGGACGTGCCAAGAACCGCCGCGTTGAGTTCAACATCACTTTCGAGGAAATATCCTACGAGACGGTGCTGGATCATGCGGATTCGACCTTGCTGCCCAAACAGGACACTATCGCTCCCGTTGCCGTGGACAGCATCGCCCAATAACAAACGTACGTTCACTAACAATATAAATCAAAATAATAAAACAATATGGGACGCGCATTTGAATATCGCAAAGCCACAAAGTTGAAGAGATGGGGACACATGGCCCGCACATTTACCAAATTAGGAAAGGAAATCACTATCGCAGCCCGCGAAGGCGGACCGGATCCTGATTCCAACCCGCGCCTGCGTACACTGATCCAACAATGTAAAAAGGAGAACATGCCTAAGGAGAACATCGACCGCGCTATCAAGAAAGCGACCGACAAGTCTTCCGAAGGGTATAAGGAAATCAACTACGAAGGATACGGTCCGCATGGCGTTGCTATCTTTATAGAGACTGCAACGGACAACAATATGCGTACCGTTGCCAATATCCGTTCGTACTTCACCAAACACGGGGGCACTCTCGGTACACAAGGCTGTCTGCAATTCCTCTTCGACCGCAAAGCCTGCTTCACACTTTCCCCGACAGAGGGCGTCGATTTGGATGAATTAGAACTGGAATTGATTGATTTCGGTGTGGAAGAATTAGGTACCGACGAAGACGGCAATATCATCATCTACGGCGATTTCAACCAATACTCACAAATGCAGAAGTATTTGGAGGACAACGGATTTGAGATTCAGAGTTGCGAGTTTGTCCGCATACCGAACGACTACAAAACGCTGACGGAAGAGGAGAAAGAATCGGTACAAAAACTGATTGATAAGATTGAGGAGGACGAGGATGTACAGAACGTCTTCACCAACATGGCGGAGGACTAAGCCGACAACAAATGGAACAAACCCATATAACAGGTGTCGAAGCCGTCAGGGAGAATTTCCCCCTGACGGCTCGACAATTAGAGCAGTTCGGTTTATTGGATACACTCTATCGCGATTGGAACGCAAAAATAAACGTCATCTCGCGCAAGGATATTAACAACCTCTACGGGCACCATATCCTGCACTCGCTTGCCATCGCCAAAGTGCTGCCCTTCCAGCCCTGCACCAAGATACTCGATGTAGGTACAGGAGGAGGCTTCCCCGGTATTCCGTTGGCTATATTGTTTCCCGAGTGCGAGTTTACACTGATTGACTCGATAGGCAAGAAGATTTTGGTTGCCCAAGAGGTGGCAAAAGCCATCGGTTTGGAGAACGTGCGCTGCATCAAGGAGCGTGCAGAGGAAGAAAAGGAGAAGTTCGATTTTGTTGTCTCACGGGCGGTAATGCCTATGCCGCAACTGGTTAGGCTGGTACAAAAGAATATCAGCCCCAAGCACCGCAACGCCCTGCCCAACGGCTTGTTGGTGCTCAAAGGCGGCGACCTGAAAGAGGAGTTGCATCCCTATCGCAACCTTGCGGAAATAACCGAAATAAGCACGCTGTTCCACGGAGAATGGTTTGAGACCAAGCGCGTCATCTATCTGCCGATGTAGTTTTTGGCGTCTCGTATCTCCGCTACCCTTAGGCTACCTTTAGAGAAACTAAACAACAGAAAAACGATGAGCGAACTGAAGATAAAAACATTCTACTTCAACCCCTATCGCGAATGTACTTATGTGGTGTGGCGCGAGGGCGAAAAAGAATGTCTGCTGATAGATGCGGGCATGAGCAACAGCCGCGAGGAGGAAAGGCTAAGCACGTTTCTGACGGAAACAGCCCTTGTCCCCACGGCGCTGCTGATTACACATACCCACCCCGACCATGTCTGCGGTGTGGATTTTATCGAGAAGCTATACGGGCTAAAACCTATTGTCTATCCAGCGGTGGATAAGCGGTGGATAAACGGTTATCAAGTGGAAGTTCTGCGCACGCCCGGGCACAAGGAAGATTCGGTTTGCTACTACCTGCCCGCCGAGCAATGCCTCTTCACGGGGGACACGCTTTTTCTGGAGTCTATAGGGCGCACAGACCTGCCCGAGGGAGACACCGCTACCCTACTCCATTCGCTGCAACAGCTGCTGACTCTGCCCGACGATACGGCTGTTTATCCCGGACACGGCTACCCCACCACCATCGGGCATGAGAAAGCATACAATCCGTTTATCCGCTTAGGACAGTGAAAAACAAACCGACTATACGCTATTCCAAAAGCAGTCTGCTGGTCGTTATCGCAGGACTGATGATTACCTGCTATCTGGCAGCCAATGTAATGGCGACACAGATTATTCAGATAGACAATGTAAGCATTTTCGACGCAGGCACGATTATCTTTCCCGTCACGTACATGTTGGGAGAGGTGGTAACCGAACTATGGGGTTTCCGCACCGCCCGACGCCTGATTTTTCTCACGCTTGGCTGTCAGTTGCTGTTCACGCTCTTTGCATATATAGCAGTGGTTATTCCCACGCCGGCAGAAACAGACGCACTGCACCAAGCCTATACACAGATATTCGGCTTTGTGCCGCGTATTATGTTAGCCTCCGTTACGGCGTTTACCGTCGGCGAGATGACTAACGCATGGATTATGGACCGCATGAAGCAACGGTTTGCCGGACCGATGTGGACGCGCACTATCAGCAGTTCAGCTATCGGCTATATTATGGATACGAGCATTTTTGTCTGCATTGCCTTTTGGGGTATCGTTTCCGCACGGCAACTGCTCACGATGATTGTCTTTCAGGTAATAGCCAAGATAGGTATAGAGATTTGCTGCTCTACGCCTATGGCATACGCCAGCGTATCGTGGATACGCCGCCACCTGCGGGAAAATACGCAAAAATAAAACACACTTGTTTGCCCAAGCAAGAAAAATATTGTACCTTTGCACGCTTTTTTATCGTACTAACAATACTATTATGGAACGTAGAGTAAGAGTTCGTTTTGCCCCGTCACCTACGGGTGCTTTACATATCGGCGGTGTGCGCACTGCCCTGTATAACTATATTTTCGCCCGCCAGCACCACGGCGATATGCTGTTGCGTATTGAGGATACTGACTCCACGCGCTTTGTGCCGGGAGCTGAAGAGTATATTATCGAAGCGCTTGACTGGCTCGGTATCCGTATAGACGAGGGCATCTGCAAAGAAGCTCCCAACGGCAAAGGAGAGCACGGTCCGTACCGTCAGAGCGAACGACGCGAGATCTACCACCAATACGTGAAACAGCTGCTCGATTCGGGGCACGCCTATATCGCTTTCGATACCCCTGCCGAACTGGAGGCCAAGCGCACGGAGATTCCCAACTTCCAATACGATGCGCGCACGCGTATGCAGATGACCAACTCGCTTACCCTTTCCAAGGAAGAGGTGGACGCACGCATTGCTGCCGGCAAACAGTACGTAGTACGGTTTTTGGTGGAGCCCGATGAAGACGTACATGTTCACGATCTGATTCGCGGGGAGGTCGTTATCAACTCCAATATCTTGGACGACAAGGTACTCTACAAGTCAGCAGACGACCTGCCGACCTACCACTTGGCTAACATTGTGGACGACCACCTGATGGAAGTCAGTCATGTTATCCGCGGCGAGGAGTGGCTTCCCTCTGCGCCGTTGCACGTGCTCCTGTATCGTGCTTTCGGTTGGGAAGATACCATGCCGCAGTTTGCCCACCTACCCTTGTTGCTGAAACCGGACGGCAACGGCAAGCTCAGCAAACGCGACGGCGACCGCTTGGGTTTCCCTGTCTTCCCGCTGGAGTTCCACAATCCGAAGGACGGCAGCGTATCATCGGGTTACCGCGAGAGCGGCTATTTCCCCGAGGCGGTTATCAACTTCCTTGCCCTGTTGGGCTGGCATAATACCGGCGACCAAGAGCTATACACTATGGACGAACTGATCGAGCAGTTCTCGCTTGACCGCGTATCGAAAGCCGGTGCCAAGTTCGATTATGAGAAAGGCAAATGGTTCAACCACCAGTATATGCAGATGAAGAGCGACGAGGAATTGGCTGCGCTGTTTATGCCCGTGCTCGCGCAACACGGCATACAGGCAGACGCTGCAGTAGTAGCCAAAGTGATTGGGTTGACCAAAGACCGTGTAAACTTCGTACCCGAACTGTGGGAGCAGGTCAATTTCTTCTTTGTTGCCCCGACGGAATACGACGAGAAATCGCTCAAGAAACGTTGGAAAGAAGATAGTCCGCGCCACATGCAGGAGCTATCGGAGTTGCTGGAAGGTCAAGAGGACTGGTCGGCAGAGGCGCTGGACAATTTGGTTATGCCTTGGATAGCGCAGAAAGAATACGGCGTAGGCATCGTGATGAACGCTTTCCGTATCTGCTTGGTAGGTGCCGCACGCGGTCCGCATATTTGGGCTATTACCGACGTACTCGGCAAAGAAGAGACGCTCCGCCGTGTACGTGCCGCCTTGCAAGTGCTCCAATAGAGAGCGAGAATGTGCTTCATAGATAAAAACATCCCGTGCTTGAGTAAAAAAACTTTGGCACGGGATTTGTCATTTCGGGAAATAAAACCCGGTTAACTATTCTTTCATGAAGCATCTTTATATTGTAGTATTCTGTTTATTAGTCTGTTGTGCATTTGCGAGCGCACAATACACCATTGTCGGTGAAATAATGGACGCCGACGGCGGAAGTCCGTTGGAGATGAGCACTATCCGCCTTTTTCGCTATGCGGATACCGATTCAGTGTTAGTACAAGGTGCACAAACCGACCAAAATGGCAAGTACACCTTGCGCAATATCGCTGAGGGACAGTACAAACTATTCATTTCCATGATTGGCTACCGCGAGCAAGCCCTAAATATCTCCGTCAATCCGAAAAGCGTCACAGACAACACCTATCAGGTACGGACGGCGCGCCTGCAAGAGGACATAACGGCTTTGCAGGAAGTACGCGTACGGGGGTACTCTGCAGAGATGACGGTGAAAGGCGACACGATAGAATACAATACCGCCGCCTACAAAGTCGGTGAGAATGCCATGGTAGAAGACCTTCTGAAGAAGATGAACGGCGTTACGGTGGACCAACAGGGAAATGTAACCGTCAATGGCGAAAGCATCACGGCTGTCCGCATAGACGGCAAGAAATTCTTCGGCAGCGACGTACAATCCGCCACCAAGAATATCCCTGCGGACATGATAGAAAAGATACAGGTCATAGACGAGAAATCGGATGTCGCCAAGATGACGGGCTTTGAGGACGACGACACCGAGCACATCATCAACCTCACGCTAAAAGCGGACCGCAAACGCGGTGTCTTCGGCAAATACACGGGCTCCGTGGGCGCAGATATGGTAACCGAGAACGGCCAATGGTTCAATTACGGAGACCCTACCTACGGAGGTACCTCCGCACAATTGGCAAAGCATTTCTTCCAAGACGACTTCCGCTACAACGCCAACCTCTTCACAAACCTTCTCCTTGACGAAAGTCAGACCACCCTCATCGGTAGCGCCAACAATACCAACGAGATACGTATGGGGCGCGGACGCGGCAATTTCGGTATGAATGCCAATTCGGGTATTACGCGGAGTGAAAACATCGGCGTCAATACAAACATCTCCTTCGATGACAAAATCCGAAAAGCAGACAACCAAACGTCACTTGTATTCGGAGGAGATGCCGCCTTCACCCACTCCGCCAACGACACTCGTGGACAGACCCGGAAAGAATCATACGCGGGCGATTATACGTATATCAACAACGACTACAGCTCCAAACAATCGCAGGCATGGGATGTACATGTGCGCTTGGAGTTGCAATACCAGATAGACTCGCTCAACAAACTGCTGATTCAGCCGACACTGTCGTACACGGGGCAAAGCAGTCTCAGCCGGCAGGAATACACCTACTATCGCGCGGACAGCCTGATAAACGACGGCTATCAAGACCAATTGGATTCCACACGCGAAGTAAGCGCCGCGCTCAAGCTGACCTACAATCACAAGTTCCTCCGCCCCAGGCGCTCGTTGACCCTCACGGGCAACATAGAATACGGCAATACAACGGGCTTCAGCAATACGTATGCGTTTGACAACCTGCTGGGCAGCAGCCTTGTTGACCAACATACCGACTCGCGAAATAGCAGCCTGCGCTATAGCCTACGGGCATCCTACGTAGAGCCAATATATCGTACCAACCACCTGCTGGAGATTGTCGCCGCAGCATCGGGGCGCAACCGCAAGAGCGGCAAAGAGCAGTACTCGCTTGACTCCGTTACGAACGAATATACCTACGACAGCATCTATAGCAACCGGCTGAGCAATAGTTTCTATACCGAGCAAATGGAACTCAACTACCGCTGGATAACCCAACGAAGCGACCTGACGGCAGGCGTCCGCGTACTTGCCTCTCAGACACACACAACGACCTACTACGGCGACGTACTGCACCAAGATACGCTCATCAACGCATGGAATTGGTCGCCTACCATCAACTTCAAATACAACTTCGGCAAGAAAGAATTTGCGCGTATCCGCTACCGCGGTACGGTAAGCCAGCCGTCTGTTACGCAGATGACTCCTGTGCGCAACAACTCGAATGCGATGAACGAGACAGTAGGAAACTTAGCCCTACAACCCGCTTTCAGCCACAATATCATGGCGATGTACTCGCGCTTCAACCAAGATTGTTTCTCCAGCATCATGACGGGCATACGGAGCACGTTCACGCAAGACGCGCTGGTCAACAACTCTATCTACGACGCAACGGGCAAGCTCTACCAGCAGACGGTAAACGCCAACACCCTGCCTTGGAATATAAGTGCCGACCTGATGTACAACACGCCTTTTGCGAAGAAAATGTTCCAGTTCAACACCCGCACAGCCATCAGTTACAACCAGCGGGTGGCATATATCCTCCGCGAGCAGGATGCCGCCGAGATTGCGGATATGATAGCCAACGGCAATATGCTCTTGGGCGAGCAATCGCTGACGGGCAACCTGCAGGTTCGCGAAGACTTGGGCTTGCGTTTTACCCACGACATAGTAGATATAGGTTTGCGCGCGGAAGGCACCTACAGCCGCACGGAGAACGACCTTACGCGCCGCAGCGCGAGTAATGTATTCAACTGGAGCCTCACCGGCGACTTGGAATTTCACCTGCCTAAATCGTGGAACATATCGACCAACTGCGGATATACCGCCCGCTACGGCTACAGAGGTATCAGCGATGCGAACGAGATTATCTGGAACGCATCTATCGACAAGACGTGGTCGAACGCGACACTCTCGCTGGAGGTATATGACATCTTGCAACAGAAGAAGAACATCGTACAAGTGGTTGGCGAGAACTACGTCAGCTACGCCAAATACAACACCCTGCCCACCTATTTTATGCTCACCTTCACCTACAAACTCAACAAGATGGGCAACCTGAAAGCAACAGGCATGGGCGGTCATATTCAGGAGATGATTGAGAACGATAGCGGTCGGAGCTCTTCCCCGCGCAGCGGTATGCCCCCTATGGGACCACCGCCGGGGAGATAGGCAGACAAAACCTCGTGACGCCCCCCCCAAAAAAAAACTCGTGGTGCAAACCAATGGAGCGTAAACGGAATGTTTGCAACACGAAAGGCACAGCAAAGCCTGAGTGTTTAACGTCCGCAGGACGTTCTGTCACGCAGGCTATTGCAAGCCGCGCACATCTTGCGCTATCTGCCGCTTGAGTGCATCCAAATCGGGGAAACGTTGTTCATCGCGCAGTCGGCGCAGGATATGCACCGTCAGCGTTGCGCCGTAGAGATCTGCCTCGAAGTCGGGGATATGCACTTCAATAGTCCGATGCGTGTTGCCGACGGTGGGGTTCGTACCGATATTGAGTATGGCACGCCGTCGGAGGTTAGCCACCTCGGCGGCATAAACGCCCGATAGCGGTATGAGCTTGTGCGGGTCATCGGGGGCGATATTTGCTGTCGGGAAACCCAATTGATGCCCGATACCGTTGCCTCGCACGACTTGCCCCGTTATCGCGTACCGATAGCCCAAGAGGCGGTTGGCTTCCGCTATATTGCCTTCGTGCAAGAGTTGGCGGATATGGGTAGAACTCACCTCCTGCTGCTGACCGAAACGCGAAGCCCGCAGCACCTCTATACCGACTCTTTCGCCTGCCGCCCTATAATCGGCAAAAGCGGTCAGCCTGTCGGAGCCGAAACGATGGTCGTAGCCCATGAGCAGGGCGCGGACACCTTCGGAATGAAGCCATTGCAAGAACTGCTGCGCAGTAAGGCGACAAACCTGCTCGAAATCAAGCATACGAACATCCGCCTGCTGCTCCAAGAGTTCCTGCCGTTCGGCAACCGAGGTCAGCAATTCGGGAATATAGCTACCGCTCAAGAGCTCACGCGGCGGGCGGGTGAACGTGATTATCAGGGGTTGCAAGCCACGTCCTGCCGCCTCGCGGCGCAGTTGCTCGAAGAGGAAACGATGTCCGCAATGGACACCGTCGAAAAATCCTATGGTTGCAATATATGACATATCCGAATAGCTTTTTTCAAAAGGGAGTGCAAAGATACAGCTTTTCCGCGACATAGGCAAATTGCTTTCATAAGTTGAAAATCTAATGCCTACTATTGGTTGCACGTCTTGATAGCGTTTTTCCCTGCAGAGGCAGATTTTTAAAGTGTTTATAAACGGTTTATAAACCATTTTTTGAGGCTGTATATATGCTCTCTTGCAGAAATAGTTTGTCATATAAAAATAATTGTGTAATTTTATACGGATTACGTCATATTTAGAGCAAAACGCAAATACAAATAAAGCGTGGCTGATGATAAATTTGCACAAATAAAGAAAAAGCTGTATCTTTGCGGTTGTTTGCAGGCATTAGGCTTCGCCGGCACACGCCTATTTGTAATATGTAGTTAGTAATGTGTAATTGCCTTTACCTAAATTACTAACTAAAAAACAACCATCAACATGACTATTGCGATATTCGGCAATGCGATGAAAGACAGCACCTTGGAAGAGGTGTCGCATATTCTTGACTTCATGCAAAAGCGGGGCGTAAATGTGCTATTGTCGCAGGAGCTGCGTCAGGAACTGAACCTGCGCGATTTCCCGCCTTTCATAGAAAAACAACCCGACGGGGACCCCGCCTCCAACCCGCACAACGAGCCGATAGACTTTGCGATGTCGGTGGGCGGCGACGGGACATTCCTGACGACCGCAGCAGCCATCGGGGCACAAAACATCCCCATCATAGGCGTGAACTGCGGGCACTTAGGTTTCCTTGCGGATGTACGGACGAAAGACTTGGACGCAATAATGAACCAGCTGGTACAGGGGCAATACACGATAGAGCAACGGTCATTGCTGCGCGTAACGTGCGGTCGGGAAGGGCTGATAATGGCGCCCAACGCCCTCAACGAAGTGGCCATACTGAAACAAGGTATGAGCAGCATGATAGCCGTGGAAGTGAAGGTGAACGGCGAGCTGCTACACACGTATCATTCCGACGGGCTCGTGCTCTCGACGCCAACGGGCAGTACGGCTTACAACCTATCGATAGGCGGTCCGCTATTAGTTCCTCAGACGCGCGGCATCATCCTCGCGCCGATAGCCACCCACAGCCTGACCGTGCGCCCGATAGTAGTGCCCGACGACTGGAAGTTCGACATCAAAGTGAGCAGCCGCTACCAGAGTTTCATGATAAGCGTGGACGGCAGGAGTCAGATACTCAGTACGGACATCACGCTCCACGTGGAGCGCGCGCCATACACCATCAAACTGGTGCAAGTGGGCGAAAACAGTTTCTTAACCTCGCTGCGCGACAAACTGAACTGGGGAAGGTAATTAATAGTTAATAATTAATAGTTAATATTTCGTAGTGGATCTCCTGCAATACGTAAATCGTAAATTTGTAAATTTGTAAGTTTGTAATGATATTGGATTTTGTAACTTGGAATGTGGACCCGATACTGGTACACTTCGGGGACGGCGGCATACGCTGGTACGGGCTATTATGGGCAATAGGTATTTTGCTATGCTATTGGGTGCAAGTAAGGCTCTACAAGCACGAACATTGTCCCGCAAACTGGACCGACAAACTGTTCGTTTGGATGGTAGCGGGTGTGATTATCGGCGCACGATTAGGGCATTGCTGGTTCTACGAATGGCACGACGTTACCAACCCCGCCCTCGCCTACTACTGCAAGATGATGGATATCTCAACCGACCCCGTACAGATATTCGGGTGGACCATCAACTACCGCAACCCGTACATAGAGCACCCGCTGATGTTGCTCAAGATATGGGAAGGCGGACTGGCAAGCCACGGCGGCGCCATAGGACTGATCATCGCCGCATGGCTACTCGACAAGACACAATTCAAGAAATATCCCCAATACAAGACCTCGTGGATATGGATACTCGACAGACTATGCGTGGGCGTGTGTCTGACGGCATTCTGCATCCGCTTGGGCAACCTGATGAACAGCGAGATATACGGCGGTCCGACCAATATGCCGTGGGGTTTCATCTTCGTGCGCGACGGGCAGACCGAGCCGTGCCACCCGACACAGATATACGAGATGCTATACTGCCTGCTGGCGCTCGCCGTAACATGGCCGATGTACCGGAAAGGAAAAGCCTACCGCCGCGAAGGTCTGCTATTGGGCGTCTTCTTCGAGATAATCTTCATTACGCGCTTTGGTTTGGAGTTCATCAAGAACGACCAAGAAGCGTTTGAGGCAGGGCATATACTAAATATGGGGCAATGGCTGAGCATTCCGTTCATACTGCTCGGGCTGTACCTCATCGTTCGTGCCTACCGCCGTCCGCTGCTGCCGGAAGTAGAGAAAGCGCCCGAGATTACCAACACCAAAAACAAGAAATAGATGCAACGGCGCACGGTGTGGATAATAGTCCTACTGGCGGCGGTCATCACTACCGCACAAGCAGCAAGTACAGACTTCGGGAAAGGGCTCTTCCGATACAGCCCGTTCGGGCACAGCCTGTACGCTGACGAGCATCCGAACTTCGTGCGCATGGATATCCCCTACACCCGCATCTACCCTATCTACGACTGGGAGCACTCGGGGCAAGCCTATCGCTTCCAGACAATGGGCGTCTTCGGAATACAGTTGCCGCTATGGTACGGGCAAGTGGGGGACAGCACGATGGCGCTAAGCGTCACCATGGCAATGTCCGCCAACCTTTGGATGGACCTCTTCGGCGGCAAGACCTCGCCCATAGTGGATACAGACTACCGCATAGGGCTTCCGACAATCGCTTTCATGCACCGCATCGGTTGCGGTTTCGCCCGCAACTACGCCGTGAGCTGGTCGCCTTTCAAGCACGAGTCAACACACGTGGGGGACGAGATGCAGATACAATACGTAGAACAGGGGCTGGCACTCAAGCGCGTAAACGTATCGTACAACTACACCGAACTGACGTTCACCCTCAACGAGGCGGAAGACCGCTATCGGGAGAACCATTGTTTCCGAGTGGGGCTGATGTTGCTATGGGATTGGCAGAAAGGCTGGTACAAGGTGGACGAGGAAGACGGCGACAGGACACTTACCAGCCCGCGCAAGTCGCCTTGGGAAGCATACCTTCAATACCAATACCAGTCGCCGACGAACCGGCACGGCATACAAGGCATCGTATCCGCAGAGGTACGCAACAGAGCCCTCTACGGCTATGACCTCAACAACAAGCGCGGGGACGAGAGCCCGACACTACAAGCGGAGAAACGCGTCTTTACCTACAACCTGTTCGTCGGTGCGCGCTACAATACGCCCAACTACGACGGTTACTTCTCGCGCATAGCGCTTGGCATACGTGCCTACCACGGCAACTGCCCCTACGGGCAATACCGCAACATAAAGAACTTCAACCAAATAGGCATAAGCCTGCTTTTCGAATAGAGACAAACGAACATGACCAAGAAAGACCTGAGAATCATCTATATGGGTACGCCGGAGTTCGCCGTAGCGAGCCTTCGGGCGCTGGTCGAAGACGGCTACAACATCGTAGCAGTAGTAACCATGCCCGACAAGCCGGTAGGGCGCGGACACCAAGTGCAATACTCCGCTGTCAAGCAATATGCTCTGGAGGTAGGGTTGCCCGTCTTGCAGCCCGAGAAACTCAAAGACCCCGAGTTCGTAGAGACCCTGCGCAACTACCGCGCCGACCTGCAGATAGTAGTGGCGTTCCGCATGCTGCCAGAGGTGGTATGGGCGATGCCCCGCTTGGGGACATTCAACCTGCACGCCGCACTGCTGCCCCAATACCGCGGCGCGGCACCGATCAACTGGGCGGTCATCAACGGCGACAAAGAGACAGGCGCGACCACCTTCATGCTCAAACACGAGATAGACACGGGCGATATGCTCCTACAAGAGCGCATCCCGATAGGCGATGACGAGACCGTTGGTAGCGTACACGACCGACTGATGGAGCTCGGAAAATCGCTCGTAGTAAAGACCGTGGACCTCATTATCGATTGCGAGGACAAAGGGATTGCTCTTCCGACCGTGCCCCAGCCGGATATAGCGGATTTGCGCCCTGCGCCCAAGATTTTCAAAGAAACCTGCGAGATAGACTTCGGGAAGACAGGCGAAGAGATACGCAATTTCGTGCGCGGACTCAATCCCTACCCCGCTGCGTGGTGCAACCTAAGCATAGGCGGGCAGCAATACGAAAACGTCAAAATCTACAAGGTAGAAGTAGCCCAGCAACCGACAGCGGGGGCGAAAGAAATCGTTGTTCCCTGCAAGGACGGCTACGTGCGCATCGCCGAACTGCAACTGCCGGGCAAGAAGCGCATGGATGCCCGCTCACTCCTCAACGGACTACGCCTATGATTGACTACATTGCACTCATAGACAAATACTACGCCTCTTCACCCGAGCTGCGCGACATACTGGTGGCGCACAGCACGCAGGTGAAAGACCGCGCGTTGCAGATTGTGGACAGACACCCCGATTGGGTCGAGAGCGGCAAAGTTGACAGAGAGTTTATCGAAGAGGCGGCAATGCTGCACGACATCGGAATTATCTACTGCGACGCCCCGCGTATCCACTGCACGGGTCCCCACCAGTACATTGAACACGGCTATATAGGCGCAGAGTTGCTGCGCAACGAGGGGCTGCCAAAACACGCCCTCGTAGCCGAACGCCACACGGGTACGGGAATAACGGCAAAGAAAGTTGTCCGCAACGCCCTGCCTATCCCCGTGCAGGACTACTGCCCGCGCTCGCTGGAAGAGAAAATAATCTGCTACGCCGACAAGTTCTACTCGAAAGGGCATATAGGCGAAGAAGTGAACATACAGAAAATCCGCGGTCAGCTACGCAAACACGGCTACGACGCCATTGCGCGCTGGAACAGGCTAACGAAACTTATGGGCGAAGCCGATAGAAAGTAGCTCTCGGAATTGGAGCTTGGCGCGTTCGTCCCCCGTATAAATAACCGTATTGTCGTAGCGCGGATGGAGCATCAGGCGGGCGGAGAAGAAGCGGTTGATGATGAAATCGCAGTTGACCTCGAGGTCCAACTCCACCCGCTTGTAGTTGGTGTACAGATAGAACTTCGTCTCTAATACCACCTCGCGCACGGGTTTCCACACATACTCCACACGAATAGAACTACCTACGTCATTGAGCGTCTTGTGCCCGACGGGCACGCTGAACTCTGTCTGCTGCACCCGCACCGTATCCGCCACATATACCAGTTTGTACGCCAAAGGCGAGAAGGACAGGCTAAGCCCGTCCACCGGCTTATAATCAAGACCCAGCGCCAAGTTGAGCCTCAGGGGTGAGAACGGTCCGGACTTGCGTTCGGACGAATTGCTGCGATAGGTCGGGAAAAGGCGCGTCTCAAACTCGGCGGAGAAAGAATAGAAGAGTTTGCTCATCGCCTTGTAGTTCGCCTTGGTGTAGATACGGAAAAGGTCGTCCGTAGTATTGACTTTGTGGAGCGAATCGTTGCTGACCGTCGTAAAGCCAGCACGCCACTCGCCCGTATTCTCCCACGTGAAGCGGTCGGAATAATAGCCTATCGTCCCCTTCACAATACTCAGCATAGCAAAACTGGATGCACCGCCCTGATACCAGTTGGGCGATACGTAGTTTTGGGTCAGTTGCGCAATAATCTTCGCCTCTTTGCGCCACGGCGAGTACATGTCGCGTATGGCGCGCATAGCCGCCAGCCGGTCTTCTTCCGTATCGCGGATGAGAGAGCGCTCCACAATCATCACGGGCGGCACCCGGTTCACCTCTTCGTGCAGGTTGGCGTTCTCCCGTTTGAGTGAGTCTATCTCCTGCTGCTCGCGCGCCAACGAATCGCGCAACAGCACTTCCGCAACGGTCATCAACGCCACCGTATCGCTATCGTGGAGCATTCTGCTCTGCTGCGCCACAAGTTCCAATAAGATAGCGTCCATATCGGCAGCCGCAGGCAAGTCCTGCAGGCGGATAGTATCCGGCGCAACACCGGCGTAACCATCCGATAGGGACAAAGAATCTTGTGCCGCCCGCAAAGGGACGGCACAAAAGATACACAGCACTATAAATATAGAGAAACGCCTTCGCAAAAGCACCCTGAGTATTTATATTCTATATTGAGGTCTCCAGCTTACCGTGGCACTGCTTGTATTTCTTTCCGCTACCGCACGGACACGGGTCATTGGGACGCGGTTTCTTCTCCACGTGGATTGGTTCGGGACGCTGACGCTCGCGCGTATCACGCCCTGCGGCGGCTGCCTGCCCGCTATGTTGGGCCGCTTGTGCCACCGCATCTTTCTGCGTGCGGTAGCGCGAATAGTCCTGCCTGCGCTGTGCGGCAGCCTGCTGAACCTGCTGAGGGTCTCCGGTCGGTATCTGCCCGCGCAGCAAGATAGCAATAGCGCGGCGGTTGAGCGTATCCAGCATCGTGCGGAATATACCGAACGACTCTATCTTGTAAATCAAGAGCGGGTCTTTCTGCTCATACGACGCATTTTGCACACTCTGCTTGAGGTCGTCCAACTGGCGCAGGTGCTCTTTCCACTCGTCGTCAATCACATAGAGCAGCATGCGTTTCTCGAACTCGCGGATTACCTCGCGCGACTCCGACTCGGCAGCTTTCTTCAGGTTAACGGCTATATTATAGACCTTCTTGCCGTCGGTAATAGGAATCAGGATGTTTTCGTACATCTGCCCTTTCTCCTCGAACACCTTCTGTATGACGGGGTTAGCCGTCGTCATCAGCTTGTCCATACGGCGTTTGAAGGAGTCCATTGCGGTTTCTGCCAACTGCTCGCTCAGCACGTTTGCCCGCGTATTGCGGAACGTGTCTTCGTCGAACGGCACCTCCATGGCAAACGTCTGCATCACCTCGAAGCGCAGTCCTTCGTAGTCGCCCGCCTCCTTGGCATCCGCAAGGACAGCCTCAGCGGTGTCGTAAATCATATTGGTGATATCCACGCCGATGCGCTCTCCCATCAGGGCGTGGCGACGCTTCGCGTAGATAACGTTTCGCTGCTGGTTCATCACGTCGTCGTACTCGATCAGGCGCTTGCGGATACCGAAGTTGTTCTCCTCCACCTTCTTCTGCGCGCGCTCGATAGAGTTGGATATCATCGAGTGCTCGATCATCTCGCCCTCCTCGAAGCCCATCTTATCCATCACCGAAGCGATACGGTCGGAGCCGAACATACGCATAAGGTCGTCCTCGAGACTGACGTAGAAAACAGAGCTACCCGGGTCTCCCTGTCGCCCTGAACGACCACGCAACTGACGGTCCACACGGCGGCTCTCGTGGCGCTCCGTACCGATGATTGCCAAGCCGCCCGCCTCTTTCACCTCGGGCGTCAACTTGATATCCGTACCACGTCCCGCCATATTGGTAGCAATCGTTACCACGCCGGTGCGTCCTGCCTCGGCAACCACGTTCGCCTCTTGCTGGTGCAATTTGGCATTCAATACGTTGTGCTTGATCTTGCGCAGGTTGAGCATGCGGCTCAGCAGTTCCGAGATCTCAACGCTGGTCGTACCGACCAATACCGGTCGTCCCTGCTCCACCATGCGTACTATCTCGTCGATAACGGCGTTGTATTTCTCGCGTTTGGTGCGGTAGATACGGTCGTTCATGTCCACACGCGCTATCGGACGGTTGGTAGGGATAACCACCACATCCAGCTTGTAGATATTCCAGAACTCGCCCGCCTCAGTCTCTGCCGTACCCGTCATACCCGACAACTTATGGTACATACGGAAATAGTTCTGCAACGTAATCGTCGCAAAGGTCTGTGTCGCGCCCTCTACTTTAACGTTCTCTTTCGCCTCTACCGCCTGGTGCAGACCGTCGGACCAACGGCGTCCCTCCATTACACGTCCCGTCTGCTCATCAACTATCTTCACCTCGTTGTTGTCGATGATGTAATCGACGTCTTTCTCGAACAAGGTGTAGGCTTTCAGCAACTGGTTGACGGTATGCACGCGCTCCGACTTGATGCTGTAGTTGGTCATGATGTCGTCTTTACGCTGCTGTTTCTCCTCGGGCGTCAAGTCGGTTTTCTGCTCCAGCTCGGCAATCTCGCTTCCCACGTCGGGCAAGACGAAGAACTGCGGGTCTTCGGTCGTGGTAGTCAACGCATCTATACCCTTGTCGGTCAGTTCGATAGTCTTGTTCTTCTCCTCGATAACGAAATAGAGCTCATCGGTCGCGATATGCATGTTCTTCTCGTTCTCTTGCAGGTAGAACTCCTCCGTCTTCTGCAACCGCACTTTCATGCCGGGCTCGCTGAGGTACTTGATGAGTGCTTTGTTCTTCGGCATACCTTTGAACGAGCGGAAAAGCGCCAACTCGCCCGCCTCGCGCTCTTTCGCGTCCGCGCTGCCCATCTTCGCCTTGGCTTCCGTGAGCAACTTGGTAGTAAGCGTCGTCTGCATGCGCACCAACTGCTCGACGCGATGTTTATACTCGTCGAACATCTGGTCTTCGCCCTTCGGTATCGGTCCGCTGATAATCAACGGCGTACGCGCGTCGTCTATCAAGACGGAGTCCACCTCATCGACGATAGCGTAGTTGTGCCCGCGTTGCACGAGGTCCAGCGGCGAAGTCGCCATGTTGTCGCGCAGGTAGTCGAAGCCGAACTCGTTGTTCGTACCGAACGTGATGTCACAGGCGTAGGCACGGCGGCGTTCGTCTGAGTTGGGGCGGTGCTTGTCGATACAATCGACCGTCAAGCCGTGGAACATATAGAGCGGACCCATCCATTCGGAGTCACGTTTTGCCAGATAGTCGTTGACGGTAACCACGTGCACGCCCTCGTGGGTCAGCGCGTTGAGGAAGACAGGGAGCGTAGCCACCAAGGTCTTACCCTCGCCGGTAGCCATCTCGGCTATCTTACCCTGATGCAAGACAACGCCGCCGATGAGCTGCACGTCGTAGTGCACCATATCCCATTTCACCTCGTTGCCGCCGGCAGTCCAGCGCGTGCTATAAATCGCTTTGTCGCCGTCTATCTCGACGAAGTCGAAACGCGGGTCGGCGGCGAGGTTGCGGTCCTGCTCCGTTGCCGTCACCTCTACGGTATCGTTCTGCGCAAAGCGGCGTGCCGTCGATTTGACGATGGCAAACGCCTCGGGCAGTATCTCCATGAGCACGGTTTTGTAGTCGTCCTGTATCTCTTTCTCGAGGCGGTCGATGTCGTTGTAAACTTTCTCGCGTTTGTCTATCTCAAGCGTTTCGATGGATGCTTTCTCTTCCGCTATCTTGGCTTTTTTGTCCGCCACACGCGCCTGAATAAGGTCCATGAGCGCCGCGCTCTTCGCACGCAGTTCGTCGTTGGAGAGGGCATCTATCTGCTCGTATGCGGCTTTGATTTTCTCCACATACGGCATCACTTCGCGCATATCTTTCTGCGCTTTGTTACCAAAAAGTTTGGTTATCAACTGTACAAAATTCATATCTGTTATCCGTTATTTCAAAGGTTGTTTTTCGTGTTTCGTTGTGCCGTGCACAAGCCCGAACACAAAGTAGCGTGCAAAGTTACAACTTTTTCGCGATATATGCAACCCCAATCGGATATTGGAACAAAAAGAACAAATATTTCGATACAACAACAAACAAGAACTACAATCAGAACAAGTAAACAAATATTGCCAAAAATTGGACAAATATCCTTGGTCAACGATGCTCAAAAAAGGGACAAAAAACTCCTCAACGGAATTACAAACTACGCATTAAAATGATGCAATCTATTCTGCACATCGTACCTTATTAACTAAAATACTGAAAATAAATAACATACGCAAGCAAACTGTCTTATTTTGCAAGTTTTGGGTGCTCCAAACTGTCTTATTTTGCAGGTTTTGGGTATGCTAAACTGTCTTATTTTGCAACTTTTGAGTACTCTAAACTATCTTATTTTGCAAAATTCATCAGCTTACAACCGTGTAATGGCGCAACAATTACAAATTAAAATTACAAATTAAAAATTGACTTATATCGGATTCTCGACGGACTCTCATCGGACTATGGACGTTTTCGTCTCCATTAATTACCATTAAAATCCCATTAAGGCATTATCGGGGCGATTAGGATACAAAAACAAACAACAATACAAACAATAACGACAAAAACGCTATTCCTTAGGTAAACAAATATTACCAAAAATTGCCGAAATATAGTGAGACAGTCTCTCACGAAACAGGCGTAGGTGATTCAGCTGTGGATATGCTGTAGATAAGCTGTAGATACCGAAAGGCTATGCGTAGCCCACGCGGGTCCTACGCGGGTCCCATGGTGCTACGGGGTTGCTACGGTACCTGCTTGCTTGCAATCCGCAACGGGAAAGAACATCTCCACTACGCTCAGATGTTAAACCCTCCGCGGTTGCTGCGCTTTCGTGGTGCAAACATTCCGCTTACGCTCCATTGGTTTGCATCACGAGGGAAAAGAGTGTGAGTGTTTGCACCACGAGGAGGCGCAGTTAGAAAACGCGCACAAAAACGAAGAAGGAGAGAACATCGAAAATCTTGTTTGCATAAATCAATAAAAAGTTGTATCTTTGCAGCCGATTATGTTTTTCCCCGAAAGAGCATACAAAAAGCATATAAAACAACATACAAAACAGAACATAAACAATACAACAATGAATATATCCTATAATTGGCTTAAACAGTACATCGCCCTCAGCGACGATGCGGAGACAGTAGCAAAAATCCTCACTTCCATAGGCTTGGAAGTGGGAACAATAGAGAAAGTGCAGACTATCAAAGGCGGCTTGGAAGGCTTGGTAGTGGGTGAAGTATTGACCTGCGTACCCCACCCCAACTCCGACCACCTCCACATCACGCAGACGCGCATCGCGCCCGACGCCGAGCCGCTGCAGATAGTATGCGGTGCGCCAAACGTCGCGGCAGGGCAGAAAGTAATAGTAGCAACCATAGGCACTGTCCTCTACGACGGGGATGAGCACTTCATCATCAAGCGCGGCAAGATACGCGGCGAGGAGTCGCTGGGCATGCTCTGCGCGGAAGACGAGATAGGCGTAGGCACCGACCACGCCGGTATCATCGTTCTGCCCGCGGACACGCCCGTAGGTATGGCGGCGAAAGATTACTACCACATAGAAGACGACACCGTCATCGAGGTGGACATCACGCCCAACCGCTCGGACGCTATCAGCCACTACGGTGTAGCGCGCGACCTCTACGCCTACTACAAAGCGCACGGACAAGAGGTGGCGCTGACCAAACCGAGCGTAGAGGCATTCCATGTAGATAACCACAACCTGCCTATCAGCGTCCGCATCGACGACACCGACGCCTGCCCGCGCTACACCGGCGTGAGCATACAGGGCGTTACTATCAAGGAGTCGCCCGACTGGCTCAAGAAAGCACTCGGCGCCATCGGACTGCACTCGATAAACAACGTAGTGGACGTGACCAACTACGTGCTCCACGAGACGGGGCAAGCCCTGCACTCGTTCGACGCGGACAAGATAAAAGGCGGACAGATAATCGTGCGCAAAGCGCATGAGGGCGAGCGCTTTACGACCTTGGACGGCATCGAGCGCACCATGTCGGCGGCAGACCTGATGATTTGCAACGCAGAGGAAGCGATGTGTATCGCGGGCGTCTTCGGCGGCTTGGACTCGGGCATCAGCAACGAGACGAAGAACGTGTTCCTCGAGAGCGCGTATTTCAACCCCGTAACCATCCGCAAGACCTCGCGCCGCCACCAGCTGCAAACCGACGCATCATTCCGTTACGAGCGCGGCTGCGACCCGAACAACACGCTCTACATCCTCAAACGATGCGCGCTACTGATACAAGAGGTTGCTGGCGGACAGATAGCTATGGAGATTAGCGACAACGGGCAGACCGAGTTCGCTCCCTACCCTGTCGAGCTCAACATTGCACGTGTAAACGCGCTGATTGGTAAGGAGATAGGCGAATCAACCATAGAAACGATACTGCGCGCGCTGGAGATTGAGATTAAGAGTAAGCAAGACGGCAAATGGCAGATAGCCGTGCCGCGTTACCGCACCGACGTACAACGCGAATGCGACGTAGTGGAGGACATACTGCGCATCTACGGCTACAACAACGTGGAGTTCCCGGAGAAACTGAACGCCAACCTCAGCTACAGCCCGAAACCCAATCCCGTCAAACTGCAAGTGCGCATATCGGAGCAACTGAGCGCACAAGGTTTCTACGAGATAATGAACAACTCGCTAACCAAAACGAGCTATTACGAGACGCTGGAAGCACTTCCGTTGGCACAATGCGTAAAGATAAAGAATCCGCTCAGCCAAGACCTGGCGGTGATGCGCCAGACCCTGCTCTTCGGAGGATTGGAATCCATACAACGCAATACCAACCGCAAGAATGCCGACATTGCGTTCTATGAGTTCGGCAACTGCTATCACTACAACGCCAACCCCGCCGCACGCGAGCATAACCCTGAAAATCCGCTGGTAGAGTACTCGGAAGAGATGCACCTCGGGCTATGGCTGACCGGCAACAAGACCGCACACAGCTGGGTACGACAAGATGAGAAAACCACTTTCTATCAGTTGCATGCTTACGTGAACGCCATACTGACGCGCATGGGCGTTGCCGCCGACAAATGTACCTACGAGCAGCTGCAAAACGAGCTCTACAGCAACGGACTGATAATCAAAGCGCAGAACGGCAACACGCTGGGGTACATGGCGATAGTGGATGGCCGCATAGCGAAGCAATTCGATATAGACACCGAGGTTTATTATGCCGACCTCGATTGGAAACAGTTGCTTAAGCAGAACAAGCAATACAAAGCGGTCATCAACGACTTGCCGAAATTCCCGGAGGTGAAGCGCGACTTTGCGCTGCTGGTAGATAAGCAGATAGCTTTTGCCGACCTCGCACGTGCTGCCTTCGAGACCGAACGCAAGTTGCTGAAGAATGTCTATCTGTTCGATGTCTATGAGGGCAAAAATCTGGAGGCAGGCAAGAAGAGCTACGCGCTGTCGTTTATCCTGCAAGATGCGGAGAACACGCTCAAGGACAAGCAGATAGAGTCAATCATGGCGCGCCTGCAAAAGACATTTGAGGAAAAATTCGGTGCAAAACTGCGGTAATGTTGCTCGTACGTCGATATATTGCCGGAGATTTGGAGGACATTATCCGCTTGTTTTACGAGACCGTCCACACTGTCAACTGCCAGGATTACTCCGAGGAACAAATCAATGCATGGGCACCAGAGAAAATAGATAAAGCAGAGTGGCACGCATCTTTTTGCCGACATTGCACATATGTAGCCGTTGACAATCAGATGATTGTAGGTTTCGGAGACATAGACGACACGGGCTACTTGGACCGTTTGTATGTACACAAAGATTTTCAGCACAAGGGAGTAGCAACGGTTATCTGCGACCAGTTGGAAAGCATGGCAACAAACGTGACAGTACATGCGTCCATCACGGCAAAGCCTTTTTTCGAGCATCGCGGCTACCGAACACTCCAAAGCCAAGAGGTAGAGAGGCGGGGCGTTAAGATGACAAACTACCTTATGCAGAAAGCGATTTAACATACATAAAGGACTATGGACAAGATTATCAATACAGCGGCTGCGCCGGCAGCGATAGGCGCATACAGCCAAGCCGTGGCAGCAAACGGCATGCTCTTCGCGAGCGGGCAACTCGGTATCGACCCCAAGACAGGCGAGTTTGCAGGAACGGACTTCCGCAGCCAAGCGGAGCAGTCGGTGAAGAACGTTGCCGCCATCCTGGAGGCAGCAGGCACTGACGCCTCGCACGTAGTGAAGACAACGGTCTATCTGACTGATATGTCGAACTTTGCGGTGCTGAACGAGGTATATTCCACCCTCTTCCATGCCCCCTTCCCCGCCCGCTCGGCAGTGGCAGTCGCCCAACTGCCCAAAGGCGGACTGGTGGAAATAGAAGTGACGGCGGTGCTATAGGAAATTCCGAATTTCCTATAAAGAGCAACTACGTAGAAAGTCCAATAAGAGTAGTTTATGGAAGACAACCAACAGGAGATGGTGCTATTCACCACAGATGACCAACAAATAGCAGTGGATGTGCTGTTTGCTGACGAAACTGTATGGTTGAGTCAAGACCAAATGGCGGCTTTATTCGGCAAAGCAAAATCAACCATAAACCACCACATCACGAATATCTTTGAGGAACAAGAGTTAGATATAGCAACTTCCTTGAAGAAATTCGAAAATATCGAATTTTCTACCAAGCCTACCAATCTCTACAATTTGGATGTTATCATTTCCGTCGGTTATCGGGTTAAAAGTCAACGAGGTACACAATTCCGCCAATGGGCAACCAAACGGCTGAATGAATACATCCGTAAAGGATTCGTTTTAGACGACGAGCGGTTGAAGAATCTGGGCGGAGGAAATTATTGGAAAGAACTGCTGGAACGCATCCGCGACATCCGAGCCTCCGAAAAGGTCTTCTATCGGCAGGTGCTGGACATCTATGCCACGAGCATCGACTACGACCCCCGCAGCAGCGTGTCGCAAGACTTTTTCCGCAAAGTGCAGAACAAAATACACTTTGCCGTTCACGGACAAACGGCGGCAGAGACCATTTACAACCGCGCAGACGCAGAAAAAGAATTTATGGGGCTTATGACATTCAAAGGAAACCGCCCCCACCTTGCAGATGCCTTGGTGGCGAAGAACTATCTGAATGAAAAGGAGTTGCGCGCCATGGGACAATTGGTATCGGGATATCTGGACTTTGCAGAAAGACAAGCGGAACGGCATCAGACAATGACCATGCAAGATTGGGCAAATTACTTGGACAGGATTCTCACTATGTCTGGCGAGCAACTATTGCAGGGCAACGGCACTATCTCCCATGAACAAGCCGTGGACAAAGCCACCACCGAGTACCGCAAATACCAACAGCGCACCCTCAGCGACATAGAGCAGCACTTCCTCCAATCGGTACTCACATTGGAAGAGAAAACAAAATAAAATACTAATACAGAATTATGGACGACAAATGTAATAAAATCGGTTATGTATATATCCTTACCAACCCTTCTTTTCGCGAAGATTGGGTGAAAATTGGTAAATCCACTCGCCCCGTAGATGTGCGAGCAAAAGAATTGGATAATACAGCAGTGCCTTTACCTTATGATATATATGCTATTTTACAAACGACCAAATACAATGAGGTGGAACGATTAGTGCATAAAACTATTGACCGTTTGACCGATTTGCGTATTCGTCAAGGACGTGAGTTTTTTAACATCAAGCCGACAAAAGCACTTGACATCTTACGGGATATTTCTCTCACTTTAGATAATGCCGTAATTCTTCGCCCGAATGAGCAAGGAAAACTTATCCCCGAACAAGAACAAAAACCCGAGAAGAAAGAAAAAGAAAAGGTTAAACACCCGACACGTGCCAATTTCCGTTTCTCTATGATTGGCATCCAAGAAGGTGAAGAAATAGAATTTATTCCGACTAAAATGCAAGTACGGGTCGCGGACGATAATCATGTAGAATATCAGGATCGGATTTTTACACTATCTGCGTTCACAGGAACATATATGCCCGAAGAGAAGCGCATACCCTCCGGTGCATACCAAGGACCGGCTTATTTTTCATACAAAGGAAAGAAACTCACAGATTTACGCAAAGAGAAAGAAGACTTATAATAAATATGCTCAGTAATACAGAACAACAGGAAATACTCAGACGGCGGACATTCGCCATTATATCGCACCCGGATGCGGGTAAGACGACACTCACGGAAAAACTGCTTCTCTACGGAGGCGCAATCCATGTGGCAGGTGCTGTGAAATCGAACAAGATACGCAAAACCGCCACATCCGACTGGATGGAAATCGAAAAACAGCGCGGCATATCGGTGGCTACATCCGTGATGGGTTTTGACTATAAACCTACAAACCAAACGATTAACGGTTCATTAACGGACATTAACGGAGAACCGCAGAGCGAGACGATTTATCACATCAACATCCTCGACACACCGGGTCACCAAGACTTTGCGGAGGACACTTTCCGCACGCTCACAGCCGTGGACTCGGTCATCATCGTGATAGACGCGGCAAAGGGTGTGGAGACGCAGACACGCCGCCTAATGCAGGTATGCCGCATGCGCAAGACCCCTGTGATGGTATTTATCAACAAGATGGACCGCGAGGGTAAAGACCCGTTCGACCTGCTGGACGAAGTGGAGCAGGAACTGGGCATCCACGTGCGTCCGCTGAGTTGGCCCATCAACAGCGGGCAACGTTTCAAAGGAGTGTACAATATCTTCCAATCCACCCTCGACCTCTACCAGCCCGACAAGACACACGTGACCGAATCGCTGCGGTTCGACAACGTGTCCGACCCGCAGATAGCCGAACTGGTCGGCGCAAGCGACGCCTCGAAACTGCAAGAGGACTTGGAGATGATAGAAGGCGTATATAATCCGTTCTCGCGCCAAGATTACCTCGCCGGCGAATTGGCGCCCGTATTCTTCGGCTCGGCGCTCAACACCTTCGGCGTGAAAGAGTTGCTGGAGTGCTTTGTGCGCATTGCCCCCTCGCCTCTGCCCGTTGAGGCAGTGGAGCGCAAGGTGGAGCCCATGGAGGACAAGTTCACGGGTTTCTGCTTCAAGATACACGCGAATATGGACCCCAACCACCGCTCATGTATCGCTTTCTTCAAGATATGCAGCGGCAAGTTCGAGCGCAACGTCTATTACAAGCACGTGCGCAAGGGGCAGCAGATGCGGTTCTCGTCGCCCACCTGCTTCATGGCGCAGCGCAAAGAGACTGTGGATGAGGCGTTTGCGGGCGACATCATCGGCTTGCCGGACACGGGGAATTTCAAGATTGGCGACACACTGACCAGCGGCGAGGAGTTGCATTTCAAGGGATTGCCCTCTTTCTCGCCCGAGATGTTCAAATATATTGAGAACGCCGACCCGATGAAGCAGAAGCAGTTGGACAAGGGCGTCAACCAGTTGATGGACGAGGGCGTGGCGCAGTTGTTTGTCAGTCAGATGAACGGGCGCAAGATTATCGGCACGGTGGGGCAACTGCAATTCGAGGTTATCCAATACCGTTTGGAACACGAGTACAACGCCAAATGCCGCTGGGAGCCGCTGCAGATGTACAAAGCCTGCTGGATAGAGAGCGACGACGAGGCGGAATTGGAGATGTTCAAGAAGCGCAAAGCGCAGTATATGGCGTTCGACAAAGACGGTCGCGATGTCTTCATGGCGGATTCGGGCTACGTCCTGCAAATGGCGCAGAACGACTACAAGCACATCAAATTCCACTTCACCAGCGAGTTTTAAGATAGAAACCAGAAAAAGATAAAACAGAGTAACGATTCCGCAACAGCCATTTCGGAAACCACCATTTCGGAATAGTATCATAACCTTATTTTCATATGCAATTCTTTGATAGACAACAAGAAACAGCGTGGTTGCAATCCACATTGAGAATGTCGCAAACGACGGCACAATTCACTGTGTTGTCGGGCAGAAGACGTATTGGCAAGACCTCCTTGGTATTGCATGCCTATCAAAATACTCCATTTTTGTATTTTTTTGTATCGAAAAAGACAGAGATGGATTTATGCAATGATTTCGCGCAGGAAATTCGCAGCAAATTGCAAATACCGATAGTAGGCAGAGTTGAAAAATTTATCACTCTATTCGAACTTATTTTGCAGCAAGCACAGCATCAAAACATAACCCTTTTTATTGACGAATTTCAAGATTTCAAACGCATCAACCCAAGTATTTACAGCGAAATGCAAAAACTTTGGGACCTTTACAAAGAGAATGCAAAAATCAATCTTATCGTGGGGGGCTCTATCAAATCGCTCATGCAAAAACTCTTTGAAGACAAAGCAGAACCCCTGTATGGCAGACAGACGCAACAGATTATGCTTACACCATTTACTCCATCTGTATTGAAGGAGATTTTGCATACATATAACCCTAATTATAAATCGGAGGATTTATTAGCTTTGTATTCACTCACCGGAGGAGTAGCTCAATATGTTGAGTTACTAATGGATGCCGGTGCTACCACAAAGCAAACTATGTTGGATTATTTCATTCGACCAAATTCAATCTTTATCAATGAGGGTAAAAACTTGCTTGTTGAAGAGTTTGGCAAAGATTATGGCGTATATTTCTCTATCCTTTCAGCTATCGCTACCGGACATACACAGCGTAACCAGTTGGAAGATATTGTCGGAAAAGAAATTGGAGGCTACCTGTCTTCATTAGAAAATATATATGGGTTAATTCACAAACAAACACCTTTGTTTTCTACTTCCACTAAAACCACACGCTATAAACTATATGACAGTTTTCTTATCTTTTGGTTTCGCTATATCTTCAAATACAACTATATGCTTGAAGTAAATGCCTATAAGCAGATGCGTGCCATAATCGATGCTGATTATGATACTTTTACAGGGAAACGATTGGAAGCCTATTTCAAAGAAAAACTGATAGAGCAGCAAAAATATACACGTATAGGCAGTTGGTGGAGTAGAAACGGAGAAGACGAAATAGACTTGATTGCTATCAACGAATTGGACAAGACAGCCGATTTCTATGAAATAAAACGCAATCCGGATGCGTACAACAAAACACTTCTACAAACAAGAATAGATATATTCTTGCAAGCAACACGACAACTGAAAGGGTATCAAATATCACAACACGGGTTGAGTATGAATGATACCTAAGATGTAAAGAACTCACTATCTGCAAATTACAGAATATGCAATTGATCCAACTAATAACCCGATTAAGCCTCCAGATAAAGCCCCTTATGAAAGACCCAGAAAAGACGGTAGGCGATATGG
>JBJECK010000032.1:0-7640 GCA_051870995.1 Paludibacteraceae bacterium | reverse complement strand
AAGGGCTGTTAGATATTCGCGGTTGCTGCGCTTTTCGTGTTGCAAACATTACGCTTACGCTTCATTGGTTTGCACCACGAGGAAGGGTGAGTAAGTGTGTGTTGGAGAGTGTGGGTGTACACTACGAGGACTATGCGGACGCACGCTGTGTGCAATACTCACAGGGAAAGAGCACTTGCATAGCATACAGGCAGCACGAAGACCGCTCTCGTTGCCGTGTCGTTGCCGTGTCGTTGCCGTGTTTTTGCCGTAAATCACCCATAACAGACTGCTAACAGACTGCTATTTAACGTGAACTCGAAATACGTTTTTATATACAAAAATGACCAATAATCTTGGCAAAAACGACCAAGAACTTCTTTTGTTTCAACAAATATCTTATTTGACTATTTGACCATTGACTATTTGACTATTACAAAAAAACAAATTAGTCGTTGCGTGCGGCAATTGTTCGCTTATATCGAACTCACGTTACAATACAAAAACAGCCAAGAATTTGGACAAAAATAACCAAGAAAACGACCTAAAGTTCCGTCAAAGGGGGCATAAACAAATATAGCCAGAAATGGGAGAAATATTTTGCTATTTACTATTCACTATTTGACTATTCACTATTTGATCATTCACTATTTAACCATTTTACCATATTATTACTTGGCGAGTATCAAAAAACAAATTAGTACTTGATTGTTGAAAGGATGCGCTATAGCCAACTTGCTTTAGTTATGGAGTTGTTGCTATGCATTCAGCTTATCGAAGGGGAGGCTTGTAGCGGGTAGAGAGCGGGAACTATTTGGGTAGTATGTCGGGCGGTTTTAGTAGAAAATACACAGAATAGACGCAAAAATAGCCTGCTGAGGGCTTTTAAGTAAAGAAATGTGTCAATTATTCCACATCCGTGCGCGCGAAAAACAATATCTTTGCGCTCGATTAGAGTTTTGCAAACTACACTTTGCAAAACGGACGAGTAACTAACGATAAATACAGACAATACAATGAAACCATTCATGGACCAAAATTTCCTGCTCCAGACGGAGACCGCACAGGAGTTGTATCACGAACATGCGGCGAAAATGCCGATTATCGACTACCACTGCCACCTCATCCCCAAGATGGTGGCGGACGACCACAAGTTCAAGAGCATTACCGAACTGTGGCTCGGCGGCGACCACTACAAATGGCGCGCGATGCGTACCAACGGCGTGGATGAGCGCTACTGCACCGGTACGGACACCACCGACTGGGAGAAATTCGAGAAGTGGGCGGAGACGGTGCCTTACACCTTCCGCAATCCTCTCTACCACTGGACACATCTCGAACTCAAAACGGCATTCGGTATCGACAAACGCCTGAGTCCCGAGACAGCGAAAGAGATATTCGACGAGTGCAACGACAAGTTGCAGAACGACCCCGCCTACACCGCCCGCGGCTTCATGCGCCGCTACCATGTGGAGACCGTATGCACGACGGACGACCCCGTGGATGACCTGCGCTACCACAAGCAGGTGGCGGAGAGCGGTTTCGAGATACGGATGATTCCCGCATGGCGTCCCGACAAGGCGATGGCGGTGGAGAATCCCGCCAACTACAAAGCCTACGTGGAGCAACTTGCCAAGGCGGCGGACATGGACATCACCACGATGGACGACCTTGTAGCGGCATTGCAGAAACGCCATGATTTCTTCGCATCCATGGGCTGCAAACTCGCCGACCACGGCATCGAAGAGTTCTACGCGGAGGACTACACCGAGGCGGAAATACGCGCTATCTTCGACAGGATTATGGCGGGCAACAACCTCACGCACGAAGAGATACTGAAATTCAAATCGGCAATGCTCGTTATCTTTGCCGTGATGGACTACGAGGCAGGTTGGGCGCAGCAGTACCACTACGGCGCTATCCGCGACAACAACTCGAAGATGTTCGCCCAACTCGGTCCCGACACGGGCTTCGACTCCATCGGCGAGTTCCCGACGGCAAAGGCATGCTCGAAGTTCCTTGACCGCCTGAACGCCAACGGCAAACTGACCAAGACCATCCTCTACAACCTCAACCCCTGCGCCAACGAAGTGATGGCGACCATGCTCGGCAACTTCCAGGACGGCACATGGCCGGGCAAGATACAGTTGGGCTCGGGCTGGTGGTTCCTCGACCAGAAGGACGGCATGGAGAAGCAGATGATGGCGCTGTCGAACCTCGGCTTGCTGAGCCGCTTCGTGGGCATGCTTACCGACAGCCGTTCGTTCCTCTCCTATCCGCGCCACGAGTACTTCCGCCGCACGCTTTGCAACATCCTCGGCAACGACGTGGAGAACGGTATGATACCCTACACGGGCTACGAGAAAGCACGCCTCCAGCAGATGGTGGAGGACATCTGCTACAACAACGCGAAAAACTACTTTAATTTCTAAATGAATAAAGGGCGGGACCCGAACGGGTCTCACCCTTATTTATTATTAGTATGCGGTTTGTCCTGCCTCTCTTGTTCGTAGCGGCATCGGTTGCAGCGCAACCGACGGAGATACCGGTTTATACGGTAGGGGAGGATACTTATACGGTAGACACCGTTGCGGACGGGTATGTGGTAACAATAGAGGAGAAAAGCGGCGGGTATTCCGTTACACATTTCCGCACGTTCGACCCAAAGCATTTCAATGCAAACCAACCCGACGGGCTGAAGTGTGTGTACAGCGCGGACAGTACGCTGCGCAAAGAGATAAACTATGCCCGGGGCAAAATGCACGGTACGGTGAAAACGTATTATGCGAACGGGCGACTATATGTGCAGGAGGAATATACGCAGGGGAAACGGGACGGCAAACTGATGGCGTATTATTCCAACGGGCAACTCAAACGGGAAGAGCGGTTTGAGAACGGCGAGAGTATGGGTGGCGTATGTTTTGATGCAGACGGTGCGGAGATTGATTTCACTCCATGGGAAACCAAGCCCCGCTTTGTGGGAGGAGAAACAGCCCGTCATGCGTATGTGTCATCGAAGATGCACAATTCGTATAGTTTCAGGTTGCAACGGCAATACGAAATGGTGCTACGGTTTGTCATAGCCAAAGACGGCACGGTGAAGGATGTGAAGGTGCATAAATCAACCGGCTATGAAGAACTGGATGAACAGGGGGTGCGCATCATAGAAGAAATGCCCGCTTGGATTCCTGCAACACGCGACGGCAAACCCTATGAGTGCAGAAATACACAACGTCTGACATGGTCCCCCGCATACCTTCGATCAGGGGCAACTATACGATCATCTCGTAAATCTTGTAAGAAAAAATAATGACAATCAAACAATAAAAAATCAACAATGGCAAAAATTGTAACATTGGGCGAGATTATGCTTCGCCTTTCGCCTGCGGGCAACGACCGTTTTATTCAAAGTGAAAGTTTTCGTATCATCCCGGGTGGCGGTGAGGCGAACGTGGCCGTTTCGTGCGCCAACTACGGGCATGACGCGTATTTCGTAAGCAAACTGCCGAAGCACGAAATAGGGCAGATAGCAGTGAACGCACTCCGCCGCTACGGCGTGAACACCGATTTCGTGGCACGCGGCGGCGACCGCGTGGGACTCTACTACTGCGAGACCGGCGCTTCGATGCGTCCTTCCAAAGTCATCTACGACCGTGCACACTCCGCTATCGCTGAGGCTGATGCAGCGGACTTCGATTTCGATGCCATCATGGAGGGTGCACAGTGGTTCCACTGGAGCGGCATCACGCCTGCCATCTCCGACAAGGCGGCGGAAATCACCAAGTTGGCTTGTGAGGCAGCCAAGCGCCACGGCGTGACGGTGTCTGTGGACCTCAACTTCCGCAAGAAACTGTGGACCAGCGAGAAAGCCATCTCTATCATGCGCCCGCTGATGCAGTATGTGGACGTGTGCATCGGCAACGAGGAAGATGCGGAGCTCTGCCTCGGCTTCAAACCGGATGCAGACGTGGAAGGCGGCGAGACCAACGCAGAGGGCTACAAGGGCATCTTCGAGCAGATGATGAAGGAGTTCGGCTTTAAGTATGTCGTTTCCACGCTCCGCGAGAGTTATTCCGCTACCTTCAACGGCTGGAAAGCCATGATTTACGACGGCAAAGAGTTCTACCAGTCGAAGCGCTACGAAATCAACCCGATTATCGACCGCGTAGGCGGTGGCGACTCGTTCTCGGGCGGTCTCATCCACGGAATGTTGAAGTATCCTGACAATCAGGGTGCCGCATTGGAATTTGCAGTTGCTGCTTCTGCTCTGAAACACACTGTCAATGGGGACTTTAACTTGGTTAGCGAGGATGAGGTTCTTAGTTTGGCAGGCGGTAATGCCAATGGTCGTGTACAACGTTAAATATAAGGAATATCATGGCAAAGTTTGATAAATTAGCCGTAATGGCAAAGATAGGCACAACGGGTATGGTTCCTGTCTTCTATCACAAAGATTTGGAATTGTGCAAGAATGTAGTGAAGGCATGCTATGAGGGCGGCGTCCGTGCATTCGAGTTTACCAACCGTGGCGATTTCGCACACGAGATATTCGGCGAGTTGGTCAAGTGGGCGAATACCGAGTGCCCCGACCTCGCACTGGGTGTCGGCAGTGTGGTGGACGCTCCTACGGCGGCACTCTATATCCAGTTGGGTGCATGCTTCGTAGTCGGTCCGCTCTTCAACCCCGATATTGCTCCTGTCTGCAACCGCCGCCTCGTGCCTTACTGCCCGGGCTGCGGTACCGTGAGCGAGATAGGCAAAGCGCAGGAGTTGGGTTGCGACTTGACCAAACTCTTCCCCGGTGATGTCTATGGTCCCAATATGGTCAAAGGGCTCAAAGCACCGATGCCGTGGTCGAAAATCATGGTTACCGGCGGCGTAGCACCCGAGAAAGACAACTTGGAGAAGTGGTTCAAAGCAGGCGTTTACTGCGTCGGCATGGGCTCCAGACTCTTCCCAAAGGAAGTGGTTGCCGCAGGCGACTGGGCATATGTGACCAACAAATGCCGCGAGTGTCTTGACATCATCGCCGCCGTGCGATAACAATAAACAGGAGTGGGGACGTGTGCCCCGCTCCTGTATGCTGAAACAACAATCTTTACTACACTTAAAGCAAAATACCATTTATCACCACAATTTGCCGGGCGAAAGACAGTACATGTGCATGGTCCGATAGTAAATTGTCCAATAGTAAAATACATCATGTCAACACAAAGCAAACTTATGACTAACTGGCGCTGGTGGCTGTGCTCGCTGCTCTTTGTCGCAACGACCGTCAACTACCTCGACCGCCAGGTTCTCTCCCTCACTTACGAGGAGTTTATCAAACCGGAATTCCACTGGACTGACTCCGACTACGGAACCATCACCAGTCTGTTCTCCATCTTCTACGCCATCGCGTGCCTCTTCGCAGGCAAGTTTGTCGATTGGATGGGAACCAAGAAAGGGTATCTCATCGCCATCGGCGTATGGTCGGCGGGCGCATGTATGCACGCGGCTTGCGGCTGGGCTACTGCGCATATTGAGGGTCTCGGCTCTGTAGAGGCTATGCGTGCGGTCGAAGCGGGCTCTACTGCCGCGCTTGCCGTCGCTATAACGTCGGTCTATCTGTTCTTGCTCTGCCGCGGTATATTGGCACTCGGTGAGGCGGGCAACTTTCCTGCTGCCATCAAGGTGACGGCGGAGTATTTCCCCAAGAAAGACCGCGCTTTTGCGACCTCTCTATTCAACGCGGGCGCTTCTGTGGGCGCACTTGCCGCACCGCTCTGCATCCCGCCTTTGGCAAAACACCTGGGCTGGGAAATGGCATTTATCATCATCGGTGCCCTCGGCTTTGTCTGGATGTTCTTCTGGCAGTTCATGTACGACAAACCCGAGAAATCCAAACATGTGAATGAGGCTGAATTAGCGTATATCCATCAGGATGACGAAGCCGAGAAAGCAACTTCCGATAAGGTTGCGGCTGTTGAGGAGAAGGCTATCCCGATGTGGAAATGTTTCGGCTACAAGCAGACTTGGGCATTCATCGTCGGCAAGTTCTTCACGGACGGCGTATGGTGGTTCTTCCTCTTTTGGGCACCGTCCTATTTCCAAAACCAGTTCGGCTACAAGGCTTCCGACCCCATGGGGCAGGCACTTATCTTTACGCTTTACGCTATTGTGACGGTTATCTCTATCTTTGGCGGCTACCTGCCCAAGTTGTTCGTTGAGAAGAAAGGCATGGAGCCGTACAGCGGGCGTATGCTGGCAATGCTGCTGTTTGCATTCTTCCCCATCGTGGCACTGCTGGCACAGCCGTTGGGCGCAATGAGCGCATGGTGGCCCGCTGTGCTGATTGGTCTTGCAGGCGCCGGACACCAGGCATGGTCGGCTAACCTCTTCTCCACTATCGGCGACATGTTCCCCAAATCGACTATCGCGACTATCACGGGTATCGGTGCTATGGCGGGCGGTATCGGTTCGATGATTATCCAGAAGAGTGCCGGTGCGCTGTTCACCCACGCCGAGGAGGCGGGTGCTGCGTTCACTTTCCTCGGCTTCGAGGGCAAACCCGCAGGATATTTCATCATGTTCTGCTTCTGTGGTGTCGCATACCTCATCGCCTGGTCGATTATGAAGGCATTAGTGCCAAAGTACAATCCTATCAAGGCATAATTGCCGGGGAAAGTTAGGGTAACAGATTGACAATAGTCAAAGCCGTCATGGCCTCTACAACAGGCACGGCGCGTGTGGCGACACATGCGTCGTGTCTGCCTTTTATGGTCTTTGCTATGCTGGGTGTGGGCTTGAAGACGCAGCGGAAGGATAGGGGAGTGCCGTCGCTGATGCCGCCTAAGATGCCGCCGGAGATGGCGTTGGCTTCGCTGCCGCGCAGGCTTACCCCGTCGAAACCTGTGCCGTAGTCGAAACCTTTGCAGGCGTTGATGCTCATGACTGCATACGCCAAGAGGGCTTGGAGTTTGTCGAAGATTGGTTCTCCCGTGCCCGCGGGGAGACCCGTAACAGTACAACGGATGATGCCGCCGATAGAGTCGCCCTCGCGTTGTACGGCGCGGATAGTATTTTCGAAAAGCGTGGGGTCGGTCTGTGTGCCGACTTGTATCAGTTCCGCGTGGATACGAATTCCTCGTGAGCGCAGGATTTGCTTGGCGATACAGCCCGCTACCACGCGTCCTGCCGTCTCACGGGCAGAGGCGCGCCCTCCACCCCTCCAGTCGCGGATGCCGTATTTCTGTTGGTATGTATAGTCGGCGTGCCCCGGGCGGTAATGGTTCTTGAGCCATTCGTAGTCTTCGGGGCGTGTATCACGGTTGCGAATGATAAAGGCAATAGGGGTGCCAAGCGTAACGCCATCCATAACACCGCTTAACCATTCTACCTCATCCGGTTCGCTTTTGGCACGCTCGGACGCGCCCTCTATGCCCTGCCCTGAGCGTCGTGTCAGTTCGCTGCGTATGAGGTCGAAATCGATATGCAAGCCCGCGGGGACGCCGTCTAATACGCCTCCGATGGCTTTGCCGTGAGACTCTCCAAAACTCGTAAAAGTGAATTGTTTGCCGAAAGTATTCATACGACTGTTTTTTATATCAGATTGCCGAAATGTCCGTTGTAGAGTCCAACAGCAAATGCAATTTTATGCTGCAAAGTTAGTGAAAATGTTT
>JBJECK010000031.1:0-38352 GCA_051870995.1 Paludibacteraceae bacterium | reverse complement strand
AGACCTACGACGCAAGCAAGAGGTAGGTATTGGTGGTCAAAAAAGACCAAAAAATAGCGAAAAAAACGATTGGTTGGATTTTTTTGAATTTATTTTTTGAACTTTTTTGACCACTCTATTGAGACCTACGACGCAAGCCGAAAGCGGTAATTTGTAAATTTGTAAATTTGTAAATTGGCTGCGCAGGATATACCTTGAAACTTACACATTTACAAACTTACACATTTACACATTTACAAATTGATTTTAGTCTCGGCGGAAGATGTCTCGGGTATAGACTTTCGGGCGGACGTCGTCCAAGACCGCATCGTAGCGGTTGGCTATGATAGCCTGCGACTGCTGCTTGAAGGCGGCAAGGTCGTTCACCACCTGCGAGCCGAAGAACGTAGAGCCGTCGGGCAGGGTAGGTTCGTAGATGATAACCTTTGCCCCTTTGGCTTTCACGCGCTTCATCACCCCTTGGATACTCGACTGGCGGAAATTGTCGGAGTTCGACTTCATGGTCAGCCTATAAACGCCTACCGTACACGGATGCTCGGATTGGGCATCGTAACTGCCCTTGCTGTAATAGTCGTAGTAGCCCGCCATCGAAAGTACACGGTCCGCGATAAAGTCTTTGCGCGTGCGGTTGCTCTCTACGATAGCCTCGATAAGGTTCTCGGGCACGTCCTGATAGTTCGCCAACAGTTGCTTGGTATCCTTGGGCAGGCAATATCCGCCATAGCCGAAGGAGGGGTTGTTGTAGTGGGAACCGATACGAGGGTCAAGGCAAACGCCGTTGATGATGGCTTGCGTATCCAGCCCTTTCATCTCGGCATAGGTGTCGAGCTCGTTGAAATAGCTGACGCGCAGGGCGAGGTAGGTGTTGGCGAACAATTTGACCGCCTCCGCCTCGGTAAAGCCCATGAAGAGCGTATCGATATCGGGCTTGAGCGCGCCCTCCTGCAGCAACTTGGCAAAGGTACGTGCCGCCTCGACCAACTGCGGATTGTTCATATCCGTTCCCACGATGATACGCGAAGGATAGAGGTTGTCGTAAAGTGCTTTCGATTCGCGCAGAAACTCGGGCGAGAACAGGATACGTTCGCTACCTGTCCGCTTGCGTATAGTTTCGGTAAAGCCGACAGGAATAGTGGATTTGATAACGATAAACGCTTCAGGGTTGACCGCCAGCACGAGGCGCACCACTTCCTCTACCGCCGAGGTGTCGAAATAGTTCTTCTGACTATCGTAGTTGGTAGGCGCGGCAACCACGACGAAATCGGCTTCTCTGTATGCCGCTTCGGCGTCCAATGTGGCAGTCAGATCGAGCGGTTTCTCCGCCAGATAGCGCTCGATATACTCGTCCTGAATAGGCGATTTGCGTTGGTTGATGAGGTTTACTTTCTCGGGCAAAATATCTACGGCAATCACGCGGTTGTGCTGCGCCAAAAGTGTGGCAATAGATAGCCCTACGTATCCTGTTCCTGCTACTGCAACAGTCATAAAAATCAAAGAATATGGGAAAAATATTAACTACTAAATTATTAACTATTCTATTAACTGCTTATAGTCGTGCGTCCACGAGACTGCGGTCAACGAAGTTCTTTACGTCGAAGATAACGGCTCCTTGCGCCTTGTATTTGGCGAAATCGAAGGTCTTGAACTGGTCGTGGCAAACGCAGGCGATAATGCCTGCATACGGTTTGTCAGGGTCAATTTGCGGGATGAGTTCTTTGCCGTATTCGTGCTTGACAACCTCGGGATTAGCCCACGGGTCGTAGATGTCCACGTTGCAACCGAACTCCTCCAGCTCCGTAGCGATATCCACCACCTTGGTGTTGCGGCAGTCGGGGCAGTTCTCCTTGAAGGTAACGCCGAGGATAAGCACGTTGGAGTGCAGAATCTTATGATCGGTATTGATCATCAGTTTCAGCACTTTGTCCGCGATAAACTTGGCAATCGAGTTGTTGACCGCGCGCCCCGAGAGGATAACCTGCGGGTCGTAGCCGAGCGATTTGGCTTTGTGGGCAAGGTAATAGGGGTCCACGGAGATACAATGCCCGCCGACCAGCCCCGGGCGGTACTTCAGGAAGTTCCACTTCGTGCCTGCTGCTTCGATAACGTCGTTGGTGTCTATTCCCACGCGGTCGCAGATGAGTGCCAACTCGTTCATAAACGATATATTGACATCGCGTTGGCTGTTCTCTACCGCCTTGGCTGCCTCCGCTACCTTCATATTCGGCGCACGATGGGTTCCGTTCTCCAGAATGGAGTTGTAGAGCGCATCCACTATGTCGGCAACCTCGGGCGTAGAGCCGGAGGTTATCTTTTTTATCTTGGTGAGGGTATTGAGTTTGTCGCCCGGATTGATGCGCTCGGGCGAGTAGCCGCAGAAGAAATCCTGATTGAATGTGAGCCCGCTGTTCTGCTCCAATACGGGTACGCAGTCCTCCTCCGTACAACCCGGATAAACGGTCGATTCATAGATGACGATATCGCCCTTGCGGAGCGTCTTGCCGATAGTCTCCGACGCTTTCAGCAGGGGCGTCAGGTCGGGGTTGTTGAAACGGTCGATAGGGGTTGGAACGGTAACGATATAGACGTTGGCTTGCTCCAAGTCCGCCATGTCGCTTGAGAACGTCAGGCCGACGGTATGGGTGGCGGCGTACAACTCGCGCGCCTGCTGCATGCCTCCGAGGTCTGCTTCAAGGGTATGGTCTTTGCCTGACTCCAACTCCGCGACGCGGCTCTTGTTCACATCAAATCCGATAACGCGGTACTTTTTGCCGTACTCAATGGCTAACGGTAAACCCACATAGCCCAAACCAACAACGGCAATGGTTTTGTTTTCTACGATTTTCATACGTTTTGTATTGTTTCAAACAATAGGAGCAGGTTGATATGTGTTCCTAAAAAGCGCACAAAGATACTGCTTTTCTCCTGTATTTGCAAGTGCTGATGTGAAAAAGTCATAAAAACGGACAGTCAGGGGGGCAATAATGCGTGAAATTTGGCACGGAATTTGGACGAATGGGCAAAATATAGTATCTTTGTGGCGTATTAGGAAAGACTGTCGAGATACCGATGAGGTACCGATAGAGAAAAGACAAACCAAGGATACAAATCTATATAACGGATAATGAAAAAGTTTAATCTGTGGAATGCGTTGTGCGGCTGGGTGGTTTTTGCCATAGCTGCGGCAACGTATCTGTTGACTATCGAGCCGACCGCGAGTTTTTGGGACTGCGGCGAGTTCATTTCGAGTGCGCATAAGTTGGACGTGGGACACCCGCCCGGAGCACCTTTCTTCATGCTGATGGGGCATTTCGCTTCGCTCTTCGCGAGTGATGCAAGCCACGTGGCGATGTGCGTGAATGCCTTGTCGGCATTGGCGTCGGCGTTTACGATACTCTTCCTCTTCTGGACGATTACCGCCCTGGCGCGCAAGCTGGTGGCGCCGGATACGATAGCCAAAGGCATAGGTATCTTGGCTGCCGGAGCGGTAGGCGCGCTGGCGTACACGTTCTCCGACACGTTCTGGTTCTCGGCGGTAGAGGGCGAGGTGTATGCTTCGTCGTCGCTCTTTACGGCTATCGTGTTCTGGCTGATACTGAAATGGGACGAGCATGCCGACGAAGAGGGCTCGGATAAGTGGCTGATACTCATAGCTTACCTCATGGGCTTGTCGATAGGTATCCACCTGCTGAACCTGCTGACTATCCCCGCTATCGTGCTGGTTTACTATTTCCGCCGCTACACGTTCTCGTGGAAGGGCGTGGTGCTGGCTTTCGCGGCTTCAGTAGCCATCTTGGCGGTTATCCTCTACGGTATCATTCCGGGCTTCCCGACCGTGGCAGGCTGGTTCGAGTTGCTGTTCGTCAACGGCTTGGGCTGTCCGTTCAATACGGGTCTGGCGGTCTATATCGTGCTGACGATACTGATGTTGGGCTGGGCTATCTACGAGTCGATGACGGAGCGCAACAAGGTGCGGCAGATAGTGTCGTTCGTGCTGGCTTTCGTGTGCTCGGGTGCCGCATTCCTGTTCGAAAGCTGGTGGATAGGGCTGATCGTCGGACTGGCTTTGCTCGGCGTGTTGCTGTGGAAGAAAGATATGGTGCCGTCGCGCCTGCTGAATACGGCGTCTCTGATGATTGCCGTTATCTTGATAGGTTATAGCAGTTACGCGGCATTAGTGATACGTTCGGCGGCGCAGACCCCGATGGATCAGAACTCGCCCGACAACGTGTTCTCGCTCAAATACTACCTCAACCGCGAGCAGTATGGCGACCGTCCGCTCTTCTACGGGCAGGTTTATAATGCGCCCGTAGAGCTGGAGATAAAGGGAAATATGTGTATCCCCGTGGAGAAACAGGGACACGCGCAATATGCGCCCGCGCCGAAAGAAGAGGGCAAAAAAGACCGATACGTGATAACGGGCTACAAGACGAATTACGTGTTTATGAAGGAGTTCTGTATGCTCTTCCCGCGTATGTACTCGTCGCAAGGCAGCCATGTGCAAGCCTACAAAGAGTGGGCGGACGTGAAGGGAAAGCGCGTGCGCTACGACTACTGCGGACAGCAGAAGACCGAGTATTGCCCGACCTTCGCGGAGAACTTGCGCTTCTTCTTCCGCTATCAGGTCAATTTCATGTACTGGCGCTACTTTATGTGGAACTTCGCGGGGCGGCAGAACGACCTGCAGTCGTACGGAGATATTACGAAAGGCAACTGGATAAGCGGCATTCCGTTTATCGACAACGCCATGCTTGGCGACCAGTCGAAACTGCCGACCGAGTTGCGCGAGAACAAAGGGCACAACGTATATTATATGTTGCCGCTCCTGCTGGGCTTGATAGGTATTATCTGGCAATGCGGCAAACGCACCAAAGAGGGCGAGGCTACGGGCTGGAAATCCTTCACGCTCACGTTCCTGCTCTTCTTCCTGACGGGCTTGGCGATTGTGGTGTACCTCAATCAGACGCCTTACCAGCCGCGTGAACGAGATTATGCTTACGCGGGCTCGTTCTACGCCTTCTGTATTTGGATAGGCTTGGGTGTGCTGGCGCTCGTAGATTGGGCAAACAGCCTGATGAAAAACGAGAAAATGCGTGCCGCCGTGGCGGTTGTTATCGGGCTTGTATGCTTGCTCGTACCTGCACAGATGGCTTCGCAGAACTGGGACGACCACGACCGCTCGCATCGGTATGCCTGTCGCGACTTCGGGGCTAACTACCTGAAATCGTGCGAGAAAGAAGCGGTCATCTTCTGCAACGGCGATAACGACACTTTCCCGCTTTGGTACAACCAAGAGGTGGAGGAAGTCGGTACGGATGCGCGCGCTTGCAACCTCTCGTACCTGCAGACCGACTGGTATATAGACGCTATGCGCCGACCCTACTACGACTCGCCGGGGCTGCCTATCTCGTGGGAGTACAAGGACTATATGCCCGGCAAGAACGAGGTCGTATGGGTGGACAACAAACTCGGACCAATCTCCGTGGACAAGGCGTTCACGTTCCTGCGCTCGGACGACCCGCGCACCAAGAACCGCGAGGGGGAGAACTACTTGCCGTCGAACCAACTGTACGTGTTGTCGCCTGACGGAGAGCAGATTATGTTCAAGTCCGCCCGACGCTATACACGCTCGGAGATGATGATTATGGAGATGCTGAGTCAGAACAACTGGCAACGCCCCATCTACTTCGCGGCTACGGTCGGAGACGATTATTACCTCGGTCTGCAACCCTATTTCGAGTTGACGGGTATGGCTTATCAGGTTACGCCTGTACGTAGTGCGGACGGGCAACCGCGCGTTAATACCGGGAAGATGTACGACAATATGATGCACAAGTTCGCCTACGGCAATATGAACTACCCGGGTATCTATATCGACGAGAACACGATGCGCATGTGTCGTACCCACCGTATGATGTTCGCCCGCTTGGCGGAGGCACTTATCCGCGAGGGACAACGCGACAAAGCACTTGAGGTGCTCGACTATTCGGAAGAAATGTTGCCGGGGTATAATATCTCCTACGACTATACTTCCGCCTCGATGGCTTCGATGTACCTCCTTCTCGGGCAGCCGGACAAAGCCAACGCGATACTGGAGAATGTGGCTATGAATTGTGTGGAGTACTTGGAGTGGGGCACAAGTCTCGGCAAGAAGAGCCGCTTGGGCGCGCAAGGAACGCTGGAGCAGCAGGCTGCGATATTCGGCTACGTCCTGCAGACTTGGGAACGCTACGGGCAGAACGAGATGTTTGAGCAGTATTATCCGCTCTATGTGCAGTATGCAGGCAGATAGCGGTAGATAAGCGGTAGATAAGCTGTGGATACGCGGCTATTTTTGGAACGTTTGGAACATTTAGAACCTTTGGAAAATGGACATAAATAGAATTCCCGTCCTGTTGCTGACGGGGTATTTAGGTAGTGGCAAGACCACCCTTCTCAACCGTATCTTGGGCAACAAGAAGGGCATACGCTTTGCCGTGATAGTGAACGATATAGGCGAGGTGAATATAGATGCCGACCTGATTCAGAAAGGCGGCGTGGTGAGTCAGCAGGACGATAGTTTGGTGGCTTTGCAGAACGGCTGTATCTGCTGTACGCTCAAGATGGACCTTGTGCAGCAACTCCACGATTTGGCTTCCCAAAACCTGTTCGACTATATCGTTATCGAGGCAAGCGGCATATGCGAACCTGCCCCTATCGCGCAGACGATTTGCACCTATCCACAGATGGTGCCGCAGTTTGCCAAGGACGGACTGCCTGTGCTGGATTGTATAGTGACCGTAGTGGATGCCCTTCGCTTGCGCGACGAGTTCGGCGCCGGCGAAGACTTGAACCGCAAGGATATCGGAGAGGAGGATTTGGCTTCGCTGGTTATCCAGCAGATAGAGTTCTGCAACCTGATTTTGCTCAACAAAGCCGATGAGGTTACGCCCGAGGAATTGGAGCATATTCAGGCGATTATCCGCGCAATACAACCCAAGGCGGAGATTATCCCTTGCAACTATTGCGATGTGGACTTTGATAAGATTCTCAATACCGGGCTTTTCAATTTTGATGCTGTGGCTACGTCCGCTACGTGGATTCAGGAGGTAGAGGACGCGCATGAAGACGAGGATGAGGACGAGGAAGAAGAACATGAGCATGACCACGAACATCACCACCACCACGATGACGAAGGAGAGGCTGAGGAGTACGGTATATCGACGTTTGTCTATTATGCCCGCCGACCGTTCAATCTCGGGCTTTTTGACGAGTTCGTAGCCGCCCATTGGCCCAAAAACGTGATTCGTGCTAAGGGTATGTGCTATTTCGCGGATGAGTACGATATGTGCTACCTCTTCGAGCAGGCTGGACGCCAGTTTAAGATTCAGAAAGCTGGCGAGTGGTTCGCTACGATGCCCAAAGAAGAACTGATGCAACTTATGGCGCATGATGCGCAGTTGCGCCACGATTGGGACGAGCAATACGGCGACCGTATGCAGAAACTCGTCTTCATCGGTCAGCATCTCGACCGCGAGGCAATAACCCGCGCTTTGGACAACTGCTTGGAGTAGGTATGACGGAGAAGGAAAAGATGCTTGCGGGGCAGGTCTATTATGCGTGCGACCCCGATTTGAAAGACGAACTGAACCGTTGTAAAGACAAGTTGCAACGCTATAATCAGTTACAACCGACTATGCTTGACGCTCGTCGCGAGATGTTGCAAGACATTCTCGGGGCGTGCGACAACGAGGTGTTTATCAATCAGCCTTTCTATTGCGACTACGGCAAGCACATCCGTGTCGGGAAACGATTCTTTGCGAACTTCCATTTTACGGTATTGGACGAAGCCTATGTAACTATCGGAGATGACGCTTTTATTGGCCCCAACGTGTCTATCTATACGGCTTGCCATAGTACGAACCCCGTCGAGCGCAATACACGTCAGGAGTGGGCGCGTCCGGTTATGATAGGTAATAATTGTTGGATTGGAGGCTCGGTTACTATCCTGCCGGGAGTAACGATTGGCGATAATTGCACTATCGGCGCGGGCTCGGTAGTGGTCTGTGATATACCTTCAAACAGTATTGCGGTGGGCAACCCGTGTCGGGTAGTGAAGAAAGTGGAGTAGGGACTCTATTCTAAGAGAGTAGCGATATCAAGGGCGGGCTTGTCTATTCGGATGGATTTGGGTAGTTTCTTGTTGACTTCGTCGTAGGCGTGCTCAATAAGTTTCTCCAGCAGCGGATCGGGAACAGAACCATCCAATACGATGGAATTCCAGTATTTCTTGTTCCAATGCCATGCTCCTTGAATGCTGTCGTAGCGTATGCGCAATTCTGTGGCGACCTCGGGGGCGCATTTCAGAACCACGACGTTGGGCTGGTCGGTCGGGATGTTGGCGAATATCTTTCCGCGTATTCTATATACTACGTTTGTGTCGTCGAAAGGCATGTCTTCGCTTACGAAAGGCAGCGACAGACAAAATTCTCTAAATGTTTCTGTATTCATTAGGTTATATCGTTATCCGCAGCAAAGGTAACAATTATCGGGAATATGCGCAAGCGCTCTGCGCTTTTTTTCTCTTTTGAGCTGCGAAAAAGGTATTAACGTTATAGAAAAAGCTTTTCTGATTTAGAATAATACAGGAAAAGTCATTGTCCGCTTGGATTATCCGAAAAAATAACCTATCTTTGCAGCATTAAACTTAATCTATATTTGTCGTATGAAACGCCTTGTTCTTACCATTATTAGCGCAGCCGTTGGCCTTTTTGCCGCCGCTCAGGACCTTATCGTAACAACCGATGCTCAACGTATAGATGCCCATATAGTGGATGTTTCTGCTAAAGGGGTGCAGTATCTTTTGGCAGGAGATGTAAGCGATTCTGTTTTTTGTTTGCCTGTCTCTGAAGTGGTTTCTATTCTCTTCGAGAACGGTCAGGTGGCGGTTTATAATAACGCACTTAGGGATTCCACATTGTATGCACACACCTATCAGGAACCAATCTTGCCGGGCGTGATTGCTAAACGGGATAAGTCGTATTTCCTCTCTCAAGGGAACGGGAAAATGACTAAAATGAGCGAATTGGCGTATCTGAGATTTATAGAGGATAATTGTCCTAAGGCTTGGAAAAGTTATCAAAAGGCGGACCGTATGTGGAATATAGGCTGGCGTTTTTTTGGTAGTGGCTTAGGTTTGGTGGCGGTTGGTTTGCCTGTATATTTTGTGGGATGGAAATTGGAAAATGCTTCTGCGCAAGAGAATAGAACCTACGGGCAAGGTATGAGCTTGGCAGGTATAATCATGATGGCAGGCGGCGGAGCCGCTACAATAGTTTCTATCCCGTTGTTGGCTGTTAGCGATCAGCGCCGCAAGAATACGCACAAAGTCTATAACGAGTGCTATTTTGAGCAGCATGCACCTGTTGCACGTTCTGATTCCGAGGCGGGAGGGAATGCCTTTTCACTCCATTTGCAAGCCACTACCGACGGTCTTTGCTTATCTTTCCATTTTTGATTGAGCCTGCTATCGTCGCAGGTCTGGGGCTGTCATTCTTAAACAAGGTTTGTTGTTACTATTTACAAAAGATTAGAGTCGCTTGAATTTACTATGGATACTGAAATTAAAGGATTACTTGCCCGAGATACAACTAATTGGAAAGCAGAATTTCTTGCTGGTGTCAATGAAAATGGCTGTGGAGTAATGTGGAAAGATGTTATATCCTATATGGATGATGTCCTTCCAAAACTCCGAGCATTGTTAGATTCGAAAGGATATTTTTCTTTTTATAATATAGCTGATAATTATACAGATTATGAGTGGACAATAGTTGATTTTGCAACAGCATCAACATATCCGAAAGTTGTAGAGGCATGGAAATCCAAAAATCCTTTTTGGTTTAGCGAAACATTTGACGAATATAAAGCGGAGAAACAATATGCCAAAGTCGCATTTTTGGTGTCGAAAGCAAGAAAAATACCTGAGAATGAAAAAATTCATATAGACAACTTTATTCATTATCGGGAAAAAACAGCCTCGCGAAAAAATGTTATTGCATATACGCATATAATTACTAAATCAGGAAAAAAAGCCATGGAGGAATTAGACTCAATAACTACATTACTTAAGACTAAGAAAAACATTATTCTACAAGGTGCTCCCGGAACGGGGAAAACCTATACTACCGCCTTGTTGGCACTTTCTGTCCTAAATGTGACGGATGTAAACTATAGTGACAGGTGTTCTGTGATGAAGAAGTATAATGAATTGAAACAACAAGGGCAGATTTTTTTCACTACATTCCACCAGTCTATGGATTATGAGGAATTTGTAGAAGGTTTAAGACCCGAAGTTGTAAAAGATGATGAAGGAAAAACGAACGGGATAACATATGTTGTAAAGGACGGTATTTTTAAGTGTGCCTGCAATGCAGTCAAGCTGGAAGGTATAAATGAGGCGGATTGTGTGGAAAAATTTATTCAATCGGTTTCTGGTGAAGTGAATGCTAAGGAAATAGATACAATAAGTGGGAAATCTCGCTTAAAAGTATGGTACACTAAAGGAAATAAAACCTTATCCGTTCGTAGTGTTTACTCCAGTAGCGACAACGGAACTGCTCCGTTGAATATCGAAAAATTGAAGCGGCAGGCATTAGGTGAAGATATGGAGTACAACTGGCCTCAGTACGCTAAGGCTGTCATTAGAGCGGCGATAGAAAAATTTAGTCCCAAGAAATCACGCTCAGTAGTACTGATTATTGATGAAATCAATAGAGGTAATATTTCCAAAATACTGGGTGAGTTAATTACTTTGCTTGAAGCGGATAAACGCAAGGAAAATACAAATGCCCTCACGGTAACGTTGCCTTATTCGGGTGAACTATTTTCAGTGCCGTCTGATTTGTACATTATTGGTACGATGAATACCACCGATCGTAGTACCGGTTCTGTTGATTATGCTATTCGACGCCGTTTTGCATTTGTTACATTACGTGCTAAAAAAGAATTGATAACAGACCCAGAGGCGAAGACACTTTTTAAGGCTGTTGAAAAATTTATAATACCCGTGGATCCTTCTATTTGTATGGATGATCTCATGGTCGGACACAGTTATTTTATGACTAAGGATCTTGAAACGGCTTGGACTTACGAGATTTATCCGCTGTTATTGGAGTATTACAAAGATGGGTTAATCAAACACTCGCCGGTGGACTATAGAGATATGTCGGAATTTGTAAAGAAATTTGGTGTATAATGCTTCTTATTTTCAGAGAACATCAGGAATATAAGGGCGAGTATCGAACAGAACTGGAGAAATTTGGCGCTGACCACCCCAATTTATGTGGTCCGCCTGAATATATGGGTACACCTAAGTACTTGGGGATTAGTAATACGTTTATTGCTTCTCATTACATTGGTGCAGATTGGTTAATTCCAGGGGAAATGGCAGCCGTAGTGCTGCCGAAGATGCCGGATATTAACTATATGGAGATGTTTTTGGAGGCATTGACAGTTGATTCAGAAGCCGAAGTTCGATACTTCTCACAATGCTACGGAATAAATTTTACACAGCCGGCTATAGATGTCCTACCAGAACTGAATCTATTGTCTCCATTGCTCATGGTACATTATTTTTCATTATTGGAGCAATTGATAGCACATGGTTTGAAGAAAGACTATATTACAGTTGAGGATAATCTAAAGGGGAAGATAAAAGGACATTTGGTTATTTCAACGCATTTAAACAAAAATTTCATCCCAAATAGAGAAGATTGTGTCTATTGTCGCTATCAGATTTATACTGAGGATATACCGGTCAATCGGTTGTTGAAGAAAGCATTGATATTTTCTCGGCAAATGTTGCTTTCGATGGCGTCAATTGAGATGAAGTATCGTCATAACTTGTGGCTACGGCTAAATGTATTGCTTGCCCGTTTTGATAAAATTTCAGACATTGTCTCCGTCTATGAGGTAAGGAGTATGTCGGTCAATAAACTCTATCGGCATTATTCTAATGCAATACAAGTAGCAAAAGATATACTGCGCCGATACGATTATTCTATGGCAAACATTATCGAGGAGAATAGAAGGACACCTCCCTTTTGGATTGATATGTCCCGTCTGTTTGAATTGTATGTCTATAGTAAACTGGATACAATTTACCCAGGACAAATTAAGTTTCAAGTGCCTGGTTACTTTGGTACGCAAGTTGACTATATACATCAAGGTGAAAAACTTATTATAGATGCCAAATACAAACCCTATTATGACAATCCTAAGACGGGTGTTCTTGATGACATTCGTGAAGTAAGCGGCTATGCCCGAGATACTAAAATCCTTAGCCATTTTGGAAATTCTCTTTCTAAAAATGAAGAAGTAAGATGTTTGATTATTTATCCCGTTATGGAACCTGATGAACTTCATAAAGAAGCCATGAAAGAAAAAGAGTCCGAAGAAAATCAGGAAGAATTGCAACAGATAGTGACAAAAAATGTGTCACAATTGTCAGGAAGTTCGCCTCTATGGGAGTCTGCAACACCTCTTTGTTTTCGTAACTTCCGAAAGATTGGTGTACCATTACCTCGATATAGGAAAAAGGAATAGATGCAATAGTATAATCTTAAATATAGTCTAATACCCAATACAACTTGAATATAAACTCAATACAGCCAATGTAACTATTGAATACTATACTCTGCGTCTTTTCATAAGGTCTTAATTTCTCAAAGAAGCGAAATCAGTTGCAGAAAAAATGATATGAAATCATAAATAGACGAACAAAAAAGTAAAAAAACTGTCCAACCTTAAGTTGGCAGTTTTTTACTTATGTACGCTTACGTGTTGTACCTATCCGCCGAAGTTGTCGAAGCGGATCATGTCGTCCTCTACACCCAGCGAATGGAGCAGGTCAACCACAGTCTTGGACATCATCGGGGGACCGCAGAGGTAGTACTCGATATCCTCCGGTGCGTCATGCTGCTTTAGATAGGTGTCGCCCATCACGGGAGCAATGAAGCCCGCAGTATATTTCACGCCCAGTGCATCCGCCTTGGGGTCCGGACGGTCGAGTGCAAGGTGGAAATGGAAGTTGGGATATTCCTTTTCCAATGCAAGGAAATCGTCCATAAAGAATACCTCGTCTATCGCGCGCGCGCCGTAGAAATAGTGCATCTCGCGGTCGCGTGTGTGCAGGGTCTTCAGCATGTGCATAATCTGCGCACGGAGCGGAGCCATACCGGCGCCACCGCCCACCCAGATCATCTCGCGCTTCGAGTCGAACACAGGGTGGAAATCGCCGTAAGGACCCGACATCGTCACCTTGTCACCCGGTTTGAGCGAGAAGATATACGTCGATGCTATACCGCAGGGCACGTCTTGGAATCCCGGACCTTGCTCTTTCGGCTTGAAAGGCGGGGTGGCGATACGTACGGTCAGCGTGATGATGTCGCCCTCGTCGGGGTAGTTCGCCATCGAGTACGCACGCACGGTCGCTTCCGTATTCTTCTGATGCAGACCGAACAAGCCGAACTTCTCCCATGCCGGCACGTAGAGGTCACCTATCAACTCGCGGTCGAAGTCGTTGTAGTTGATATCGTATGCAGGGATTTTGATTTGTGCATACGAGCCCGGAATGAAGTCCATGTGCTCTCCCGGAGGCAACTGCACTTTGAACTCCTTGATGAATGTCGCCACGTTCTTGTTCGAGATAACGGTGCATTCCCATTCCTTCACGCCGAGCACTGATTCGTCAATCTTCAGTTGCAGGTCGTTCTTCACTTTCACTTGGCAACCGAGGCGCCAGTGGTCTTTCTGTTGCTTGCGGCTGAAATGCACGGTCTCGGTCGGCAGTATCTCGCCGCCGCCTTCCAGCACTTGGCATTTGCACTGTCCGCAACTGCCCTTTCCGCCGCACGCCGAAGGAAGATGCACGCCCGCAGCGCCCATTGCATTCAGCAGCGAGCCGCCGGCGGGAACATGGTACTCCTTGTCGCCGTTGATAATCACTTTCACGTCACCCGAAGGCACCAAGTACTTCTTGGCAACCAGCAGGATAACTACCAGCAGCAGGATCACCGCAAGGAATATACCCACTGCATAAAGAATTGCTGTTATATCCATTGTATTTTTTAAGATGTTTGATGTTAGACCACTATGTTGTTTGATCGTGCTGCGCACTGTTGGATTTTTGCTCCAAGTTCTTGGCGAAGCCGGTACTCATTCGCTGCAAATCGTGGATAGATTTCTGAAAGCGACAGTGATTGCTCTTGAGTGATGTAGCCTATGCGCTCTGCGATGAGAATTTGTGTTTCCAGTTCGAACATGGACCCTGTTGCAATGCTGAGGAAGTGCATAAAGTCTTTGTCGGTCTTTCTGCCTGCGCCCTCAGCAATGTTGGAGGGGATAGAAACTGCGGATTTTGTTATCTGTGATGATAGGCCGTATTTTTCCATTGTAGGAAAAGTAGCCACTATCTCATAGATTCGTTGCACAATGTCCATGCTATTCTGCCATATTTGAAGATTGTGGTAATTGTGCATAATTGCAAATTTCTAACAGCGAAGCGGTCAAACTTCTAACAGCATAGCGGTCTAATAGTGAAACGGTCAAATGTTAAGTCCCGAGAAGCACATGAACGCCATAGCCATCAGACCTACGGTGATGAAGGTGATACCCAGCCCTTGCAGGGGTTTCGGTACGTCGTTGTACTCCATCTTCTCGCGGATACCTGCGAGGCAGACAATCGCCAGCAGCCAGCCCAATCCCGAACCGAAAGCGTATGCGAACGCATCGCCGATGTTGGCGATAGCCTTCACGTTCTCGGGGTCGAGAATGATACGCTGCTGCATGAAGAGCGATCCGCCCATGATGGCGCAGTTCACTGCTATCAGCGGCAGGAAGATACCCAGCGAGGCATAGAGCGACGGAGAGTATTTCTCCACCACCATCTCCACCAATTGCACGATAGCGGCAATCACGGCGATGAAGAGGATGAACGACAGATAACCCAAGTTCAGCGGATTCAATACATATACTTGCAGCAGGTAGTTCACCGGCAAGGTGATGAGCAGCACGAACGTAACGGCTACTCCCAAGCCCGCGCTGGTCTTGACATCCTTTGATACGGCAAGATACGAGCACATACCCAGGAAGTATGCGAAAATCATGTTGTCAGCAAATATGCTGCGAACAAATAGACTTAATGCGTGTTCCATATTATTTCTTCTCCTCTTTGTTCAGGCCGCGATGAGCCCAAATTACACATGCTACCAAAATCAGTGCCATTGCAGGCATCATCATCATACCGCAGTTTTCATATACACCGCCGTTGGCTACATACCAACTCTCCGGAATCACACGGAAGCCGAGCAGCGTACCCGAGCCCAACAACTCGCGGAAGAATGCCACGATAACGAGGATAAGCGCATAGCCGAAGCCGTTGCCCAGACCGTCGAGGAACGAGTCCCACACTTTGTTCGTCATGGCAAAGGCTTCCAGACGTCCCATCAGGATACAGTTGGTGATAATCAGTCCGATATACACGCTCAGTTGCATCGCGATGTCATAGGCGAATGCTTTCAGCACCTCGCTCACAAGGGTCACCAGCGCGGCAACCACTACCAGTTGCACGATGATGCGGATGCGCATCGGTATCGTCTTGCGGATGAGCGAGATAATCACGTTGGACATTGCCACGATGATTGTCACGGCAATACCCATCACCAAAGCGGGCTTCAGTTGGACGGTAACTGCCAATGCCGAACATATACCCAACACTTGCACAACCACCGGGTTGTTCACATTCAAAGGTCCCAGCAGGGTATCTTTTGTTTTTTGAGATAGTGCCATATTATTCTGCAATTATTTCTGTTTCATTGTTTGTTTCCTCAGTCTCGCAAGTCGCTTCGGTCTCTGCACAAGTCTTTGTGCAGCCTTCGTTCAGGAACGCCGCATACTCGCCGAGGTTGCTCAGCAGCATGTCGCTCACGCCAGTTGAGGTGATGGTTGCGCCGGAGATGGCGTCCACTTGCTCGCGGCCGTCAGCCTGCTTGCCTGCTTTCTCCACTGCCACAGACACTATTTCGCCCGCAGCATTGCGGATGTGCTTGCCGTTGAACTGGTGGCGGAATTTCTCCGTCACGATCTCAGCACCCAGACCCGGAGTCTCGCTCTCGTGGTTGAAGTTCACGCCGAAGACGGTGTTCTTGTCGGCATCCAGTGCCAGGTAGCCTCCGATGCCGCCCCAGAGTCCTGCACCATGCAGTTTCAGCACGTATTTCGTCTCGCCGCCGATATTTGCCACATACACGGGAGCACCTGCCACGTCAATCGTGTCGTTCACCACTGATTGGTAGAGCACTGCGGGGTCGGTCTCCGAGTAGTCTTGGTTGAGCGCCACCAGAATCTGTTTCTGCTGGTCAAGCAGCGCATTGGCGTGCTGACGGGGGCTGAGCAGTTGGCTTACCACTGCGAGCAGCACCGCTACCAGCACCACGATAACCGTTGCATACACAATAGTATATACGTTGCTGCCGGTGTCCAATTTCTTCTTTTCTTCCACAAAGACGCCTTTCTGGTGGCACTGCGGGCACTCTTCGGGCGCTTTGTCTCCGTAGTAAACGTAGCCGCATACGGAGCATACATATTTCTTCTTTGCCATAGTTCTTACTTATTTAACGGTTGCACGTTTCATACGACGCTTGATGTTCACTTGCACCACGCACCAGTCAATCAGCGGTGCAAAGGCGTTCATCAGCAGGATGGCGAGCATCATGCCTTCCGGATAACCCGGATTGAGCACGCGGATGACCACAGCCATGAAACCGATGAGGAATCCGTAAATCCACTTTCCGCACTCTGTGCGTGCAGAGGTCACGGGGTCGGTAGCCATGAACACGGCACCGAAAGCGAAGCCGCCCGTAACGAGGTGCATGTACCACGGATAGTTCGCCGCCGCCGTGTCGGGACCGCATACGTTGAAGAGCAGGGCTGTCAGACCGCCGCCCACAAAGATGCTCAGCATGGTCTTCCACGAAGCCACGCCGGTCATGATGAGCAGCAGACCGCCCAGCAGGATTGCCCAGCAGCAGGTCTCACCCACCGAGCCTGGAATCAGTCCGTTGAATGCCGTCCAGAAATCCACAGGCATGAGGTTAGCCTCCGTGGTGGTTGCAATCTGCGTCAGCGGAGTTGCCCCCGAGAAGCCGTCCACCAGCGTCTTGCCGCCGTCCCAGCCCCATGTGCCGCCGGTGCGCACAAAGCATTGGTCGCCCGTCATGTGGGTGGGGTACGCAAAGAATAGGAACGCGCGCGTGATGAGAGCCACGTTGAAGATGTTGTAACCCGTGCCGCCGAATACCTCTTTGGCGAAGATTACCGCAAATGCCGTCGCGATTGCCACCATCCACAGCGGTGTGTTGATAGGTACAATCAGCGGAATCAGGAAACCCGTAACGAGGAAACCTTCCTGAATCTCCTCTTTCTTCCACTGTGCTACCGTGAACTCGATGCCGAGACCAACGATGTAACTAACTAAAATATAAGGAAGTACAGCAAGGAAACCGAAGCCGAACGCCTTCCAGAACAATGCGCAGGTCAGCCCGCCGCGGACCAACTCGCCCGTTGCCAGCAGGTGCTGGTAACCCACGTTGTACATACCGAACAGCATGGCGGGAACCAGCGCCAGCACTACCAGAATCATGGTGCGCTTGGAGTCGCTTCCGTCGTGTATCTGTGTGCCTACGCGTTTGGCGGTGGTGTTCGGCGTGAAGAGGAAGGTCTCGAAGCCGTCATACACCGAGTGGAACGCGTGCAGTTTGCCGCCTTCTTCAAAAGCAGGACGGATTTTTTCCGTCAATTTATATAGTGCCTTAAACATGTTACTCTACTTCGTTTTTGAGGTTATCCAATGCAGCACGCACAATCGCCTGAAGAGGCATCTTGCTGGTGCAGACGTACTCGCAGAGCGCAAAATCCTCGGGTGCCACTTCATAGGCGCCCAGTTGCTCCATCTTGTCCAGATTGCCGGCTATCATTGCCTTAATCAGGTACTCGGGATAAATATCCATCGGGAACACTTTGTCGTACTCGCCGCTCACGATTATCGCACGCCGACCGCCTTTGATGCGTGCGTCCCAGTTGTACTCTTTCTGTCCGAACAGACGTTGCAGGGGCTTCGCGGGGTCGGTGTTGCTGGCGTTGAAGTCGCCGAAGCGCGGTATCAGCCAGCCCATGAACTCGTGTGTCTCGCTGCCCTCGTCCAGTACGGTGAACTGGTTGTCGTACGGGCTGATCATCTCATCGATATTCACTTGATGACCGCTCAACACGTTGCCTGCCACGTAGCGGCAGGGTTCGCCGCTCAGCACGTTGCAGCCGAAGACAGCAGACACGGGCATGCCCGGCAACACTCTGTAATACTGCGGGTTAGCAGCCAGCGGGCCGGTGAATGCCACTAATTTCTGCATGTCCACGATGCCTTTGGTGAACAGCCGTCCGATGATGGCAAGGTCCTGTACGTTGATGGTCCATACCGTCTCGCCTTTCGCGATGGGCAGCACGTGGTTGATCTGCACACCTACGTTGCCTGCGGGGTGCTTGCCCTCTACCTCATACAGCGTGCAGTCTTTCAACTCGCGGAACTCCGTTGCTTTGGCACCTGCCTGAATGCCCACATATACGGGTGCGATGCTTGCCAGTTTGCTTACCGCCGCCTGGAGATTGGCTAACTGCCCTTTCAGCACCCACTCGTAGTTCGGCGCAGCGGGAGCCGTGTCGAAGGTGGAGATGAAGATGGCTTTCGGGGTCTTGTCCGGCAGGGCGATGCAGTCGTAAGGACGCTGCTTAATCAGGCTCCAGAGACCGGAGTACAGCAGCAGCCCCTTGGGGGCCTGCGTGGTGTCGAACTGCTGGTAAGCGATGGTTGCATCGGCTTCGATGTCAATAGACATCACCTTGCGGCGCTCACCGCGGACGATTGCCGACACCTTACCGCTTACCGGGGAAGTGAAGAACATCTCCTCGAACTTCTTGTCGTGAAACAGCGGGCTGCCCGCCTTCACGATATCGCCTTCTTTCACCAAGAGTTTGGGCTTGATGCCGGCGAAATGGTCTGGGACAATGTGGTAAACAGCGGGACGGCATACGCTGCCGATGCTCTCCGCCGCTTTCCCCTCGAAAGGAATGTCCAAACCACGTTTCAGTTTGATTTGTTGCATATTCGTTGATTATATCAGATTTTATTTTCGAAATCAGTTTTTTTTGCCGTCTGTCAATTTTTCCACAAAACAGCGCGCAAAGGTACACTTTTTTTCGGATATGCACAAATCTTTTTCGTCTAAAATATAAATTGCTTAATGCCCTTTACATAACACAAGTTTCTTAATCCCGATACGTGTCGTGTGTTATCTGCATCGCCCCTCGTGATGCAAACCAATGGAGCGTAAGCGTAATGTTTGCAACACGAAAGCGCAGCAACCTCGTAGGGCTAACGTCGGAGCGGAGTGGAGACGTTTTTCCCGTAGAGGATTGCAAGCGCGTAGCAGTCAGGTCTCGTAGCAACCCCGTAGCATCATGGGACCCGCGTAGGCCCTGCATGGCCCCTGCGTGGCTTCTGCCTAACAACAGCAAACGAAAAGACTGCTTTGCAGAAAGACAGGTTGCGTTTTGCCGTCTTAGCTATATAAGAAACGTTTGATGCTCTTTTTCGGAGTCTTTTGAAACTCTTCCTGTTGTACTTCGAAGGCGGCTATTTGGCTGTATTTGGGCAAATGAGGATTGATATTGGAGATAGCGGCTGTCAACCGTTCTTGCAAATCCGCCGCTTTGATATCCTCTTCACCCGGGTAGATGAGCGCCACTAACTTGCCGTCGCGGCTCACAATAAGCGACTCTTCCACAACATTTTCGGCATTAAGCAGCGCCTCTATTTCCTCGGGATAGATATTCTGCCCATTGGGGCTGAGAATGAGTGTCTTGCAACGTCCGCGCAAGTAGATAAATCCGTCCTTGTCCACCACGCCCATGTCGCCGGTGCGCATCCAGCCGTCGTCGGTGAAAGCCGCGCGGGTTGCTTCTTCGTTCTTATAGTAGCCGGTCATCACGTTGTCGCCGCGCAGCAGTATCTCGCCCGGGATATTCTCGGGGTCTGCGGAGTCGATGCGGAGCTCCATGCGGTCCACGAGTTTGCCGCAACTGCGTGCGCGGAAGTCCTGCCAGCGCACATAGCCCACCAGTGGTCCGCATTCGGTCATGCCGTAGCCGACCAAGAACGGCAGACGCACATCCATCATACATTTCTCCACCTCGGGATTCATCGCCGCGCCGCCTGCAATCAGGCATTTCAGGTTGCCGCCAAAAGCAGCAAGCAGTTGATCATGCACCTTCTTGCGAATCAGCGTACCGATGCAGGGTACATTCCACAGCGCTTTGATGACGGGCTTGTTGAGCACGGGTTTCAGTTGCTTTTGGTATATCTTCTCCAGCACGAGCGGAACTGCTACGATGAGCAGCGGGTGACATTCCTTGAAGGCGCGTATCAGGGTGGGGGTCGTCAGGCGTGTGATAAAGCATACGTGCGAGCCGCCTGCGAACTGGAATAGCAACTCCACGAGCATGCCGAACATGTGCGCCAGCGGGAGCATCGAGACCAGCGTCAGCCCCGGGTGGCACTCCATATTGTCCATAGAGTACTGTACATTGGACGACAGCGAGCGGTAGGTCAGCATCACGCCCTTAGGCGAAGAAGTGGTGCCGGAAGTGTAGTTGATAAGGGCGAGTTCATCCAAGTTATCTTCGCGGTAATGCACGTCCGCTGCGCTGTAGCCGTTCGGGTATTTTACAGCGAAGGTGCTGTCGAGGTTGTCGAACGCTGTCTTCTCTGTCTCACCCGCGACAAATGCGGGTGTATAGTCATCGATGTTGATGATGGCGCAGAGACGCGGCATCTTCTCGGGGCGGATCTTCTTGATGATGGCCGGTCCGGCAAACAGCAGTTCGGCATCCGAGTGGTTGACCAACTTCTCTATATCTTCGCCCACGAAGTCGGGCAGCAAGCCGACCACTACGCGGTCGTTCATCAGGATAGAGAGGAAAGAGACTGCCCAGTCGGAGCAGTTGGTGCCGCAGATAGCAATCTTGCTGCCGGGTGCCACGCCGAGATTGTCGAACAAAACGCCGAGCCGCGCGGCGCGGGTGGCAACTTCGCCGAAAGAGTAGTGCACGTCTTTCTGAAAATCACTGAATGCCGGTTCGTTCCAGTTGTTGCGCACGGAGGCGTTGATATGCGTAAACATGTGTTCCATGGGATTGGAGGGACTAATAAGATTGTTCATAAGAATAAGAGTTAAAAGGACGTACGAAGATACGCTTTTTCTCTTAAATACACAATGTGCAAATGGGAAGGGGACAAATTATATCGGAGAAGAAATAGAAAAAAGCAGAAAAAATGCGCAAAAATTTGCATGGTTCAAAAAAAAGCAGTACCTTTGCACCCGCTTTTGAGAAAACGGAAGTTCTGCTACCGTATTTCTGTCGAGCGTCTCCCTAGCTCAGTTGGTAGAGCAACTGACTCTTAATCAGTGGGTCGAGAGTTCGAGCCTCTCGGGGGACACAGAGAAAGTGTAATATATTGGTTTGGGAGAGTGAGTCTTTACGGCTCACTCTTTTTTTGTGTTCCTTAATGTACTTGTTCGGTCAATTTCGTTGTGTTTGGGGCGTTGTTTCTACTGCTTATCCACCGCTTATCCACTGCAGATTGGCAGGGGCGGGAAGCGCAAGCATTTTGTGCCGGTTACCTCAATTACTTTTTAAGATACCTTTATTCCGTTTTTGGGCAAGAATATTTGCGGTGTCGGGATTATTGTTGTATCTTTGCGGCGTAAATCGTTCAACAGAAAATCTTAATAGATTATGTCAGAGGCAGTTCGCACAATCAGCACTATTTCCGAATACAACAGCCTGCACGGCCTAAAAACGCAACATCCGCAAGTGGCGTTCGTGGAGTTTCATGAGGTGTCTTCTGCCGCTCTCGGCAAGCATACATACGGCTTCTACACCTTGTTTCTGAAAGAAACGAAAGGTTGCGTCATTAATTATGGACAGACACAGTACGATTTTGACTGCCAGACGGTGGTCAGTATGGCGCCTGGGCAGGTTGTTGGATACACTTCGGTGGAGGGCGTTCCCGCTCACGGATTGGGGATATTGTTCCATCCTGATTTTCTGCATGGTACGGCATTGGAAAAGAAGATGAAAGACTATTCGTTTTTCTCCTATGCGAGCAACGAGGCTTTACATCTGTCGGAAGACGAGATTGTGATAATCCGGTCGTGCATGCGCAATATACAGACAGAGCTGCAGCACCCTATTGACAAACATACGCGCGGGCTGGTGATTGCGAATCTGGAACTGCTGCTTGACTATTGCATGCGCTTCTACGAGCGTCAGTTTGTAACGCGTCAGGACATGAATATAACCGCTTTGTCGCGTTTCAGCGAGTTGCTGAGTGAATATATAGTATCGGGGAGAACGGCAATAGACGGCATACCGACTGTGAAGTATTTTGCTGACCGTGTGCATCTGTCGTCGAACTATTTCGGGGATATGGTAAAAGCGGAAACGGGTAAGAGTGCGCAAGAGTATATTGCACTCCGCCTCTATGAGCATGCCAAACGGCAATTGGCAGAATCGGAATTGACTATCAAGGAAATAGCGTTGCAAACGGGTTTCCGGCATCCGCAGCATTTCGTGCGTTTCTTTAAGAAGCATGCGGGCGTAACTCCGTCAGAATATCGGCTCTCGTGCTGATGGCTTGTGGTGATTGTATTGATTAAAAACGCGCAAAATCTAAATAGAAACGCAATTATTTGGTAGGTAAGAAGTGCTCTTTTCATCCTTTCGTGGTGCACTACGAAAGGATGAAAAAGGGAAATCCAAAGAACCATTAAGCCCCACCAATAAACGCATTCCGAACAAAACAAATGTAAACTTTCGCTCAAAATTTCGCTCAAAAGTTTTGATAATTGTTATTTTTGCCGTATCTTTGCGGGCGAATAGACGAAATAAGACTTGAAAATCTAATCTTATTTCGACAAAATGGTACTGAATTTGCCAACATAAAAAACACAGACAATTAACACTACAATGAAAAAGCTACTATTTACAGCAAGCGTACAATCTAATGATAAGGTCGTTATGCAAGCGAATTTAGATATATTCTTCTTCCGTGAGGGTAATAATACTATAGCGTATTGCCCTGCGTTAGATTTGTCAGCAGCCGGTAATAATATCGCCCAATCAAAGTCCGAATTTGCACAAGTATTTGCAGAATATGCCGATGATTGTATAGAAAACAATACATTGAAAGAAGATTTGCTTGCACACGGATGGGTATTACAAGGGAATGAGTACCAATCACCGTCTGTTACGCAAATGCTGATTGGCAATAGCACGTTACGTGAGATTATAGACACCAAAAATTATCAGAAACGAGTTGTAAGTTTTCCAACAGAATGTAACGTCCAAACGCCAACTTTTGCTTGATTATGAGAAAGATTACAAACATTCCTCTTTCTGACTATCGGAAATTTTTGCAGGCAGTTGGTTGTGTATGTGTAAGCACAAATGGAGGGCATGAAAAATGGAAGAAAGATGGGCTAACTCGCCCGATTATAGTACAAACGCATATTGACCCTGTTCCTGCATTCATCTTGAAAAACGCATTACGCAATTTAGGTATATCTACCGAAGAATTCTTGTCTATCGTTGATTCATTATAAAAACTTATTCTTATGAAAAAACTACTATTTTTACTAAGCATCATCTTTGCCCTCGTTGCCTGCGAGGACAGGAACGCGCGCGAGCTTACTACCGATACTGACTCAACCCTTAATCAGCCCGCCGACCCCGCTACTTGGTCGCCTGCTGGGAAAGTGTATGTGTACCACCATACATACGACAAATCACCGGCAGAGGACAAGTATTGGGCATGGGTGTTAGATTTTTTTTCCGAGGATAGTTTGGTGCGTTATGAGACACCTAATAGAGATTTATCATATAGTGATTTTTCTTCGCATACAATAGACTCTATCAGGTATTCTCTTTCTTATCCGACCATATCATATGAAAATGGAGGCTACATTATTACTTTAGTATATAAAGACACACTAACAATTATAGATAAATCAAACGAAATATCTTATTCTATTTTTTGGTAATTTTTACATTATTATTGCTATCTACCCACAGACTCCCATTCCGTAATTTATCATTGCTTGTCGGCAATCCGATAGCACTTATAGAAAGTTCTTCTGTTGAGTTGTTGATACTAAACGAGTGCTTGGCATCTACCACGATAGACAATCCGTTTTTGGCAAGTACGGTGCATTTGTCAATACCCAATACAGACAAGCTGATTCCGTTTGTATCTAATAATGCACTTGCGCTTGTGAGTGTACCGCCATCGCTCCGGCTAACTCTGAAATCAACAATACTGCTTTCCAAACGAATATCTAATGTGCCGCTATCTACGTTGATTGTGGTATTGACGGCTTTTATTTTTATTGGGGCTTTATCTGTATCTCCGTCGTTGTATCCCTCTTTAGCTTCAGCATATACCTCTAAATCTGTTTCATCTCCTATTTGTATTGACTCTTTCAATACTCCGTTATTGTAAACGTTAAGGTAAATGTCATCTATATACGCATACGCATCCGCATAAAGCGTAATGGACATACCACTAATGCTTGCTCCTGATGCGGATGCCGATACGCTTAGCTCAAATTCAGTTGCAGCCATTGTCAGTTTGTATTTTCCTGCTGCAACATTGCGTACTTCTCGCACGAGGGATGCGTTACCTGTTTCGGGGTCATCATACACTCCGTTCCATGTCTCTGAATACCCGAAATTATTGCCAATACCCATATTCCCTAAATAGATGTCATAAGCAGATTGCTGGACGAAAACGTCTTCTATGCTTTTGTTGGTGATAATAATACGCTCTCCGCTTTCGCTTTCAACAGCGATACTTTCATTATCATCCATCACCTTTAGGCATCCGATATTACTACCATAACCAGTTTTTGTAAGTAATACAGGCAGTTTCTTCAATCCTTGCAAAGCCGCAAACGCATCAGCATACGTTCCCCCTCCCCACATAAGTACATTCTCGGGGTTGTCTTTCGTGCCGACAAGTCCGCTCATGCCCGCGGTAACCTCGTTCTCCTCGTTCTTGAGCATCAGCACGTTGGTCATCACAAGACCACCCGCTACCTCAGTTGTGCCTTTGAGTGCGTTCGTCAGGTGCTCTACGTAGGGCTGGTAGGTGGTTGCTTTGTTGCCTTTCTGCAACATAAAACCGTCTATCGTGAAAGTGTGATTGAGCACATCAACGTTTCCGTCTGCGCTGCCCTCTCCGAACAGATAGTAGAGGATGTTTTGTTTTCTTTGCGCATCTGTTTCTCCCCACATCGAAGCAGTGCCGAACACGAGATACAACTCATAACTCTCTCCGAAAAGCGGATGCCTTATCGCCTTGACGTTCATCGGTTGCAGGAAGTCGTAAATGCTTTCGAGTTGATAGTACGTCTTACCGCCGCCAACTTGAATAAGACCTTTCGGGAAATGGTGTACAACAACGAGGAACGCATTATTCACGGATGCAGATGCGTTGTCTATTGTCGCGCTGACATAAGATGCCACAAACTCCCCTCCGTCCTTATCAAACGTAAATATCTTCTTGCCGTACAACTTGGCATTGTTCTCGTCCATGCTCGTGATGTTCGGGAAAAATAGCAGTTGTATAGAACGGATTTTTAGAGAGAGAACTTTCGTGTAAAAATCGCTCAAAACTTTCGTATGTCATATTTTTTCACTACCTTTGCGCCGTCTTATACAACGTGTCAAAAAACATAAAAGATTATCCACAAAAATCGTTTTATTTGCAGTTGTTGTGTAAATGTTGTAGAGTAGAAAAGCTAACAATAGACAAATAACTTGTAAACCAATAACTTATAAGAATTATGGCAAATATCTTAGCCATCGTAGGTCGTCCTAATGTCGGGAAATCGACCTTATTCAACCGCCTGACGGGAACAAGGCGGGCAATAGTGATGAACACAGCCGGCACAACCCGTGACCGTCAATACGGCAAAGCCGAATGGTGCGGGAAGGAGTTTTCGGTAATAGACACCGGCGGCTGGGTGGTCAATTCGGATGATACTTTCGAAAGCGAAATCAACCGACAAGTGAACCTCGCCATCCGTGAGGCGGATGTGGTGCTGCTGGTAGTGGATGTGAATGAGGGTGTTACGCAGTTCGATATGGAAGTGGCGCATCTGTTGCGTCAGGCGCAGAAACCGACCGTATTGGGCGTGAACAAAGTGGATACGTTCGAGATGCAATACGGCGCGCCGGAGTTCTACAAGTTGGGGCTTGGCGAACCTTTTATCCTGAGTGCGGAGAACGGGCTCGGGACGGGCGATTTGCTGGATGAGATATGTGCCCACTTTAAGAAAGATGACAATGGCGAAGAGTTGGAGGACCTGCCGCGTTTTGCGATAGTAGGTCGCCCGAACGCCGGCAAATCGAGCATACTGAACGCGCTGATAGGCGAGGAACGCACGATAGTGACGGATATACCGGGGACAACGCGCGACAGTATCTATACGCGCTACAATAAATACGGCAAGGATTTCTACCTCGTGGATACCGCCGGCATCCGCAAGAAAGCGAAGGTGAACGAGGATATGGAGTACTATTCGGTAGTACGCTCAATCCGTGCGATAGAAAATTCGGACGTGTGCATTCTGATGATAGATGCTACGCGCGGCATAGAGGCGCAAGACCTGAATATCTACTCGCTGGTACAGAAGAACAAAAAAGGTCTGTTGGTGTGCGTGAACAAATGGGATTTGGTGGAAAGCAAGACCAACGCGGACATCAAGGCATACGAAGACGCTATCCGCAGCCGCATGGCTCCGTTTACGGATTTTCCGATTATTTTCACCTCTGCGCTAACCAAGCAACGTATCTTCAAGGTTATGGAGACAGCATTGCACGTCTATGAGAACAAGATAAAGAAGATACCGACTGCACAACTGAACGCCAAATTCCTGCCTTTGATAGAAAACTACCCGCCACCGGCAACCAAAGGCAAGTATATTAAGATAAAATATTGTACGCAACTACCTAATACACAGATACCTACATTTATATTCTTTGCTAATCTGCCGCAGTACGTAAAAGAACCTTATCGGCGTTTCTTGGAGAATAAGTTGCGCGAGTGGTGGGACTTTACGGGGACGCCTGTGCAACTTTTCATACGTGCCAAATAAGTGCATATTTTAAGAAAAAGGATGTAAATATTTGCATAATCTTGCGGCATTGCCGGAAAAGTTGTAATTTTGTAGATGAAATGAAGATTATAGGGTTCGCATATATAGACGGTCGGGTGGAGATGGTGCTGAAAGGTGATTCGGCGTTGCTGAACAATCGAAAGCCGATGTTTGTGCCCGACTGGACGAACGACTTGCGGATGTGTCCCTGCAAGGTGTTGCGTGTGAGTAGGTTGGGGAAGAACATTGCTCCGCGTTTTGCGTCGAGGTATTACGATGCAATAGCGCCTGCAGTGGATTTTGTAGCATACGATGTATTGACCGAGACACGCAAGCAGGGCGGCAGCTGGGCAGTGGCGAATTCGTTCGATTATTCGTTGTCGGTGGGTAGTTTCGCGTCGCCGGAGACGGTTTATACATGGGGATTGGAGCATACGGACGGGACGCAAACTTCCTTGGATAGTGGGGCGTGGTGTATGGAGGCGGACGAGGCCGTTCGTAGGGCGAGCGAAGTGATGACCATTCGACAAGGCGATTTGATTTATATAAGCGGAACTTCCTGTTATGTGTCTGCGTGTCAGAACGAAATTGTACGCGCATGTAATGGCGGGGAAGACAAACTTTATTGCAAGATTAAATGAAACGATTATTGATTCTGATAAGCATTCTTACGGTAGTCACGAGCACGATGACGGCTATCACGCACGAATATACCGACAACTCCGTTCTCCGTACGGGGACGTGGGTTAAGATTCGTGTCGGCGAGACGGGTGTGTACCGCATGACTTATGAGCAACTGCGGGATGCGGGACTCAGCAATCCGGCAAATGTGCGCATTCATGGCTATGGAGGTGCGATGCTGGCGCAAAACTTTGAAAAACCGAAGATAGATGATCTGCCCGCCGTAGGTTTCTATATGGAAAAGGGAGCGGATGGCGTGTTTGGAGAGGGAGATTATATCTTATTCTATGCCCAAGGATCGATTTCATGGCAATATAACGGCGTACAGTTTGTGCATACACGTAATCCGTATTCGGACTACGGATACTATTTCCTGAGTGATAATGCGGGGCAACAGAACTTGTTGCCGACAGCAGAGGTTATGGACGGGGCAGGAGCTACGGATGTAACCGTTTATACCCGTTATTTGTTGCATGAGGAGGATTTGGTCAATCTCTTAGATAGGGTGAACGGCGTGGATGGCGGCGGCAGGGAGTTCTATGGTGAGCAGTTCTCCGGCACGGCACCAAGGATGACTTTTACCTTTACGATACCCAATATCGTATCTACGGAAAATATCTTGTGCAATACGGAGGTTGCTGCATATTCAACGTTCCGTTCGTCGCAGTTCAGCGTAGGTCTTAACGGCAAAAGTTATAGTGTGAAGATAGATTCGCTACCCTCGAACGATTTTTATACCAAGGCAAAAACGGGCAATATCAACAAATCGTATCCTGCTACTAACAGCACTATTCAGACGGTTAGCGTTTCGTTCAGTAACCCCAATGCCGGTGCTGTCGGGGCGTTGAATTACATAGAGCTGAATGCGCAATGTTACTTGGTGATGTCCGGGAGTCAATTGGCTTTTCGTACGTCTGAAGCGTATGGCAAAGCAACTGTTTTGCGCTATCAATTACGAAATGCCAATAGCGCTACACAGATATGGGACGTAACCGACAAAGCCCATATCAAGCGGGTATCGGCTACATTGAATGGAACGATATTGAGTTTCAACGGGACGAACGCCGATGGCGTGCGAGAGTATATTGCCGTGAATACTAACGGGGAAAACTGGTTGACGCCGACCGTTATAGGTGCTGTGGATAATCAGAATCTGCATCGTTTGCGGAATATAGATTATGTGATCATTACACCTGCAGAGTTCGTTGGGGAGGCAACGCGCTTGGCACAAGCACACGAGCGGAAACAGAGTATCACGTGGGCGGTTGTTACCGATGAACAGGTGTATAACGAGTTCTCGAGCGGAACACCGGATGCTACTGCATATCGCTGGTTGATGAAGATGCTTTACGACCGGGGAACGGATAGAAACAGTAAACCCCGTTGGCTCTTGCTGATGGGCGATGGAACGTTCGATAACCGTAAGTTGTTGTCTTCTTCAGGTCAGAATACGTTGCTTACCTATCAAGCTATCAATTCTACTGTGGAGACAAAGGCATACGCAACGGATGACTATTTTGGTTTCTTGGACAATACTGAAGGGGATAGCGATGTACTTGGGCGGATGGATATAGGCGTAGGGCGTCTTCCTGTGAATACGGCAGAAGAGGCACAGCAAGTGGTAGATAAGCTGGTGACATATATCAATAATGAACAACCGGACAAGTGGAAGAGTCAGTTGATATTTCTTGCCGATGATGGCGACAACGGTCTGCACACGCGTGTCGCGGAAGAAGGAGCAGAACGTGTGCGCAGAAAAAATCCGGATTTTGTCGTCAACAAGATATATACGGACGCTTATCCGCAGGAGGTAAATGCTTCCGGCGAGAGCTATCCGCTCGCGAAGAACAAACTGGATAACTTGCTCCAGAATGGCGCGCTCTATATGAATTATTCCGGACATGGCGCTTACAACGGAATTACCAATGAGGGGATGATGAACCTCAAAAGTATATCCAAGATGACCAATAAAAATCAAGCGCTATGGATGTTTGCGACGTGTAGTTTCGCGCATTTTGATGCGGGCAAGCGTAGTGCTGCAGAAGAGGCCGTGCTCAATCCGAATGGAGGGGCAATAGGAGTTATTTCTGCCGCTCGGACAGTCTATGCGACCCAGAATACATACATAAACCGCAATTTCTGTGATACCCTTTTCGGACATAAAGACGTTTATTCGTACAACATGACGGTAGGTGAGGCGTTGGCTATTGCAAAGAATGTGACAGGAACGGATGAGAATAAGATGTCGTATGTACTATTGGGTGATCCTGCGTTGCGGCTTAATTACCCGACAGATTATCAGGTGGCTACAGAGACCAAGGTGGATACGTTGCGTGCGTTGGATGTACAGACGATAGACGGTTATATCAAAGACCAAGACGAGCAGGTCGTAACGTGGTTCAACGGAAAGGTTAATATCACGGTATTCGACAAAATGCAGAAGATTACAACGCGCGATAACGATGAGACAAACGAATCGAAAAAGCAACAGATTACTTATAACGATTATCCGAATACGTTATTTAGTGGTGCAACGGAAGTGAAAGACGGAAGGTTCTCCTATACGTTTATGGTGCCCAAGGATATACGCTACAATTTTGGGAACGGGCGTATTGTTTATTATGCCTATGATTCCACGGAGGAGGTGGAAGGCGTAGGACATTTCGAGAATTTCATCATAGGTGGCACAGGGTCGATTTTGGCGGCGGATACGATAGGTCCGCAGATTACGCTCTATCTGAATACGCCTGCCTTTGTCGATGGAGGAACTACCTACGAGACTCCTCGTTTCTTTGCTGATATTGAAGATGTGAATGGCATCAATACGGTGGGAACGGGTATCGGACACGACCTTTTGCTGGTAGTGGATAAGGATGCAAAGCAGACATACGTATTGAATGAGTTCTTTACTTCTGCTGACGGCAGTTACCAGAAGGGGCAAGTCAGCTACTTGATGCCGGAGATGGAGGATGGTGCACATAGCCTTACATTCCGTGCGTGGGATTTGCTCAACAATAGTTCGACAGCGACGCTCAATTTCCGTGTGGAGAAAGGTAGGAATCCGAGTATCTATTCGGTTATTACATATCCTAATCCGGTACCGGCTACGGGAATACTCAATCTGGTAGTTGACTATGACCAACCGGATATGGTGCTTCAGACGGAATTGTATATATATGATATGTCAGGTCGCCTGATGTGGAAACACGCGCAGGCTAATCCGGATGTGTTGCAACTTAATTTGGGCGAGATGGGGTTGGCCCCCGGTTTGTACATGTACAATATACGTATTAAAACTGAGAATAGCGGTTACTCCAAGAGCTCGGGTAAAATGGTTGTCGTAAAATAATACAAGGTATAACATAAGAAATAGCATCTCATTAGTTCAGCCTATGAAACAAATCTCTGGATGGTAGAAAAATGAAAGTATAAATCCGAATGCGGATAAAGATATATTTAACGGAACATAAACAACTAATCAGTATATTCTAAACGATGAAAAAGATTATTGTATGTATAGTAGCCATTACAACTTGTATGGCAAGTAGTTGGGCTGCTGCAAAGGTGGATGACACAATGAACCCCCTGATAACGGCTATGCCGTCTTTGAGTATTGCTCCTGATGCCCGTTCGGCGGGTATGGGTGATATCGGTGTGGCAACGGATGCCGACCTTAACTCTCTCTATTGGAACCCTGCCAAGTTCTCGTATATGAAGAGTGCCGGTGGTATTACTGCCAACTATACGCCATGGTTGCGTAAATTAGTGGGAGATATAGACTTGGCGCATTTGGAGGGCTATTATAATTTCGGAGATCTTGCAGGTGGTATTGCCGGTTCGTTCACCTATTTCTCTATGGGTGATGTACAATTGACGGATGCAGCAGGTAATGCGATACAGGCTGTTCGCCCGAATGAGTGGGCTCTCGACCTCGCTTATTATCGTAAATTGCATGAGTATGTGAGTATGGCTGTAGCGTTGCGCTTTATGTACTCTGATTTGAATAATGGTAGCAACAGTTCTGTTAATAGTAGTGCACAAGAGATGCATGCAGCTTGGACTATGGCTGCGGACATTTCGCTCTACTACCACCAGCCGCTTGAGTTGCCGATGGGGACAAGTTATCTCTCGGTCGGTTTTTCGCTCAAGAACCTTGGCGGCAAAATGACATACGATGATATTGCGCGGAATTTTATTCCTGCTTCGATGAATATCGGTATCAACTATGAGCTGCCTTTCGACAAATACAATAGTTTGACCTTTGGCGTAGAAGCGAATAAGTTGATGGTGCCGTCGCGCAAATCGAAGTTCACGGAGGGCTTTGACAAGGATAACGAAAGTACGTGGCAAATGTCTCAGGATGCTTATTCTGGATTATCTCCTGTCAAAGGTATTTTCCAATCGTTTGCGGATGCCCCCGGAGGAGCCGCTGAAGAGTTCAAAGAAGTACGTTGGGGTGCAGGTTTGGAGTATTCTTACAACAAGCAGTTCTTTGCACGTTTCGGTTATAGCTATGAGAATTACTACAAAGGAAACCGTAACTATCTGACCGTCGGCGCTGGTTTTCACCTGAGTATATTCTCTTTGGACGTAGCTTATTGCATCGGTTTGGCAGCAAGCAACCCTCTTGACCAGACAATGCGCTTTACGCTTGGTTTCGACCTTGCCGGTATCAAGGACTTGGTTAATAACCGTAAGTAGTAGCGGGTATGCGCATCGGCTTTGGATATGATGTACATCAGTTTTCCCCTAACCGCAAATTGTGGTTGGGGGGAATTGTTATTCCTTCAGAGCGTGGTTTGCTTGGACATTCGGATGCCGATGTGCTTATTCATGCGCTATGTGATGCACTCTTAGGCGCGGCAAATATGCGCGACATAGGCTATCATTTCCCGGACACGAAAGGCAATGAATATGAGGGAATTGATTCCAAAGTCCTGTTACAACGGGTAATGGAGATGATACAGCAGAAAGGTTACGAATTGGAGAATTGCGATTGTACTATTTGCGCGCAAGCACCTAAGCTCAACCCGTTCATTCCGCAAATGCAACAATGCTTGGCAGGTGTGATGGCAGTGGATGCGGATGCTGTGAGTATTAAAGCTACCACTACCGAACATTTGGGCTTCGTGGGGCGTGAGGAAGGTATAGCCGCGTATGCGGTAGTATTGTTACGATGAAAAAGATACGGTTAATCTTTCTGTTGATCTGTCTGTCTGCTTTTGAAACACAGGCGCAGACTAATCTCGTGCGCCAATGGTCGTCTGATGTTGCAGCATTGAGGCAATCTCCTGTTTTGCTGGCAGGCGATACATTAGGGGCATATTATCGTTTGCAGATGGCGGATAGCTGCTATCTCGAGGTGCAACATTATGGCGATAGTATCTTGCTGATACAGACTGTCTGTGCGCCTGTTTGCTCTTCTGTAGCGAGTATCTATGATGAGACTTGGCAGCTGATTCGCACCATCACACCACCTGTTGGTTGGATATTTCCGCAAGCGTTTATGGAGAACGGGCAACTACGTTGGCAGAACAATACGCAAGAGATATTGGACTCGACAGAACGAAAAGAGTGGTCAAACTAACAATTGTGGTATGGAGTTTCCTGTTTATTTGATAGGCTATATGGGCGCCGGCAAGACGACAGCAGGGCGTCTGCTGGCGGATAAACTGGGTTGGGCTTTTGTCAATTTGGACGATGCCTTTCTGGAAATACACAGAATGAGTACTGCTGATTATATTCGCACGTACGGAATGGACGCTTTCCGCAGAAAGGAGAAGGACGTGGTGGAGAAGTTGGCAGAATTGCCTATGGAGCATGTTATTTATGCGACAGGTGGCGGGTATCCGTGCTGGGAGGACAATATGGAGTGCCTCAAAGAATTGGGCACCAGTATCTATATTCGTTGGTGTCCCGAGCACTTGGCAAAGCGGCTAAGTTTGACAGACTTGAGCGAGCGACCTGTATTGCAGGGACGGACAGAAGAAGAATTGTTGGCGTTTATCACGCCCCATTTGGCAGCACGCGAATCATACTATATGCAGGCGGACTATATTGTTGATGCGCCTGTAGAAAGCGGTAAGGGGCTTACGGAAGCGGATGACGAGCATATCGCCGAGAAATTGTTTCAACTGATACAAACCGAGCGTGCTAAGAAACATAGATAGATTGGTTACTAATTGGAAATTATTTGTACGGATATGAGTATCAATGATATACAAGACGAAATCATAGAAGAGTTCAGCAGTTTCGACGATTGGATGGACCGCTATTCTTTGCTTATTGAGTATGGCAACGGCTTGGAGCCGTTGCCGGAAGACAAGCGTACCGAGCAAAACCTGATTGACGGTTGCCAGTCAAAAGTGTGGTTTACGGCGAGTATGGAAGACGGCAAAGTGATTTATCGGGGAGACTCAGACGCCATATTGGTAAAGGGGATTGTCGCCCTGCTGATACAGGTGTTGAGCGGGCATACTCCCAAGGAGATTGTGGATGCCGACTTGTATTTTATCGACCGAATCAATCTTCGTGAGCACCTTTCGCCTACTCGCAGCAATGGCCTCGTCGCAATGCTCAAGCAGATGCGGCTCTACGCTCTTGCCTACGTTGCACAAGAGAAATAATGCCAGTGTCCTAAATCCTGAGAATTTTATAAACGATTCATAAACCATTTATAAGCCGTTCATTTACTGCGTATCCACCGCGGCGGCAAAGGAAAAGTAGGGTTAGTTTTCCTCGTTAATGTAGCCGTCCCTGAACCAAAGCTTCTTGCCCGGATATTTTTCTACCCAATTCATATTGTGGGTGGAGATGATAATGGTAATACCCGCTTTGCTGATAGTCGATAGCAGTTCCATAATCTCGCTTCCCGTCTCGGGGTCAAGATTGCCCGTCGGCTCGTCGGCGAGGATAATCTCGGGCGTATTGAGCAAGGCGCGCGCTATCACGACACGCTGTTGTTCACCACCGGACAATTGATGCGGTTTCTTGTACGCTTTGGTATCCATACCGACTTGCTCTAACACTTCCGTAACATGGTTCTTCATCAGCGTCTTGTCTTTCCAACCGGTAGCTTTGAGCACGAACAGCAGGTTATCGGCTACGCTGCGGTCGGTCAGCAAACGATAGTCTTGGAATACAATGCCCAACCGGCGTCTCAGGTAGGGGAGTTTGCGACGTTTTATTTTGCGCATATCCTCGCCAAGCACCTCCGCTTCGCCTCCGGCAATCGGCAACGCGCCGTAGATGGTTTTCATTAGGCTGGATTTGCCGCTACCTACTTTTCCAAGCAGGTATATCATCTCGCCGGCTTCTACCGAAAGATTGACATCGCGGAGCACGATTTGTTCCGCTTGATGTATCTCTACGTCGGTATAATGTATCAGTTGTGGCATAGCTTACGCCTCGTCTTGTTGGTCGAGTTGTTGAATTTTGTTCTCAATCTCGGCGAGCTGCGATTTTAGGATATCAATCTTCTTCTGCATGTCCTCAACCAACTTGTTCGTAGTCTTCGATTTGCCGGTAAAGAAGAGGATGTTGTTTTCTGCCGTCTTGATTTCCTGACGCATGTTCTCGTACATACGGACGAGTTTCTGACGCTCGGATGTGTCCTCTATGCGCTTGGAGAACTGCGCTTTGGCAGCTGCTTTTCGCTGCATGAAAGCCTCGCGCGCCCCCTTGGTTGCCTCGCGTTTGGCGTTGAAGAACTCGTCGCAGGTCTCGGAGAACTTCTTCCATAGCTCGTCAGAGTATTTGCGCGCTACCGGACCGATGGCTTTCCATTCCGCCTGCAGGTCGATAAGTGCTTTGGTAGTCTCCTCCCATGCTTGGCTCTGCCTCAGCTCTTCGGCTTTGGCGATGAGCGCGCGTTTCTTCTCGAGGTTGTCGCTCAGCACTTCGCGCACGCCCTTGTAGAAGGCTGTCTTGGCTTTGAAGAACGCATCGCAGAGCGAGCGGTATTCGTCATATATAGCCTGATTGCGCTTCTTCGGGGCAAACCCGATAGTGCGCCATTCTGCCTGCAAAGTTTGTATCTTCTCGGTTGCCTCATCCCATTGTTTGTTGGTCTTGAAGGTCGAAAAATCGATCTCGCGCAGCTTGGTAATCAGCGCTTCTTTCTTTTCGAGGTTTTCCGCCTCCTTGGCGTGAAGTTCATCGAAATATGCCTGATGTTTCTTGTTGATAGCGGTAGAAGCCTCTTTGAAGCGGTTCCATAGGTCCTCGCGCAACTCGCGTGCCACCGGACCTATCTCTGCCCACTCGTCGTGCAGCTGTTGGAGCGCGCGGCTGGCTTCTACGATGTTCGGATTCTCTTTCAGCTTTTCCGCAGCCTCGCAGAGTATAGTCTTGGCTTCGAGATTCTTCTTGAAATCAAGGTCGCGCAGCTCAATATTTATCTTTACGAGGTCATAGAACTGCTCCTGATATTGCTGGTATTCCTTCCGAATGGTCTGTGCGTTTTGCGGAGGAACAGCGCCGATAGTCTTCCATTCGGCTTGCAAGTCGCGCATTTTCTGTAGGTTAGCCATTACGTCTGCTGTGTCAACGCCTGCCAATGACTTCATCTGCTCCAGTATATTTTGCTTGCGCAGAAGGTTTTGCTGATGCTCGGCTTCAGTCTTAGCGGCAATATCGGCACGCTTCTGCTTGTACTGAGCCAATAATTCGCGGAACTGTGCTTCTGTCTCGTCCACCATCGGTTGCCATACTTCCAAGGTCTCGCCTGCCGCCGCAGCTGCCTCCTCAGCGGCTTTCTTGGCGGCTTCCAGTTCTTGGTGATACTCGCGGTAGAACTGCACTTTCAGTTGCTCTACTTTGTCTTTTACCTCGGTTACATCTTGCTCCAATAGAGCTTTCAGTTCTTCTACGATTTGTTGTTTCTCGTTTGCCATAATTAGTTTTCCTAACTCGTTTTCGCTACAAAAGTACTACAAAATTTTCACACCTGCAAAAAAAAGTGTATCTTTGCACGTTTTTTCCATTTCCGTTCTCCGGCTACGATTGCGGAGAACCCTAAATGCTTTCTTAGAATTATGATAACAGCAGAACAACTCAAAGATTTACAACAACGTGCAGACAAACTCAAACAGTATCTCGGTATTGACGAAAAGCGCATTCAGTTGCAGGAAGAAGAGCTCCATACGCAGGCACCCGGGTTTTGGGACGATGCCAAGGCGGCGGAGGCGCAGATGAGGAAGGTGAAGGCTATCAAGCGCTGGATTGACGGTTACGAGGGAGTGCGATCGGCGGTGGAGGAGCTTGTTCTTGCGTTCGACTATTATAAAGAGGACTTGGTCACAGAGGAGGAGGTCGATGCGGCGTTTTCGCATGCACGCGAAGAAGTCGAAAATCTGGAGATGAAAAATATGCTTAGCCACGAGGAAGACCAGATGCCCGCCGTGCTGAAGATTGTCTCCGGCGCGGGAGGAACCGAGGCGCAGGACTGGGCGGAACAGCTGATGCGAATGTATATGCGCTATTGCGAGAAGCACAATTATAAGGTTACTATTGCTAACTTCCAAGAGGGCGACGAGGCTGGTATCAAGACGGTTACGTTCAATATCGAAGGCGATATGGCGTATGGTTACCTTAAGTCGGAGAACGGCGTCCATCGCTTGGTTCGGGTTAGCCCCTACAACGCGCAGGGCAAACGAATGACCTCTTTCGCGTCCGTTTTTGTGGTGCCTCTGATTGACGACAGCATTGAGATTGAGGTCAACCCCGCCAATATATCGTGGGATACTTTCCGTTCGAGTGGCGCGGGCGGGCAGAATGTCAACAAGGTCGAGTCCGGCGTGCGACTCCATTATACTTTTGTCAATCCCCTTACCAACCAGCCCGACGAGATTGTTATCGAGAATACCGAGACGCGCGACCAGCCCAAGAACCGCGAGAACGCTCTGCGACATCTGCGCAGCCAGCTCTACGAACTGGAGTTGGAGAAACGCCGTCAGGCAGCGGCCAAGGTGGAAGCGGGAAAGAAGAAGATTGAGTGGGGTAGCCAGATTCGCTCCTACGTGTTCGACGACCGGCGCGTGAAAGACCATCGTACCAACTATCAGACCTCGAATGTGAGTGCCGTGATGGATGGCGATATTGATGCTTTTATCAAGGCATACCTGATGGAATTCCCTGATTGATAGGGTCCATTGTCTTTCGTTTATTGTCCTTCGTTTATTGCCCTTCGTCCATTGTCCTTCGTCCATTGTCCTGAATTCTATCGGCTATAGTCTCTTGGCTATAGCCTTTTTTTGTTGTCCGATGCTGAAATATTAGTTCAGCGAATTAGCAATTGGCATATTTTTTTCCTAAATAACGTGAGTTCGATATAATTTAGAAGAAGGCAAGTTGGTTTGCTTGCTCA
>JBJECK010000030.1:0-38546 GCA_051870995.1 Paludibacteraceae bacterium | reverse complement strand
GAGCACGACCTTGCCAAGGTCGGGGTCGCGAGTTCGAGTCTCGTTTGCCGCTCAACGCAAGGCAGGACATTGTCCTGCTTTTTTTAGCAAAAATCTTTGAGGTAATGCAATAGCAAAATTGAAAGTCTATCGATTTTCAGTTTTGAAGATAAGAGGTGACCGTCTTTCAACGCACGAGAGTGTTGGTAGGGTCATGATTATCGGAAGCCCGAATGGCGGAATTGGTAGACGCGCTCGTTTCAGGTGCGAGTGTTGAGAGACGTGCAGGTTCGAGTCCTGTTTCGGGCACACAAGCGTTCTAATAGGTAATAAATGACAGAATTGCAATCGGCAGCAAGTTGGCGATTGGCAGTTTTCAAAAGCGGAATTAACACAGCACGGGCTTGCAGTGCAAGTTATGCGAGAGAGTTAAGACCAACAATGCGCAGGTGGTGAAATTGGTATACACGCTACTTTGAGGGGGTAGTGGTCGCAAGATCGTGTGAGTTCGAGTCTCATCCTGCGCACTATACAAATATGTTCGGAAAAGAGAAGACGCTATCTAACAGAAGTTGGATAGCGTTTTTTGTATGTATATGCTGATGATTACTATATATCACCTCATGATGTAGTATATAACCTTTCTTATAATGTATATTGTTATACCGTTTACTAACAAGCATAGTATCTATACAAAGAACCGCCTAAGTAACTTAGACGGTTCTTTGGTATCTCAACTAAAAATTAGTCTTAGTACGAAGTACGCTGCGTAGCCGCGTAACTGATTTTCAGCGCGTAGGCACGACGGAGTTCCTGCTTGATATCTGCAATCACTCCCATTCGTGTCTCCTTGTCTGCCTTGATAGAGACAGTCATCAAACCTTGCTCCTGCTCCTTCATTGACGAACGCTCGTTGATGATATATTCGCCCAACTCACGCGTTTCAGCAAAAGCATCGTCCAACTGAATACGTGTCTCTGCACCGAACTGCTTGCGGAACTCAGCCGTAGGAGTACCTACGTAGATATAGCGCACCAAGGATTTCTTCTCCAGCTTAGTCAGCTCAGAAGCCTGCGGCACCTGGAACTGCACCTTGTAGCTAACCTCCTTCATAGAGGTAACCGACATGAAGAAGAACAACAACATGAAGATAATATCGGGGAGGGACGACGTATTGAGCGCCGGCATCTCTCGTTTATCGTTTCGACGTATCTTAGCCATACTTATTGTCCTCCATAGTTTTTAGGCTCTGCCTCCGAAATCTTCTGCGGATAGACTTTCTGTACTTGCTTCTGCTGGTCCTCATTGAGTTCGTTGTAAGCCATGTGGAAATACTGGTGTGCACACTCGTCACGGAGTTCGTTGTATGCCGCTACGAGCTCGTTTTGGACATCCAAATACGCCTGATACTGGGTATCGACATCGTTTTGGACAGAGATAACGTGCTCTTTGGTATAACGAATGACACCAATAGGAGCGCCGAAATCCTCCTCGACAAGCTTAGGCAGAGAGGCATCATCATTCTCGTTTTTGATAAACTCCTTGGCAGTCTGTTTCAGTTGCTTGATGTCCATCTGTTGCCCTTGCACCATCAACTGGTTGGCGGAATTGATTTTGACAATCATCAAGTTCCGTTTGTTGATATCGGTGTCCTCCACTTTCTGATCGGGGGGGACAGGCGCAGGCAGACGGCGTGCCAAGCCCTGATTGACATCCATACTGGTAGTTACCAAGAAGAATATCAATAGTAAGAAAGAGATATCCGCCATAGAGCTGGCATTTATCTGTGGGATTTTCTTAGCCATAGTTAGTTGTTCTTTTCTGCCGAAGCGGATGACCGTGTGTCAGCCGCTTCGGCAAAATACATCATAATACAAATAGGATTACTTCAGACGTTTGGTATAGATAACACCCCAAATGAGTGTACCTATAGTAGCCGCCATCAGGATGTAGCACAAGTAGATAATAGCGTCACTCATCTGCGCCATAGCACCTACGTTGTCGGTACCCTCGTAACCGATGATATTTACTTTCTCCGGGCTACCTAAGAACCAGCACAGCAAGATAAGTCCGACAAAGCCTACTACTACGACCAGAGAGGTAATAGCACTACGTTTGTCATACTTGCAGTTTTTGCAGAACTCCCAGATAACAACCCCGATAGTAACCAAGATAACGATACCCAAGAGGATGTAGCACCAAATCAGGAACAAATCGGTGAACCGAGGGATGCTCAGGTAATCACCTGCAACCTCCAACGACCCGCTGGTACCGCCTACGAAGAACATTATCGTAGCGACAATGCCCAGCAGCAGGAGAACCCACAGGGTAATTTTCGGTAATAACTTATAGTTCTTCATAATTGCTCAATTGTTTAAGTGGTCTTGCAACCATGCGGCTTGAAAGCCGGTTACAAAACGCGGTTACACTTATTTCTTCTGAGCAGCGTCGTACTCTACTACGATATCAAGCAGGCTGATAGAGCTATCCTCCATCTCGTTGACGAGACCCTCGATAAGGCTGAGGATATAGTTGTAGAATATTTGGAGCACAATAGCGATAATCAAACCGAGGAGAGTAGTCAACAGAGCAACCTTGATACCTCCGGCAACAACCGTAGCCGAGATATCACCTACCTGCTGGATCTTATCGAAGGCAGCGATCATACCGATAATGGTTCCCAAGAATCCGAGAGACGGGGCAATAGAGATGAAGAGCGAAATCCAGCTGAGGTTCTTCTCAAGCAAACCGAGCTGAACGCCACCGTAGCTCGATACGGTCTTCTCAACAACGTCGATACCCTCGTCGTAGCGGCTCAGACCCTGATAGAAGATACTTGCTACAGGGCCGCGGGTATTACGGCAAACCTCCAAAGCAGCATCGATACCGCCTTCTTTGAGTGCTTGCTCAATCTTAGCCAAGAGTGCCTTAGTATTGGTCTTGGACAGAGACAGGTAGATAATACGCTCGATACACAGAGCCAAACCGAATACCAAGCAGAGGAGAGTAGCTGCCATAAAGCCTGCACCACCCTCGATAAATTTCGTCTTCAATGTTTTGTGGAGCGCAACAACGCCGGTAGCTTCCTCTTCAGCAACTGCTGCATTTTCCACTACCTCTTCAGCCTCAACAGCCTCAGCTTCTTCAACTTGTTCCGTAGCCGCCTCTGCCTGAGCAGGAGCAGCCTCCTCTTGTGCAATAGCAACAGCGCTTCCAAAAGAAAGCATTGCCAGCACAGTAAGGGTTGCAAATACTTTTTTCATGAGAATAAAATAGATTATTTATTTAATAATTCAGTTATTTTGTTCGCTTGTTTTTCTTTTTGCGGAGAGACGGGGATTCGAACCCCGGAAACCCTTTTGGAGTTTACACGCTTTCCAGGCGTGCCTCTTCAACCACTCGAGCATCTCTCCTAAAATGTATTTTATCCGTGTTTGTGCAACCCCCTAAGCGGGTTATCGAACATCGCCACACCACAAGCGACCGCAAAGGTACGAAAAAAATCTGATACTACAAGCAAAGCCCCTGTTTTTTTTCATTTTTCCTCTATTTTATGGCGAAAAGTGCCCTCGCATTAGCCGTAGTACGCCTATCGATCTCCTCCACACCTATCCCGTACAGGTTCGCCAGCCTTTCTGCCACGAAAGACATCCAGCGGCTTTCGTTGCGCTCTCCACGATGCGGAACGGGCGCCATATACGGAGCGTCTGTCTCCAAAACGAGCCTATCCAGCGGAAGTCGGGCAAGTGTCTCCGACAAGCGGCTGTTCTTGAACGTCAGTACGCCGCCTATCCCCAGATAGAAACCAAGCGCCAAGAAGCGCTGCGCCATCTCGTAACTGCCCGAGAAACAGTGCAGTACCCCGCGCAGCGGGTAGAGGGGACACCCAGCATCCTGATAGTCTGCTACCTCGTTGACGATAGCAAAGGTGTCCGCCATAGCGTCGCGGGTATGTACCATCACGGGAAGATTCAGCCTGCGCGCCAGCAACAGTTGCCGCCGAAAGACCTCCTGCTGCTCCGCCTTGCAGGTTACATCCCAGTGGTAGTCGAGCCCTATCTCGCCCACGGCGATATACCGTTCGGGCGAAGTCAGCAACGCATCGGAAACAACCGACAGCTGCGTTTCCCAGTCCGGTCCCACGTTCTCAGGATGCAAACCTGCCGCAGGCAACAGGTAACCGGGGTACAAAGCGCAGACCTTCTCCACGCTCACGAGCGAAGCAGCATCTATCGCAGGCACCAGTATATACTCCACCCCGCCCGCTTTTTGCTGCGCCACAAAGTCGTCGAAACCGTCTGCGTACTGCGGATCGTCAATATGGCAATGGGTATCAATCATTTTTGCGTATTTTCTGCGTCGCGCCGGCACAATATGCTACTGTCTCCGTAGCTGAGGAAGCGGAAATCATGCGCGAGCGCGTAGTCGTATATCGTGTGCCAATCGCCCCCGACGAAGGCACTCACCAGCAGGAGCAGCGTCGATTTGGGCTGGTGGAAGTTAGTTATCAGTCGGTCCACTACATGAAAGCGATAACCGGGTTTAATCATTATCTGCGTCTCGGCGTGCAGGGTAGTCTGCCCGCTGCAGTCCAAGTAGTCAAGGATAGCCTGCAACGCTTCTTGCGTAGTGTAGTCATTTGCCTGCTCGTAGGGCGCGAATTGCGGCACGCAAAGTGTCTCCTCATCCGCGGCCGGCGTATGCTGCCGCAAGATGCCGCCTATGAAATACAAGCTCTCCAAGGTGCGCATACCGGTTGTTCCTACTGCGACAATATGCCCCAAGTTAGCCAACACATCCGCGACGGTCTGCCGCGGTACGGCAATAATCTCTTTGTGCATGGTGTGCAAGTTGGCGTCAGCCGTCTTCACGGGCTGGAAAGTCCCTGCTCCGACATGGAGGGTCAACTCCGTCATTTTCACCCCGCGCTGACGCAAATCTGCAAGCACCTCCGGCGTAAAATGCAACCCCGCCGTAGGGGCAGCCACAGAGCCCTTGATACGCGAGTAAACCGTCTGGTAAGTCGTCTTGTCGCTCTCCTCCGTCTTCCGGTTGAGATAAGGCGGGATCGGCAGCTCGCCCGCGGCATCGAGTATTTCGGCAAAAGAAGCCTCGGGGTCTGCCCACGAGAAACGTACGGCAAAGGTGTTTCCTGTCTGCTCCCCACGCATTGCGCGCAAGACAAGCGTCCGCCCTGTCTTCGGCAAGGTAAGCGGCAACTCCACGTAGTCGCCGCGGAACTTCTTGGCATTACCAATCATACACTTCCACACGCATCCCTCCGTGCTGCCCAAAGAGAGCTGGTAGTCGTGCGGGGCAAGCGGCTCGAGGCAGAATATCTCGATGCGCGCTCCGCTGGACTTGTGGAAGACCAGGCGCGCTTGTATCACGCGCGTATTGTTGTACACCAGCAACGAGTCGGCGGGGATATAGTCGCCTATATGGCAGAACACATCTTCGGAAACCTGCCCGTCGCGATAGACCAGCAGCTTGGAGCGGTCACGTTGCGCCAGCGGATACTTCGCTATGCGTTCGTCCGGCAGCGGGTAGTCGTAGTCAGCAATCAGCAGCGGGTTGTGGATATTATCTGTCTCCATAGTACACTATTGTTTGTTATCGCCGCGGCGGCGCGGTGTATGCGCAGGGGCGGTCTGCTTACGGAAAGATTTTCTGCCGCCGGTCGGTTTGGCGTCTCTGTCCCGACGGGGACGAGCATTTTGCCGCTCGTCCCTACCGCCGTTGCGCTCGCGGTTATCCTCCTTCGGGTGCGTTTTCTTCCACTCTTTGTGCTCTCCACGGAACAAGTCGTATTGGCAGAAGAGGCACTCCAGTTCCCCGTTCAGCAAGGGTATGCGGCGCGTAGGCTTCAGACCGATGCAGCCCAGCGCGTCCTTGTTGGAAGAGATAACCCACGCCGTAGCCCCGACAAACTGGTGCTTGAGGGTAGAACCGATATTCTGATAGAGCTGCAACACATCCTTGTTCTGCGCCAAGCGTTCGCCATAGGGCGGATTGAGCATGACCAACGCACCCTCGGTGGACGGCGCGCCCTCCACGCCCTGGAGACGTATCTCCTCCATACGTATCTGGCGCACGTCGATAAAGCGTTGCATGCCCGCGCTTTTGACGTTCCTCAGCGCCACCTGCACGGCGTAGTAGCCCGCGTCGGAACCATATATATGGTGCGTAAAGGGGCGCTCGCGGGAGTCGTCGTTGTAGATTTCCTCGAAGAGCTCCTTATCAAAATCCTGCCACTTCTCAAAGCCGAAACCCTTGCGAAAGATTCCCGGCGCTATATTCTGCGCTATCAGCGCCGCCTCTATGAGGAAGGTCCCTGAGCCGCACATAGGGTCGTAGAAATCGGACTGCCCATGCCAGCCCGCCAAGAGCAGCATACCCGCTGCAAGTGCCTCGTTGATAGGCGCTTCCGTATTAGCATCGCGATAGCCGCGTTTGTGAAGACTCTCGCCGGAACTGTCCAAAGAGACGGTTACTTTGTTTTCCGCTATATGAACGTTCAGCGACAAATCAGGGTCGGTCAACTTGACATTCGGGCGCTTGCCCTCGCGCTCGTTCCAATAGTCGGCGATAGCGTCCTTGACGCGATAGGTAACGTACTTGGAATGGCGGAAGATATCCGAATAGACGGTAGCGTCGATGGAAAAACCCGTCTGCAGGGTCATATAGCGTCCCCAGTCGATTTGCTTGGCTTGCTCATAGACCTCGTCGGCATCGCGCGCCGTGAAGGTAGCGATTGGCACCAGCACACGCGAAGCGGTACGCAGGCATAGGTTGGCACGATAGAGGAGAGCTTTGTCCCCATCGAACGACACGGCACGACGCTCCGTGCGGATATTGCTTGCGCCAAGTTCGGTCAACTCCTGCGCCAGTACGCTTTCCAGACCCTTGAAGGTCTTGGCAATCATTTGAAAAGATTCGTTTGTAGTCATAATAGCGCGCAAAGGTACGTTTTTTTTCGCAAACACACAAGAGGTCTGATAATTTAATCAGGATTAGCGAGTAGGTAGCGGGTAGGTAGCAGCCGGGTACCGTAGCAACCCCGTAGCATCTTGGGACCCGCGTAGCCCCTGCGTAGGCTCTGCATATCCTCTGCTTATCCACAGCATAGAAACAATTCGGACTTTTCTATCATTTAGGGAGTAATTATACAAAGAAATCGGGTATTCGGCTTAGCGAATACCCGACTTACCGTAGGTTTTACCCACACGTGCCTTATGCGCACGCCGAAAAACAATTACTCGGCGTCAACCAGTTTGTATCCCTTGCCGTGTACGCCGATAATACGATAGCCTGTACCGGAGAGGAACTTACGCAAGTGGTTGATATATACCGACAACGAACGGGAAGCGAAATAGTCATCGTTCTTCCACAGAGAACCCAGGATAAGATGGCGGTCAACCAACTGGTTCATATTGCGGCAGAGGAGGAGCAACAGATCGCTCTCACGCGAAGACATATGCTTGCCGTCGAAGGTCTGGTGAACAGAGTCGAAGGTCTTGCCCGCAATATCAAACACAGTGGTCGTCGTATCCACTCCCGCCATATAACGGCGCGAAACAGCCTGGATACGGCAGATAAGTACCTCCATGCTGAAGGGCTTAACGACGTAGTCGTCACACCCCAGCTCGAAAGCACGAATCATATCCTCACGCGACGTGCGGGAGGTAACCACGATAACGGGTATCGCATTGTTGGCATGACGCACCTCCGCCAGCACCTCGAAACCGTTCTTGGTAGGAAGGTTGAGGTCCAACAGACACATATTAAACTTATTCGTGCGAATCTTCTCTACAGCCTCAGCTCCGTCCGCTACTGTTTCTACCGCATAATCGCGGCTAAGCAAATAATCTGCCAACACCATAGTCAAATTGATGTCGCTGTCGCAGATTAAGACATTATTTTTTGTGGTCAGCATAAAAATATAATATATAGAATGTTTATGTTTTAGAAATATACAATAACAAAAGACTATATACAAAGACTATGCCAAATTAGACTATATTAGAAAAAATTATAAAAACAATTCATTATTTGCACAAATCGCAGAAAAATTGTACCTTTGTAGCGTAATGACCGGAAATACAACAATCGTCGTATGAGCAAAGTACTACTAATCTTCACCGGCGGCACCATTACGATGGTACGCGACAAGGACACGGGGGCGCTCTCGCCTGCCGACATGGAGACCTTTCAGGCGTTCGTGCCTGAGCTCTTTTCCAACGACATCAACATAGAGATAGAGGCATTCTCGCCGCTGGTGGATTCGTCGGACGTAGATCCCGGGAAGTGGGCAAAGATGGCGCACCTCGTATATGACAGATATGACGAATTTGACGGTTTTGTCATCCTCCACGGCACGGACACGATGTCGTATTCCGCATCCGCGTTGTCGTTTATGCTGGAAAACCTGAACAAACCCGTGGTTTTCACGGGGAGCCAATTGCCTGTAGGTGTACTGCGCTCGGACGCCAAAGAGAATCTTCTGACCGCCATAGAGATAGCCGCCGCGAAAGACGAATACGGCAACGCTATCGTACCGGAAGTAACGATATTCTTCGAGGATAGGCTATTCCGCGGCAACCGCACTACCAAGCGCAACTCGGAGCACTTCTCCGCTTTCAACTCGTACAACTACCCCGCACTCGCCAAGGCGGGTGTACACATCACTTATCAGCCGCACCTGATTCACTACAACGACCCGCTCAAGCCGTTGCATCTGCGGGTCAACACCGACAGGAACGTAGGTGTACTGAAACTATTCCCCGGCATACAAGAGCCTATCGTGGCACAAGTGCTGAATACGCCTAATCTGCGCGGATTAGTACTGGAGACTTTCGGCTCGGGCAACGCGCCGTCGTCGGAATGGCTGTACCGCCAGCTGCGCGATGCCGTTGACAGAGGCACTATCATCGTCAACAAGACGCAATGCAACACGGGGTCGGTTGAGATGGGTAGGTACGCCGTATCGATGAACCTGCTCAAAGCGGGCGTACTATCCGGCTACGACATCACGACGGAAGCACTGCTAACCAAGATGATGTACCTATTGGGCGAGAATCCAAACAACACAGAGCAGGTGAAAAAACTATTGCAGCGCGACCTCTGCGGCGAGGTAACTGTTGAACAATTTGACAACGAAGACAATAAATAAAAACTATAGAAAGTATGAAAAATCTTGCACCACAAGGTTTGTGGAACAACTTCTACAGCCTTACGCAAATTCCTCGCCCGAGCGGCAAGAAAGAGGAAGTTTCGCAATTTCTCGCCAATTACGGTCGGAGCTTAGGCTTGGAGACCATAGTAGATAGCATCGGTAACGTCCTGATACGCAAGCCCGCCAGCCCCGGCATGGAGAGCCACCCGGGCGTTATCCTGCAAGGGCACATGGATATGGTGCCCCAAAAGAACTCAGACAAGGTCTTCGACTTTGAGAAAGACCCTATCGAGGCATACGTTGAGGACGACGGGGCGTGGGTAACCGCCAAGGGGACGACCCTGGGAGCAGACAACGGCATAGGCGTTGCGGCAGCTATGGCTATCCTCGCCGACAAGAACGTAGTGCATCCCCCGCTCGAAGCTCTGTTTACCGTGGACGAAGAGACCGGTATGTACGGCGCCTTTGCGCTGGAGGGCGGCGTGCTGCAAGGCAAGACGCTGCTCAACCTCGACTCGGAGAGCGAAGGGGAACTCTATGTAGGCTGCGCCGGAGGCGTGGACACCACCGCCACCTTCGATTTTGCCCCCGTGGACACCGACCCCGAGGACATCGCCCTGCGCGTGTCGCTACGCGGCTGCAAAGGCGGGCACTCAGGTTGCGACATCCACATGCAGCGCGCCAACGCCATCAAATTGCTCTTCCGCTTCCTAAAAGACGCGGTAGCCAACTACGAAGCACGTCTGGCATACGTAGAGGGCGGCAGTCTGCGCAACGCTATTCCTCGCGAGGCAAATGCGGTAATCACCATTCCGGCGGATAGCAAAGAGGACATACTCGACCTGATAGCCGACTACGAAGACCTGTTCATCCGCGAATACGACGGTGTAGAAGACAACCTGTCGCTCACGGCGGAAGAGGTTGCTTGCCCGAAAACCGAGCTGCCCGAAGACGTACAGGACTTTCTGATACACGCCATTACACTGTGCCCGCATGGGGTATATCGCATGATACCGGAGATGCCCAATGTCGTTGAGACCAGCAACAACCTCGCGATGATAGAGACAGGAGAAAACAGCATCGTAGTATCGTGCCTCACGCGCTCGTCGGTAGAGTCGCGCAAAGAGGAGCTGCAGTCGATTATTGAATCAGCCTTCGCCCTGGCAGGTGCTACGGTGAAGTTCACCGGCTCTTATCCGGGCTGGAAACCGAACCTGCATAGTCATATCCTCGAGGTGATGCAAGAGACATACCGCAAGGAGTTTGGCGCCACACCGCGCATCATCACCATCCACGCGGGACTGGAATGCGGCATCATCGGACGCAACTATCCGGGTATGGACATGATCTCGTTTGGTCCGACCATCGAACACCCGCACAGCCCCGACGAGCGGGTGAATATCGCTACGGTGCAGAAGTTCTACCAATATATATTGGCGACACTAAAAGCGCTATAAAAAACGGTTTATAAACCGTTTATAAACGAATTTAGGGCTGCCCGTAAGGCAGCCCTAAATTCGTTTTTATCCGTCGTTTTTGCTATTTACGTTTCGACAGTTCTTGCACAGCACGTTGGGTAATCTCGTCGTCGCGCTCGAAGAGCGGGAAGAAACCCTCATCGCCCAAGATATTGCGCACGATATACGCATTCACGAGACGCACCAAAGCCGAGCGCGATTTAGCCAACTGCGTCTCATTGGGTTCTACTCCTTTTGCCTTGCAGAACGCCACAAACTCGGACATCCAATCGGCATCTATCAGATGCTGCTCCAACGCACGCCAGTCCTTATAGCGCTTGAGCTCCGCACGATGGCGGTCGGTGTATTGGTAGGCAAACTGATAGGTGTATGCGTGATTGACCACCTGATTGAAATAGGGCGTATAGTGAGTCGTATCGCGTCCGACGAAGATATCCGGCATTATACCGCCGCCACCATGGACAATCTTGCCCGACTTGGTGCGATAGACGGTTGTGTCGGCATAGTGGACACTATCCGCGCTGTAGAACTCGCCATGCTCAAAGCGGTCGAGCAACTCCTTCTCATAATCGGTCTGGTCGCCCAAGGTATAGGGTTTCTGTATGCACCGTCCGGAAGGCGTATAATAGCGCGCCACCGTCAGGCGGATGGCGCTACCGTCCGCAAACGGCATCTGCTGCTGCACCAAGCCCTTGCCAAACGAGCGGCGACCGATGACCATCGCACGGTCGTTGTCCTGCATAGCCCCTGCAAAAATCTCGCTTGCAGAGGCGGAGAAATCGTCTATAAGAACAACCAAAGGCATATTCTTAAACCGCCCTGTGCCGTTTGCCTTGGCCTCGTAGCGCGGATAAGCACGCCCCTCGGCATAGACAATCATATCCCCCGCGTTCAAGAACTCGTTTGCCATACGTATAGCCTGGTCCATAAAGCCGCCTGAGTTCTCGCGCAAATCGACGATATACGAGGTAGCCCCCGACGCCTTGAGAGTTGCCAACGCGTCGATAAACTCCTTGTAAGTCTCTTCGCCGAACTTGTTGACGCGCACGAAACCTATCTGCTCGCCATGCGTGCCTGAGATGATAAACTTGGCATCCACCGAGTTGACCGGAATATCCCCACGCGTAATAGTATAGTGCAACAATTCGTCCGTTCCGCTGCGTTTGATACCAATCTTCACCTTGGTGCCTTTTTCGCCGCGCAGCGTGTGCATCACCTTCTCATTGTTGATTTTCTCACCCACAAACAGCGAGTCGTCCACCGTGATAATCTTATCACCTGCCAGCACACCCATGCCCTCGCACGGACCGCCGGCTACCACTGCAACGATATTGATAGTATCGTTTTGTATAGAAAACTGCACCCCTATACCGGAGAAAGACGCAGACAACTCCGAATTGACCATCTCCAAATCTTTCTTGGGGATATACGCCGAATGCGGGTCCAGTTTCTTCACCACATCCTGCATCACCTCATCGGTCAGCGAGTCCATGTCCAGCGAATCTACATACGCCGTCTCCATCAGTTGCAACAGTTGCGTCACCTTGGAGTCAGGCTGGCGGTAGAGTTGCCCGTTCTGAATAACAAAACGCTGGGCATTCGCGTTGTTGCTAACAGCGTTGCCTACCAGAAAACCAATCAACAGACATACCACGGTCACGGTAGGAAGAATGTATTTTTTCATAATTACAGGAAGATCTATGTTATCGTTTTATTGTGCGTTTGGCGGCGTAGGCAAATAGACCACCTCGATGCCTGCCCTACGCAACAGGTCAATGCCGTCCATGATACGGTATTCCTCACCATAAACAACGCGCTTTATACCCGATTGGATAATCAGCTTGGAGCATTCCATACACGGCGAAGCCGTAACGTAGAGCGTCGCACCCTCGCTGCTGTTGTTGCTGCGTGCCACCTTGGTAATAGCATTAGCCTCAGCGTGAAGCACATAAGGTTTGGATACGTTATTCTCGTCCTCGCAGCAGTTCTCAAACCCGCTGGGCGTACCGTTGTAGCCATCCGAAATAATCATCTGGTCTTTGACCAACAAAGCCCCCACCTGACGGCGGCGGCAATAACTGTTCTCTGCCCATGTGCGCGCCATGCGCATGTAGAGATGGTCGCGTTTTGTCTGTTTGTCTGTATTCATAGTATCTGTCAAAAGAGCAAATCGTGCGCAAAAACGGGTATATTGATGCCGTCGAAAGTGCCGCTGGTCATCATCAGCAACGCTGTGTCGTGCGGAGGTAGAGTCTGATCGGGACGCACCGTCCGGCGCACGGTCTCTTCCAGCGCACCGCTATCCGTAAACACCTCTACATTTTCCGTGCCAAACGCCGTTTTTACTGCTTCCGCGGAGACAGGAGTCAAGTGTTTGTGCGCCACTACTTTGGGGTTGAAATAGACAAACGCCACATCCGCCTCAGCCATACAGTCTTTGTACTGCGGCAGGAAATCAGCCATCAACGACGAGAAAGTGTGCAACTCCATGCACGCCACCAAGCGTTTCTCGGGATAGCGTTCGCGCACAGCGTTCACCGTCGCTTTGAGTTTGCTCGGCGAGTGGGCGAAGTCCTTATAAGCAACACTATCAGCGGTCTCACAAATCTTCTCCAAGCGGTTGCTGGCCCCCGTAAAGGTGCTGATAATACGGTAGAAATCCTCCTCGGCTACACCTATCTGCTTGCAAGCCAGACAAGCCGCCTGCAGGTTCTGCATATTATGTTTGCCGAACACCTGCATAGGCACATTGCCCGCGTATGCGTCATACGGAATAACCGTGATATCCTTTCGTGCGTGCGCCGCTATGTCGCACAAATGCGCATCCCCCGCATAGTAAATCAGTTTCCCGTCCGGCTCAAAGGAGTCCACAAACTTGCGGAACGTATCCACATACTGCGGGAAAGTCGGAAAAACATTGATATGGTCCCAAGCTATGCCTGTCAGGATAGCGACATGCGGATGATACCATAGGAACTTACTGCGTAGGTCGAGAGGCGAAGTCAGGTACTCGTCACCCTCAAATACCGCGTATTTGGCAGTATCCGATAGGCGTACCATACGTTCGAACCCTGCTATCTGCGCGCCTACCATATAGTCTGCCTCTATGCCCAAATGCTGCAGAACGTAGAGTATCATTGAGGTGGTAGTCGTCTTGCCGTGGCTGCCGCCTACCACGATACGCACCTTGTCGCGCGTCTGCTCGTAGAGGTACTCCGGGAAAGAATAAATACGCAATCCTAACTCCCGCGCCCGCACCAATTCGGGATTATCTCCGCGCGCGTGCATACCGAGGATAACGGCATCTATATCCCGCGTTATCTTCTCCGGGTGCCAGCCCATCGTTTCGGGCAGCAGTCCTGCCTCACGCAGATGAGTAAGAGCAGGGTCAAAAATCTCATCGTCCGACCCCGTTACTACATACCCCGGCTTGGCAGCTACCGCCATCGCCAGGTTGTGCATCGCGGCACCGCCAATAGCTATAAAATGAATCCTCATACGCACGCATTATTAGACGTTGCAGCGATGCCGAGCACCGCTGCAACCGTCCGTTTGTTCCTATTAGTTGTTGAATAGTTTGCCGAAGTCCTCCTGGCTGATGCTCTTCTCTTCGAGCTTCACTACCGATTTGAGAGCCTCATAGATTTTGTTCTCAGCCACACGCTCTACGATGCCGCGGAGTTGGTCTTCTTTCTTCAGCATCTCCTGCGCGTAAGAGGTCAGGTATTGGTCGTCGATGTGCATCAGGCCGTATTGCATAAACTGCATGCGCGCAATCTCTTTGGCGTATGCCTCTACGTCCTCTTTCTGCACGTCTATCTTATACTCTTTCATCAGCTGGTCTTTTGCCAAGTGCCATTTGAGCTCGTCCAGCATCTTCGGGAAATCCTTGTCCAGCTCTTCGGCGGTCATCTTCTCGTTGGTTGCCATTACCCAGCGTTTGAGGAAAGCGTCCGGGAAACTTACTTTTTCCATCTTCTTCATGATAGCCTCTTTGGCATCCAATCCGAATTTGTACTTGGCATCTTCCGCCATGTTCTGAGCTATTTCCTCTTTTATCTTGGCGCGGAAATCCGCCTCGTCCTTGACGCTGTTCTCGCCATATACTTTGGCAAAGAGTTCGCCGTCAATCTTGGCTGCTGTGTGACGGCTGATAGTCTGAATCTCGAACGTAAAATCGGAATTCATCTCCTTGATGTCCTCTTTCTTAACGCCCAACATCGAACTTACTTCCGTCTCGTTGCCGTAAGCCTTCATCGGGTTGAAAGTTACGATATCGCCTTTCTTCGCACCGGCAAACAACTTAGCTTGTTTCTTATCCTGCATATACGCAGGGTTGAGCATGGCGCCTTCTTTGACGAGACCGTTCTCTTTCTGCTCGGTCATCAAGCCTTTCAGTACGTCGCCGTCTTCAACGGTTTCGCCCTCGGTGTATTCGCCGAAACGCTCTGCATAGCTGTTCACTTGGTTGTTCACCATCTCGTCGGTCACGGTGATGTTGTATTGCGTCAGCTTGTTGTGTCCGTTCAACTTGGCGTCGAACTCGGGAGCAACGGCGATGTCGAATGCGAAGGTGAAGGTGTCTTGGGTATCAAGGTCCATCTCGGGTGTCTGCTCGTTGTTGGGCAGCGGGTCGCCTAAAATTTGCAGTTTCTGCTCTTCGATATACTTGCTCAGGCCGTCGCCGACGGTTTTGTTGAGTACATCCGCAAGTACGCCCTTGCCATACATCTTCTTTACCATACCCATAGGCACCATACCGGGACGGAAGCCGGGGATGTTCGCTTTCTGACGGATTTGTTTCAGTTCTTTCTGAACTGTCTCTTGATAATCAGCAGGTTCTACCACCATCGTGATAACCGCCTGCATGTCTTTGATTTCAGATTGATTGATTTGCATAATTAATATGTAGTTTTAGTTTCTTTCGGTTGTTGTGCAACTGCCCGTAGCTTAGTTGCGCCCTGCACGTTTGCGCTCCAGCTCGTCGAGGATAATCTTGCGGATACGCATGTTGTGCGGTGTAACCTCCACATACTCATCCTCTTTGATGTATTCCAAAGCCTCCTCCAATGAGAAAATGACGGGTGGTGGCAGTACTGCCTTGTCGTCCGCCGACTTCGAACGCATGTTGGTCAGTTTCTTCGACTTTGTAACGTTGATTACGATGTCGCCTTCCTTGGAATTCTCGCCGACCACCTGACCCGCGTACACTTCTTCCTGCGGATAGATAAAGAATTTGCCGCGGTCTTGCAGTTTGTCCAGCGCATACGCATACGCCGTACCTGCCTCCATGGCAATCAACGAACCGTTATTACGCTTCACTATCTCGCCCTTATACGGCTGATACTCAAGGAAACGGTGCGCCATGATAGCCTCACCCGCGCTCACGTTCATCACGTAGGTGCGCATACCCATGATGCCGCGGCTCGGAATCGTGAACTCCAGCTGTACGCGGTCGTTAATCATCTCCATCTTGGTCATCTCGCCCTTGTGTGTGGACACGAACTCAATCACCTTGCCCGAGCAGTCCTCCGGCGTATTCACCGTCAGTAGCTCTACCGGCTCGCATTTCACGCCGTCTATCGTCTTGAATATCACTTGCGGCTGACCTACCTGCAGCTCGTAACCCTCGCGGCGCATCGTCTCTATCAGCACGCTCAGGTGTAGCACGCCGCGCCCGAACACATGCCACGAGTTCTCGTCCGTACCGCGCTCTACGCGTAGCGCGAGGTTCTTCTCCAGCTCTTTGTTCAGGCGGTCTTGGATATGGCGGCTCGTTACGAATTTGCCGTCCTGACCGAAGAAAGGCGAGTCGTTAATAGTAAAGACCATCGACATCGTCGGCTCGTCTATGGCAATCGGTTTCAGCGGTTCGGGGTTCTCGTAGTCGCATATCGTGTCGCCTATCTCGAACCCGTCAATACCTATCAGCGCGCATATATCGCCGCTCTTCACCTCGTCGGTCTTCACGTGCCCCATGCCTTGGAAGGTATGTAGCTCTTTTATCTTGGTCTTCACCATCGTGCCGTCTTTCTTCGCCAGCGTCACATTCATGCCGTCGCGCAACACGCCGCGGTGTACACGCCCAACGGCGATACGCCCCACATAGGAGTTGTAGTCAAGGCTCGTGATAAGCATCTGCGGCGTACCTTCCAGCATCTCCGGCTCGGGTATGTACTCTATGATAGCGTCCATCAGAGCCGTCAGGTCGGTCGTCGGCTTGCGCCAATCCGTTGACATCCAGCCGTTCTTCGCCGAGCCGTATATCGTTTGGAAGTCCAACTGCTCCTCCGTTGCGTTCAGGTTCACCATCAGGTCGAACACCTCTTCCTGCACCTCGTCGGGGCGGCAGTTCAGTTTGTCCACCTTGTTGATGACCACTATCGGTTTCAGGTTGAGTTCCAACGCTTTCTGCAGCACGAAACGAGTCTGCGGCATCGGACCCTCAAAGGCATCCACTAAGAGCAGTACGCCGTCCGCCATGTTCAGTACGCGCTCCACCTCGCCGCCGAAATCGGCGTGCCCAGGAGTGTCTATTACGTTGATTTTGTAGCCTTTGTAGTCTATAGCGACATTCTTCGCAAGGATAGTAATGCCTCGTTCGCGCTCAAGGTCGTTGTTATCTAATATCAACTCGCCTTTCTGCTCGTTGTCGCGAAACAGATGAGCCGTGTACAGCATCTTGTCCACCAGCGTGGTCTTGCCGTGGTCAACGTGCGCGATAATCGCTATGTTTCTTATTTTCTGCATATTCCTTTATGCGTTATATCTGTAATTTTTGTACCTTAATGCAATACTTTGTGAATAGTCCAAACACAAATAGCCCGCAAAATTACGACATTTTTCGCATATACGCAAAAAAAACTATTTTTTGTCATCACAGCCGCATCAATTTTCCTAATTCTCATACTATTAGGTGCCCTTCCGCCGGCATCGGTCCTGTCTCTACCAACCAACACACCTTAGTGTTCAATCACGAAACGATAACGGGAGGATAGCGTTCCATTACGAGACAATTACGGCAACAACACGGCAAAAAGACGGCAACAACACGGCAACGACACGGCAACGAGAGCTGTCTTTGCGCTGTCTGTATGCTACCAACGTACTCATTTTCGCAAACTATTGCTGATTCTCTGAGAGCATTGCAAGCAGCAACCGCGTATCCATGGCGTATCCACAGCGCATCCCCTACCCACTCTAAAAAGTTCGTGCTATTGCCGTCTCCACATCTCTGGCTCTGGTATTGCCTTGTCTCGAAAACAGCAACGCAGAGCCCACGCCGATATGATACGTACATACCTGCCTCATCGCTATCTCCGAACAAAGACAATCCTGCATACGCGGATTATACATTGCGGCATACATAGACGGAATCAATACAACCATTCCCCCGTCAGGAAACGATTTTCTCTATGCTCCGTCACAATAGAAACAGATATAGAATAAACATATCCCGTTGGTCATCTATCTTCGCACGTCCCTGAAACATTGAATTTACCAGATTCGAGATGTCGAGAACGAACGTTAATAAACGCCTTTCATTACGTCTGCAAAGCCCCACCTGCTTGGTGCAACGCACCTTTCTCGCGGTTGCCCTTGGCTGGCATTTCCTCAAGAAACACGCAGACCCCCTCGGCGTGAACTTGCGCCGTAAAGGTACAACAAGTTCTTGGATTGTGCAATTAGTTCTCTGCAAAAACTACCAATAATACAAATAAAAACAACAAAAACGATGCTTATTAAACAAATATTACCAAAAATTGGAACAAATACTTTTGGTCAACGATGCTCAAAAAAGAACAAAAACACAACTATAAATTAAACATTAAAAATCACAAACTCCATTATCACTCCCCCATCGGACTCTCATCGGACTTCAGATTTTGCACTTGGTTAATTCTTATTAATTTCTAATTAAAGAATTATTGGGCAAAGGAAATAAATAAAAACTACCCAAAATACATAGAGACTACACCAAGGTATGCTGTGGATACGCGGTAAATACAATTAGATTTGCACAATCCAAAAAATAGCCGTAACTTTGCAAGCTCAAAATACAAGTCTGTTTAAGTAGTATGTTTCTACAAATACTAAAATCGAAGATTCACCGCGTAACGGTTACGGAAGCCAACTTAGAGTACATCGGCAGCATCACTATTGATGAAGACCTGATGGACGCCGCGGGCATCGTGGCGGGCGAGCGCGTGCAAGTGGTGGACAACAACAACGGTGCGCGGCTGGAGACCTACGTCATCCCCGGCAAACGCAGCTCGGGCTGCATCTGCATGAACGGCGCAGCGGCGCACCTGATAGGCGTGGGCGACACTGTAATCATTATGGCATACGCCCTGATGACGCCCGAGGAGCAGAAGACCTTCCGCCCGCAGATAGTATTTCCTAAACCGGGCAACCTGCTCTGATGTTTACGCTTCTAAATACCGATACGCGTTCGAATGCCCGCGCGGGCATCGTACACACCGACCACGGCGACATCCTGACGCCTATCTTTATGCCCGTGGGGACGGTGGGGACGGTGAAAGGCGTACAACGGCGCGACTTGGAGGACGACATTCATGCGCAGATAATCCTGGGTAACACCTATCACCTCTACCTGCGCCCGGGGACAGATATCCTGCGGCGCGCAGGCGGGTTGCACAAGTTCGAGGGCTGGACGAGACCCATACTGACCGACTCGGGCGGCTACCAGGTGTTCTCGCTGACGGACATACGCAAGATGACCGAGGACGGTGTGCGCTTCTCGAGCCACATAGACGGGCGCAAACTGCTATTCACACCCGAGAGCGTGATGGACATCGAACGCGAGATAGGCGCAGACATCATGATGGCGTTCGACGAATGCTGCCCGGGTACGGCGGACTACGCCTACGCCAAGGCGTCGATGGAGCGGACACACCGCTGGCTTGACCGCTGTATAGCACGGTTTGACAGCACTTCGGATTTGTACGGCTACCGGCAGCACTTGTTCCCTATCGTACAAGGCTGCGTGTATCCCGACCTAAGGCAGGAGGCGGCGAAACGACTGCGCGACCTCGACCGCGACGGCTACGCCATAGGCGGACTGGCGGTGGGCGAGCCCGCGGAAAAGATGTACGAGATGATAGAGGTGGTGAACGACATCCTGCCGCAGGACAAACCGCGCTACCTGATGGGCGTAGGCACGCCGTGGAATATCCTGGAGGGTATCGAGCGCGGCGTGGATATGTTCGACTGCGTGATGCCGACGCGCAACGGGCGCAACGGCATGATATTCACACGCAACGGGGTGATGAACATGCGCAACCGCAAGTGGGAAGACGACTTCACGCCACTCGACCCAGACGGCACGTCCTACGTGGACACGATGTACACGCGCGCATACGTGCGGCACCTTATCCACGCGGGCGAGATGCTGGGACTGGAGATACTATCAATCCACAACCTGGCGTTCTACCTATGGCTCGTGGACGAAGCGCGCCGGCACATCCTCGCGGGCGACTTCAAATCGTGGAAAGACGAGATGATGAGACGAATAACAACACGGCTGTAGCTGCGGCGCATTAAGGAATAATTAACGGGCATCAACAGAGAACGCAATAGTGAAACGTCTTGATTGGTACATAATAGGCAAATTCTTAGGAACATTCTTCTTCTCGATTGTGCTGATACTCAGTATCGCCATCGTCTTCGACCTAACGGAGAAGATGGACGATTTCTTTGAGAACCAAGTACCGGTCAAGGAGATTATTCTTGACTACTACGTGCCTTTCGTACCCTACTATATGAACATGTTCAGTTCGCTGTTCATCTTCATATCCGTCATCTTCTTCACGTCCAAATTGGCAGGCAACAGCGAGATTATCGCCATGATGGCGGCGGGTGTCAGCTACCACCGCCTGATGGTACCCTATTTTGTCTCTGCCACAGTACTTTTCCTGCTCTCGTTCTTCCTCGGCGGATACATCATTCCGCCCGCAACGGGCAAGATGCTCAGTTTTACGGACAAGTACATAGAGCATTTTACAACGGAGAACGCCCGTAACGTCCAAATGGAGATTGAGCCGGGGACTGTATTGTATATGGAATCGTTTCAGAAACGCAGCAACATGGGGTATCGTGTCTCGCTGGAGCATTTCGAAGGCAAAACGCTGACATCGCGCACTACCGCCGACCGCATACGCTACGACTCTGCCCACGACTGGCACTTGGAAAACTATATACAACGTGATTTCGACGGTATGCGCGAGACTATGACACGCGGCACACGTATGGACACCGTCCTTTCTATCCAGCCCGACGAATTGTTTATCACTGCCGAACAGGCACAAGAGATGACCAACCCCGAACTGCTGGAGTATATGCGTAAGCAAGAAGCACGCGGTGCGGGCAACATACAAGCTTTCGAAACAGAATACCACAAGCGCTGGGCATCGCCGCTCGGAGCATTCATCATGACCCTGCTGGGCGTAACGATGAGTAGCCGTAAAGTACGGGGAGGAATGGGCAAGAATCTCGGTATAGGTATTGTACTGACTGCCAGCTATATCCTTTTCTCCACAGTGAGTACTACTTTCTCCGTCAGCGGCATTATGTCTCCGTTTATGAGCGCATGGTTGCCAAATTTCGTCTTCCTCGCTATCGGCATATTCCTATACATCCGCGCCCAGCGATAAACACAATTCAAAAACGCTTTATAAACGATTTATAAAGACCCTTCAAACGCTATCTTTTCCTCTTTGAACATCGGCAAGCGTTTCATAACAACGAATACAAGCCAGTCGGGCAAATGGTTGATAATCGGCACAAACACATGATTGATAGCCCCCGGCATAGAGCATTTGCGGCGGCGGAACATCTTGCGAAGTGCGATGCGGGCAAACCGCTCCGGCGGAATACTGATACCCAAGCGCACCAACCAACGACGCATACGGGGCGACAGGTTGTACAAGCCCGTATCCAGCGCACCGGGCGTCATCACCGTAACGCCTACGCCATACGGTTTCATCTCATACCACAGGCTCTTGGAGAAGTTCAGCACATAGGATTTCGATGCGTTGTAACACTGGATGCCCGGCATTGCCATCCACGCCGTCATAGATGCCATATTGAGTATATACCCGCGGCGACGACGGCGCATATCTTCTCCGAACAGGCGACACAACTTGGTCAGCGTCAGAACATGCAGCATCAGCAGGCACTCCACTTTCTCAACCGGTGTATCCGTCAGCCGCTTCATAAAGAACATCCCCGCATTATTGACTAGCACATCTATCTCCATCGCGTTTGTCTGACAATAGGCATAGAGCTCATTGGCAGACTCAGAGCGAGACAAATCGGCATACAGCCCCACCGCTCTGACGCCGTACTCTTGAGCCAAGCGGCTTGCCGTCTCGTGTATTTCGCGCTCCTGATTACTGACCAGCACCAAATCATAGTGATAGTCCGCGGCAAGAATAGTGGCATACCACATTCCCACACCGCTACTGGCTCCCGTAACTAACGCATACATATCACAATATCTTCCTTATAGAAAACAGATAGTGCGGGCGTATTACCCACCCGCACTATCCTATTTGTTATACATTACTTTGTAAGCACAGATTAGATCCAACGCACATAGCAGAAATCCATACGGTGCGGGAGAAGGTCATTCTGCGGATACATACGCAATCCGAACCTCATACCGCCGGCGTAGTCTAACTGATAAGACGTCTCGAAGAAGAGATGACTACCCTCTACCTTCACCAACTTCAGCGGCTCCACCTCATAGAGTTTGTTGTTGTTGTGCATGGAGGTGCGTATCGTTACGAGCTCTACACCGATGCCCTTGTCATTGAGGCCCTTGGTGTCGAGTTCCACTGCGATGCGCACTTTCTCGCCCACGTTGGGTGCTGCCAACTCAGGCATTTCTACCTTGACAACCTCTATCTCGTCCCAATGAGCTACCATATTCTCTTTCCATGCTGCAATCTCCTTGGCTACCTTGTAGTTCTCGGCGCTGAGCAACGCATGACGCTTAGCCAGCTTGTTGTAGAACTTCGCGAAATAGTCGTCCATCATACGCTTGGTGGTGAAACGCGGCGTAATCTTGGTAACCGAGTTCTTGATTGTCTGTACCCACTCCGGCGAATAGCCCTCTGCATTGCGGTTGTAGTACATCGGGATAATCTCTTTCTCCAGCATCTGATAGATAGTAGCTGCATCCAACTGGTCTTGGTGCGCCTGGTTCTCGTAGGTACGTTTCTCCGTGAGCGCCCAACCGGCACCGGGAACATATCCTTCGTACCACCAACCGTCCAGCACCGAGAAGTTGAGCACGCCGTTCATCTGCGCTTTCTCGCCGCTCGTACCGCTTGCCTCCAACGGGCGGGTCGGGGTGTTCAGCCAGATATCCACACCGCTAATCAAACGTTTTGCCAAGCGCATATCGTAGTTCTCGAGGAAGATAATCTTGCCAAGGAACTGCGGCATACGGCTAATCTCAATGATACGGCGGATGAGGTCCTGACCTGCGCCATCGGCGGGGTGCGCCTTACCGGTGAAGAGGAATTGTACAGGATACTTCGGGTTGTTCACCAGCTTGTCCAGACGCTCCAAGTCGGTAAAGAGCAAGTGCGCACGTTTGTAGGTTGCAAAGCGGCGACCGAAGCCGATAATCAGGTTGTTTGCGTTCATCTCCGTGAGGGCGCGGACAATACGCGCAGGGTCTCCCTGCGACTTCATCCAGTCCTCTTGGAATTTCTCCTTGATATAGTCGATCAGCTTGTTCTTCAGATTGATACGTGTTGCCCAAATATCCCTGTCAGGGATGTCGTTGTAGGCCTTCCACATCTCGAGGTTCGACTGGTCTGTCCACCACTCTTTCGGGAAGTTCTGCTTGTACACTTTCTTCCACTCGCTCGCTGCCCAGGTAGGCATGTGCACGCCGTTGGTAACATAGTCAACATGCAGTTCCTCGGGGAAGTAGCCTGGCCATACGGGAGCGAACATCTTCTTGCTCACCTCGCCGTGCAGCCAGCTTACGCCGTTTGCCTCTTGGCAGGTGTTGAGCGCAAATACCGACATCGAGAATCTCTCGTTGTTGTCGTCGGGGTTCTGGCGTCCCATGCCAATCAGGTCGTGCCACTCAATGCCCAACTTGCCTGCGTATTCGTTCATATACTTGTAGAACAAGCCCTCCTCGAAGTAGTCGTGTCCTGCAGGCACCGGCGTGTGGCAGGTGTAGAGTCCGCTCGCGCGAACAACCTCTTTCGCTTGGTTGAAGGTCAGACCCTCGCCTTGTACGAGGTCCACCATACGCTGCAAGCCCATCAGAGCCGCGTGACCCTCGTTGCAATGATATACATCTTTCTTGATGCCTAACTTGTTGAGTGCCAGCATGCCGCCGATACCCAACAGTATCTCTTGTTTGATACGGTTCTCCCAATCGCCGCCGTAGAGTTGGTGCGTGATTGAGCGGTCCCATTCCGAGTTGTGCTCGTTGTCCGTATCCAGCAGATAGAGCTTGATGCGACCTACTGCCACCTGCCAAACATAGCTATATACCGTGCGTCCGGGATAAGGCACCTCCACGATCATCGGTGTGCCGTCCTCGTTGCGCACTTGGCGGATAGGCAGGTTGCTGAAGTTCTGCGCCTCGTAGTTCGCAATCTGCTGTCCCTCAGGCGAAAGCGTCTGTGTGAAGTAGCCATAGCGATAGAGGAAACCGATAGCCGTCATATCTACGTTGCAATCCGATGCCTCTTTCAGGTAGTCGCCTGCGAGAATTCCCAGACCGCCCGAGTAGATTTTGAGTACGTGGCTCAAACCATATTCCATCGAGAAATAGGCTACCGAAGGCTTGCTCGCGTCCTTGGGAGCATCCATATAAGCGCGGTATTCAGCATACGTCTGATCCAGCTGCTTCATAAATTTCTTGTCGTTGCTCAGTTCCATCATGCGCTCGTAGCTGATGATATTCAGCAGCACAATAGGGTTCGACTGAGCGCGATGCCAAGCGTCATTGTCAATGTAGCGGAAAATGTTCTTTGCATCCGAGTTCCATACCCACCAGAGGTTGTATGCAATTTCCTGCAATTTGTTCAAGTTCTCAGGGAGATTAGCACGTACATTTACTTCTTTCCACTGAGGTTGATTAACATTACTTACTTTGATATTCATACTTGAATTGATATAATTTTGTTTATATAATACTGCATCTCTATACCTTATGCATACACAGCGCACCCAATAGGATGCGGTACGCACAAAAACCGCGCAAAGGTACGCAAAAAAACTGATACTGCCAAATTTCCAACCGAAATTCCAAACTAACCGACTCAAAACAAGGGCACAAAGGCATACTTTAAGGTCCGAACAAAGTTAAAATAAGGTAGTCCCTGTCCGCATGGCTCTCGTGGTGCAACACCCGCACTATCTTTCCCCATCGTGTTGCAAACCAATGGAGCGTCAGCGTAATGTTTGCAACACGAAAAGCGTAGCAACCTCGGAGAGCTAACGCTGTAGTGGAACCGGCGCGTTCTTCCCCTGAGAGGATTGCAAGCGCGGTAGCGTTCTGCCACGTAGGCTATTGCAAATAGTGTGTCCGCATGGCTCCTCGTGGTGCAAACCAATGGAGCGTCAGCGTAATGTTTGCAACACGAAAGGCGCAGCAACCCGAATATCTAACAGCCCTTCGGGCGGTCAAACAGTCGCAGACGGTCAAGTAGTGCAAACGGTCAAACAGCGTAGCGGTCTTCAGTCTTACAGTCCTCGTGGTGCAAACCAATGGAGCATAAGCGTAATGTTTGCAACACGAAAAGCGCAGCAACCGCGGAGGGTTTAACATCGGAGCGTAGCGGAGATGTTCTTTCCCATAGCGGATTGCAAGCGATCAGGTCTCGTAGCAACCCCGTAGCATCTTGGGACCCGCGTGGGACCCGCGTAGCCCCTGCGTGGCTTACGCGTATCCACAGCATACCTTGGTGTAGTCTCTATGTATTTTGGGGTAGCTTTTATTTACTTCCTTTGCCCGGTAATGCTTTAACAAAAAACTAACAGAAATTAACGGAGCATAAAACTCGTAGAGTCCGATGGGGAAGTGATAATGGAGTTTGTAATTTCTAATGTTTAATTTGTAATTCTGCTTGGGATTTTTGTTCTTTTTTGAACATCGTTGACCACAAAATATTTGTTCCATATTGGGTAATATTTGTCTATCAAACGTATTAGGCAGGATATGTTTTCTGCCAATTAACGGCTCATACGCTATATTAGCACGGTTTTTGCATATGGTAAAGAACGATGATACAACAAGCAGAAATACTTCGTCGCCGCGATATGCGCGACGTCTTCACTTTCACCATAGATCCCGCGGATGCCAAGGACTTTGATGACGCGTTGTCGTTCCAACGGTTGCCCGACGGGCAAATGCAGATCGGCGTCCACATCGCGGATGTAACCCACTACGTCAAGCCCGGCGACGACATCGACTGCGAAGCTTACCTGCGCGGCACGAGCGTCTATCTCGTGGACAAAGTGTTGCCCATGTTACCTGAAGAGCTATGCAACGACCTTTGTTCGCTCCGCCCCAACGAAGACAAGCTCTGTATGTCCGTCGTCTTTACGATGGACGATGAAGCCAAGGTACTGAAGTACAAGATTTGCCGCACCGTCATCCGATCGGACGCACGGCTCAACTACGACGAGGCACAGCAGTACCTAACCGACCGGTCCACAGCCCCGACGCCACAGTTGGCGGAAGTGTTGGCTGCCCTCAACGCTCTTGCCAAGCAACTGCGCAACAGACGTTTTGCAGAGGGGTCGCTCTATCTCGAGCAAGAGAGCATACGCTTCAAGCTGGACGACACAGGCAAACCTGTGGACATCATCTTCGAGACCTCCAACGATGCGCACCACCTGATTGAGGAGTTTATGCTGCTTGCCAACCGCACCGTTGCCTCCGCCGTAGGCGGAAAGCCTTTCGTCTATCGCGTTCACGACAAGCCCGATAAGGACAAACTGGCAGACCTTGAGAAGTTTAAGCAACGGATGGGCAACCGCGTACAGCCGCAAGTAATCGAACTGCTGACTATTCGCGCTATGGCAAAGGCAGTCTATTCCACCGACAACATCGGGCACTACGGACTTGCCTTCTCCCACTACACCCACTTCACTTCGCCTATACGCCGCTATCCCGACATGATGGTGCACAGGTTGATAGACAAGTACATACTGAGCGGGAAAGGGGAGTCCTTGTCCCGCGAAGAGCTGGAAGACCGTTGCCGCCATTGCTCCGATGCGGAAGTACGAGCCCAGCTGTCGGAGCGCGACTCTATCAAGCAGTTCCAAGCCATGTGGATGAGCAACTACATAGGAGCAGACCTTGAGGGACACATATCCGGCGTTACCGATTTCGGACTGTTTGTGCAGATAGACGACTCGCATTGCGAAGGACTGATACACATCAACTCCATTCGGAAAAACGACTATATGCAATACGACGAGAAGAACTACCGTCTGATTGCCGCCAACTCCGGCGAGACATTTACATTGGGCGACCCGCTGAAGGTAAGAGTCATACGGGCGGATATCGACAGGAGGCAGGTGGATTTCCTATTGTCGGAGGAAGCAGATGCACTACTGAAAAAGAAGGACAAGAAAGGCTTGCGCAGGCGCAAAAAGAAATAAAAGCCACGTATCTGCAAGAAAAACTTGCGCAAACCACTTTTTCTTACTACCTTTGCAGGCAGTATGGCAAGTCGGCTTCGGATAGTACTCCTGTTTTTGCTGGTCTGCTGCGCCGTGGTAGCGCAAGCGGAGGTTGTGGTATTGCGGACCGGCAAGGAGATACAGGGCACTATTCTGCTTCAGAATGACGAAGTGGTCATCATCAAAGATGCCACGGGGGCGCGTTTTCAGTACGCCCGTGCAGATATTCTTGATATTCGCATAGAGCAACCCACAAAAGACCTTGCTGTAGAGCAAGGGAATGCTACCGCAGGTATTTCCACAGGTAAGAAAGTATCTGTTATTGTCGAGCTGGCAGGTGGCGGAAGCTTTATTCCCAAAGACTCAATAGGCGGCACATTTAGCGCCAATCTGCTTATCGGAACACACAATCTGCTTCGGCAAAGGATTTTCTTAGGTGCAGGAGTCGGATATATCGGCGAGTTTATCGGCAACAGGCAGTATCAGTTCCTGCCGCTCATGCTGGCAGCACGCATACCGCTCCTGCAACAGCAGCATACGCCGATGGTAGGTTTCTCCTTAGGCTATGGTTTGGCACTACGCAAAGGCTACAAAGGCGGCTTATACGCGGGCTTCAATATCGGCTACTGCTACCATATCAACAGCAATTATTCCGTCTATGTCGGGGCTGACCTTCAGTTGCAACAGGCACGCATACAAACCATCGAAACAATAATCACCGAAGAAGAGATACCGGATACAAATCCCGTACGCTATAACGATGAGATGCATCTTTTCCGTAATACGGCAGGCCGCAGTCTGCTAAATGCAGGTATCCGTGTAGGATTCTTCTTCTAATGACATATATTGCTCAACCGCTACATCTAACCTATCGTGCCAACACACACTCCAAGCCATAGAAACAAGCCAAAGCGCACCCATAGGGTAAGTATCTTGCTCAACGACAACGAGATGCGTGCGCTGCAAAAATATTGCACACGCTATACCGTCAGCAACCGCAGCCGCCTTATTCGCGAAACGCTGATGCACAATATCCTCAAGCGTTTCGACCACGACAACCCCACCCTCTTCGACTGATATTTTCCAGCAATAAATAGGCATTATATTCTGAAATTTCAAACATATTCAACAAATATGAGAAAGAGTATATTACTTGCGGCATTTTTAATGCCAATAACACTGATTGCGCAAACGAAAGTGGCTGTATATGTCACAGGGACAGAGAATACTGATGATGCCATAAAACACATTATTGGCAGTGAACTTGTTGCCGGAATCACCCAGCACTCCGACTATGTTGCAGTTGAGCGCACTCCTGATTTTGTAGCAGAGTTAAGAAAAGAACAAGGAACATTATCAACTAACGCAGATGACAAACATTTGAGCAACTTAGGGAAACGCTTTGGTGTTGATGAAATATGTATCGCCAACCTCATGCCATATCAAAATGCGTACTATATCCAAGCACGGATGTTGAATGTGTCAAATGCCAACATATTAACCACAGCACGTGAGATTTCAGAGTTATCTTCTATTGACCAAATTGTATCAACCATTGAAACCATATCTGCAAAACTAATAGGACCATCTACAAAGCAATATAATCAAGAGTTCTCTACTGTCTTGGTGTCGTCTAACAAAGACTGCGATATTATTTCTATTGACAATACTGGTAATGTAGCTATAGTTGAATTTAAGCTCATTACTCCAACCTCTACACAAATTCTTATTTCTCCTGAAACTTACATTCTTGATAAAGAAACTAACAAGAGATATAAAATGTTAGGGTGTACCAACATTAGCTCTACTCAGCCTCAAACAATTAATGCCGGGATTACTCCGTTTAGTGTCACCTTTGAAAAATTGCCACAATCAATTCGAAGTATTGACATCGTTGAGCCTGATGGTTGGTATTGGAAAGACGTTACTCTAATACCATATAACCAACCAAACTATTATCAATTCGCAGATAATACCTCCAACAAATACGATGACATAATGCGTGAAATAAAAGCAGAAGCAATACAAAAAGAACAACAGCAGCAAGCACTTCAAAGAGCAGAAGAACAGCGTCAACAACAAGCAGAGCGTTCACAAGCTCTACTACAAGAGAGCTTAGGTGTCTTAGGGAATTCCATACAGAGATATACTCAAACCATAAATTCCTATGTTATTGAGGTACATAATTCGTCAAAACATCCGTATAAGGTAGCTATTGATGGTCATGTACTTGGGTCTGTTAATGCATATAAAATAGAAAAATACTTAGTTCCTTTAGAGTGGTATGGAAAACTGCAAGCTGTGCAGACTAGCGGTTATCTATTTACTCCCACTGTATATAACTACCAAGTTCCACCTCAACAGAAAAAAGCAAATATAAAAATCAGAATACAATAATATAGTAAGCAAATAGTACATACAAACAATAGGCTCTACCCAAAGGTAGAGCCTATTGTTTGTATATTATCGGATAGCTTATCCGAGGTATGTCTGCAGGATATGGCTTCGCTGCCCGCTATGCAGTTTACGGATGGCCTTCTCCTTAATCTGGCGTACACGCTCGCGCGTCAAGTGCAATTCTTCGCCGATTTCCTCCAATGTCTTTTCGGGAGTCCCTATGCCGAAGAACTTGCGCAATATATCCGCTTCGCGCGGAGTCAGCGTAGCCAATGCACGGGCAATCTCAGTAGAGAGCGACTCATTGATAAGTCCGCGGTCGGCATTGGGCGAATCCTCGTTGACCATAACGTCTATCAGACAGTTGTCCTCGCCCTCGACAAACGGAGCATCTACGCTCACATGGCGTCCGGACATCTTGAGGGTATCGGCAATCTTATCTACCGGTATATCCAACTCTTCGGAAAGCTCTTCTACAGATGGCTTGCGCTCATGCTCTTGCTCAAAGCGCTGGTAGGCTTTGTTAATCTTATTGAGCGAGCCGACCTGGTTGAGGGGCAGACGAACGATACGTGCCTGCTCCGCCAAGGCTTGCAGAATGGACTGGCGAATCCACCACACGGCATAGGAGATGAACTTGAAGCCACGCGTTTCGTCGAACTTCTCCGCCGCCTTGATAAGTCCCAGATTACCTTCGTTGATAAGGTCGGGCAGGCTGAGACCTTGATTTTGATACTGCTTGGCTACCGACACTACAAAACGCAAGTTAGAGCGGGTCAGTTTCTCCAACGCGGCCCTATCCCCGTTGCGGATACGACCTGCCAACTCTACTTCTTCCTCGACCGTGATAAGCTCCTCTCGTCCTATCTCCTGGAGATACTTGTCCAAGGACTGAGACTCACGGTTGGTAATTGATCTTACAATTTTTAATTGACGCATACAAAAGCGCGGCAAACACCGCAATAATAAGTTCGCAGCCCCTTCACAGGGACCAAGGTGTATAAAGATTATGTGATCCGGTCGGGATTCGAACCCGAGACCCACAGCTTAGAAGGCTGTTGCTCTATCCAGCTGAGCTACCAGACCCCGTCGGAGCTTACTCCTGCGCGCCCATTCCTACAGGCACAGGCAACGGGAGGACTCCTACTGATAACAACACGGCTCTTCGTCGCAAGGCGCTATTCCGCCAGAGGCGGACGTACTTTCCGCTCGCTCATGCAGCGACTATCCCCCACACAAGCAAGCACACCAAGGCAAAAAGCGCGCAAAGGTACGTTTTTTTTTCGACAAATCCAAATTATTTGTCATTTTTTGTCAAAAACGTGCTATAGCAAGGGGCACCGGCGGGGAGCAGCAAGCAAAGTGGTCCAATAGGTAACGAATCGGTGTTGACGGCTTAATCACTCGGTATTGTCTCGTCAATCACCTACTAATCACCTACTAATCACCCACTAATCACCCACTAATCACCTACTCTTGACTGCTAACCAACCAAAGAACGGCGGATAGTCTGTGCGACGATTAGAGCAAGGCGTCTATCAGCTGCTGCAAATCCGCCTTGCGGCACGCACCGATGTGGCGATTGACGAGCTCTCCGTTCTTGAAGAAAAGCATCGTCGGGATATTCATAATACCGTATGCCTCACAGGTCTCGGGGTTCTCATCCACGTTCAGTTTGCCTACGGCAACACGCCCGTCGTAGTCCCCTGCCAGTTCATCCACAATAGGGAGCATCATCTTGCAGGGACCGCACCACGGTGCCCAAAAATCAACGACTACGGGTTTACCCTCGGCAATCAGGGATTTGAAGTTGGAATCAGTAATTTCTAATGTCATAACAGTTAATTTTTTGTGTTGTTTTTTAGTTGTTTAATCGTAATCCGTTTCTGCTGCGGATGGAGCAAGAGCACATCCGTCAGCGGGTCTTCCAGATAGGTTTGTATAGCCCGTTTGATAGGACGCGCGCCATTCTGCGGATCGTAGGAGCGCTCCACAAGCTGGTTCAAGGCATCGGGTGCCACCACCAGCTGACGCCCGGACTGCTTCAGGCGCTGTTGGAGCAAAGCCACCTCTATGCTGACGATGCGCGCTAGCGCCTCCCGCGACAGCGGTTGGAAGGTAATCACGTTGTCGATACGGTTGACAAACTCGGGCGGGAAAGTCTTCTGCAACGCCTTGAGCAGCGTGCGATTGGTAGTCTCCGCATCCGGCTCGGACACTCCGAAGCCGATTCCTGCACCGAAGTCCTTCAACTGGCGCGTACCGACATTGGACGTGAGGATAATAATGGTATTGCGGAAGTCCACGATATGTCCCTGCCGGTCGGTCAAGCGCCCTTCGTCCAAGACCTGCAAGAGGACATTGAAGATGTCAGGGTGCGCCTTCTCAATCTCGTCGAAGAGGACAATCGAATAGGGCTTGCGGCGTACCGCCTCCGTGAGTTTGCCGCCATCTTCGTGAGCGACATAGCCCGGAGGCGCACCCACCAAGAGCGAGACTGTATGTTTCTCCATATACTCCGACATATCGAAGCGGATAATCGCATCACGGCTGCCGAACATCTCCTCCGCCAAGCATTGGGCGAGATAGGTCTTACCGACTCCCGTCGGTCCCATGAAGAAGAACGTACCTATCGGGTGGTGTGGGTCACGGAGTCCGAGACGCGAACGGCGGATAGCACGCACTATCGCCTCGACCGCCTCATCCTGACCAATCACCTTCCGGCGCAAAGTATCGCCCATCGTGCGCAGGCGCTCCGTCTCCGCCTTCTGCACGCGTTGGACGGGCACGCCGGACATCATAGAGACGACCGACGCCACATCGTCCGGCGTTATGCTATACGGTGTAGCGTTGGTTTCCTCGCGCTCACGCTCCCGTGCGTGCGCACGCGCGCCCGTTTCATCTAATATATCTATCGCCTTGTCGGGGAAAGCGCGGTCGGTAAGATAGCGCTCCGCCATATCCACCATCGCGCGCAGACTCTCCTCGGGATAAAGGACATGGTGGTACTGCGCATAGTGGTCGCTCAGCCGCTCCAAGATAGAAAGCGTCTCCTGCGTAGTGGTCGGACGGACGGTAACCTTCTGGAAGCGTCGCTCAAGTGCCCCGTCTTTCTCGATAGAGGTGCGGTATTCGTTGGTGGTCGTGGCGCCGATACATTGCACCTCGCCGCGCGCCAAAGCGGGTTTGAGGATGTTGGCGGCATCGAGCGAGCCCTGCGCATTACCTGCGCCGATAATCGTATGAATCTCGTCTATGAACAAGATGACCTCGGGGTGGCGTTGCAGTTCCTGCAGGATAGCTTTCATCCGCTCCTCGAACTGCCCGCGGTAGGTCGTGCCCGCCACCATGGACGCCACATCGAGCGTAACGATACGTTTGCCCTTCAAAGCACCCGACTCGCCGTTAACGATACGAAGCGCCAAGCCCTCGACGATAGCGGACTTGCCCACGCCGGGTTCGCCGATAAGAATCGGGTTGTTCTTCTTCCTGCGCGAGAGAATCTGCACCACGCGCTCTATCTCCACCTCACGTCCCACCACAGGGTCCAGTTCCCCTTGTTGCGCCCGCTTGGTAAGGTCGTGTCCATACTTATCCAACGCAGTTGTCGTTCCTACCTTGGCGGCACTCGGTTGCGGCCGCCGCGGTTGTGCGTCCTCTATATCATTGCCAACGCCGCCGCCGGAAGAGGGCGCCTGCAGCGTAGTATGCGGCTTGGCATAGAGTTCGACCGCACGCTCGTAGGTGATACTCCAACTCTCGGAAAGATAGATAGAAGCGCGGTTGATACGATGGCGCAAGATAGCCAGCAGCAAGTGCACAGAGCCGACGGTATCTTCCTGATATTCACGGCATATACCCTCTGCAATACGTATAATACTCTCCACCTGCGAACTACGGGTGACCGGCGCAATGGTAGACGCATCCTGCTCGCGCAGCGCCTCGTCCAACGACTGCTTGGCAGCATCCGCGGAGAGCCCCGCCTTGAGCAACAAATCGTATGCCTGACCTTCCGCCAGACGCAATATACCCAATAGCAGATGCTCCGGCATCACTTGCCGGTTCTGCAAACGCTCGGCTTCATCACGAGCGTAAATAAGAATTTTGTTTAATCGAATAGTTAAAGGCATTATTTATAAAAGTGCCACGCCAGTCCCGCCCGAAAGATATCGGGATTCATCGGATAACCTGGCATAGCGTAATAAGTAGGGTTTGACTTCATAAACAGGTGATTGAGGTGGGTATAGTGGGCAAAAAAACGCAAATGCAACGATCGCACATAAAAATTGGCGTACACATTCATGATAGGATAATTGCCCACTTTGGTATCGCGCTGTACACAAAACTGACCTGTGGCAGGATTGAACAGCGGCGCATAATAGGACGTAAAATAGCGCAAATCGACCCCTATCTGCGCATCCAAAGCCCGAAACCACGTACCGTGGTAATACAGATTATGATACAACGTAAAAGCCGGTAGCGGAAGGACCTCGGAGCGGGACAGCTGATAGACCACATGATTCTCCAGATTGACCCACGGCGTAGTCAGATGGCACTCCACATCCGCCGACAGCACCTGCACATTGCCGTCGTGCTGCACAGGAAGCCCCGACGAATCGAAGTAGATATAGCGCGTCAGATTCTCAAAACCGATATTGATTTTCGGTTTGACCCACTTGGTAGGATAGGCAATCTCTCCGCCGACATAGAAGCGATAGGTTTTGCGGAAATCGTTGTCCCAACGGATATGGTTTGACGAATAGTGCTGCAAGTAGAGAGTCGGTGTCTCGTTCTTCACAAACGCTTTTGCACGGATATACATCGTATCTTTCCCCACGCGGAAATCGCCGTCCACATGCCCGTTCACTTGGAATTCACCTATCTTGTAGCCCAGCACGCACACGTCTCCGTCAAAGCCATAGTGTACCCATTTACCGCGATTCTTGTACAACGCGCCACCCACAAACGTGTTGTTGGTCCATTGGTAATCATACAAGGTATCGGGCATCAGGTGCACCCTCACCGGCTCCCATGCCGACTGCATATTGTCCGTCCCGCCCAACGGAGAATAATCCGCCTGCCCGGCTGCGAACAGATGGCGTTGGCACTCGTTGACGGCATATACCGTTGCGCCGAACTTAAGCAACTTGTTGAATTCCTCCTCGAAGGTAACGCTCAGGGTATTGCGTATGGTAAGCACATCCGAAGAGTCGTTGGTAGCATTCGGATTGCGGTAATAGGCAGGATAGAAACCCTGCTGCGCTGTTTTCTCTACATAACGCCGGTTGCTGTTGGTTGTCTCGAAGGTATGCGCGAACGTAGTTACGGGCACGTAGTTGATTTTGACCGTATCTTTTTTCTCACGCCGCCCCTCCTCGTTGATGACCTCTATCGTATCGTGGTAAGGGCGCTCCACCGTAATGCTGTAGTAATGGTTTAGGTAGCCTGACAAGTAGCGATAGCCGGACATTGCATTGAGGTTGACGGGCAAATCTTCCGCTTTGAGCACACCGTCCAAATCCTCAGGGTTGGTCAGACCGCCGTTCTCAAAGTTGCTAAGCGCAGCCCACGTAAACGCCGCATGCAACGAATAGTGGTTGCCATTCCACGACCCGAAGACAGCCCCGTTGTAGTTCTTACCGGCTTGGTTCGCATAATGCCCCACACTATTCAGGTAGTTCATCTGCACACCCAGATTAAGCCGCCGGTTGATATTGCCCGTAAAGAGAAAATTAATCTCGTTTTCTTCGCGATAGGTTACAAAACCTTTCTTGTACGCAATCTCGGAATAGGCGGTCGTAGTGTTGAAATAACGCACATCCTGCGGCGTATAGACATACGGCTGATAGGCAGTGCCGAACAAATCGTCCACCTTGTGCAACCTGTCGAAATAGATACGCGACTGGATAGGCGAAACCAGGCAGTTGCCGTTGAAAGCGGACGAAATAGAATAATCGTTCTGCACATCGTGCATCGGGTAGTTGAGCATCAGGGTATCACGGAAAGCGACGGTGTCGGCGATAGCGGTAGGAGACGGCAGTTGCCAAGACCGTATTTCGGTCTTGACAACTTTTCCCTTTGGTGCAGCCGCCAATGCCGCCGCGCAGAGGAGGAGTATGACAATCAGTCTTACTTTTTGCACGCTTTCTTCTTCGGTTCTTTCTTCTCCGCTTTCCCGGCTTTCTTCTCTACCTTGGCAGATGCTTTCCCCACCTTGGCGAGTTGCTGCTGGAGTTGCTGGATTTCCTGCTCCTGATTATTGATGGTCTTCAGCAACTCGTTCAACTCCTCGTTGCCGATAGTGGTCGGATACTGCTCTTCCACAGTCTGCATGAAGTCAGACAATACGTTCATATAGTTGATGAATGCGTCGTACGCCGACTCGTAGTGGCTGGTGCCTCGGTCGATGTGATTCATGAAGTGGAAATGGTTGATGTCTTGCAGACGCGACCAACTGGCTTTCAGCATCTTGTCTTGGCACAGACGCACACGCTCCGAAACGGAGTAGAGCTTTTCCAAAGCCTCGTGCTGCAAGTCGTTGCCGTTGTAGGTGCTCAGGTCTTTCGCCTCGCCCTGCCAAGTCATAGGATAGGGCACCGACACGACATCCTTTGCCTCCATTGCTTTGGCAGCCTCGGCAGGCGTGCAGAATCCCAGTCCGCGCTCTACGGCGAAGAAAGGCAGTGCTTTCAGGAAGTCGAAGATACCCGATGCGGCAGGCTGGTTGAAGCCGAATGTCTCGGCACCCATCCAAAGGTTGACAATCTCTTCGCCCTCGGGCAGGCTACAGAGCATATCGGCGTATTTCACGGCGTCCATCGGATAGTTGTACCACGACGGATCAGAGAAATGGAAACTCAGTTCGTCGCTCAGCGGCATATTGCGCAGCAGCACTTTCTGCTTCGGCGCGCTTGCACTGGCGTACATATAGTTCGGCGATTTCCAACTCAGCACGTGCTTGGCACCCTCGGTAAGCACGGTCTTGTAGCCCATCTTGTAGAGGTGGCAGGCTATATCATCGGAGTAGAGCAGGTCGGTATTCCATACGCTCTGCGTCTTCACGCCCAGCACCTCTTTCATCAGCGCGGCGTGCTTCTTCATCTGCTCCTCAAACTCCGCCATATCGTACTCAGCAGCAAGCGAGTAAGCATAGGGAGTAGCCAAAAACTCGACGCACTTGCTGTCTGCCAACTCCTTGAGGAGGTCTATCATCTCGGGCGCGAACTGCTCGAAGAGCTCCATCATCGTGCCCGATACCGACAGCGCGCAGTGGAACTTGCCCTTCGACTGCTCCACCATACTCTTCAGCGTCCGGCACAGCGGCATGTACGAGGTATTGACCAATCCGGTGATATACTCCTCCGTCATCAGGTCATCGTAGTAGTAGTGGTCTTGCCCTATCTCAAAGAAACGGTAGCGTTTCAGACGGTATGGAGCGTGCATTTGAAAGCAAAAACAGATATTCTTCATGATTGTGTTGTATTAAATAGTTTCTTATAATGTATGATTGATTACGCCGTCGTATATTTTCCGTACTTTCAGTCCTGCGTCGTACCAGCGGATGTTGTTCACTTCCTCCATGCCGAGTTCGTGGAGCGACTTGTACATCGCGGGGTATTTCACAATGGCATATATCGCATCTGCCATAGCGTCGATGTCCCAGTAGTCGGTCTTGATACAGTGGCTCAGAATCTCGGCGCAGCCCGACTGGTGCGAGATGATCGACGGACAGCCCACCTGCATTGCCTCCAGCGGCGAGATACCGAAAGGCTCGCTCACCGACGGCATGATATACACGTCGGAGTCCGCCAGTATCTCTTGCACCTGCTTGCCGCGCATGAAGCCGGGGAAGTGGAACTTGTCGGCAATGCCGCGCTTAGCAACGAGGTCTATCATCTCCGCCATCTTGTCGCCGCTACCAGCCATCACAAAGCGCACACCGTCGGTCTTTGCCAGCACGCGCGCGGCTGCTTCCACAAAGTACTCCGGTCCTTTCTGCATCGTGATTCGCCCGAGGAAGGTAACCAGTTTGTCCTTGCGCGGGTGTTTCTGAAACTCCTCGGGGTTAGCCAGCGGCTCCACGGCGTTGTGCACCGTCGAGACTTTGCGCGGGTCGATGCCGTATTTCTCTATCACCGTGCGGCGCGTCAGGTTCGACACGCACATGATATGGTCAGCCTCCTCCATACCGCGCTTCTCTATCGCGAACACCGTGGGGTTCACGTTGCCGCGCGAGCGGTCGAAGTCGGTAGCGTGCACGTGGATTACCAGCGGCTTGCCCGATATATGCTTGGCAAATACGCCTGCGGGGTAGGTCAGCCAGTCGTGCGAGTGGATGATATCGAAGTCCAGCGAGTGTGCCAATACTGATGCCACTGCCTCGTAGTTGCTTATTTCCTCCAGCAGGTTGTCGGGGTAGCGTCCCGAGAAGCCCACGCAGCCGAGGTCGTCGGTGCCGATACGGCGGTAGTCGTAACGGATGCCGTCGCGCAGGCGGTAGTACTCTTCGGGCGACATCTTGCCCTCCATACGCTGCTTGACATAGTTGTAGTCGTTCTCTTTCCATACCACCGGCACGCTGTTCGCGCCGATGATGCGCAGGAACGATTGATCTTCGTCGCCCCATGGTTTTGGGATAACAAACGTAATCTGCATGTCAGGCTGCTGCGCCATGCCGCGCGTCAAGCCGTAACTGGCAGTACCCAGACCGCCCAGGATATGAGGGGGGAACTCCCATCCGAACATTAGCGCTTTCATAAGGCACCTCCTTTCTCGTCATTTTCTTCCGCATAGTATTTCTTCACCGTGTCCATCACGCTGATTACGGC
>JBJECK010000029.1:0-8764 GCA_051870995.1 Paludibacteraceae bacterium | reverse complement strand
TGCTTGCTTGCAATTCCCTACGTAACAGAACGCCACCGCTGCGCTTTGGCGTTTATACTCCGGGTTTGCTGCGCTTTCGTGTTGCAAACATTCCGCTGCGCTCCATTGGTTTGCACCACGAGGGAGAAAAGAGGAAGGACGTTAGTCCAAAGGCTATGCAGAGCCCATGCAGGGGCTACGCGGGTCCCAAGATGCTACGGGGTTGCTACGAGACCTGATCAATAGAAGACCGCTACGCTGTTGGACCGCTTCACTATTTGACCGTCTGCGACTGTTGGACCGCCCGAAGGGCTGTTAGATATTCGAGGTTGCTGCGCTTTTCGTGTTGCAAACATTACGCTGACGCTCCATTGGTTTGCACCACGAGGGAGGAGATGTAGAAGGCTCTTCGACCGCTTCGCAGAAGGACTCTTTTTCGCTCGTTCGGAGCAAAAAGAGAGGATTTGGCACTAAAAAAGCGGCAAAGGCTTGCGTAGTCCGAATAATTATTGTACCTTTGCAGCGTGATTCGAGTTGAGGGGGCCGAAAAGGTTCCCTCATTTCGTGGAGAAAAGGGCATATCAATCGAAGAAAACTATGTTAGACAAAGCGCAAATAGAGAGTATTATAAACAGGTATCTCCGTGATACGGACTACGAGTTGATAACGCTGAGTATCAGTAGCCAAAACGAGATACTCGTGGAGATTGACAGACTGAGAGGTGTGGATGTGGATTTCTGCGCCGACCTCAACCGCTATATGGTGGAGCAGCTGGATGCCGCAGGCGTGGACGATTACGCCATTGAGGTTGGTAGCGTGAGTCTGACAGACCCTTTCAAAACGAAGATGCAGTACGAGAAGAACCTGGGGCACGACGTGGAAATACTGACAGGTGAGGGAAAGAAACTGCGCGGTCAGCTGGTAGATGTGAACGACGATACGTTTGCAGTGGATGTGGATATGCTGGTGCAGGTAGAGGGCAAGAAACGCAGACAGCGCGTAGTAGAGACCCTCACATTCCGTTATACCGACGTCAAATATACCCGCTACGACCTCAAGGTGTAAGGCGCTGGCAACAAAACGAAAAAAACTATACAGAATACTATACTACAATGGCAAAAGCACAAAATTCAATCAACCTGATTGACATTTTTTCGGAGTTTAAAGAACTCAAGAACATTGACCGTCAAACCTTTATCAACGTGCTGGAGGATTCTTTCCGCAACGTGATAGCCAAGATGTACGGTACAGATGCTAACTACGACGTGATTATCAATCCCGACAAGGGCGACTTGGAGGTGTATCGCAACCGCCTGGTGATGGAGGATGACGATGTGGCGAATCCGAACACGCAGATTGCGTTGAGCGATGCACTCAAGATAGACGATGAGGCGGAGATCGGCGAAGAGGTGACCGATAAGGTAGAGTTTCAGTCTTTCGGGCGCCGTATGATTCTCAACCTGCGTCAGACGCTCGCGAGCAAGATACTGGAGCTCCAGAAGGAGAACCTGTATATCAAATATAGCGATATGTTGGGTCAGATCGTCTCGGGCGAACTCTATCAGGTATGGAAGCGCGAGATGTTGCTCCTCGACGAGGATGGCAACGAACTCTACCTGCCCAAGCAGAATCAGATACCGTCGGATTTCTACCGCAAGGGCGACACCGTGCGCGCAGTGGTAGTGCAGGTGGACAACAAGAACCAAAACCCGAAAATCATCCTTAGCCGTACCAGCCCCTTGTTCCTGCAACGCTTGTTCGAGCAGGAGGTACCTGAGGTGCACGACGGACTGATAGCTATCAAGAATATCGCCCGTATCCCGGGCGAGCGCGCCAAGGTGGCAGTGGAGTCGTTCGATGACCGTATCGACCCCGTAGGCGCTTGCGTAGGTATCAAGGGCGCGCGTATTCACGGTATCGTGCGCGAGTTGCGCAATGAGAATATCGACGTTATCAACTATACAAGCAATATCAAGCTCTATATCCAGCGTGCGTTGGCTCCGGCTAAGATTTCTTCGATGAATATCAACGAAGAAGAGAAGAAGGCAGAGGTTTATCTACAGCCAGACGAGGTAAGCTTGGCTATCGGAAAGGGAGGCTTCAATATCAAGCTGGCGTGTATGCTGACGGGTTATCAGATAGATGTATATCGCGAGATGGACGGCGACGACACGGATATCTACCTCGACGAGTTCAACGACGAAATCGACCAGTGGGTACTGGATGCACTCAAAGCTATCGGCTTGGATACAGCCAAGGCAGTGTTGAATACGCCAAAGGAAGACTTGCTGGCACGCACAGACCTCGAGGAAGAGACCATCGACGATGTACTTCGTATATTGGCGACGGAGTTTGAAAACGATTAACACAACTACAATCTATAATATTTTTATCGCATGGCAATCAAACTGATCAAGGCTTGTAAGGAACTGAATATAGGTATGTCCACCGCCGTTGCTTTTTGTGCAAAGCAAGGAAAGGAAATCAATGCAGACCCTAATGTCCGCATTGACGACGACCTGTATCTGCTCCTTGCAAAGGAGTTTAATAAAGATATGGCACTCAAACTGGAAGCAGAACGTAGGGCGCAAGAGCGTCAGGAGCGTGAGATTCCGAAGGTGCTTTCGGTGGAGGAAAACAAAGAAAATGAGCATATCGCTACCGAGATTCCTCAGCCGAAGGTTGTGGGGAAAATCGACCTTGATGCAGAGAAGAAAGCCAAAGAGGAAGCTGCCCGCAAGGCAGCCGTTGAGGCTGCTGCGGCAGCAGAAGCAGAGCGCTTGGCTCGCGAGGAAGCAGAGCGACGCAGGGCGGAGAAAGAGGCTCAGCAGAAAGCGGAGGCAGAGGCTAAAGCGGCAGCCGACCGTGAGGCGCAGGCTGCTGCCGAAGAGGCACGCCGCCAAGCAGAGGCTGAGGTACAGGCAGTTGCTGAGGAAACCAAGCCTGCGGAGGAACAGTCGGCTCCCGAGAAACCCGAGCTCTTTACCTTGGGCAAACCCGTGTTGAAGAATGCTCCGAAGGTAGTTGGCAAGATTGACCTGAGCGCCATCAACCAGGCTACGCACCCTACCAAGAAAACCAAGGAGGAGAAGAAGAAAGAGCGTGAGGACCGTCAGCAGCAGGCTACAGAGAAGCGCAAACGTGACCGTATCAAGCAAACGAAGGTCGATATCAACGATGTCCGCAACCAGAAAGGAAAAGCCAATCCCAAGAAGAAAAACCCGGTAAAGACCGAGGTGAACGACGAGGAGGTACAGCGTCAGATAAAAGAGACGATTGCACGCTTGCAGGGACAGAAGGGAAAGACCAACACCAGCAAGTACAAGCGCGAACGCCGTGAGCAAGGGCGTGAGAAATTGGCGCACGATATGGAGGAACAGCAGGCACAATCCAAGGTACTGAAGCTCACCGAGTTCGTTACGGCGAACGACCTCGCCGTCATGATGAACGTACCTGTAACGAAAGTTATCGGTATCTGTATGTCGCTGGGTATCATGGTGAGCATCAACCAGCGTATGGACGCCGAGACGATTAATATCGTAGCGGAGGAGTTTGGCTTCACAACTGAATATGTATCTGCTCACGTGATTGAAGAGCTGAACGCCGACGAGGAGGTGAACGAGGAGGATATAGAGCCTCGTTGTCCTATCGTAACCGTGATGGGACATGTTGACCACGGTAAGACATCCTTGCTCGACCATATCCGCAACACCAACGTTATTGCCGGTGAGGCGGGAGGTATTACGCAGCATATCGGTGCCTACAATGTGAAGCTCAAGAATGGGCAGCATATCACCTTCCTGGATACTCCGGGACACGAAGCGTTTACTGCTATGCGTGCGCGTGGTGCCAAGGTAACGGATATTGCAATTATCATTATTGCGGCGGATGATGCTGTCATGCCGCAGACGATTGAGGCTATCAACCACGCACAGGCGGCAGGAGTACCGATGATTTTTGCTATCAACAAGTGCGATAAGCCCGGTGCTAACCCCGATAAGATACGTGAGCAATTGAGCAACATGAATATCCTCGTAGAGGAGTGGGGCGGTAAGTACCAATGTCAGGAAATCTCTGCCAAGAAAGGCGATGGCGTATTCGAGTTGCTGGAGAAAGTGCTGCTTGAGGCGGAATTGCTTGATTTGAAGGCAAATCCAAAACGCCGTGCCAAGGGTTCTATTATCGAGTCTTCGCTCGATAAGGGACGTGGTTATGTGGCTACGATGCTTGTGGCGGATGGTACGCTTCGTATGGGTGATGTCGTCTTGGCGGGTATCTACCATGGTAAGATTAAGGCGATGTTCAACGAGCGCGGGCAGAAGATTCAGCAGGCGCTCCCGGGCGAACCGTGTACTATCCTCGGCCTTAACGGTGCGCCGCAGGCAGGCGACGAGTTTAACGTACTGCCTACCGAGCAGGAGGCACGCGATATTGCCAACAAGCGTGAGCAACTACAGCGCGAACAGTCGATTCGTACCAAGAAACACGTCGGGCTTGAGGAGATTGGACGCCGCTTGGCTATCGGCGATTTCAAGGAACTCAATATCGTTGTCAAAGGTGATGTGGACGGCTCCGTAGAGGCATTGAGCGACTCGTTGCTCAAACTCTCTACCGAGAATATTCAGGTCAATGTTATTCACGGAGCTGTGGGTGCTATCTCGGATAGCGATGTGCTGTTGGCGGCGGCATCCGATGCGATTATCATTGGCTTCAACGTCCGTCCTACCGCTACGGCACGGAAGATGGCAGATTCGGAAGAGGTCGATATACGCATCTACTCGATTATCTACGATGCTATCGAGGAAATCAAGTCGGCTATGGAGGGTATGCTGTCGCCGGAAATAAAAGAGAAAGTAACGGCTACTCTCGAGGTGCTGCAAACCTTCCATATATCCAAGGTGGGAACTATCGCGGGATGTATTGTGCGTGAAGGAAAAGCCAAACGTGGCAATAAGTGTCGTGTTATCCGCGATGGTATCGTTATCCATACGGGCGAACTCTCGTCGCTCAAGCATGCTAAGGATGATATCAAGGAAGCCGGTGTCAATACTGAGTGCGGTTTGAGTATCAAGGCTTTCAACGATGTAGTAGCAGGTGACTTGATAGAGACCTTCGAGGAGATAGAAGTTGCCAAGACGCTGGACTAACTTCTTGTCGGCGAACAACCGCCGATGTGCGTCTATAGTAGCCAAAAGCTATCAAGAAACACTGTGTCAGAAAAACGTTCGTTTTTCTGACACAGTGTTTCTACACAAAGCGTAATATCTAATGGAGTGATGATAGCCCACATAACAACAAGGACTAAACGGAGAAGTGATAGTTGAAAGCAAATGTAGCAAAATCCAATTACAAACTAACAAATATAAATTACATATCCTGCAAGACTGATTCCTATGCGGTCAATAATGACCCCAAATACACTTTTTTTCAAAAAAATATACAGAATATTTGGATGGTGAATAAAAATGTATTACCTTTGCCGCCAGGAAAGTCAACAAATCCAAAACACTATGTCAGAAAAACGAACGTTTTTGGGGACACAACGCCGTAGATTAACTTCCACAATCGAATATCACGCAATATTTTTGCACTTAATCATTTTACTAACAACTAATTTTTTAATGTTATGAAAAAAACTCATTTCTACGCTGTAGCATGTATGGTGGTTGCAGCATTGGCGTTTGTAGGTTGCAAGCCCCAATCGGAACTCAATTTTGACGACATCGCTACAAAAGCGGTCGTGCAAGGTTACGTGTACATCGACAAAGGGTATGTACAGGATGCTAACGGTATGGCTAAACTCAACGAACCGGCAAAAGGCGTCGCAGTTGTGGTGAAAGTGAATTACGACGAATATGATAAAGGTGCTGAGGGACAGAAAATGTTCGAAGGTATATGCGATGACAACGGTTTATATACGATTGAGATTCCTGTTGGTCAGAAACCTATTGCCGGTATGAAGGCATATACCCGTCCGTTTGTCGGCGAGTATTTTGATCTTGTAAATGGTATAATCCAAAAGGTGGAGGTATCTTACGCTGAACAATCCACAAGTGTGGATATTGAGAACGGTAAAACTTTTATGGCAGCCAATATGACGCTGACGAAGGATGTTGAAAAACCCATCCTTGCCCGCAACCAGAAGGTCTCCTTGAGAGGAACTATCGTTGAGCAGTATGAGAAAAAAGAGTGGAATGATCCGGAAGATCATGATAAAGGTTTCAAAGTTCTTGAGGCTACAAAGAATGCTACAAAGCCCGTCGAAGTGGTAGTAACGTTCACAAATACAGATCCTAAGTTCAAAGGGCAAGAACTTGTTTTCAAAGCAACAGCTGCTACCGAGGGGGCTTATAATCTTGTAGCTGACCTTTATGATACGTGGGATATCAGCAAAACCGAAGTTAAGATAGAGACCAAGGCATACCTCAATACAATCATACACTACTTTAAGAAGTATAGTGAAGATGATAAGAAATATCTGGATAAGACGGAAGAGATAGAAGGCTACTATGCAAAGGCTGCAGATACTAAGGCGCTCAGTGACGGAGATTTGTTGATTGGTTGTACGATGCCTAACTTGCCGGTAGAATTCACTCCCGATTACGCAAAAATGGAAATACATGGTATTCCCGGTGGTCCGGATGAGGACGTATATGTAAAGGGATATCTACTATATATAGCTACTAATCCGCTTGGCTGGGCATACTAAGAAAGCATAGTGTATTAGTATTATCCTAATAAAAACGAAAATGTTATGAAAAAGATAATGAGTTTATTGCTCGTCGCTGCAATGGTTATGCCGCTCGCAGCCAAGGAGAAAGAGTCTCCCGAGCAAAAGGCAAATAAGGACTATTCCACATGGCTGCCGGCGAAAGGCGATTTCTCTGTCGGATTTGCGATTGACCCTCTGGCGACCTTCCTCGGAAATATGTTCAATGGTAACCTGAATAACGGTTTGGGCGATCTCAGCGGCGACCCGATGCTGGGAGATGTGGTAGCTACTTCTCTTTATGGTTGCACTAACCCGATGGTATCTATCATGGGGACCTATATGCTCAACGATAAGTTGGCTGTACGCGCAAATATCGGTATGGGTATCACGGTTAAGGCCAACAATACATATGTGCAGGATGATGCGGCTTTGTTCTTTGATCCGCTGAGCCGTGCAAAAGTGACTGACAAGCGGAAACTTAATCGTACTTTCGGTAGTATTGCCTTGGGCGTTGAGTACCGTGTAGGCAAAACTCGCCCCGTACAAGGAGTCTTTGGCGCAGGCGTCAACTATGCTTTCGGGCAAGTTACATACAACTACAGCTACGGAAATGCTATTACGGAGGCTAATCAGATACCTTCTATCGATCCTTCCTTAGGTTATGCAGCCGTTGCCGGCTATATGCCCAACGCTCGTCTCTTATCTTCTCAGGCGGACCATCTTATCCACATGTTAGGTGTGTATGGTACGGTAGGTATTGAGTGGTTTGTCGCACCGAAAATCGCGCTTGGAGCGAATGTAAATGTAGGTCTCTACTACGAGGTTAATCCCGCTCGCGCTGATGTGTACGAGGGATGGAATATACAAACGATGAAGGTGGAGAAATTCACCGAGAAAGTAGCTCCTGCCAGCCACGGCTTCCATTTCGGTACAGACAATATTGGAGCCAACCTTTACGTTGCATTCTATTTCAATCAGAATAAATAAGCATAGTTGTATGGCGTTGTTGGTATAGGCGTTGCTTAGGCAACGCCTATATTTGTCTGCTTTTTTGTTCGCTGTGGATGCACTGTCAATGCGCGGTCAATGTGCGGAAAAGATATACGAAGGAGGACAGGGGAAGAGCGCAAAAAAGGGTGCGCGCGAGGCGACACCCTATAACAAAGAAAAAAGTCGTCTCACGACGACTACTTTTCCAAGGTATTAGTCTGTTTTTTTAAGGTACAAAAAAGATTGTGTTGTTTTGATTTCGCTTGCAAAGGTACTGCTTTTTTCTGATACCCACAATAGCATTTTGTATGTTGTGCAACACCTATTTGCTGTTATTATGCTATTTTCTATCCGTTTTTAGGCATTATCCCTGCTTTTTTGCTAACAAAACGTCTTATTTTCGTTCCAGTTCTATTACCTCTAAGTCCCGTATCTGCGTCCCGTCTATTACGAATCGCAGCAGTGTCTGCACTATCTGCCATCCCTGTTTGCCGGCGGCACCCGGATTCATAGTCAGGAAGTGATACTGCGAATCATATTGCACTCGCAAGATATGGCTATGCCCGCAGACGAACAAATCTATCTGTTGATGACTGCTGTCTGCTGATGATTCCTCTTGGCTCGTAGCCTCAAGGTTTTTATTGAATATCGGTAGTAACCAAGGATTATATTTACCAGGATGACCTCCGATATGAGTCATCAGTACATTTATATCCTCTACCCGAAAGCGGTATATTTCGCTCAGCGTATAGCGCACGTCGCCGCTATCCATATTGCCGAAAACGGCGCGCGTGGGTTTGAAACGTCTCAGGGTATCCAGCACCTCACGACTGCCTATATCCCCGGCATGCCATATCTCGTCCACGTCTTTGAAATGCTCCAATACCCGTGGGTCAAGATAGCTGTGTGTATCGCTTAATAATCCTATCCGTGTCATCTATTTCCTGGTTATCTTGTCTATTACTATGATGGCGAGCAGTATCCCTGTCGCAGTTACACTCAGGAAGAATACGACATCCCGTAAGTCTATCACGCCGCGAGAGAGGCTGCTGTAATGTGCTTGCAGGAGTACCCAGTAGAGAA
>JBJECK010000028.1:0-9283 GCA_051870995.1 Paludibacteraceae bacterium | reverse complement strand
TGCGACTGTTGGACCGCCCGAAGGGCTGTTAGATATTCGAGGTTGCTGCGCTTTTTGTGTTGCAAACATTCCGCTGCGCTACATTGGTTTGCACCACGAGTAGCCATGCTGACATTGCTTGCAATATTCTCCCGAAGTGAGCATTTGCATAGCATACAAGCAGCACATAGACCGCTCTCGTTGCTCTTATTCTCCCGTTCGCTTTTCTCGGGGCGTAGGAGTTACGCACCGCACTCACTATCGCAAGCCCACCGGGCTTTCTTCACATTGCCGTAAATCACCTATACTTGTCTGCTAATTGTCCGTTTCTCCACGAATAATGCAGCCGATAATTATAGGTGATTTATAGGTGATTATTGGGTGATTCGGCATACTATGAGCCTATTTTGAACATCTATCAGGCAGTTCTTAGTCATACATCCGGCAGCAAGGAACACAATGGACAGAAATGAATACAATAGTTTCTCTATCGCGCATACTTTGGCACAGAGTTTGTAGCAAACCAAACAGAGAATAAACCCAAGGGTTCTATTCTTCTTGAAAACAGATAACTACAACCAAAAACAATTTATGCAAACTACCGTAGATATTCGCGAACTGCAAGAGCGCATAGAGCGCGAGAGTTCGTTTGTAGAAGCCCTAACGATGGGCATGAACCAAATGATTGTCGGGCAAAAGCACCTCGTAGAGAGTCTGCTTATCGGTCTGCTGAGCGACGGGCATATTCTGCTCGAGGGCGTGCCCGGTCTGGCGAAGACACTGGCTATAAAGACCTTGGCAGACCTTATCAAAGCTGACTTCTCGCGTATCCAGTTTACGCCCGACCTGCTGCCTGCGGATGTGTTGGGTACACAAATCTACTCGCAGAAGACCGAGGAGTTCCATATCAAGAAAGGTCCGATCTTTGCCAATTTCGTACTTGCCGACGAGATCAACCGTGCCCCTGCCAAGGTACAGTCCGCCCTGCTTGAAGCGATGCAGGAGCGTCAAATTACGATTGGCGAAGAGACGTTCAAGCTTGACGACCCCTTCCTCGTATTGGCTACCCAGAACCCGATAGAGCAAGAAGGTACTTACCCCTTGCCTGAGGCGCAGACCGACCGTTTTATGCTGAAAGTAGTTATCAGCTATCCGAAGAAAGAAGAGGAGCAACAGATTATCCGTCAGAACATCTCGCAGGAGAAGAAGCAGATTCTCCCTATCCTTTCGACCGAAGATATCAAAAAGGCGCGTAATGTTGTCAATGAAGTATATATTGACGAGAAGATAGAGAAATATATTGTAGATATAGTCTTCGCAACACGCAACCCCGAGGAATACGGACTCAAGGACATGAAGGCGATGATTAGTTTCGGAGGCTCACCGCGTGCAAGCATCAACCTTGCGCGTGCCGCACGGGCATACGCTTTCATCCATCGCCGAGGTTATGTCATCCCCGAGGACGTGCGTGCCGTATGCTATGACGTATTACGCCACCGTATCGGCTTGACCTACGAGGCGGAAGCCAACAACGTCAGCACAGAAGATGTGATAACCGAAGTGCTGAACGCGGTACAAGTACCGTAAGCAATTTGTATTGAGGTTATGACGTCAGAAGAGTTATTACAACGGGTACGGAAGATTGAGATTAAGGCGCACGGGCTGAGCAAGAATATCTTCGCCGGCGAGTACCACTCCCAATTCAAAGGGCGCGGTATGGCGTTCAGCGAAGTTCGTGAGTACCAACCCGGAGACGATGTACGCTCTATCGACTGGAATGTTACCGCTCGCCTCAACAAACCTTATATTAAGGTGTTTGAGGAAGAGCGGGAGATGACGGTCATGTTGCTGGTGGACGTGAGCGGCAGCCGCAACTTCGGTACGCTGACGCAGATGAAGCGCGATATGATGGCAGAGGTAGCCGCTACACTGGCTTTCTCTACTATCGAAAACAACGACAAGGTGGGAGTTATCTTCTTCTCCGACAAGATAGAGAAATATATCCCCGCCAAGAAAGGTAAATCGCATGTGCTGCATATCATACGCGAGTTGCTGTCGTTCGAACCTGCCTCTGCGGGTACCGACATCAACGGCGCACTCCACTATTTCGCCAATGCGCAGAAGCGGCGTTGTACGGCTTTCCTCATAAGTGATTGCCAAGACCCTGTGTTTGCCGTTGCGCCGTCAACCAAAGTAGGTGCTTTGCCTATCGTGATTGCCTCGCACAAACACGACCTAAACGTTATTCAGATATACGACCGGCGTGATACCGAAATGCCCGATGTGGGGCTTGTCAAGCTCAAAGATGCAGAGACAGGCGAGCGTATTTGGGTCGATACCGCGCTACGCAGCGTCAGGGATGCCTACGCCGCCGCGTGGCAGAAGCAGCAAACCGACCTGCAGACGCTCTACTCGAAAACGGGTATCAACAATATATCTATCCGCACAGATGAAGACTACGTGCGCGCACTAATGAGGCTTTTTAAGAACTAACCAACAAGCGACAGAACAACCATGGGTGTTTTATTAGCAATCATCATATCTGCAACAATCGATTCGTCGGCTATCTACATCGGCGACCAAACTGACTTGCACCTGTCGGTTACTCGCGAAGCTACCGAGCAGGTAGAGTTGCCCGTCTATGGCGAGGAACTGATACCGGGCATAGAGATAGTGGACCGAACGATAATAGACACTACTACCCTATCCGACGGGCGCGTACAACTCAACCAATACTTGACGCTCACCTCGTTTAAGGATTCGCTGTTCTATATCCCGCCGCAACCATTCGCTACAGGCGACGATACACTATGGAGCGATGCGCTGTCGCTGAATGTGATACAGCCTTTCGAGATAGATTCTGCCTTAGCGATTACCGACATCAAGGACATACGCAAAGCACCTATATGGTGGTGGGGCATCTTCCGTTGGGTATTGTTGACGTTGCTCATTATCGGCTTGACGGTAGCGGGCTATTACCTTGTGCGCTATATCCGCAAACACCGTAAAGGCACAACTGAAGAGGAGATTCAAGTGCCTTTGCGCCCTGCCGAGGAAGTAGCGCTCGAAAAACTGGACGAGATAAAAGCGGAGAAGATTTGGCAGGCAGGCAAAGTAAAAGAATACCATACAGCCCTAACCGATGTTATCCGTGAGTATATATCCCGCCGCTATGCGGTATCCAGCACAGAGAAAACCAGCGACGAGACTTTGCGCGAACTGAAGCCGCTGATTAGCGAACAGAAAGAGTTGTTCGAACGCCTGAAGAAGATGCTCCAATTGGCTGACCTTGTGAAATTCGCCAAATGGACTACCACTCCCGACGAGAACGAAACCGCACTCCGCACCGCCTACGACTTCGTACAAGAGACGGCACCGAAGAAGGAAGTTAATACAGAAGACCAAGAGGGCAAGACAAACCTTGAAGAGTCAAATTAGTAAATAGTCAAATTGTCAAATAGAATATGAGTTTTGCTACTCCCGCATATTTATTTCTGCTATTGCTGCTGATACCGCTCATAGGCTGGTATATATACGAGTTGCACAAGGCGGATGCCAGTGTACAGATATCTTCTACCCGCATCTTGAGGAAACAGTCACGCTCGGCACGTATCTATTTGTTACATGTGCCTTTTGTGCTCCGTGTTGCTTGTATCACCTTGCTGTCGTTTGCCCTTGCGCGCCCCCAATTGACCAACCGCTGGTCGTCCGAATCGACTGAGGGTATAGATATTATGATGGCGCTTGATATATCCGGCACTATGCAAGCTGAAGACCTGAAACCTAACCGCCTTGAGGCGGCAAAGCAAGTGGCATCCGACTTTGTTGTCGCACGTCCGAACGACCAAATCGGTTTGGTAGTCTTTGCCGGCGAGAGTTTTACCCAGTGCCCTCTGACTACGGACCACGCCGTACTAATCAACCTCTTCAAGTCCGTCAAGTTCGGTATGATTGAGGACGGTACCGCTATCGGTCTTGGGTTAGCCAATGCAGTCAATCGTATGAAGGACTCGCCGACGAAGTCGAAAGTAATCATTCTGCTGACCGACGGCTCTAACAACCGCGGAGATATAGACCCTCAGACAGCTGCCGAAATAGCCAAGACCTACGGTATCCGCGTGTACGCCGTAGGCGTTGGTTCGCACGGACAAGCGCGCGTACCCGTACAAACGCCTGTGGGCATTCAATATATGATGATGGACAGCGAGTTTGACGAAGCTACATTGCAGCGCATAGCCACCACTACGGGCGGACAGTACTTCCGTGCAACCGACAACAATAGCCTAAAATCTATCTACGAGCAGATAGACCAATTGGAGAAAACCAAACTGCGTGTACGAGAGTACTCCAAGCATACAGAGACGTTTGCACCATTCCTGTTGGCTGCCTTGCTCTGCCTGCTGTCGGAAATCGTTCTGCGCTACTTTGTGCTCCGAACAATAACTAACTGATGACCGAATAATAACTCAGATATGTTTCGTTTTGCAAATATAGAAATGCTGTGGATGCTGGTTACCATACCGGTATTCATCGTGGCATACATCCTGTATAGTCGCCGCAAACGGCGTCAACTGGAGGCCTTTGGCGACCCGAACCTGATAGCGGAACTGATGCCTAACGTTTCGCGTGTGCGCCCTGCCGTGAAATTCTCTATCTTGATGGTAGCCCTTATCCTGCTTATCTTTGCGGCAGCACGCCCTCAGTACGGGCAACGCGAACAGACTATCAAGCGACAAGGTATAGAAGCCATGATAGCCCTTGATATATCCAACTCTATGCTGGCAGAGGATGTGGTACCCAACCGACTGGACAGAGCCAAACAGCTACTCAGCCGGATGATAGACAAGATGGTGGACGACAGGGTTGGACTGGTGGTATTTGCCGGAGAGGCTTATACACAGCTCCCTATTACCTGCGACTATGTATCCGCCAAGATGTTCCTGCAAACGATTACTCCCGATCTTATCAAGACACAAGGTACGGCTATCGGAGCAGCCCTCAGTACGGCAATACAATCGTTCGGCAGCACCGAGACCGATGCCAGTCGCGCTATCATACTCATCACGGACGGCGAGAACCATGAGGACGACGCCATAGCCGTTGCCACACGCGCCAAAGAGGCGGGAATAAAAGTGTTTGTAATCGGTATCGGTAAACCAGAAGGGTCGCCTATCCCCATACCGGGCACCAACAATTTCCGCAAAGACAGGCAAGGCAACGTGGTCGTATCGCGCCTGAACGAAGATATGTGTCGCGAAGTAGCCAAAGCAGGAAATGGTATATATGTTCGTTGCGACAATACCAATACCGCAATGCGCGCTTTAGAGAAAGAATTAGACGCTCTTGCTACCGCCGATATAGAAACAACGGTCTATACCGAGTATAACGAGCAATTCCAGTCGTTTGCACTGGTAGCCCTCTTGCTACTCGTCATCGATTTCTATATCTTCAATCGCAAGAACAAATCGCTCACACGGCTGGATATCTTCAACGAAAAATAAGACTATGAAAACTATTCGCATTATATCGTTGCTCGCTGGCATACTGCTGACTACTACAGCCCTCGCACAGCAAGAAGCTCCCAATATCCGCAAAGGAAACAAGCAATACAACAAGCAGGACTACACGGAAGCGGAGGTCAACTATCGCCGTGCTATAGAGACCAACCCCAATTCCTTTGAGGCGCACTACAACTTAGGCGATGCCCTCTTCAAGCAGGACAAGTATCCCGAGGCGCAAGAGGAATTTCAGAAGGCGGCATCGCTCCTTGACAAGGACGACAAAGAGCAAGCCGCTGCCACCTACCACAACCTCGGTAATGCCCTGTTTGCACAGCAGCAATACGACAAAGCCGTTGCCGCATACCAGCAATCTTTGCGCAATAATCCCAAAGACGACGATACGCGCTACAACCTCGTAAAAGCTATGCAGATGCTCCAACAGCAACAACAAGACCAACAGCAGAATCAGCAAAACCAACAACAGCAACAACAAGAACAAAACAAAGACCAGCAGAACCAACAGCAAGACCAACAGGAGCAGGAGCAAGATCAGCAACAACAGCAGCAGGCTCAGCAAGACGAACAGACGATGGAGAAAGAGACTGCCGAACAGATATTGCAAGCCTTAGAGCAAGACGAACAGGAAACACAAGAAAAACTGCAACGACAACAAGGACAAAAACGTCGCGTAGAAAAAGATTGGTAATATGAAACGCATACTCACTATATTTTTGGCAGGCTTCGTGCTATCGGTTGCCTACGCCGCCGATGATGTACAGTTCAAGGCATCTGCTCCTGCACAAGTCATTGCCGGAAAGCCTTTCCAACTGACCTACTCCGTCAACCAACGTTCACGCGATTTGCGTGCACCTGAGATGCCGGATTTTGACCTCTTGGCAGGGCCCTACACCTCTACATCCAGTTCTACTTCGTTTGTCAACGGCAAACGTACATCCAGTTATTCGCAAACCTATACCTATACTCTGCTGGCACAAAAAGAAGGTACGTTTACCATTGCCCCCGCTACTATCAAAGTAGGCGTAGAGGAATATACCTCCAACGGCGTGCGCATTACCGTACTTCCCGCTGATGCTCCCCAAAACAACGGCGGGCAAAATGCTGCTAACCAAAGTACCAACAATAGTCGGAATCAGAGCGGCGGCAACACGAATGCAAGCATCGGCAACGAGAATCTATTCATTCGCACCGTAGTCAGCAAGACCAATGTGCATGAGCAAGAAGCCGTGCTGCTGAGCTACAAACTATATTTCGCGGGCGTGGACGTTGCGCAATTTACCAACAACACCAAGATACCCGAGTTCACCGGTTTCCTGCGCCAGGACCTCGAGCAAGGCGAGATACAAACAGAGCTGGAGCACTACGACGGGCGCAACTATCAAACGGCTGTGCTCTATCAGACCTTGCTCTATCCGCAACACTCCGGCAACATCAAGATAGACCCCGCTTCGTTTGAGGCGGTACTGCGTGTACAGACACGGGCACAAGTGAGGAGCATCTTCGACGACTTCTTCGGCTCATACACCAACGTAACCAAGATGCTGACTGCGCCGAGTGTTACTATCCATGTAAGCTCTCTGCCTACCAGTAAGCCCGCAGGTTTCTCGGGCGGCGTAGGTCGGTTCAAGATGAATGCCGACATATCGCAAACAGAGGTGCAGACGAATGATGCCGTAACTATCAAAATAGACATCACCGGTACGGGCAACATGAAACTGTTGAAGACGCCTGCCGTAGATTGGCCCGAAGGTTTTGAGCCATACGACCCAAAGGTTACCAACAACTTCAAAACCACCCCGTCGGGCATCAGCGGTACAAAGTCTATCGAGTATCTGGCTATTCCGCGTGCTTCAGGCGACTACACCATACCAGCGGTTACCTTCTCCTACTACGACACGCAGGACGAAGAATACAAAACCCTCAGTTCGCCGGAATACACCATACACGTGAAGAAAGGTGCGGGCGAGCAAAGCAACAACGCCATAGTAAACAGCTATGTCAACAAAGAAGACATCAAACAACTGGGTACCGATATCCGCTATATCAATACAGAGTCGCACTCGTTCGTACCCCAACAGCCGACGGCAATCGTCTATGGCAATATGCTCTTTTGGTTGCTCTATATCGTTCCGCTCGCTATCGCTTGTCTGCTGTTTGTCATCTTCCGCAAGCAGATAAAGGAAAATGCGGATGTTACCCGCGTGCGCTACAAACGTGCCAACAAAGTAGCACAAAAGCGCCTGAAGGCAGCACATAGATTGCTCAAGGAAAACAAAAAAGAAGCCTTCTACGAGGAAATAGAGCGTGCCGCGTGGACCTACCTTAGCGACCGACTGAGTATCCCCACAGCTAACCTGAACAAAGACAATATAGCCTCTATACTGCGCAGCAAGAACGTAGAAGAAACGCTCATACAAGAAGTGAACAACGTGCTCTCTACAGCAGAGTTTGCGCGCTATGCTCCTTCGTCCGACCACGCTATGGACGACCTCTATCGCGCAACTACAGAGCTTATCAACAACTTAGAAGACCGGAAATTATGAAACGTATAGCAGTTACACTATTGGCATTGGCGACCTGGCTGCTCGGCATCAATGCCCAAACGGCGTTTGAGACAGGCAATCAGCAGTATGCAGCAGGCAACTACACAGACGCCATACAAACCTATCAGTCGATTATCAACGAGGCGGGCGGGCATCTCAGCAAAGACTACGCCTTTGTCTATTACAATATGGGCAATGCCTACTTCAAGCAAGGCGAACTGGCGCAGGCTATCTTGGCGTATGAGCGCGCTTTGCGCCTGGCACCTACCAACGCAGATATCAAGTACAACCTTGCTTTTGCGCAATCGCGTATCACCGACAACATTGCCGACACACAGGCTTTCGCCATCAGCAACTGGTCAAAAGCCGTGCGCAACTGGCTGACCGAACAAACGTGGATGTGGATGTCTATCGTGCTCTTCAGTCTATGCCTGGTGTGTCTCCTTGTCTTTTTGCTTAACCGCGAGACGTGGTTACGCAAGACGGCTTTCCATTTGGCGTGGATAACATTGCTTGTTGCGATACTGAGTTGCGTTAATGCCGGTTCGCTCCACCAGCGCGATACCAAACGCGCGGAAGCGATTATCACGCAGGGAGTAGTGAATGCCAAATCGTCGCCCGACCGCTCCGGCACAGACCTTTTCACGCTACACGAAGGGACGAAAGCGGAAATCAAAGAGACACTTGGAGAGTGGTGCAATATCCGCGTGGGCAACAACCAAGGTTGGGTCCGCCGCGACTATATAGAGCGCATATAATACAACCAATCTACTCTATGTTTGGGAAATAAAAACAGCTAAAATAATACTCCAAAACGGAGAACGCTAACCCGAGAAGGGGTTGATATTTCAAATCAGGGGTGTCGCCTAAGCAACACCCCTGATTTGTTTGTGTAAAATCCAAATAGAAACGCAATTATTTGGTAGTTGAAATGTGGTCTGTCTTTCGTGGGGATTGCCATGAGATACGCGTAGGCTACGCAGGGGCTATGCGGGTCCCAAGATGCTTGCTTGCAAATCCCTACGTAACAGAACGCCACCGCGCTTGCAATCCTCTCCGGGAAAGAACGCTTCCGTTCCACTACAGCGTTAGCCCTACGAGGTTGCTGCGCTTTCGTGTTGCAAACATTACGCTAACGCTACATTGGTTTGCACCACGAGGGAGAAAAAGGGGAGGGAGAACGTTAATCCAAAGGCTATGCAGAGCCCATGCAGGGGCTACGCGGGTCCCAAGATGCTTGCT
>JBJECK010000027.1:0-41934 GCA_051870995.1 Paludibacteraceae bacterium | reverse complement strand
ATTTTGCTGTCTATCAACGGGGTAATCATACCTGTTTATATCGAACTCACGTTATAATACAGAGCATCATAACATAAAAAGCATAATTGTTTATCAAAAAATACCTCCCAAATAGAGACAATCCAAATAAAAGACTAACACTTATTGGAAGTGAAACTTCTAATTGCCTCTTGTACCTTTTATAGATAAAAAATAAAATCCAAGATACTATCACAATTATACCCAACATGCATATCATCCATCTTAAAAATGCAATGTAGGAACAAAATAAAGGAAAAGATAAAACATCATCCAGCACAGATAAAAACATACAGAATAAAGCACTCAACAGCAATACAATCTTTAGTTTGTCTTTTGCCGGTGTTGGTTGCAATGGAGCTCCGCAACTTTCGCAGAACTGAGCCGCATCGTCATTTACGGCATGGCATTTCTTGCAAATCATAATATCTGACTATTAGGAATTTAGTAACTGTTTCTCAATAACTTGCGTCCCCGCAGCTCGATCTGCAAGACGACGACCATTATCAGTTATAAGGACCATCAAGGGTTCAACGACTCCACCTATTATCGTCAGATTCAACAACAAGGTTATTAACGCTCGCACCGCCGACTGACCAACAGTGCAGGGCTTTCCATCGGACAAATGTATCACCATCAGACCAACAGCCTTTTTGCCCCAACTTTGTCCACCCTTAAATCCATCTTTAACGAAAAGATAGACATAAGCGAACACCATCCCACAGAGCGGAGCGAAAGAACCTTCCCCCTGTTCTCCTCCCATATATGCTATGCCCAATAGTAGCAACATCATACTGCTCGCAATCAGAGAATCCAAAATGGATGCTACCAATCGCTTCCCTAATGGCGCACGATAGCTTGTTGACAAAGCCAATACATCGTTTGTTTCCAACTTAGCACCACAATGCTCACAGAAAACGGCATTGTCATCATTCTCGTAGTTACAATTTTTGCAAATCATCCTTTCAAAATTTATATTTTCGATAATAGTTCACGCTTTTTATCTGCAAATTCCTCATCCGTGAGAATACCGGCAGCTTTTAGTTCGCCCAAATCTTTGAGCATTTTTAAGATTGCATCTTTGTCTATGTGCTCCGCCTGTGATTGCGGTTGTGGGTATTGAGGTGTTTGCATCGCATTACCCATCAGATTCCCCATTGCATTTGCCATCGGATTGACCATACCCAGCCCGACCATAGTTCCCAAAATACCGCCTGTTCCGCCATCTGCACCTCCTCCGATATTCTCAGCCGCTTTTTCCGTTGTGTCAAACGTACGCTCCACCTTGAATACATCGATATTCTCTGCACGGCGTTTCAGGCGCAAACGTTCCTGTATATCTTCCGACATCAGGGTCTGATACTTTTCGATAACGTCTTTTACACGCTGGTCATCATCTACAATAGAGATTCCCTCAATATTAAAAAGTTCCAGTTTCAGACCATATTTTTCAAGTTTCTCGGCGATAGCAGCTTTAACATGGTCGGATACATCCATAACAGCCGCTTCTAATTCAAAAGGACTGATTTTTTGTTCACGAGCAATACGCGCAACCGCAGTTTTTACGTTCTCCGTAATCACGCCCCGAAAATACTCCTTCACATGATTTGCCCCCACATCAGGCATCGTTCCCACCAACTTGCTCAGGAACTGCCGCGCCTCCCCTACACGCACCGCAAAACTTCCATTTGTGGAAATAGGTATCGGCACACGGAAATTCGGTTCCAGCATATTAAACGGAGGTACTTCGAACCGAGTATCCATTACCACCGACTTATTGAGATAATAAACCTCTGCTTTAAAGGGCGTTTGACTACCAAAAGGCAAGCCGATCAACTTATCAAGAAGCGGTAAGTTTTTGCTCGACAGCGTGTAACGTCCCGCAGAGAAAATATCAGCAATCTGTCCGTTGCGTACAAACACCGCTATCTGCGACTGATTAACTACCAGTTGCGTGCCGTAGCGTAATTGTTCTGAACGCAAATCATAGTCGCGCTGACTTCCCAACAACTCCCAGCCTTTTTTGCCTCGTTCTTGCGGTCTCCATTTCCAAACAAGTACATTATTGGGACCATCATATTTCAGTACATCAACAAAAGCCATATGTTGTATTTTGCTGTATTTATGTCTTTAACACCGTTTCTTTAATCTCTGACTTTACACTCAGCCACACAAAACGACCTATCGTTCTCTCTGCCGTCCAGCCATAAAACAAGCAGGGCAACAATAGCCACCGTATAGCAAAAGGGTTTCCACTGACACCACACGCCCGCACCACTTACATCTCTCTTTTTCCTCCATACTAATATGATATTTATAGTTAGTTGTTAACAAACGGGCACAAAAGTAGTATAATTTACACAAAAAACAGGCAAAATAATGTATCTATTCTGATACAGTATTATTTTTGATACACTCCGAATAGAGCACGAAGAAATCCGTGTGCAAGATATAAGAGAGACGCAAGAGTAGGGCGGTGTCGCAGGAGGGAGATTGAAAAATACGATACACGTTCGGTCGCTGCATACCCAGCTCCTGTGCCAGCCATTGCACCGACTTGCCCTGACATCGCAAGCTCTCCTCTATCCTATGACCGATATGCACTTTCATTGCTCATTTCCCTCTGTTATTCAATCCTCTTTTGTGTCTGCCGGCTGATTATCAGCCTTGTCAGGACGTCTTAGATTTCTCCTAAGCCGAAAAGCGTAAGTGAAAGCACCGACAAGCAATATCAACCCCACCACTATCCCTACGCCATTCCATATCAGATTGTCCCGAAACTCCTCCATAGGGTCTAACCCACGCAAAGCAATACGGTCTTTGATAAAAAACAAACTGATACATTCCGAGCTGCAAAGCATAAGCAACGCCGTTCCGACCGTGCCTACCAAAATAATAAGAAGCAATGCAAGCAATCTCTTCGACTTGCCGCTTAGACCCTCAGTGCCTATATCGATACTCGGGGCTGTTTCTCCATTGGCGTTGCTTTCTTGCGGCGCGGCACCGGTATCCGACCCCGTATTTTTACCAATCCATAGGCTTGCCAGATACAGCAGAACAGCTACAGCCATCTCTATCTGCCGCATCATGCGACCGTCTTTGCTTGATATTCTCTCTGACATCTTTTGCAACGTCGCCATCGTAATCCGTTCCAGCCGCTCCCAATGGCGAACCACCCGCAACGAATCATATTGCGCCAGCTCCACACTCTCACCACCACTCTGCACCTGCGGACATGTGTCCGCAGACACAACCTGTGACACCGATACGAGCACAAAAATGCATAGAGCGCGCGCACACATCCGACCGATTACACTCAAAAACGAACTGCCTGTCATTCTCACTTTTCTATAGGGTACAACAAAAAAAACGTAGACTTCGCTGTTGCTCATCTACGAACTGAGGCCTTCGCATGCCGAAAAGTCAAATAAACAACAATGAAACCTACGCCGATATGACTACACACGGCAAGAAAACCGTGTGGTAGAAATCATACCCGTAGGCCCTATCGTTACTTTGTTTCTGACTTTTCAAACAAAAGGTTGCGAAGCTTTCAGTTCGTCAATAACAAAGCGCAATAGACGCCTTTTACCATGTATGCCATCCCTCCCTCCATTTGCTTCACGCAAACACCGGCGTAGGATAACGACGCAAAAGTACTATATTTTTTTGACATACAAAAATTTCGCTTGCTTTTTCGCCGAGAAACGAAACCAAACACATGGGACATACACTCATAACAAAACCCACAAATATCTGATAATCTACCTATTAGTCACTACGGACGAAAAAGGACTAACATGAATTTGATCAATATGCACAAATGGCGTACAATTGTTTCTTGCATCTACAACGAACTGGGTATATATCAAGAGGGCTTACTCAGCCAATACGAGAAAGCTTGCAAAGCAGGCAACGCCATCAAAGCAGAGAAACTCATCAACCAGATGGAGTCCAAGTACACAGACGACGACTGGACCGAAGAGGACATTACCCCGACATCGATGCCTTGCGTAGGGCTATTGCCCGCCATACACGGGTGCGGCAACTGATTCCGATTATGCTCTTGGTGCTCGCCCTGCTGGTATGCGCCGGCTTGCTGGCGGTAACGTTTATGCAAAACAAACGGGTACAGGCAGAGTACCAAGATATCCAAGCCCTTTATCAAAAGGTGGATAGCGCCTGTAATCAAACTATCAGTGAGAATCAAGAGCTGCAAGCCATTGCCGCCGAGAAGAGGCAGCAACAGGCAATAATAGACGAGATTGACGCACACGTGCAACAGACAAAGAAGAAGATAGAAAAGGCTATAAGTCAAGAGAAATACCAAGATTTCGCGTAGCTTGCCTACAACCGTTATTTAGATTGGATGCCACTGCGCGACTCCTTAGCCAAAGCCTATAGTGGGAATAATGTGCTGCAATCCGTTTGCTTGAGCTTCTGCGACCAGAAGTATCTGATTTTACAGACGGAGATGATAGAGAAAATCAACCGCAAGCCCTCCTTCCTAAGCGAGTACCAACAAGGCGTACTCACAGAAGCCGAATACCAAGCACTCCAGCAAAAATATTCCGACATGACGGATAAAACCACTAAACAAAGACAGAGCAACCTGTTGTCTATCAACAGGTTGCTCTGTTCCGTTGTGACCCCGCTGGGACTCAAACCCAGGACCTTCAGAACCGGAATCTGACACTCTATTCAACTAAGCTACGGGGCCTTCGTCGGAATGCGCTACGCCGATGAAACGGACTGCGTCCGTTTAGGGCTTCGCGATTCCTCCTCTCAGTTTGGCAAAATTCATTTTGCCAAACTATACTCTTTCTTTCACAATTTCAATGCGCTACGCCGATGAAACGGACTGCGTCCGTTTAGGGCTTCGCGATTCCTCCTCTCAGTTTGGCAAAATTCATTTTGCCAAACTATACTCTTTCTTTCACAATTTCAATGCGCTACGCCGATGAAACGGACTGCGTCCGTTTAGGGCTTCGCGATTCCTCCTCTCAGTTTGGCAAAATTCATTTTGCCAAACTATACTCTTTCTTTCACAATTTCAATGCGCTACGCCGATGAAACGGACTGCGTCCGTTTAGGGCTTCGCGATTCCTCCTCTCAGTTTGGCAAAATTCATTTTGCCAAACTATACTCTTTCTTTCACAATTTCAATGCGCTACGCCGATGAAACGGACTGCGTCCGTTTAGGGCTTCGCGATTCCTCCTCTCAGTTTGGCAAAATTCATTTTGCCAAACTATACTCTTTCTTTCACAATTTCAATGTACAATACTCTACCCTGCTTTATCCAATCCCCTTGTCAGTCTCTCCTGCCGCCAACGAGGATGAGGATATAGTACATCAACGTCGCCAACGATGACAATGCCGCCACCACATATGTATAAGCTGCACTGCGCAGTGCGTCAGTTGCCATCGGCGTTGTCTCGCGGTCGGTTATCCCTGCCTCCGACAGCCAGTTCACTGCCCGCTTGCTGGCGTTGATTTCCACCGGCAGCGTCACCAACGCAAAGAGCGTCGTGATAGCAAACAAAACCACGCCTACTGCCAACAGCTGGGGAAAGACATTGATAAACAGCATTCCTGCCAGCAGCACCCACGGTATCCACTTGTCGGCAAAGCCAACCGCCGGCACCAACGCCGAGCGCATCCGAAGGGGCGCATATGCCGTTGCATGTTGCAGGGCATGCCCGCACTCATGCGCCGCCACAGCCGCAGCCGCTACCGTCGCTTGCGAATAGACTGCCTCCGAGAGGTTAACCGTCTTATCTACAGGGTTATAATGGTCCGTCAACCGCCCGAGCGTACATGTTACCCGCACGTCGGTAATACCGTTGTCGCGCAGCATCTTCTCCGCCACGTCCTTACCCGTCAGCGGCAGCAACACTTCGGAGTAGCGTTTGAACTTCCGCTCCAGCGATGCCGACACCAGCCAACTCAGCAGCGCGATGCCTATAAAAAGCATCCAATACAAAGTATTCGGATTAACGGTTATATTTTCCATAATCAATTGTTATTCTTTATCTTGCGCTTGCACGTTTTGCATTCTCCGTACACATAGAGGGAGAAACTGCGCAACGTAAAGTTGGAGTATTTCCGCGCCTTAACAAGGTTCTCTATAGCTACGTCTTTGAACTTCGCCACGCGCCCGCAACGCCTGCAAACCAACTCCAAATGCGTTTGCGCGTTTGTCAGCAACTCGTATTCCGCTTGCTCACGTCCGTATCCCCGCTTTACACAATGCAAAATCTGTGCCGAAACGAGTAATGCCAGCGTATTATATACTGTTCCTTGACTAATATGCTGTTCTTCTGCCGATGCCAACAAGACCTTTACCGCAAACGGCTGCTCCATCTCGCACAACGCTTTCAGCAACATCTCCCGCTCCTGCGTGTGACGCATATGGTGCGCGTCCACATAGTCATCCAACTTGGCTTTGGCGGCGATATAGTCCTTCTCGTTCTTCACCTGCAGGCCCCTAAATATCTTTGATATACGCGCGGCGGCGTTTGTGCTGCTTATGCTCGAATTGTGTCCAGTTCGCTTGGTTTTTCCAGTTTGTCTCGAGGATAGACGTTGTCTCTGCACACTTGACGCCGTACTTGTTCATATATGGTATCTGGTCTGCAAAGAAGAGCGCGTTGATACCCTTCGCCTGATAGTCAGGACGAACGGCAATCAACAGCAGGTCAAACACATCCATCTTCTTGGCTTTCAATGCCTTAAGCACGTGATACCAACCGAACGGGAAGAGCTTACCGCCGCATTTGCGAAGCGCCTTCGTTATATCCGGCATACCTACGCCAACTCCTACAATCTCATCTTTCTCGTTCACCACAAGTGTCACGAAATCAAAGTTGATAGCAGGGAAATACATGTCGCGGTAGTACATTTTCTGCCGCATGGTCATAGGCTGGAAGTTGTACAGTTTCTGATAGGCGGAGTCTATCACATCCATGTATTCGATGCCGTACTTACGAACCAACTCCTTGGTATTCCGCACCTTATCTACGCGCACATGCGTACGTTCTTTCACGACATTGGCTATACGTTCCAAGCGCTCAGGCACCCCTTGGGGCGGATACACCTGAAACTCTATCCAGTCCGCCTCTTTTACCAGCCCGTAGGCTTCCATGTGGCGCACGTAGTAAGGATAGTTGTAGAGCGACGCCATCGGCGCAAGGTACTCGTAGCCCTCCACCAGCAGTCCCTCGTGGTCGAAGTCCGTAAACCCTACAGGACCGTTTATCTGCTTCATTCCGCGCGCTTTGCCCCACGCCGCCACGGCGTCCAACAGGGCTTTGCTCACTTCCAAATCGTCGATAAAGTCCATCCAGCCGAACCGCACGTGCTCCACTTTCCAATGTTCGTTGGCGGCTTTGTTGATGATACCGGCTATACGCCCCACGGGTTTACCGTCGCGGTAAGCCATAAATAGTTGCATCTCGCACACCTCAAGGGCAGGGTTTTTCGCCGTATTGAACGTATTCATCTCGTCGAAGAAGAACGGCGGACAGTAGTAAGGACAATCCTTATACAGGTCGTTGGCGAATTGAATGAATTGTTTGGTTTGTGATTTCGTATTTATTTCACGAACTTCTATTGCCATTGTTTTCTTGTTTTAGGAACGGCTTTATATTGCACGTTAGTCAGAAAAAACGGACAAAAGTACAGCAAAAAAATGATATACGCAAATCTTTTTTTATTTTATCCCTGAATGCCCGCGCATCTACAGCGTATCCTCCGCATATCTACCGCGCGGATAAATAAAGGCGATAAAAAGCAGTTTGTTTGCATAGTTCGCAAAAAAAGCGTACCTTTGCAGTCAGAATAAGACTATCCAAATATGAAACTATCCGATTTGCGCACCAATAGCCGCCAGTGGTTACCCTACTGCTTGATTCTTGCACTCTTTGTACTAGCTTCTGTTATCTATTTTTGGCCCGCGGTACAGGGAAAGATTATCTACGCAGGCGACAACATCAACGGACGCGCCGCCGTAGAAGAAAGCGTGCGTTACCACGAAGAAACGGGCGATTACACGTTCTGGACGGGAGCAATGTTCTCGGGTATGCCGAACTATCAGATTGGCGGCAACGGAGGTTTTACGTTGGATAAGGTGCTGCAACCCGTCCGTTGGTTCTTCTCATGGGGCAATCGCAACGCGGTTATGATATTCGTTTTCTATCTATTAGCATTCTTCTCGCTGCTAAGAGCATTCAAGATAGACACGTGGCTCAGTATGGCAGGGGCGTTTGCCATTGCGCTATCGAGCTATTTCTTTGTGATTATCGCCGCGTCGCACCACGGCAAATGCTACTCTATCACATGGATGACGCTGGTTGTAGTCGGCTTTATCCTAACCTATCGCAAGCAGTACGGCCGGGGGGCGTTGCTCGTAATGTTCTTCACCTATATCGGGTTCTTCCAGCACCCGCAGATGTCCTACTACATCTGCATGATGATTGGCATCTTCTTCTTTGCCGAATTGGCAAACGCATGGAAGGACAAAGCGTGGAAACACTTCGGCATTGCGACGGCAGTCTTTGCTTTGTCGTTCGGCATAGGCATGGGAATGGGTAGTGCCAACATCTTTGCCAATCAGGAATACGCCGCCGAGACCATGCGCGGCGGGCACTCAGACCTTGAGAAGCAGGCAGATGGAGACAACAAAACCCAAGGACTGGCCCTTGATTACGCGACGGCATGGAGCTACGGAATCAACGAAACAATGACTTTCCTCATTCCTAACTACATGGGCGGCTGTAGCGGATACGACCTCGGCAAAGACTCGCAATTAGAGCAAGACCTCAAGAAAATGGGCGTACAATCGCGCCAAGCCAAACAGTTCTGCCAATCTGCACCGACCTATTGGGGCGAGAAAGCGTTCACGAGCGGACCTGTATATATGGGGGCTATCGTATGCTTCCTGTTTCTATTAGGCTTGCTGGTCGTAGGCGGACCGTACAAATGGGCGCTGTTAGTGGCGACCCTGTTCTCGGTATTTCTCGCGTGGGGACACCACTTTATGCCGCTGACAGAGTTGTTCTTCAAGTACTTCCCGATGTATAACAAGTTCCGCGCAGTGGAGAGCATACTCATTGTAGCAGAGATAACGATTCCGTTGTTGGGTTTCCTTGCACTAAAAGCGATTAGCAACGGCACGTTAGGCTGGAAGCGTGTGCGCAACAGCATCTTTGTTGCGGGCGGTACCACAGCAGCGATATGTCTGATTGTAGCACTCTTTGCTGGTTCGATAGACGTTACTTCGTCGTATGACGCGCAGTGGAAAGGACAAGTAGGCGACCAGATATACAACGCTATTCTCGACCAACGGACGGCGATGTTGAAAGCTGACGCGTGGCGGTCGCTCCTGTTCGTAGCGCTTGGCGCAGCCGTTACGTTTGCCTACGCCTACACACGCTATAACAAACAGCAGGTGCGCCGCCTCAATGTCTATGCCGGCGCTGCCCTTTGCCTATTGATAGTGGGCGATATGTGGGCGGTAAACAAACGGTTCTGCAACGACTCGCAGTTTGTTGACCTGAAAGAACGCAACAAAGCATTCAAGATGATGCCGTACGAAAAGGACTTGCTCAAGGACGAGAGCCACTTCCGAGTGCTTAATCTCGCTACGAACACCTTCAACGAAGCCCGCACAAGCTACTACCTTAACTCGATAGGAGGGTACTCTGCTGCAAAGCTACGACGATACCAAGACCTAATTGACGTACATATTGCGCCGGAGATGAACCCGCTGATGCAAGCGATAATGCAGACCAACGGCTTTATGAGTCCGTGCGACGGGGACAGCTTGTTCCCTGTACTGAATATGCTGAATATGAAGTACGCCATTGTGCCGCTACAGAACGGCAGTCAGATACCCGTTCAAAACCCCTACGCTATGGGTAATTGCTGGTTCATAGACAGTCTGCAGTTGGTAGATAACGCCAACGACGAGATTGCTGCACTAAGCACTATCGACCTGCATACCACGGCGATAGCGGACAAAGCATTTGCAGACAGGTTGGATATATCGCAGCCCACCGTCGCGCCGCTGATGGCTTTTGCAGAGGACAAGATCGAGCTTACGAAATACACACCGCGGTATATTGACTACTATGCCGAGAATGAGCACAACAAGATAGCCGTTTTCTCGGAGATATACTACCCGCATGGCTGGAAACTATACCTGTTGGATAGTGAAGGCAAAGAGGATGTAGAATTGCCGCTTGCGCGTGTGGACTACATGCTACGCGCTGCGGTCATTCCTGCGGGAAGCCACCAACTCCGTATGGTATTCGCCCCTGAGAGTGTACGCAAAGGGAATATCTTGTCCTTATGCTGTTTTGGGGTGATGTTACTAACGCTGTGCAGCGTAGCGGGATACGAGGTGTACCGCAAGCGCAAGAAGTCAGCATGAACGTAGCAAACGGCGGCGAATCTTGCCGGGCCAACCGGCTATACGCTGGGGGACTTTGATTATCCAACGCAGGGCTTTATCTGCCAAGAACGCCACCTTGTCTTGGGACATAAAGACAGGCTGCTGCAAATGGCGGATGGTATAGGACTCCCTAATGATATTATCAATCCGCTGTTGCTGCTTGCCGGCACTTGGTTGCCAATGCTTCACGACAAAAGAGGGGACAGAATAGAAACGGGCAAGCCACGTATGGCGGCAAATCTCCCTACCCTGAGGGTCGAAGAGCAATGTAGTCCAGCCATCGCTATGGCGCGCAGAATGGAGGTATAAAGTAGCGGTATTGCAAGCCTGCCAAAGGAAGAAAGGATAATAAGGTTCGCCGTCTATAGAATCGAAATTGTAGTTTCTCTCCTTATAAAGCATCTTTTTGGGAAAGCGGTTTATCATCTCCGCTTTGTGTTCGGCATAGGAAAACGCCTTCACTACTTTCTTAGAGCATTGTTTGCGCAAAATGCGCAGGTCGAAGATATTAAAGAAAGGGTTCGTTACCAAGGGATTACCGCCACGCGGGACCCAGCATCCTCCATCGGGACAGCCTACATTGGCGATGCCGTTGGCTACGGCATACTCCACCAACTCCGTCACCGTAGCAGGATTGGTGATAAAGCAGTCTTCGTCCACGTTAACGGCAATGTCGCACGTCTCATCACGGAGCATGGTGTAGAAGTAGCCGTCTGCCGTTTGGTCGGTAAGGCGGACACAAGGGTAGCCCAGCGACTCGTATAAGCCTTTGGAGATACGATACAGCCGCAAATCAAACGAACGGCAGAAGAACTTAATGCGAAGGTTGTCTATCATCATAAGCACATTACTGTTTTTATAGCCAATATCTATTCTGCCAGGCAAGCAGATTGGATACCCAGTAAGCCCTTGGTTACGTTTCGGCGGAACAAGACCAACTTCCAGCCTTTCTGCCATTGCCCACGGAGAGTATATGCAAACAACAAGACTATCGTGCCGCCCCATTTGACCAACTCCTGGAATAGTCTGTATATATATTTTCCAATGCCTATGGCGCGCGTTCGTGCACGCTCACTTTGCCCAATTTGCAGCGTAAGACGGTTGAAATAGTCCTCGCCGAGTTTATGCGGGGGAATGATATGGTGCAATACGGCATCGGGAAGATAATAGATGCTCATACCCGCGGTGCACATTTTGTCAAAGATATCCTTTTCCTCCGACCCCATCAGGCTATTGCCATTCCTACCCAAAGATGTATTGAAAAAGCCCACCACTTCAAAGACCTGTTTGCGATATGCCGCATTCCCTCCTCCCGGGTACCGCCCATAGGGGTAGGTTCTGACAACAGTACCATAGTTCATCCAGCCTGTGAGTAGGGCTTTTGTGTAGGGCGACATCCACGAAGGTTCTTCCGTTTCATACTGAGGTTCAATCGGTCCACCAGCCGCCATAACATCCGGGTGCGTCCGAAAAAACTCGACATAAGTGCGAAGATAACGGGAATCGACCAAAGCGTCATCGTCAATATAGAGCAAGAGGTCTCCATGGGCTTCTCGAATGCCTTTGTTTCGTGCAGCAGACAAGCCTTGTTGCGTTTCAAGAACATAGCGGAACGTGAGAGAAGGATGCGCTTGCGCGAACTTCATACAGTACTCACGGGTATAGTCGGTACAATTATTATCCACAAGCAGGATTTCATAGTCTGAGTATGGTAAGTCGTTGCGCGCGACACTCTCCAACAGAGCAGTGATGTATTTCTCCCGATTATAGGTGCAAATGATAACTGTCAGCATAGAATTGATAGCAGAACATTACTGCGCAATTGGGTTAAACCTTTGAGAGCGTTGAAATGACAAAGCCACGGAGGGTGCTGCAAGGGCGGGGATAGTTGGCGGGATGGCGCTTGACGTCCTTGAGATAGGCGGCATAGCGAGTCTCCCACTCTGCGCGGAGAGCGGGGTCGTTCAAGATGCGTTTTGCCTCTTGGGAACAGGCACCAAAGCCCTTTCGCATGGCAGACTGCGCCTCGGATGCAGGTCCTTCATAAGGATGAATGAGGCAATAGGTGTACGTTTTACCGTTGCGGGTGCGGAAATGGACCTGCCCTCCATGGTCGAGCGCTCCAGAAAGAGAGGCGACCGGATTGATGAGAGATGCTTTTGACATAGACTATTTGACTATTTTACTATTTGACCATTTACTATTTCTTATTTGACTATTTACTGTTTGAGTAGGTATTGCTTCGTCAATCTATGCGCATTGTCTGCGTTATCCTACGTTAATCTTACGTCTATCCTACGTCAATCCTACGTGATCGTCGGCTGAAAGACGGTATATTTTCAGTTAGCCGAAACGTGAGTAGATAAACCGATATAGCGCCAAGAACGCAACCAACAGGGTTGTACGGTTGGTTTGGAACAGAGTATATATGATTCTATCCACTACTTTCAGTTTGTTTCCACTCTGCGTAAGTTCGTCGGCATACACATCGCGGATAACGTGCCATGCGTCGCGATCGGAATGCTTCAACAAAGCCGATATGGAACGTTGGGGCAGCACTGATACCACATCTGCCCATATGGCTCTGTCCTCAACCTGTGAGAAATACTCCACCAGCACCCTATCTGCTCTATGGTGGCTCTCGATAGCCGCACGATTCAGATTGTGTACATAGGAGTTTTGGTTGCGCGTCTCGTAGCAATAAAGTCCTTCGTGCAGGACACTGATTCGTTTAGCCTGATGCACCAAACGGGGGGTAACGGCATAGTCCTCCGCCAAGCGTATGGATTCCACACTTTGGATACCCGTATGCCTGTAGAAATCAGTCCGATAGAACTTATTCCAATGCGCACAACGGTTGGTGTGTTGCAACAGCCCTTTGATATAACTGACACGCTCCTTGTATTCCGCCCGCAGTAACACTTCCCCGCTTTCCCGCAATTCGACAGTGTCAAACAAGACAATATCCGACTTGCCGGCTTCGGCGGCACATACCAACTTCTCGACAGCATCCTTTATGATATAGTCATCGGAGTCAACATGCAACATATATACACCTGTAGCCGCAGACACAGCCGTATTGCGGGCTGCAGACAATCCTTTGTTTTTCTCATGTCTCAAGATGTGCACCTGTTGCTGCCGCTCCGGATAGCATGCTACCACTTCTTTCAGTAACTCTATGGAACGGTCCGGTGTTGCATCATCCACAAAGATATACTCTATATCCTTGTACGTCTGCTCCATCAGGCTTTCGGCACATCGCTTGATATACTTTTCCACGCCATATACCGGCACCAATATGCTTACTTTCGATTGTTCCATACTGCACTACTTATAGATTTCTATCTTCCCCGCATGCTGCGGTCGCTTCTCCTTCGGCGGTATCTGCATATAGTCACCAAACAGATCCGTCAATACAGCATGACTATTCTTCGGCACCATGACCTGCATATCCTCAAACTTCATGTCCACCACAGGAAAAACATCTTGCTTGGAAAAACCACCATACGCGCCCCAACCATAGGCATGTGCTATCTGATCAGAAGTGCTGAATATATTGGCAAAACGGGTCAGTTGCAACATTATCCATGCAACCGGGAAAAACAATGCAGACACCAACTTGTCAGAAACAGTTGTATAGTTATGCCATGCACGCAGACAATGCCCATACCAATAGTCAATCTTTTTTTTCCATTTCAAAGAAGGAATTTTCTCCATAGGAATAATATCGATATAGATGCCTTGCTCACGGAGGTTGTGCATGTCGGGCTGCTCAAAGTAAGAGTTTTTATCCCGCACTTTGGCAATCAACATAGGATAGTTGGGGTCTGTATGGTAGTCCTGCAACACCAAAGTTTTCGGCAGTTTCCGCAACAAAGCGGCTCGCAGGCGAGGATAATCCTCGCGCATGACGGCGATATCCAAGTCGTCATCCCAAGGGATAAAGCCGCCATGGCGCACCGCACCAATCAGCGAGCCGCCATCTAAAAAGTAGGTAATCCCCTCTTCCCTGCAAATAGTATCAACCGCCTTCAGTATCTCCACCATTCGATGCTGTGCCCGGCGTAGTACAGAACCTTCGGGATTATATACTGACAAATCTTCCATTATTCGCCGCGTAGTTTAAGCAATGTTTCGTTAATAAGTGTGCTTGATGTGCCTTTGGTATAAGGGAAATAGACCACCTCCGCGCCAACTGCTGCGAGGTCTGCTTCTATCTTGTTCCACTTATCCGTGCCCTTCCAATCATCGCCGACAAACATCACGTCAAACCGGTACTTCTGCCAAGCGCCGAGTTTGTTCATATCCTCTTGTGTTACGACTTCGTCCACATACCTAATAGCCCCTACTATCGCCTTTCGTTCCTCAAAAGGTATAACCGAACGCTTGCCCTTGTATTCTACCAAATCATCCGTACTAACACCCACTATCAAGTAATCACATTGTGCTTTTGCTTTGCGCAAGAGGTTGAGATGCCCGATATGGAAGAGGTCGTAAACGCCTGTTGTATAGCCGATTTTCAGCGGCTCGTACATATTGAGGAAGGTCTCCAAGCAATACATCTGCCATTTTTGATTGCCGGTAAAGCGCGTCATATCCAAATCGCGCCTAAATTCCGGACGAGTAGGACCCGCCCAGTCCTTGAAATAGGTGTCCACGGGGCGCGGCATCGGCACTTTGTTCGGAATAGGAATATCGGGGTATTTCATGTGAAAGAGTTCGCGAATCCAGTATTTCGGTTCACCGTTCCGCACCCTATGGAGATCAAGCGGCTCACCCATCCGCAATATGGCATAAGGGTCGAGATAAGGCATCTGCGCCACCGCAAACGCATTATAATAGGATGAAGAGGATTCGATACTGAACACATTGTCCATAAACGACAGAAAATCGATTTTCCCGCCTTGACGGAAACGTGCATAGAGATAATCCATGTCCACCGGTTCGCGCAAGACATCGGCAGGATTGAGGAAGGTGTAGCGGTTCTTAAACGCCTCGTAATCCCAATCTCTTGAAAGCAACTGATCCATTCCGCCAAACAGGAGGTCGCTACTCTCGCCCACAATCATCAACTCCACTCCATCCGCTTTGGCTTGCATTGCCCCAGCCAAAATCTGCGGCTCGATAGAGTGTACGGGGGCATTCTTTGCCTTGATACACAGGGGCAAATACTGCTCGACGGTGTGCCAATCGATGTCCACATAGTGCAAATTCAAACCATACTGCTGCGCATAATACTCCGCGCGGCGGAGCTCCTCCTGCCGCATCTCGCCGCCGAGGAAACGGAAAGTATAAGCGTCTGCGCCGGGCATGTACGACGCAAGATTGGCACTATCCATTCCGCCGGAAAGCAAGATACCAAGCTTCTTGCCTTTGAGGGCATCGAACTGCTTTTGGATCTCACGGTCTATATCCTGCGGAGAATAAACCTTGATAGTTTTATCCTCCGGTACAGCAGGTATATTATGATGGTGCAAACCTGCGTAGAAATCCATATTTTCCTGTTCGATATAGCGGAATGCTAAATACGAACTCATACAAAAATTCTTGTTCGTCATATTGGTGTATTTTTATTGGTCTCTATTATGCTCATGTGTGCCTATAATCAATTCGGGGCGCAATGCGTCCCATTTTATAGGTCTTCTTTGTAGGTTATTTTGCGGTTGGAGGCGGCGCCGAGGACGATGTGGAGGGGGATAACGGAGAGGTATTGGTGGACGATACCACAGTCGTCGGTGGCGGGGATGGTGCCTTGGGTGGCGGTTAAGGCGCGGCGGTATGCCTCTGCGATGAGTGGCAAGCGGAACGCCTGGGGAGTCTGGGCGCACATAAGGGTTTGACGCGGAGGAATAGATTGAACCGTGCATTCCGCTGCGTTGTCCTGTTGGGCGGGTTGCCGGGACTCGTGGACGAGCTGTACCACGTACATGGTATCGGTGGCAGGAACGGCAACCGTAACCGCTTCGCAGGTTTGCAGCGCACGGCATACATCGGCGATAATCTGTTGGCTGACAAACGGGCGGGCAGCATCGTGCAAAAGGATGTTGGCGTCGGCGAAGTCTTTCTCAGGCAGGAGGTCCTTATATAGGCGAATGGCATTGACACTCGACTCCCAACGCTCCTTGCCGCCGGGGATAATATGGTGCACCTTCTGCCAACTATTACTAAGCAGAAACTGCTCGGCGGTAGCGACATAGTCGGGGTGCATGACAATGCAAATCTCGTCGATGCAAGCAGCCTGCTCAAAGGCGGAAACAGCATGCTCGAGAACGCTGCGACCATCGGACAAGGGTAGCAACTGCTTGGGAGCGGCGCCGCCTACGCGCGCCCCGATGCCTCCTGCGAGTATGACAGCGATGTTCTTCATTTTGCGTAGTATCCTCCTGTTTTGTTGCTTCCTCTATACTCGATTTGGGAAGCGATTGCACTTAATACCCTTTTCACAGAGATGAGAGTCATTCCCAATGCCTCTGCTATCTCTTTGCGTTTACAACCGCTATGTTGACGAATATATTGAAGGACCGGATTTATCGGCTCATTTATCGGCTCAGAAGGACCGATAGAGTTTCCTACTATGGTCTTCCATGCTATATGTTGATAATGCTTCTTCAATTCGTTTTGCTCGCCCAACAACACATTGCGCAGGAACAATTCCAGGAACTCGGTTGTCTCCTCGACGTGCTTCTCGTAGTTAGAGTAATTGGCACGCACCAAAGCATTGCGGAAATACTTGGCATTGTCGGCAAACGGCTGATTGGTACCCCGAAAGCCCAGTTTGCGCAAATACTTAATCAAGAAAATGGCTGTTGTGCGTGTGTTCCCCTCGCGGAAAGGATGAATCTGCCATACGCCCGCTATGAAGCACGCAATATGCTCAATCATCCTATCGGGTGCGACATGTTTATACGAAAAAGTCCGCTCCTGCTCGAAATCATACGCCAAAGTCTCTGAGATGGCGTCACAAGATGCGTACAACACCGTATCACCATCCAAGACCCACTCTTTTTTGGTAATATTCACATCGCGGTAGCGTCCCGCAAAGGGCAATACCCCTGTAAACAGACGTCGATGAATGTTCGCCAAGCCTGCCGGCGAAAAAGTGAATGTGTTTTCTGCCAATAGTTGGGTGATATGGAGCGAGACCTTGTCTGCTTCCTCTTCGTCGGCATTCTGCTGAGAAGCGGGCAGGGATTCGTAATAACTATCCACAAGGTGCTTAGCTTCCTCGTAACTTACGTCTCCCTCTATATGTTTCCGCGCGGTGTCTATCAAGTAGTTCGACGGTTTGAGACCATCAACGTCTTGGAGACCGATGGCGACTGCCCAGGCTTCGGCTTTCTCGCGCTGAGATGGCTCACCCTGCTGTATGTAGTAGTTGAAGTCAAGCATATAATAATCTGTACATTCGTTGTTGTATCAGTTGCCAATAGGCGTCCTGCATATCGGCCGGTAGGAAGGATTGGCGAATGACAGGTTCCCACTTCGGGTAGGTCTTCTCAAACTTGCGGAAGATATTCTCCACTACCTTCTTGTCCACTCCGCTGCTCTGCATGGCAGTCTCGAAATCGATGCGGGTCAGTTTGCGCTTCTTGCCGTTGAGGGTCAATGCCAACTCCTCGTCATCCTTGAGATTGACTATCGCGACATTGAGCAAGTCATAAGCAGGAGTGAGCAACCAGCCCATGCCCTGCGGGCTGTAGAGAGAAAAGTTCTTGAGGTGCATATCGTTATTGCCGGTCAGCCAACAAAAAAGCAACAACTCGTAGAAACGGACAATGTCCCTCGTGGGGGTAGAAGAATAGCGGGCAGTCACTTTGGCAATTTTCTCGTAAGAACTCTTGTATTTGTATTCCGTTGCCCGCTCCGACAGCTGGCACATATCTTCCAAGGCTATCTTGCTGCCATTGGCGTCTCTATCTATGCGCCGGGTGATATATCCCAACTCGCCATCTGCCAAACGTATCAACGAATGCGGCACGACAGAAATCTTGCAACTCTCCGCCAGGTGCATCGTAAGGTCCTCCACCTCGGGCAGACAAGGATACGCATCCGTTTGCGGCTTGAAGATATAGTCTCCCCATAATCCGACAATAGTCAGTCTGCTGCTCCCCCTGTGCGCTTGCAAGTGGAGAGATATTTTGGGCTGTACTCCGGTGAGTGTAGTCTGTGCTTCAATGATGCGGGCAGCCAAGGCATCCATATCCTGATGCCCATACTCCAAGCGGGGTGCTTCTTTCACCCCGAAGAAACGACGGGCACATGCGCTATGGAAATCATGCTCTCCCGCCTCCAGTTCCTTATAACAATACAGGCATCTACTCATTTTCTTTCCATTCTACGACGCTGACTGCCCCTATGCAATCTTTGCAGCAAAGCAGCAGCAAAGCCATTCTATCCAAAGAACTAATATCCGTGTTGCGCAACGCGACATCCAACAACCACCCCTCCGGTATCAAACCGTCGAAAAAGGGGAACAGCGTGGTGCTCTCGTAGACTTCCCGTTGCAAAGGCAGTGTCAGACTAATGGGATTCGCCTGTGCATCAGCAAGATAGCCATTATCATAAACGAACCGATAACCACTATCCGTCTCCTCCAACACACCGGCGAGCCGATCCTGATAATATACTTTAGCCTTGCGCATGCTCCCTTGGCGTTGCCGTCAATTCATAATTAAACAAGCCCAGTACTTGGTTCACTTTATCCATGCGGAGTGTGGTTTTGCCCTGCTCCAAAGCACGGATAAAGAACAAGCTAACACCAGACTGGTACGCCAAATCCTCTTGCGTCATGCCATATCGCTTGCGCAGCGCTTTCACATCATCTGACAATTTTGTTCGCATACGATATTATATTCGTTCGCATATAAAGCAGCAACTATTATGCCAAAGTATATTTGATAGCATATAATTTGATTGATATTACGTCAAATTACACACGATAGCATATAATTTCAATCATTCAGTATCATTTCGCAGAGTTCGCGGATGGCGCCAGAGCCGCCCGGGGTTTGGAGACGGAGAATGCCGGGGACGGCGAGAACTTCGGGGCGGGCATTAGGCGGACAAGCGGGCGTTCCTACCGCGCGAAGAAGGTCGAGGTCGTTGATATCATCGCCCACAAAACAGACATCTTGCAACGTGATATTCAGTTCATTACAAATCTCTTGCGCGGCTTCCAACTTGGTTTTCACTCCGGTATTCACTTGGCTACCGACGCCCATATAGAAGTAACGCATTTTCAGTTTCTCGGCGCGGTGCGCCACGATGGGGGTATTTTCGCTGGTGAGGATACCGCACGGAATACCCGCCCTTTGCAGGCGCACGATACCCATACCGTCGTACACACAAAAGCGCTTCATCTCGTCTCCGTTAGCCGCATAGTACATCCCGCCGTCGGTCAGACAGCCGTCCACATCGGTCAAAAAAAGTTTGATTGGTTTCATCGAAAATTGAAATACTAATCTGCGACAAAGGTACACAAAAATATCTATTATCCAAAATTATGCTTCATTTTTGATGAACAAATACGTTTTGCCGGTTCCGGATACGCAAGTTAGCCCTATTGGTAATATCCAAATTCTGACCACGGGTGCTACAAGGACGTACACGCGAGTTTTTATCGCAACTAAACGGTCTAAAAAAAACGGTTTTTGAACCGTTAATAAACCGTTCAAAAACCGTTTTTCAAGGGAGCATAAACGAAAGGAATTGGCGTGGTCAATGCGCCTCCAGCCAGTTTTTACCAATACCGCAGTCCGCTATTAGGGGTACAGATAGTTTCACTACGCCCTCCATCTCGCTCAGCACCAGCGCACGAACGCGCTCCGCCTCATCTTGGGGCACATTGAAATTCAGTTCGTCATGCACCTGCATAATCATCTGCGTCCGCAGTTTTTCCTCTTTCAGGCGGTGATGTATCGAGATCATCGCCATCTTGATAATATCCGCCGCCGTCCCTTGGATAGGCGCATTCACAGCATTTCGTTCGGCAAAAGAGCGAACAGTAGCATTATGCGAAAGGATGTCCGGGAGGTAGCGTTTCCTGCCAAACAGTGTCTCGGAGAAACCCCGCCGACGCGCCAGCTCTTTCTGTTGCTCAATGTATGCAATCACTCCGGGGAAGGCGGCAAAATAGTCGTCTATCAACTGCTTAGCTTCTCCGCGCGGGCAGTCCAACTGTTGCGCCAGTCCGAATGCGGAAATACCATAAATGATACCGAAATTCGCCGTTTTAGCGCGGCGGCGTTGGTCTTTCGTTACCAGGTCAAGCGGCACACCGAATATCTTGGCGGCAGTAGCAGCGTGAATATCCTGCCCCGAGCGGAAAGCCTCTACCAGATGCGGGTCTTGCGAGAAATGCGCCAGCAAACGAAGCTCTATCTGCGAGTAATCCGCGCTCAAGAAGACGCAACCGTCATCCGGAATAACCGCTTCCCGAATCAGCTTTCCGCGCTCGGATCGGATAGGCAGATTCTGCAGATTAGGATTGGATGAAGATAACCTACCTGTTGCCGTAACAGTTTGGTTATAAGTTGTATGTATCTTCCCAGTTTGCGGATTGATATACCCGGGCAAAGTCGATATATAGGTTGAGATAAGTTTTTTCAGTTCGCGATATTCTAATATCTGCGCCACGACAGGATGCTTGTCTTTGAGGGCTTGCAGCACTTCTTCCGACGTGGAATATTGCCCGTTTTTCGATTTCTTGGCTTTGGAATCCAACTGCAAAGTGCCGAACAACACGTCACCCACTTGGCGCGGAGAGTTGATATTGAAAGTTGTTTCGGAGGTTGCATAAATCTGCTGCTCCAGCGTATTCAGCTCCGCAGTGAGTTGTTTTTCCGCCTCGTGCAAGCGCTGCACATCGATGCGCACTCCCGCCTGCTCCATCTCGCGCAAGACGGGCACCAAAGGCAGTTCCACCTCATTGTACAGTTTCCATAGCGCCGAGTCTGCTTTCAGCGCATCCCACTTAGGCGGGATGCTCGGGTTGTAGGCGACCTCAGGATTGAGCAAATAGCTCACCAAACGGGCTTCCGTATCGGATACAGTCGGTTGTGCTGCCGGTTCGGCTTTCGGCAGTGGCGTGTCCGCAAATAAATCAAGCGTCGTTTCCACAGGAGCGCGCTTTTGTTTGGTTGCCGGAGCAACAATTGCAGCAGCTCCCTGTTGAGGAAATTTCTTAAGCAGTGAATTAAACTCCAAACGCCGATAGATGACAGCCAAAGCATCTGTATCCGGCTGTTTGACGCTGAGTGCCGCCTCATCCAAGTCAATAGGCACATCCTTTCGTATGGTTGCCAAGAAACGGGAAAAACGAATTTGTTCTACCTGCTCCTCCACTTTCCGTCGCAATGCACCTTTCAGTTGATCCGTATGCGATAACAGGTTTTCAATCGTACCAAACTGTTGGAGTAGTTGCACAGCCGTTTTCTCTCCGACCCCTTTGCAGCCCGGTATATTGTCGCTTGCATCTCCCATAAGCCCCAAAAGGTCAATTACTTGCGACTGATCAGCCAAACCATATTTGGCACAAACTTCTGCCGGTCCGAGCGTTTCAAAACCACCTGTATGACGCGGGCGGTACATATAGATGTGCTCCGCTACCAGCTGACCGTAGTCTTTATCCGGCGTAGCCATATAGACCTCGAATCCTGCCGCTGCCGCCTTAGTGGAGAGCGTACCGATAACGTCATCCGCCTCAAATCCGTCCACCTCCAAAATAGGGATATTCATCGCATGCAATATATCCTTGATAAAAGGCACCGCAAAGCGTATGTCTTCCGGAGTTTCTTCCCGTTGCGCCTTGTACGCCTCAAAAGCCTCGTGACGGAAAGTGGGACCATGCGGATCAAACGCAACTCCTACGTGCGTCGGTTGCAGCCGCTTGAGTAAGTCGTCCAACGTAACTACAAAGCCAAAAATAGCCGAGGTGTTTTCGCTATGAGAGTTCATACGTGGCGTACGAATAAACGCATAATATGCGCGATAAATCATAGCATACGCATCTACAAGCAATAGTTTCTTCATGTCAGGAGCGAATATATAAATACTTAAGCACCAAAGCGATACTCACGACTACCAATCAATGGCAGGCAGTCCGTGTTCCGCAAGGTAGGCATTTGCTTTGGAAAAATGGCCGCAACCGCTAAACCCTCGATATACAGACAGAGGAGAGGGATGAGATGTCTCCAAAACAAGATGTTTCCGCCGATCGATAAACTGCCCCTTACGCTGCGCGTAACTGCCCCAAAGCATAAAAACGATATTTTGGCGCTGCTCATTCAGGGCGCGTATAGCGGCATCGGTCAGTTCTTCCCAGCCTTTGTTCTGATGGCTACCGGCACGATGCGCTTCTACCGTCAAAGTTGCATTGAGGAGCAACACTCCCTGGTCAGCCCAACGCTGCAGATTACCGGAAGCGGGAGCCGGTTTGCCCAAATCACGCTGAATCTCCTTGTAGATATTATCCAGCGAAGGCGGTATAGCAACTCCCTCATTGACAGAGAAACACAAGCCGTGTGCTTGTCCGACTTCGTGATACGGATCCTGCCCGATAATCACGACACGGACTGTGTCAAAGGGGCAAGAATTGAATGCGTTGAATATCAACCCTGCAGGCGGGAAACATTGGCGAGTTTGATATTGCCGGCGCACAAAATCAGTCAACAGCTCAAAATAGGGCTTATCAAACTCAGGCTGCAATACCCGACGCCAGCTCTCTTCAATCTTTACTTGCATCAGTCTATTATTAGCATGGCATCACCATAATCTCCGAAACGGTATCCCTCTTTGATTGCCACCTCGTATGCATTCATTACCGCCTCAAAACCGCCAAAGGCAGCCACCATCATCAGTTGGCTGGACTCAGGCTGATAAAAATTGACGAAGAACGAGTTAGCCACCGTAAACCGGTACGGCGGATAAATAAACTTATTGGTCCACCCACTATACACTTTGAGTTTTCCACCGGTGCCTACCACGTGCTCCATAGCACGCATCACCTCCGTACCTACTGCACAAACATGCTTATTGGATTGATGCGCTTTCTCCACAGCGTCCACTACGGATGAAGTCAGCTCAATCTGCTCGGAATCCATTTTTGTTTTGGTCAGGTCTTCAACATCTATCGGCTTAAAATTAGCGAGGGACATGTGCGACGTAAGGAACGTTGTTTCTATACCGCGTATTTCCATGCGCTTGAGCAATTGTTTGGAGAAATGGAGACAAGCTGCCGGCGCAGCAACAGCACCGACCTTCGAAGCAAAGACCGATTGGTAACGCTCAACATCCATCTCTCTGACAGGCAAGCCGCGAAACTCGGCATCATAAGCCGCTTGCGTCTCCTCATTCATAGGTCGGTGGATATAATCGGGAAGCGGCGGTTCTCCCAAAGCATAAAGATGAGGTATGAACTCCTCGTCATCGTAGTCGGTCAAAAAGCGGAAAGTACGTCCGCGTGAAGTGGTATTGTCTATCACCTCTGCTACAATAGCAGGATCGTCGTCAAAGTTAATCTTATTACCGATACGAATCTTGCGGGCAGGATCAACCTGCACATCCCAATAGCGATTTTCGTGATTCAATTCACGAAGCAAGAAAACCTCTATATTGGCATTCGTTTTTTCTTTTTTGCCGTACAATCTGGCAGGGAAAACCTTCGTATCGTTGAAAACAAACAAGTCGCCCTCATCAAAGAATTGGGCAGTTTCGCTTACCGTTTTATGCTCTATCTCCCCTGTCTGGCGGTGAAGCACCATCAAACGGGCGTCTTCACGATAGGGCGTCGGATACTGAGCCATCAACTCTTCCGGCAACTTAAAACGGAACTGGCTGAGTTTTACATCATTAGTTTTATACATAGCATTACAATTATCTACATTAATGTATTCTGCACCGGCAGCGTCCCATTCTCCAACTCTTCAACAAACCGGTCCATAGTTAAACAATCTTCCACCCGTATTTTCCCAACCCGCGTGCGACGCAAAGCGGTCAAATAGGCTCCCGAGCCCAAACGCTCCCCGATATCCCGTGCCAAGGCACGGATATAAGTGCCCTTTGAGCACACGACCCTGATTGTAAGAAGCATTTTCTCAACATCGAAGGATAACACTTCAATCTCGTCTATCACCAACAATTTAGGTTTCAATTCTATTGTCTCGCCCTTTCGCGCTAACTTATAAGCCCGCTTGCCATCCACCCAAACTGCAGAAAACATAGGCGGCACCTGCCACTGCTCTCCCATAAACTGCTGTATAACCTTGTCTATCAGCTCTCTATTGATATGATTAGTCGGATAGGTCTTATCCACAGGATGCTCCATATCATACGAAGGGGTCGTTGCGCCCAACTGAAGAGTAGCCACATACTCCTTATCATCGTATTGCAACCTGTCTATCAACTTCGTTTTGCGCCCCGTACATACCACGACAACCCCCGTAGCCAATGGATCTAACGTACCCGAATGTCCCACTTTAAGTTTTTTCTGCCCCAAGGTATGACACAGCATATGGCGCACTTTCGCCACCACATCAAAAGATGTCCAATGCAAAGGTTTGTCAAATGCCAATATCTCCCCCTCAACAAAGTCCATAAATGATAGCAAACAATCCTATACAGAGACAATAAACAGCAAAATAAATCAGTTTTTGACGGCGGACAATATCTATCATAAACCGGCATGCCAAACAACCTGTAGCAAAAGCAGCTACAAAACCTATCAGCAACGCTCCCCAACCTATGTTCATCCGGATGTCTCCTTGCAATAAATCAAGCAAACTCAAAAACGATTCTCCCAAGATAGGAATCAACACCATCAAAAAAGAAAACTGAGCTACCGACTCCTTTTTCACGCCGCACAACAAGCCCGTAGCTATAGTGGTACCGCTCCTGCTCAAACCCGGCAATACAGCCACCGCTTGGGCACAACCAATCACAAATGCATCCAAAAACGTCACTTCATGCCCCGCCGATTTCATCCGTTTGGAAAGGAACTCACTCAATCCTAACAACAATGCCGTTACAATAAGGCAAATCCCTACTAACAACAATCCATTACCGAAAAAGGACTCTACCTCATCTTTGAAGAACATCCCGATTATGAAAACGGGTATCATGGACAAGCATATTTTTGCCACATAATCTTTCTCAGCATTCCAGCGAAGTGTGGTAAACGTTCCACGAAAAAGGCGCACAACTTCTTTCCAAAAAATCACCAACGTCGATAATACCGTTGCGGTATGTACCACGATAGCGAATGTCAAATTCTCCTCACCCGCCGTACCTAAAAGAGCCTGCCCTATCTCCAAATGACCGGAAGAAGACACCGGCAAGAACTCCGTTAAGCCCTGCACTACGCCTAATATGAGTGCCTCCCACCAATTCATGATTTCTTACCTTTCCACAAAATAGCGACGACCATACCCACAAAGCCGAATAAGGAAATCATAGGTCCCACCGTGATACGACGAGCGGAAAAAATATCCGGATTATACACCGCCCCCGAAGGTTCGCCCACCATTAGTGCAAAGCCAACTACAATAATCACAAACGATACTGCAATCAGAATAATATTCAGTTTAGGAAGATTTTGTTTCATAATAACCTACTTTATATTTCATACATTGTATCCGTACTCATGCGGATATATTTTCCTGTAGCTGCCAACGACGATACGAGAGTTAGTAATATCCCCGTAACCAACATCACTCCCGTCACAAAGACAATATTCTGCCAAGTCAGAGGGAATAACAATATACCAAAATGGATATTAACGTAATACACCGCCCCTGCTACCATAACCATTGCCAAGACCGCTGCCAGCGTTCCCATGAAAATATAACGCGCTACGAAAGGAGAGCGAATAGCCCACGATGTGGCACCGACCAAGGTCATTGTATTTATCAAAAAGCGTTGAGAATAAATCTGCAAACGGATAGTATTCATTATCAATACTACCGCTATCAATAGCAACACAACACCCAAGCCGAGCAATATCACAGAAACCTGCGAGAGATTACTATTCATCACGCTTACCAAGTCCTGCTGATAAAGCACTTTATCCACATAAGGTAATGAGGACAGACGCGAATCCAACGCATGGATGCTATCCGAATCTGCATATACCGCCGATGGATGTATCTCATACGATGCGGACAGCGGATTATATCCCAAAAACGCTTTTGGATCTTCTCCTAACAAGCGTATATGTTCTTCCAATGCCTGTTCTGAAGATATATAACGATACGACTGGCAATAATCCGCCACCGACAACATTGACTCGAAACGCGACTGCGCTACAGAATCCATATCGTCTGTCAAAATAACCGTCAGCGTAACATTCTCTTTCATACGATGTATCAGCGTTCCGGCAGACAGCAATAGGACGCACTCCAATCCCACCAAACACAACACAAGTGCCACGCTCATGGCGGCAGTCAGATACATATTCCAAAAACGATGGGATTTACTCATACGCAGATAAACAAGAATTCATAATGACCGTAGTACGGAGAAAAAGGGCAGGTAATTACCTGCCCTTTTTCTGCTTTGCTTAATACTCCCAAAGGTCTTGTTCGAAATCGAGCAGTTCTTTTTCGATGCGTTTCTGTTCTTTCTTTATCTCATCTTCTGCACCGGAATACTCGGGAATAAATCGGTTGTACATATTACCCTCACCTACAATATACGACGTATAGAGATGCTTTTGGAAGAACTCGTCAAACGTTACGCGGCGTGTCTCATTCTGAGAAGGAATCACATATTGCATCGCCATATACGGACGCAACGCATCAAACGGAATCCAAAACATAATAGACTCCCTGAGAGCACTCATCACATTTGAACCATCCTTGGTCATTATCTTATCCGAATTCAGCGGAGCTATCGCCATGATTTTAGAATGCAAGCGTGAAGTATGCTTGTCAAAGAATACCACCTCCTGAATCAAGAATTTCAACTGGTTACGCACAACCGACTCAAACGGATAGAAATGGAATGACAACTTATCCGTGATACTGTCATAGTGAACCAACATAGCATCCGATGACGATACGTCATAATGCGTCGGGTCGTCCGAATAGTCTGCCAAAGGATCGTCCACCAAGAACATGGTCGGTATCAATGCACGCGGCACAGGATTTCTAAACGTCTGCCTTACCAAACTTGAGTCTTTCGCATAAAAAGGAAGCTTGAAAGTAGGCTTAATCGTCTCTGCATCCTTTTCATAAATAGGCATACCTTGTATCACCGCATTGGTAATAACCATGAATAGGTTGCGATAATCAGGATCATCCGACTTAACGGGGAAATACAGCTGATAATTCTGCTTATAACGCATGTCAATAACCCGATAAACATAACGCGACCAAACGACATCATCCAAACGATGAAATACCTTTACTATCGTATCATGCTTAGGAGTAAATTCCTCCGTTTGAATCTTGGAGCCACCTAATTCATCAAAAAACGAGATGACTTGATGCTGAGCGTTGACCATAGCAACACTCACTATCAAACATGCAAGGACACAAAGTTTCTTCATATAATCCATAAATTTTATTTAGTTTAGAGAGAGCGGAATAGGGCTCAGCCGAGTATCTTTGCCATCCGGACCTTTAGCACGTATATCCGTTATCACTACAATAGCACCTTTTTTGAGTTTGCTCAAACGATCAAGTTGATCACGCGTAAACTTATCCCCTCTTGCCTCTGTAATGACTCCGTTGATATTGACCTTAAACGAGGTAATCTTGAATGGCAAATCCAACAGACCGTCGGGACCATAGCTGGCTATCACCGTCGCATTAGGATTCAGCAAAGCTCCACGGGCAATGTTGCCGTCTTGGTATTCCGTTTCGCCACTCTTGAAATATGCTCCCGGTTTGGGCAACGCTTTTACGCGATAGTCGCGCGAGCCCATTACCTGCATTTTTCCATCCATTTCTGCCGATACCGTAATAGTTACTTTCTTAGAGGTCTCCGCCGGCTTGATAATCCACAAACCGTTTTTCTGAGTAACGGCTGCACCCGACACATTGACCTTCAGTTGATGGTTACTTACACCCGGTACAGAAATCGAGAACGGGTTATCATAACCACGATACATAATATTAAGGTCGTTATTCGAGATTGTTACCGCCGGTTCGGCTACGGTATACTCACTTTCAAAAGGCAGATATTCCATGGCTCCTGTTGCAGGATTCATGTAGGCAATCTGACCTTTGTATGTCTTGTTGCCCATTCCACTTGCCATTACCTCATACAAGCCCTGATCATTGATGCGCTGACCATCTACATAATACTCCGGACATTGCGTCGAGTCGATGGCTGCCAAGATAATCTGGGCAGAATACTTACCGCCACGCATCACATAATTGGATTTCGGTATGATGTACGCACTCAGTTTGTTCACACGCAAATCAGTAGCATCCGTTCTGTCCATCAAGTATTGCACGATTTCGCTCTCTGTCGAACGCACATCGTTCTGCATCTTGGTCAACAGTGTGATACTCGCTCCTACCGGCATTCCCTCAAACATGGCGATCTCCCAATCGCACGAATCGTTCTCATGCGAATTCCAGCCTTTGTCTGTCGCAAACACTTTCAGGAACTCATTGCGCAAAACTGCATCTTGCTCCGCCAATTCCACCAAATAGCCACGATACATTGCAATCATCTCTTTCAATTTGAGACCATTGCCCTCTACAATAGCGTATTGTGCAGTAACATCCAAGTTATCTTTTGCCTGTATGCCGCGCGCAGCGTCACCCGTAGCAGCAATACGCTCATCCACCATCTTCTGACCATCTGCCAAAATAGCAATTTGCGTCTTGAAATCCTGAATGTAATTAAACAAGCTATCAGCACGATGGCTTACTTCCAATGCCTTGTCGTACCACTCTTGCATTTTCTCGGGATTCTGATCGGTAGCAGACTTAAAGTCACGATATAATTTTTTGTTACGATTATCAGAAGCTTCAATAGTAGAATGGAGACTATTATCCACCAAAGTGAATCCATTCAAGATGTCTGTACTTACGTTCAACGCCAACATGGCGGTGAGCACCAAGTACATCATACCAATCATTTTTTGTCTCGGGGTTTCCGGACAGTTTTTTGCTCCACCCATAATAAATCAATATAACTTATAGTCCATAATTAATACTACTCTGACCTTATGCCAACGCATTTAGCATATTACCATAAATCCGGTTAAGGTCTGCCAGCTGTTTAGCCAGCTTGGACGATGCTGCGCTATAAGCTTCCTGGCTCTTCTGAGCCTCCGCAGCAGCAACCTGCATCGCTTGTACATTAGCCGATATAGCGCTGAGAGATGTAGTCTGCGTCTTGCATGCATCCACCTGCGCCTGAATAGCATTGATTTGGAGTTCATATATCGAGTTGAGAGCTGTCAGTTTTGCACCTACGCCTTCTACATTCTGCCGGTAACCTTGAGTAGCGGCTACTACCTTCTGCATCTCGTCACTTACAGAAACGTAATGTGCACTCAGATTATCCGCACTCGTTTCCAACTTGCCGGCTGCTGATGCGAACTGCTGTCCCAATGCATTAGAAGCATTCAACAAAGTATCCTGACCTGCGACGAATTTATCTGCTGCCTCACCCGCAGCGGCCAATTTAGTGCCCAGTGCGGAGGTAGATGTGGCTATTTTACCCAGCTCAGACAACTGGGCTGCAGTCTTCGCAAGGTCCGTAATACCGTCTTTTAGAGCAGCCATCTCCCCCTCATTCAAAGAAGGAACTGCAGAACGGGATGCTATGGGAGCTCCGGATGCCGATGCCTCAGGTGCGCTACCGTCTGTTCCTGCACCCAACAGCGTAGGACGAGGCTGATGCGATTTTTCCTCCAGCAGTTCCGGTTTCGTACCATATCCCAAAAGCTGCGGGAACACATTCTCCCAATGAAACTCAGGATGTGGTTTCTCCAAGGTTCCAATCAGAAACAAGAAAGCCTCAGTAAACATACCCAACATAAGCACTTGACTCGCACCCGGCCAGTGCAAAATCTTAAACAATGCACCGACAATTACCACCGACGCACCCACCGAATAAACGATGTTCACAACAAACTTTCCATTGTAGGACTCATACCAATGCATAAACTTAGCCCAAGGACCACGTTTCTGTGCAACCTGTTCTTCTGTAGCCATAATAGTAAATAGACTTTATTGATGTTTTTAATGATGTTACGTTATATTTTCCTCAAACTGTCTGTGTGCCAAGGACATTATTCTCCAATGTATGCGCGTACGCAACGGAAACCTATATAAGGACGACTCTCGTACTGATATTCATATGTACGCACGCCGCACTGCATGAAATAGCTGATATCTTTCCAGCTTCCGCCCTTTACGACCTTACGCTTTAAGATATCCGGGTCATCCTTACGAGCCATATAAGAATAATCAGGATTCAAGTCGTGTATGTTCGTATTAGACGACGATTGATAAGCATTATTCGTCCACTCTGCGACATTGCCTGCCATATCAAACAGACCGAAATCATTCGGACGGAACTGTGCCACCTTCATCGTCGTTGTTCCAGTATCATCATTATAAGCACCCCGGTAAGGTTTGAAGTTTGCAAAGAAGCAACCCTTCCCGTCGCGAGCATAATTACCACCCCACGGATACATAGCTAACTTACGACCACCACGTGCTGCGTACTCCCACTGAGCCTCCGTCGGCAACCGGTACTCCTGCGCTGCCAATTTCGTGTGCGAATTAAAATAGCTGGTACGCCAATTGCAGAAAGCATGCGCCTGCTCCCACGTAACGCCTACTACAGGATAGTCGGCATATCCCGGATGCGAGAAATACATGTGCAACATAGGATCATTGAACGAGAATTGGAAGTCACGCACCCAAACGAGCGTATCAGGATAGATACATATAATCTTCTTGGTAACCAAATCGCTCGGCTCACGCAAAGGACGGTAAATCGTACTATCCATGATACCACCGTCTTCCTCGTTTACCCAAAATGTATCCACACGCACCGAAGCTCCCTCCGGATAACGGCTGGTAGCCACATCGAACTTGTTGCGTTGAAGAACAGCCTGGTCATAGTTAATCCACTGGTAACGATAGTGCAAGAAGTTGGTCTTCATCGTCCTCCCGTCGGAATAATACATCGGAGCCAAAGCCTCTACGATATCCTCTTCTTTGCTATTCCATGGCACTTTCTTACGCCAATTCAACGTAAAATCTTCCTCATCGAAATCGCCGTCCTTGGGCTGAATAGCATAGTCCGTCATACCGGCTGCAACCAGATATGTCATCGCTATCGAATCCCTAACCCAATGGACGAACTGCATATACTCGTTGTTGGTAATCTCCGTCTCATCCATCCAGAAAGCCTCTACCGTAGCCATCATGGTATTATCCGGCTGCTCAAAAACAGCCGACTGGGTATTGGCACCCATCATAAAAGAACCTTTCTTTATGAATACCATACCATACGGGTTCGCCTCCTTGAATTTACCGGGATTACGCGCACCTACCAACTCGCCGGCGGGCTTATTGCAACTTACCAGTGCAAACACAAACGCAACCAATGACAGAATCTTTGTCAGTTTCATATTTTTGTTTTTCGTATTAATACTCCATATCACAAACTTACCTTACCCATCGCTCCACACGCAAACGCGCTACAGATAACGTACACTCTTGTACTTATTGGTACGCTTGGGTCTCAGTATGTCAAAACTATACGCAAGGTATATCTCGTGCGAGCCGTAGCTCTCTAATAGCAACTTATTGGTAGGCAATTCGCAACTATACCCCAACTGCAACCCTGCTACGATATCCACGCCTAATAATATATTAACGCTTCCCGCCACTCTGTATCCAAGCCCCCAACGATACCGGTCCTGATACTCACACATCAACGTCATATTCAAATCCCACGAACGAAAATCGGACATCAACATAGCCGAAGGCTTTAGCTGCCACTGACGATGATTGCGCAACCTGAAGTTATACCCTCCCGCAATATACATCGTCCCCACCAATTTCATCCTCGAATAATCATCCCATTCTACCGTCGGTTGCGTAACATGGCTGTAACTTCCTCCTACCCACCAAACACCGGTCGTATAGTACAAGCCAACCCCCATGTCAAACGACATACCCGACTTGTCTCCTTTGGGTATAAAATCGTCCGTATTGTCGAAATAGTCCGACCCGCCTAACTGTCCCAAGTTCACACTATCCCCCTTAAACCCCACATTCACAAAGCCCAAATCAACCCCTGCACTCAGATACCCGTTGCCTATTCTCTGTCGATAGGCATATTGCACATGAAACGCCTGATTGGTGTACAAACCATATCTGTCGTTCAAAAAACGAACCCCCGCACCATGTCTGGTCTTACCTATTACAAAGGGAGAACTGAATGAAAACCAGGTTGTCATCGGAGCATTCGTAATGTCCACATACTGCATACGATGCATACCCGCCACTTTCATCAAATCGCCCTCTCCTGCCGCTGCAGGATTGTAGGCTACCGATAAATACATATATTGTCCTATCTGAGGGTCAAACTGCGCTCGAACAGCAACCACAGAAATGACCAAAACGAAGAGAACAACATACCTTTTCACATTATACAATTACAAATTGTCCTTATACCGCCTAATCATCAATACTCATCCTCGTTGAAGAAGAAATCCTCATCATTGGTAGGATAATCCGGCCAAATATCCACTATACTATCATACACTTCTTCCTCTTCATCCTCTAACTCCTGCAGATTTTCTATCACCTCCATCGGCGCTCCTATGCGGTTGGCATAGTCCAACAACTCCTCTTTCGTAGCAGGCCAAGGAGCATCCTCCAGCTTCGATGCAAGCTCTAACGTCCAATACATATTCTCAGTTAAAAGTTAAGTTATCCAACCTTCTCTGCAATCGGTGCGCACATCTTTACCCCTCAACGCAAGGTAACAAAAATGGTGCTTCCTCTCGAAATTATCGCGCAAAAGTAGTGAAAACTTTCGGTCTGTGCAAGTTTTTGATAATTATTTTTGTTTTTTCGGCATTTTATCGCCCAACTCACACATTCTATCCACATTTCCTCACCCTATTTTTCCCAAACGGTCACCGCCGCATGCGATTGTTCGCCCAAACGGCGGGATAAGACGAAAAAATAATCGCTCAAACGGTTTACAAAACACCTCGCTGCCTTGTCCGAGCAACCCGCTACTTCCATTCTGCGTTCCAACCGCCGTGTAACCGTGCGGCACACATGGCATCTCGCTACCGTCTCGTTGCCTGCCGGTAGAACAAACGCACGCAGCGGAGTCAGTTGAGCCTGTATACCATCAATCCAGTCCTCTATCTGCCTGCTATCCGACATCGTGAGCCACTCCCCGGGCGCCATACTTAGCAACGCTCCCAGATTGAACAATTTGTTTTGCACCCACAGCAGTTGCTCATCCAAACTACTATCTGTCTCGCCAAGTGTAGCGCGCAACATCCCGACCCATGCGTTCAACTCGTCCGCCGTGCCGTAGGTCTCAAGGCGCATATCCGCCTTGTTTACGCGCTCACCCGTTGCCAGCGACGTTTGCCCCATGTCTCCTGTTTTTGTGTATATTTTCATATCCGTAATGTATAATGACAACGTATGTAATGCGGGTCAAAGAAAACAATCCCTGCATTCCATATATCCATCGTGGAAGTAACTTGCGGGCAGTCACAGATTGTTTGCCATGCGCGTTGCATCTCCGGCGAATGGTGTATATCATCTATAATAAAAACCGACTTCTCTCCTGCCATAGGAAGAAAATGCTCGAAATACCTCACTGTCGCCTCTTCGGTATGGTTGGCGTCTATATATACCATATCTACTTGCTCGCGCACGTACTCGCGCAAGGTCTCATCAATATTCCCCTCAATATGCGTGATGTTCGCCAAACCCAAGGTTTGCCAATTCTGCCGTGCCATACCTGCCACTGCGCTACTGCCCTCGAACGTGGTAACTTTGTTTCGGGAGCAGGCTGCTGCCAGGTAAGCAGTCGTTATACCCAACGAAGTCCCCAGCTCCACTATCTCCAACGGCCTGCGCGCCTCCTGCCCGAGAAACAACGCTATGCGGAACAGCAGTTGCCCCATGCGCGGTGACTCCAGACTGCTAAGGGCAATATCGCTCACACGACGCGTATAATTCTTTCGCCCGTCCGCTGCCCCTGTACCGTAATCCACCACCGACAACACTTGCCCCGACTGCAACATCGCGGCACGGCGGCGTTCGATAGCGGCGAAGCAGTAGTACGCATTCTGCTCGTACATCAGGCTGTCCACTATATGGAACAGATACGGGCTGTGTATGCCCTCCCCCCGCGTATTCCATGAGGTGAAGAAATAACGCACATACGCGCCAATCCTGTATAGAGTATTTCTCAGTGGCATAGCTTTTTCCTGTTCGCAAGCGCAAAGATAATCTTTTTCCCCGACACAGACAACAGAAATACAAAATATCTCGCTTTTTCCGACAAAATGTTGCAGTATCCGACATTTTATTGTACTTTTGCAACCCAAATGACATTTTATAAAAACAGATGATTCTTAACTACATATGGATACTCCTCGTCCTGATTGCGGTCGTCGTTGGATTAGTGCAGGCGCTATGCTTCGGGCAGGAGGATATCCTGCCCGCCATCCTCAACTCTACCTTCGACAGTGCCAAGACGGGCTTTGAGATTTCCCTCGGGCTGACCGGCGTATTGTCGTTGTGGATGGGTATCATGAAGATTGGCGAGAAGGCAGGTGTTATCACGCAGATGTCGCGTCTCGTCAGTCCGTTCTTCGGGCGTATCTTCCCCGAGTTGCCCAAGGGGCACCCCGCATTCGGCAGTATGCTGATGAATATATCCGCCACCATGCTTGGCATCGACAATGCCGCTACGCCGTTGGGCTTGCAGGCGATGAAGGAATTGCAAGCAAGCAACCCCGACAAAACCAAGGCAAGCAACTCCATGATTATGTTTCTAGTCTTGGTTACCAGCGGTTTGACGCTTGTGCCCGTCAGCATCATGACCTACCGCGCGCAGCTGGGTGCCTCCAATCCCGCCGATGTCTTTCTACCTATACTCCTCGCCACCTATTTCGCCGCCATAGCCGGACTTATAGCCGTAGCCATCATACAGAAAATCAACCTCTTCAACCGCGTCGTTCTGTGTACATTGGGCGGTTTGACCCTCTTCGTCGGACTTATCCTCCGGGCAGCACTTTCGTTGCCGCAAGCGACCGTCAGCCATTGGTCTGCCATACTGGCGGCAGTGTTGCTCTTGGGCGTTATCTGTTGGTTCATCATTGCCGGACTGGTCAAGCGCATCAACGTGTATGACGCTTTTATTGACGGCGCCAAAGACGGCTTCAAGACCGCCGTCGGTATCATCCCCTACCTAATCGCTATCTTGGTTGCCGTGGGTATGTTCCGCGCCAGCGGAGCGATGGACTGGCTTGTCTCGGGTATAGGCCGGCTCTTTGCCGCCGTCGGACTCAATACCGACTTCGTCCCTGCCTTGCCGACAGCGCTTATGCGTCCTCTGTCTGGCAGCGGCGCACGCGGACTGATGGTCGATGCCATGGTGCAGTATGGCGCAGACAGCTTTGTCGGGCGCTTGGTGAGCATCGTGCAAGGAAGCACGGATACCACCTTTTATATTATTGCCGTCTATTTCGGTAGCGTCGGCATCAAGAACACGCGCTATGCCGTCCTCTGCGGACTGATAGCCGACTTCTTCGGTATCTTGGCGGCTATCCTATTGGGCTATCTTTTCTTCCATTAACCACCTGCATATACCTCCAACAGAGATGATACAGTTTCTTACATACAACGCCGCCGGCGAACTCATCCCTTATGCTGTCAGCCAAGCTACGGGCTGCAGCGAAGCGCATATACAACGCTGGATACGGGCGGTGGGAGCTGATTACGGCTATTCAGTGGGCAACTTGTCGTACATCCTCTGCGACGACGAGAAGATTCTCTCCGTCAACCGCGAGTTTTTGCAGCACGACTACTATACCGACGTTATCACATTCGACTACACTACCGCCCAATGCCTCAACGGCGACATCTTCATCTCCACGGATACCGTCCGTTCGAATGCCAAGATGGTGGGTACGGACTATGCGCACGAGCTCTTGCGTATCCTGATACACGGTGTCTTGCACCTCACGGGGCAGGGCGACAAAACGCCCGAGACCAAAGCCGAGATGACCCGCAAAGAGGACCTCGCCCTCGCCAAATCCCCTCTGCGCTAATTACAAATTGCAAGTTCGCCAAATATGGGCAAACGGGACCACATAGTTGTAGTCGACGATGCTAAAAAAAAGAATAACAACACAACTGCAAATCAAACATTAAGAATTGCAAACTTTATTATCACTCCCCCATCGGACTCTCATCGGACTATAGTCTTTTTGTTAATTTCTATTAACTCCTATTAAAAGCATTATCGGACAAAGGAAGTAAACAAAAGCTACCAAACACACATCGAGACCACACCAAGGTATGCGATGGATACACAGAGGATACGCGTAAGCCACGCAGGGGCTACGCGGGTCCCAAGATGCTACGGGGTTGCTACGAGACCTGATTGCTTGCAATCCGCTACGGGGAAGAACATCTCCGCGGTTGTTGCGCTTTTCGTGTCGCAAACATTACGCTGACGCTCCATTGGTTTGCACCACGAGAGCCATGCGGACACACGCTACCTGCAATAGTCTTCGGAAATGAGCACTTTATTTGTTCCAATTTTGGGTAATTATTTGTTTACCTAAAGAGTTGTATTTTTGTCGTTTTCGTTGATATTATTGTTTGTTTTTGTATGGCAACAATTGCGAGATTCAAAAACTTGTTGTATCTTTGCGTGCAGAAAAGTGCATGCGGCTGCGCACACGCAGCAGCGACCACAGACGACCACCAATCAACAACTATATGAAAACAAGCTCCGACTATCGTGCTATGGCACGCGAAACGCTTTGCGGCAGATGGAATGAGTCAGCCTTGCTGATGCTCATCCTCTTTGCTGTCGTATGCATCTTCGACCTACCTGCTATCTTCCTGCCGCAAGACCTCTTGTGGGTTAGTATGATGGGCAACGGCGTCAGCGTAGTGCTCGTTATTTTCCTGCTCTATCCGCTTATCTACGCCCTGCTGAATGCGTACCTCTCGCTGACTCGAGGCGAATCCGGCTCGCTCATAGAGGCGACGTGGCGTTTCTTCATCAATGACTATACCCGTTCGCTGCCCGCTATGTTGCTTATGATGCTGGCTATCGGCGGCTTGGGAATCATCACCCTTGGTATCGGCGCAATCATACTCAATTTCGCCTACGCGATGACTCCCTACCTGCTGCGCGACTATCCTGAGCTGACGGCAACGGAGGCGCTCCGCACCAGCAGGCAGATGATGCGCGGACACAAATGGGACCTCTTCGTACTGGAGCTGTCCTTCATCGGCTGGGCACTGCTAAGCGTCTTTACCCTTGGCATAGGCGCGCTGTGGTTAGGCGGCTATATCTATACCGCGCAAGCGCACTTCTACGAGGACCTCAAAGCCGAGACCATCGTGGAGGACGAGGACTAAAAAGCCACCCTGCCTCCCTAAAATACACACATATTAGACAATTAGTCCACCGTGGAATAATTGACGCTTCTTGTTTCTTTCGTGCCTTTTATTTGGCTCGAAAGAAACTTTTTTGTAAATTTGCTGCCTATTTCGAACAGATTAACAACCTACTATATGAAACACATTACGCATCTATTTGCTCTTCTCGGGCTGTTTTTGCTCTCTGCGAACGCGGTTTCTGCTATAGACTACTGCGCCAATTCGCCTATAGGCTACGGACGAAACGCCACGGGTGGAGGAAACGCCACGCCGACACTGGTCAGCAATCAGAGCCAGTTGGAAACGGCATTGAAGAACAAAGCCAAAGTGATTATCATCACCAAAAACATTACCGTCAGTACGCACCTAAGCATCAGCAACAGCAATACCACCATTATGGCGTTGCCGGGCGTACAGCTCATATCCACCCAACAGAACACAGACAACTCGGGTATATTTTATATCAAGGACTGCAGCAACATCATTCTGAGGAACCTGACCTTTGTCGGTCCGGGTGCATACGACTGCGACGGCTGGGACTTGCTCTGCTTCGATGGCGTAACGAATGCTTGGGTGGATCATTGCGATTTCCAAGACGGATGCGACGGCAACTTCGACAACAAGGGCAAAACAGATAACATTACTGTTACGTGGTGTCGCTTCCACTACCTCAAACCGCCTAAGGCAGGCGGCTCGGGGGGCTCTGATGACCATCGTTTTAGCAACCTACTGGGCTCAGGTTCTTCCGACAAACCCTCCGACGGCACATACAACATGACGTGGGCATACTGCTGGTGGGACAACGGTTGCGTTGAGCGTATGCTGCGCTGCCGCAACGCCAGTCTCCATTTCCTCAACTGCTATTGGAACTCCGCGGATGCGCACTACTACATCGGTCCCGAGAATGCCGATTGTTATATTGAGGGTTGCACCTTCGAAGGCGCGCCAAAGAAAGAGAAATTCTTCTACGAGAACTACAGCGGGACCAACGGCGTGAAGTTCGTCAATTGCGCTTCGTCGAAAGGCATACCGAGCAACATCTCCAACCGCAAAGTAGTTACGCCTGCTTACAGCTACACAGCCCTTACCGCTGCGAATGCCGTAACGATGGTTACCAACGGCACTTGCGGAGCAGGCGCAACGCTCGTAATCACCAACGACGGCAAAGTAGCAAGCTCGTGCGACGAGGATATCGTTTCGTACACGGTGACTTTCTACGCCAACGACGGCACATCGCTTTCGGAGCAGCAAACCGTGCCGGAGGATGTACCTACCGCGCTCAATCCGAATACCTTCACGCGCACAGGCTACAAGTTCAATGGCTGGGCTACTTCTGCAACGGGTAGCGTCGCGTATACTGACAAAGCCCAAGTAACACTCCATGCCAACCTCAACTTGTACGCCGTATGGACAGAAACAACCACCCCCACGGAGCCTGAGACACCTATAATAGGTGTTAGCACGTTCTGGAACTTCTCCGATGCGGACTTCAAAGCACTGGGAACTATTACGGAAAACACCACGGTGCGCGACCTCTTATTAATGGCTACTGAGGCAAAGAGTATGACTATTGCTGAAGGTCCAGCCACCTGCGATGGCATATCATTCACCCACCGTCTGCAACTGGGTGGTGCCGGTACTGCGGACTATAGACAAGCAGTTTTCAACGTAAGTGGCAAATGCGATATCGACGTCTATCTCGTTTCATCCGGTGCCGACGAACGGACACTGAATGTATGTGCAGGCGAATTTGGAAACGCCATCTCTACGTTAGTTGCATCAGGCAAAGACGCCGGCATCGCCAAGAGAACGTACCGGTACAACGGAGGAGCTACTACTATCCGTCTCTATTCCGCCGGTAGCGGCATTAACCTATATGGCATACGGGTAACCTACTCATCCACTCCGTCAGGCATACAAAACGGATTGTCCGAGCAAGGGGCTTTGCAAGGCGTGCGCTACAATATGCTGGGGCAGATAGTGGACGAAACCTACCATGGCGTTGTTATCCTCAACGGCAAGAAAATCCTGCAATAAGCATAGAAATATCAGTATTTTTGAAAGAATAGTTGGTCAATCCAAGAAAATGTAGTACCTTTGCCGTCCCGATTCGCAAATCTTGCGCTTGGGACGGCAAAGCATATTGGGGCTATCCGGTTTTGACAGCAGGTAGAATGGATATGTAAGCACGCCGAGCACTGCAGAGACGCTCGTAAATATCGTCTGTGAACTATAACTGGCAACACAAATGTAGCTCTCGCTGCCTAACCGAAGCACAGTAGGTTAGTTTTATTTCGGCACAAGGTGCTGAAACGAGACATCGCTCCAAGCCGAGTCCGTAGGCTGAAAGGGTAAAGCGGTGCGGAAATATACGGAATAGTCTCCGCAGGCTGCGATGCGGCGGCGAAAACAAAGCAGATAAGCCTATGGTTGGTGGTCCGGGTCTTGCTATAGGACGAAAACGAAGGCCGGAATAAGCGTGTAGAAAGCACATGTGTTCCTTGTTTGGACGCGGGTTCGAATCCCGCTAGCTCCACAACACTCCACCAGCGGGATGCAGGTATCTCCCTGCCCCTGTCGTTTGCTATATATACAAACCATTATCCCACACAGCATATTCTCCCTGCTGTCTTTCTGTTTGCAAGGTCTTGTGTTCACATACAAGTTATACCTTGACCAAGAAACAATGCTTTTTTCCTTAGGCAAGTGACTCCACAAAACAGTATAGTGCTATACGGTATCTTATTATTGACAAGCAATTTACGGCTCTATTGTATGTTAATAGTATGTTAATTGTATGTTATCCACCCATAGGAAACAGGGAAAGCCTGACGGCTTTTAGGGGAGCACATGCGGACCAACGTCTCTCCTCAGCCGCCATTGCTATGTATATCGGATTTGGAATTGCGCACCTCAGAACCCGAAGAGCAAGTCTTTTGCCTGCTATAGTTATATCGTGATTTCTATACGGTTTCCTTCGGGGTCGGCGACGACGCTCTCGTAGTAGCCATCGCCCGTGGTGCGGGGCTCGCCCAATATGGTATAGCCGTCCGAACGCAGGCGTTCCGTGATGGCATCGACCGTCCGGCGGTCTCCGACAGAGACGGCGAAATGCGCCAGCCCTTTCATCGTTCCATTCTTTTCCTGATGGAGCAAACCGGGAATGTGCATGAGTTCGATGCGGGTACCGCCGTCTCCGAAAGACAGGAAACAGGACGTGAAGCGCTTGGTCGGATTGGTGTACAGGGCGCCGGAGGTCAGGTTGAAATAGCGGGTGTAGAACGCACGCAGGAGTTCGATGTCGTCCGCCCAAATAGCGATGTGGTCTATTCGCATGGAAGTAGGGTTTGCTTTGAACAATATAAAACAACACTTACTTCCGCGCCCCGAGAGAGGTATGGAAGTAAGTGACTGAAAATGAATTGCTTAGTCGCTCAGTTTAGCGCAGATGAACTCACGGTTGAGGCGTGCGATGTTGGCAAGAGATACCTGCTTGGGGCACTCGGCAGCACATGCACCGGTGTTGGTGCAGTTACCAAAGCCAAGTTCGTCCATCTTGGCAAGCATGTTCTTGGCACGCTGTTTTGCCTCAATCTTGCCCTGCGGCAGGAGCGCAAGTTGCGACACCTTGGCAGCAACAAAGAGCATAGCCGAGCCGTTTTTGCAAGCCGCAGCGCATGCACCGCAACCGATGCAGGATGCTGCATCCATCGCCTCATCAGCCGCCGGCTTGGGGATAGGGATGGCATTGGCATCGGGTACGCCGCCGGTGTTCACGCTGACGAAACCGCCTGCCTGCATGATTTTGTCGTACGCCTGACGGT
>JBJECK010000026.1:0-42854 GCA_051870995.1 Paludibacteraceae bacterium | reverse complement strand
TTTTGCTGTCTATCAACGGGGTAATCATACCTGTTTATATCGAACTCACGTTAAAATAAGATTTTTGTCCAATTTTTGTCCAATTTTGTTTACTTCTCCAAGCAGTTTTTAGCCATCAATCACGTAGGATACACGTAGGATACACGTAGGATACACGTAGGATATACGTACCATACACGTAGGATACACGTAACATTGACATAACATTGACGTAGGATAGACGTAAGATAAGCGTAGGATAACGCTAAGAATACCGAGAGGACGCCGCATTTATGCGTATGCCTCCCGGTAACTATAAAATTACAAAGTAGAAATTACAAATTACACATTCGTTGAGTGTAGTCTATGGAGATATTAACTGTTAACTATTAATTATTAACTATCAACTCTCCGTGCGTATTTGTCTATTTGGAGGGACGTTTGGCGGATGCGGGTTTCCAGCTCGCGCAGGTCGTGCATGAGCGTCCCGAGGCGGTAAGTGCTCATTAGGGCGTCTTTGTCGTTGGGCTGCAGGTAGAAGACGGCGCGCGAGCGCGTCCCTTCCAACGTAACGCGGATGCGCTTGCCGCTATAAGCGTCTATGAAATGCAGGCATTGCCGCGCGTCTTCGCTGCGTAGGGTCAGCGTCTCGTGTCGCCCTTCCGCTTCGAAGGCGTAGGCGTCCCCGCCGAAGTGGCAACGCATGCTGTCCGCTTCCAATACTATCTCGTTCAGCCCGATGGCGTTTGCTCCGTAGTAGAAGCACTTCAGCTCGGTCGTCCCGTCGTCGTACACGTAGGCTTGCAGGTAGTTGCGACTGGCATTGCCCGTGGTGCGCAGCTGTTTGTGCGTGTATTTGCCGCGGTTTTCGTATTGGGGATTCTTCTCGTAGCGGAACTGTAGCAAGAGCGAATCTACTGCGGGCGCAAGCGCCTGCAAGAGCGAATCATAGTACGCCAACGACCGTTGCTGCTCCCTCAGGGCAATGCTGTCCCGCATATGCTTTTCTATACGCCGCTCGGCGGCTGTCGGATGTTTCGGACCGCAGGAAGAAAGAAATACGGCTACCAATGTAAGCCCGAGAAGTGTCTTTTTCATATACAAAGTAGATAAATCGACGGCAAAGGTAGTGCTTTTTGGGCAAAAAGCGAAAAAAAAACGGCGAAAGTTGCAAGGATAGAAAAAAAATAGTACCTTTGCAGCGCAATCGTGTGGGGTTACCCGTACGCGCCGCAAAGTGCGGACAGGAGTATCCCAACAAAGAACGAGACTATAATAACATAAACACAACACAAATTTATACGTATGAAAAAGAGTTTATTTCTTTCCATCATTGCCGTTGCAATGTTGGCATCGTGCAGCAAAACAATGCCACAACCGGAGGGGATTTCTGTTAATCCTAATCCGCTGACCGTTGTAGGTAACAAAGTGAATGCGGATATTACGGGTACCTTCCCCGTTAAGAAGTTCGCTAAGAAAGGCGTACTGACCGTTACTCCCGTGCTGAAATACGACGGCAAAGAGGCTGTCGGAGAAACAGTTACCTATGTAGGTGAGAAAGTGAAAGACAACGGAAAGATTGTCAAATACAAAGAGGGTGGTACATACACCCAGTCTTGCAGCTACGACTACGAGCCTGCTATGGCAAAGTCGGAGTTGTACCTGCGCTTTACTGCGAAGATCGGTAAGAAAGAGATCGAGATTCCTGACCTGAAGATTGCCGACGGCGTCGTAGCTACTGCTAAGATGGCTTCCGCACAGGACAACAAGAGTGTCGTTACGGCTGATAAGTTCCAGCGTGTTATCCAAGAAATGCAGGAGGCTGACATCAAGTTCCTTATCCAGCAGTCCAACCTTCGTAATTCGGAGACCAATAGCGAGGAGATGAAGAACCTCCGTGCCGCTATCAAAGAGGCTAACGACAACGAGAAGAAAGCTATCAACAAACTCGAGGTTAGCGGTTACGCTAGTCCTGAAGGTGGCTTGGACTTGAATACCAATCTTGCTACCGCACGTCAGTCGAACGCACAGAAATTCTTGCAGAAACAACTGAAGAAGGACAAGATTGCTGCTGAGATTGCTTCGGATATCACGGCTGAAGACTGGGCAGGATTCCAAGCTGCCATGGAGAACAGCAATATGCAGGACAAAGACCTTGTTCTTCGTGTCTTGAGCATGTACAGCGATCCCGAGGAGCGTGAGACGCAGATTAAGAACTTGAGCAGCGTTTACAAGACTATTGCTGATGATGTTCTTCCTGCACTCCGTCGCAGCCGTCTGATCTTGACTACCGACCTTATCGGCAAGTCGGATGACGAAATCAAAGAGTTGGCAGCTAACGATCCTGCACAGCTCAACGTTGAGGAGTTGCTCTACGCCGCTACGCTCACGAGCGACAACGCAGAGAAGATTGCTATCTACCAAAAGGCAGCTGCGCAGTTCGGCGACTATCGCGCTTACAACAATATGGGTATGGTTTACTTTGCACAGGGTAATACCGCTGAGGCTCGCCGTGCATACGCTAAGGCATTGGAGATTGAGCCCAACAATGCAGATGTAAATTACAACGCGGCTCTTGCTGCTATGGCTGAGAACGACCTCAACAAGGCTGAGGAATACCTCGGTAAGGCTGCAGGTACACAAGGAAACTTGTCTGCCGCTATGGGTACGCTCTACACTATGAAGGGTGACTACAAGGCTGCTAAGTCGGCTTACGGCAACGCCGCTACCAACAATGCGGCTGTACAACAGATCCTCAACGAGGACTATGCTGCTGCTCGTCAGACTTTGGCTAACGTCAAAGAGCCTAACGCTACTACGGCTTACCTGACCGCTGTCGTTGCTGCTCGCACCAACGACCGTGAGGCTGTTTATAGCAACATGAAGGCTGCTATCGCGAAGGACGCTGCTCTCAAAGCGAAAGCTCAGAAAGATATTGAGTTCGCGAAATATGCTGAGGACGCTGAGTTCCAAGCTATCGTGAAGTAATTGGGAGAGGAGATTGTAGTAACGACAAACCGACTACATAATGTCCGTACTTTTCCCGAAAGTACCAAAACCTCGTGAGTGGGACTACCGTCCTATCTACTACGACAAAGAAAAGGAGGCGCGCAAGGATAAACTTGCGCGTCTTCGTCGCGGGAGTTTCCGAGAGGAGCATGAGAAGAACATGACGGAGTTGCGTCGCCGTAAGAAATCCAAGTTGGCGCTATGGGTAGCCCTCCTCGTTATGTTGCTTGTGGTGTTCTATTATTTCCTATAGGCTGATGGATATCATACATCTGTTACCTGATAATGTAGCCAACCAGATTGCCGCAGGCGAGGTTATACAGCGTCCTGCCTCTTGTTTGAAAGAGCTGGTGGAGAATAGTTTGGATGCGGGAGCTACCCGCATTCAGGTTATTGTGCGTGATGCAGGACGCACGTTGCTTCAGGTAGTGGACAATGGCTCCGGCATGAGCAGTACGGATGCTCGCATGGCGTTTGAGCGACATGCTACTTCCAAGATTAAAGCCGCAGCGGACCTTTTCGCACTTCGTACAATGGGCTTCCGCGGAGAGGCGTTGGCGAGTATATGTGCCGTGGCGCAGGTGGAGGTAACCACTCGTTGTGCTTCAAGCGAGATGGGAACGCACCTCGAGATAGCCGGCTCGGAGGTCTTGGGGCAGGAGCCTTGCCAATGCCCTGTGGGTACGAATATCAAGGTAAAGAACCTCTTCTATAATGTGCCGGTTCGCCGCAAGTTCCTGAAGACCGACCAAACGGAGTTGCGCAACCTGCTGACTGAGTTCTATCATATTGTCCTTGTATATCCGAAGGTCCAGTTTACCTTTGCTCACAACGATGAGATACTTTTCGAACTGCCTGCCGGTACGGAGAAGCAACGTATCGAAGCCGTTTGGGGTAAGGGTACGGGACGAACTTATACCTCTAATTTTCTGGAGGTGAAGACAGATACCGACTTGGTGTCTATACGGGGCTTTGTTAGTAAACCCGAGGCGGCAGGAAAGACGGCGCAGCAGTATTTCTTCGTCAATGGGAGGTATATGCGTCATCCTTACTTCCAAAAGGCGGTAACGACAGCGTATGCAGGTATGCTGCCGGGAGACTACCAGCCTTCGTATTTCATCTATTTCGATATTGCTCCCGAAGCTATAGACGTCAATATACATCCTACTAAGACAGAGATTAAGTTTGCCGACGAACAGACTATCTTTCCCATACTGTTGGCTTCCGTGCGTGAAGCGTTGGGTAAGTTCTCCTTGGCGCCGACTATTGATTTCGACAGAGAGGGCGAAATGGATATGCCTGTCCGCTCCTCGGATACCCCTATAGTGGCGCCTAAGCCGATGTATGACCCTGCGTACAATCCGTTCCATACCCGTAGCGGGGTGTCTATGCAGCAGGAAAAGTCCCGTGCGGATAGCAATTGGGATATGCTCTATACTATTCCTTCGTCTGTTTCTGCACCTGCGGCGGAGGACTACGGACTTGCTGACGATCTGTCGCTGTTTGATATGGATGTAGCGTCTTTGTCAGTATGGCAGTACGCGGGTAAGTATATCTTTGTGCCGGCTAAGTCGGGAGTGATGGTTGTCAATCAGCATCGGGCGCATATATGTGTCTTGTACGAGGAGTATCTGGCGCAGTTGGAGGATGCACGCGGAGCAACACAGCAACTGCTATTCCCTGAGATACTCGACTTAACCCCAGGCGATATGGTGCTCTTGGGAACTATGATAGACGATTTGCGCGCGATAGGCTTCGACATGGACCTCTTCGGTAAGAATAGCTACTCTGTCAATGGCGTCCCTGCACAGCTGGCGCAGCAGAACGTATTGCCTGTGTTGGAGCACATCTTGCAGTCTATTCGCGAGACGGGAGCCAATGCGACACAAGAGTGGCGCAAGCGTATAGCCTTGTCGTTGGCGAAAGATACGGCTATTCCGTATGGCAAGACGATGACGGCTGAGGAGATGCGCGACTTGCTGGAGCGACTCTTCAACCTTGTAACGTATCGCTTTACGCCCGACGGTAAACGGGTGGTAGTGCTGATACACGATGATGAAATCAATAAACGTTTCTGAATACAATGACTATGCATAAGTTTTTTCCTCTTGCGGTTGCTTTCCTCTTGCTATGCGGATGCTCCGAAAAAGCTACAACGCTGACGATATTGCACACCAATGATACTCATTCGCAGGTAGAGCCTAAGAGTAATAATACGGGCGGATATGCACGTCGTATGGGCTTGATAGCGGAGGCACGGACGGAGGATTCCGATCTGCTGCTGGTGGATGCGGGCGACTTTTGCCAGGGTACACCCTACTTCAACCTCTTCCATGGCCGTGTGGAGGTAGATGCACTCAACCGTATGGGATACGATGCCGTCACGCTGGGAAACCATGAGTTCGATAATGGATTGGATACGCTGGCGGCTGTATTGCGTAATGCCGAGTTTACTGTTGTGTGTGCCAACTATGATGTGGAAGGAACTCCGCTGGAAGGTATTGTTGAGCCCTATACTATTGTGCATAAGGGTGGACTGAAAATAGGTATTTTCGGCTTGGGAGTGCAGCCCAAAGGGCTGATAGCCGATAAGAACTTCGGAGGTATAGTCTACCGTGCCCCCTATCCGGTGGCACAGGAGACGGCTACTATGCTGAAGCATGACAAGGGCTGTGATGTCGTTATCTGCCTGAGTCACATGGGCACTTATCCAGATACCGAGGCGGATTTTTGCGATGCGGAGCTCGCTGCCGAGACGCGGGATATAGATGTGATAATAGGGGGGCATTCCCATAGAGTGTACAATGACTTGCGTATCAGGAATTTGGACGGAATTGAGGTGCCTGTAACGCAAATGGGAAAGAGCGGCACATACATAGGCAAGATTGTGCTGGATTTGGCGACGGAATAATGATTATTGGCAAAAAATTTGCATAGTCCGGAAAAAAGCAGTACTTTTGCACCGTTTTTGTGCAACATGTGCAAAAAGAACACTGATTTTTTATTAACTAAATGGATAAAAGACTATGTCTAGAACTGAAATCGAATCTAAAGTAAAGGCTATCATTGTGGACAAATTAGGTGTGGAAGAGTCTCAAGTAACTAATGAGGCAAACTTCCAAGCAGACCTCAATGCCGATTCTTTGGATACAGTAGAACTCATTATGGAGTTTGAGAAAGAGTTCGCTATTTCTATTCCTGATGAGGATACACAGAAAATTTCGACTGTAGGAGATGCTATCGACTACGTAGAGAAAGCGCTTGCTTAAGTGATTGCAGCAGGCATGTATGATTTACGAGCATACAGGATGACTGTAGGCTCGTATTTTGGATATATTGGATATACGAAGATATAATGGAGTTAAGAAGAGTAGTTATTACAGGATTGGGCGCGCTGACTCCTGTAGGAAATACGGCGGCAGAAACATGGGAGGCACTTGTTGCAGGTAAGAACGGCGTAGGTCCTATTACCCAATTTGATGCTACATCGTTCAAGACGCAGTTCGCTGCAGAAGTGAAAGGGTTCGACCCGAGTGCATTGATAGACAGGAAGGAAGCCCGCCGTTTGGACCGTTATACTCAGTTCTCGATGTGGGTCGCCAAGGAGGCGATGGATGATTCGGGATTGGATATGGAGGTAGAAGATAAAGAGCGGATGGGCGTAGTGTGGGGAAGCGGCATGGGAGGCCTCAGGTCCTTTGAAGACGAGGCGTTTGCATTTGCTAAAGGAGACGGAGTACCGCATTTTAATCCGTTCTATATACCTAAGGTTATCCTGAGTATGGGAGCGGGAAACATATCGTTAATGCTGGGGTTGCAGGGGCAGAGTTTTGCTGTATCATCGGCTTGTTCGTCCTCTTCTCATGCTATTGCTCAGGCGTTTGATCAGATACGTATCGGGCACGCGGATGTGTTGCTGACCGGTGGCGCTGATGCGGATATCGCTCCGTCAGGCATAGGCGGTTTCAATGCTATGCACGCACTTTCAACACGTAATGATTCGCCGGAGACGGCGTGTCGCCCTTTCTCTGCGTCGCGTGATGGCTTTATCTTGGGTGAGGGTGCTGCTTGTTTGGTGTTGGAGGAGTATGAGCATGCTAAAGCACGCGGAGCGAGAATCTACGCGGAGATAGTGGGCGAAGGCATGACTTCGGATGCCTATCATATGACGGCGCCTGACCCGCAGGGAAAGGGAGCATGCCGCGTGATGCAACAGGCGCTGAAGGATGCAGGTATACGTCCTGAAGATGTGGACTATATCAACACGCATGGAACGTCCACTCCGCTTGGGGATGTGGCTGAGTTGAGAGCTATACAGGCTGTGTTCGGAGAACATGCTTACAAGTTGAATATAGATTCTACTAAGTCTATGACGGGACATCTGTTGGGAGCAACGGGGGCGGTAGAGGCAATGGCTTGTGTGCTGGCGCTGAAAAACGGGGTAGTACCTCCTACTATCAACCATGCTCCTGATGACGAAGACCCGGACATAGATTATCGTCTGAATTTTACCTTTGATAAGGCGCAATATCGTGATTTGCATTATGCTATAAGCAATACTTTCGGGTTTGGCGGGCACAATGCATGCTTAGTGTTCAAAAAATGGGAGGAATAGTCCTCCCATATAACAAATAAAAGGTATTTGTCGTATGATTACAAGTAAAATTGGTGAGAATGCCGGACTCGTCTGGACTGCACTACAAGGTGGCGCACTCACAACCAAAGCGATTAAAAAAGTTACCAAACTGAAAGAGGCTGACTTGAACATGGCACTCGGATGGCTGGCTCGCGAAGGAAAGATCTCTTTCACGTCTGTAGATTCCGAATTAACTATTGCGTTGCAATAATTAAATACTCATTATCTCCCGGAAGGCAACTTTCGGGAGATAATAATACGTTGTCGTAGAATTATGGTCGTTGCTATTGTCGGTGCTTCAGGCGCCGTAGGACAAGAGTTGTTAAAGGTGCTCTCTGAGCACCGGTTTCCTATTACCGAACTGCGTCTATTCGGCTCGGCGCGTAGTGCAGGAACCGAATACTCGTTCGGTGGCAAAACCTATACGGTACGCCTTTTGGAGCACGGAGATGCGTTCCGCGGAGTGGATATCGTCTTCGCCTCTGCCGGTGCATCGGTTTCACGGGAGTATGCAGATGATATCACACGCTATGGCGCTGTTTTGATAGATAATTCTTCGGCGTTTAGAATGGATGCGGATGTACCTTTGGTAGTGCCGGAGGTGAATGCGCAGGATGCTTTGGCGCATCCGAAGGGGATTATCGCCAACCCTAATTGCTCTACTATCCAGATGGTGGTAGCGTTGCAGGCGATAGAATGTGTCAGCCATATTCGGAAAGCATACGTGGCTACTTATCAAGCCGCAAGCGGTGCTGGTATGGAGGCTATGCACGAGCTGGAGACGCAGACGCGGCAGGTGTTGGATGGCGAGTCGGTAGAGCCTAAGCGTTTTGCTTATCAGCTGGCTTTCAATCTTATACCACAGATAGATGTGTTCACAGATAACGGGTACACTAAGGAGGAGATGAAGATGCACAACGAGACACGGAAGATTATGCACTCGGATGTGTCTGTTTCAGCGATGTGTGTGCGTGTTCCGTCGTTGCGTGCACATTCCGAAAGTATCTGGGTAGAGACGGAGCAGCCTGTTTCTGTCGAGCAGGCTCGGGCTGCTTTTGTAGTTATGCAGGGCTGTGTGCTGTTAGACAACCCTGAGCATAGGCAATATCCGATGCCATGGTTCGCAAGCGGCAAAGATGAGGTATATATAGGAAGGGTCAGAAAAGACCTGTGCAATGAGAATGGTCTGACTTTTTGGTGCGTCAGCGACCAGATACGTAAAGGAGCCGCCCTGAATGCGGTGCAGATAGCTGAGTATCTGCTTCTGAATGGTGGCGTAAACAGATAATCGACAGATTGTTTTGATAAATAATAGTGCACATATAGAGATTATGGCGCCGGTAGGGTGCAGAGAGTCCTTGGCAGCTGCTATTCACGCGGGGGCAACGAGTGTGTATTTTGGTATCGAATACCTGAATATGCGCGCACGCTCGTCAGCTAATTTTACGACCTCTGACCTCCATGAGATAGTTTCTATATGCCGCAGTGCTGGAGTCAAAACCTACTTGACTCTCAATACTGTGATGTATCCGGAGGACTTGTCCCTGATGCACACTATTGTAGATAACGCCAAACAGGCGGGGATAGATGCTATCATAGCGAGCGATATTGCTGTGATGCAGTATGCGCGTCGTGTCGGTGTGGAGATTCATCTCTCTACGCAATCGAATATCGCCAATACGGAGGCGTTGCGGTTTTATGCGCAATTTGCAGATGTGGTGGTGCTCGCGCGCGAACTGAATATGGGGCAAGTGGCGTCTATCTATCACGATATCATCGAACAGGATATTCGCGGACCGAAGGGGGAGTTGTTGCGTATAGAGATGTTCTGTCATGGAGCTCTATGCATGGCTGTGTCCGGTAAATGTTACCTGAGTTTGAATAACTTGGGATATAGTGCCAATCGCGGGGCGTGCATGCAGGTGTGCCGCCGCGGATATATAGTGAAAGACAAGGAGTCTGACCTCGAACTGGAGGTGGACAACCAGTATATTATGTCGCCCAAAGATTTGAAAACCATCCATTTCTTGAATAAGATGCTGGATGCAGGTGTGCGGGTGCTGAAGATAGAGGGACGTGCCCGCGGGGCGGAGTATGTGCAGACTGTCGTGTCCTGTTACAGGGAGGCTGTTGAGGCTTGGCAGAACGGAGAATATGCGGACGATGCGCTAATCGTACCTAAAATAGAGGACTGGAATACGCGTCTTAGTCGTGTGTTCAACCGCGGTTTTTGGGACGGCTATTATCAAGGGCAGCGCTTGGGCGAATGGACGCATTCGTATGGAAGCCAAGCTACGCGGAAGAAAGTATATGCGGGTAAGTGTACCAATTTCTTCAAGAATATCAATGTGGCAGAGTTCCTCGTAGAAGCAGTGGAGGCTGTACATCAGGGAGACGAATTATTGGTAACGGGAGAAACGACGGGGGCTTATGAGACCATCGCACAGGATATTCGCAATGCAAAAGGTGAGGCGGTCGCAGAAGTACACAAAGGAATTTATTTCTCCTTGAAAACAGATGAGACGATTCGCCGTGGCGATAAACTATATATACTAAGATGACGGACATACCTCATATATTGTCACCAATGGCTACGCCGTGGACATCATGGGTGATGTTGCTGATACTTGTTTGTGGTATTCTGGCGGAGGTGTTTCGGTCGGGAGGCGTAGCGCAGAGTTTTGCGTCAGTCTTCTCTACCAACGAGCGGACCTACAATGACTCATCGCAGAATATACTTTCGCAGATTTGGATGTATATATTTCGGGTGGCTGTAGTGGCGATGGCGTTGTATTTGTTGGTGCACGGAGAAGGAACCTTTGCGCTGGTGCACTATCTGATAGTGTTGGCTGTGGTAACGGGCTGGGATGTAGTACGTCGGTTGCTGAGCGGAATAGTTGATTATACGTTCGGTATCAGTCGGCATTTCGCGCCGGTCTTTGCCCATTATGACAATATATGGACGGTAGGATGCTGTTGTATTTATCCTTTGTTGCTGGTGTTATTGAGGGTAGATAATAGCAATGTTACGGCAGGCGTTGTGTTGGGGATGTTTTGTATATTGGTATTGCTGATGCTTGTCAAGTGGATTCGTGTTTTTTTTGTAGGCTTACGCTCTCTGTTGTATATAGCGTTATACGTAGTAACATTGGAGATATTACCGGCATTTGGGATAATAGTAGGGCTTAGCCGTGTGGTTTGATAAAAGACAATTGATATATGATTAAGAAGATTCTGATTTCTCAGCCGCGTCCCGCCACGGGGCGTAATCCGTATTCGGAGATGGAGGCGCAGTATGGAGTTACGTTCGATTTTCGCCAGCTCATTCACGTAGAAGGGATGTCCGCTCGTGAGTTCCGTATGCAGCATATCAATCCCTTGGATTATACGGCGGTTATTCTTAACTCGCGATTGGGTATAGAGCATTATTTCCGTCTTTGTGAAGAGATGCGCCTTACCGTTCCCGACTCCATGCATTATTATTGCATCTCGGAGGCAGTTGGCAACTACCTGCAAAAGTATATCCAGTATCGTAAGCGCAAAGTGTTCTTCTCGGAGAACAACCGTTTTGAGGACTTGCTGCCGGCGATGTACCGCCGTCCGAACGAAAAGTTCCTGATGGTGTTGTCGGATATACACAATGCGGACCAACTCAATATGTTTGCCGACCATAAAATAGAGGTGCAGCCTGCTATTATGTATCGTACTGTCTCCACCAAGTGGGGAGATGACCCGTTTGATTACGATATGATAGCCCTCTTTACGCCTGCTGGTGCTAAGTCTATACGCGAGAACTTCCCTAACTTCGAACAGGGGAAAACAGTGATTGCGGCTTTTGGAGCGAATACTGTTCAGGCACTGGAATCACTGAATATGCATGCCGATATACGCGTGCCATCGCCTGAGTTCCAGTCTATTACGGCGGCTATTGCCGACTATTTGGAGAAACACAATCATTGATTGTTCTTGTTTGTCGTCGCAGTGAATTCTACATTCCCGAAATCTGAGAAGCTGTGCGGGCAGATCCGTATCAAGCAGTTGTACGCGGAAGGGACACATTTCGTGGTATGGCCCTTGCGCGTTACCCATCTGCCCTCCTCAGAACCTACGGAGGTGCTGATATGGGCTCCCAAGTCTTTGTTCAAACATGCGGTTGACCGCAATCATTTGCGCCGCAGGATGCGGGAAGCATATCGTTTGCAGAAAGGTCTGTTGGGCGACAAACACTATCAGATAGCGTTTAACTATATTGATCGCCAAAAACAGGATTACGCTGTTATAGAGCGGGCTATGCGCAAGTCATTACTCAAACTGGCTGATTTGTCACTCTGATGAGAACTATTTTGCGCAAGATATTCCTGCTACCGGTCTATTTCTACCGCTATTGTATCTCTCCGCTGACGCCGCCCTCGTGCCGCTATACGCCTACGTGCAGCCAGTATATGGTGGAGGCGGTACTGAAATACGGTATCTTCAAAGGCACATGGCTGGGCATCAAACGTATTTTGCGCTGTAATCCATGGGGTGGGTCCGGCTATGACCCTGTGCCCTGAATAGGAATGACAAAAGTGATAAGTTCTAAGGGAAAAAACGTATGAGAATAGACATTATTTCGGCATGTCCCGAGCTTCTTGACTCGCCGCTAAACCATTCGATTGTCCAACGTGCAAAAGACAAAGGCTTAGCGGAAATATATGTGCATAATCTGCGCGACTATACTTTGGACAAGCATCGCAAGGTGGATGATTACGCCTTCGGCTTTGGAGCGGGAATGGTCCTGCAAATAGAGCCGATTGACCGTATTATCACCAAACTGACTTCCGAACGTCATTACGACGAGATTATCTTTACCGCCCCGGACGGGGAGCGTTTTACCCAACGTGAGGCTAACAGCTTGTCGCTCAAAGAGAATATCATCATCCTTTGCGGGCATTACAAAGGTGTGGACCAGCGTGTGCGCGACCATCTGATTACCAAAGAATACACGATAGGCGATTTTGTCCTCACGGGCGGCGAGATGCCTGCTGCTATTATGACAGATGCTATTGTGCGTCTGCTCCCGGGGGCGCTGGGGGACGAGACCAGTGCCCTTTCCGATAGTTTCCAAGACGGTTTGTTGGAACCCGGTGTTTATACCCGTCCGGCGGAATATAAAGGGTGGCGGGTGCCGGATATTTTGTTATCCGGGCACCAAGCGAAGATAGATGAATGGCTATACAATGAGGCTATTCGCCATACGCGCGAGCGACGCCCGGACCTCTTGGATGAGGAATAGAGGTCGGCGGAAGTACCGAACTGAGGAGTTAGATAAACTAAAAAAACAGGGTGCGTTCGGCATCCTGTTTTTTGTCTCGTTTGTACCGCGAGTGGGACTTGAACCCACACAACCATTTCTGGTCAAGGGATTTTAAGTCCCTCGTGTCTACCGATTCCACCATCGCGGCTCCCGATATCATATATCACTCTTTCGCAGAGCGACGAAATCGAGCGCAAAGGTACGGATAAAAAATGAACTATGCAAATGTTGCGTTGTTTTTTGCCTCCCATGGATTTTGGGGCAGTTTATCTTTAGCAGACAATCTTAGGTGATTCGGCTGTCAATACGCAGGAGCTGTTAGCTCATATATTACTATTATAGGGGATATAGTAGGGCTGAATTAGGAATATTGTTAACGTCGTGAATAAGTCTCAATTTCCGATAAACGAAAGAAAAAAGAACAAAATGCACACACTATATTGTGGCTTTCATTTTTTTTTATTACCTTTGTGCGCGTTTTTGTAAGTCATTATGGAAAAATATCTACGACTATCTATCCTGTTCGGAGTACTTTTTGTTTGTTTAGGTACGGGCGTGTGTGCAGATAAAACGATACACACGTGGCGTAAGACCCCGACTGTAAGTCAGGGGTTGTATTCAACGCATAATAGTTCGGTGGCGCAGGGAGTTAATCTAACTGTCAATGCGTTGTACTATTACGGGGATGTGGATATGTTGGGGTATGCCTTTAAACACGGTTTCCAGGAACAGAACGTCAGTTTGGGCGGAAGCCTCGTCTTTAGTTATTTACACCCGCTTGCGAATAGCGTGAACTTGCGTTTCTCCTTGTCGGGAGGCTACCTGCACGGTAACGATAGCGCACGCTATGAGGTCTTGAAAGACCCTATTACCGGCGGCGATATGAAGCAATGGATTGGTAAAGGCTCGTTTAAGAGTGGCTTTGGTGAATTGGCAGTCGGCGTGGAGTGGTATCCGTTCTCTAAGGCCGGGTTCTATATCTATGGCGGCTTGGGGCTTAACCTTAGCGTTATCGATTATGATTTTACCAAGTCGGGCAAGGGAGACGGACAGCAGGTGAATGTCTTGCCGATGTTGCCCGTAGAAATAGGCTATAATTTCAATCTGACACACGGATTCTTCCTTACGATTATGGCATCCGTGCACCAAGGTCTGCTGGACGTACCGCATAGTAACTTGGATGGTTATCCTCTCTCTAAATCCTCGCGCTTCCAGTGGGGAGATGGTTATTTTCTGGTCGGCTTGAGTTTCTCTTACCGTTGGCAGAAGTGTGAGCCTTGTCGGTTGTATACATGGTAATCAATAAGCGTAAGATAATCAACGACCCCGTATTTGGTTTTCTCAGTATTCCGAGCGACCTGCTTTACGATATACTGCAGCACCCCTATGTACAGAGGTTGAGTCGTATCCGCCAGTTGGGGCTTTCGTATCTGGTGTATCCGGGTGCCATGCATAGTCGGTTTTTGCATTCATTGGGCGCTATGCACCTGATGAACGAGGCGCTTACATCACTCCGCTCTAAGGGAGTGCAGATTAGTTCGCAAGAGGCTCTAGGAGCGTTGGCGGCTATCCTGCTCCACGATGTCGGGCATGGTCCTTTCTCGCATGTGTTGGAGCACACACTTGTAGAAGGTATTACCCACGAGGAGATTTCTCTCTTGATGATGGAGCATATCAATCGGGAGTTGGGAGACCGTACCGAAAGGCAGATTTGGCAACAAGGTCCGCTTGATGAAGCTATTGCGATATTTCAGGATGCCTATCCGCGCCATTTCTTGCACCAGTTGATTTCCAGCCAGTTGGATGTCGACCGTATGGATTATCTGTGCCGTGACTCGTTTTTTACGGGTGTGCAAGAGGGACGTGTCGCTAGCGAACGGTTGTTGAAGATGTTGAACGTAGTGGATGACCGCTTGGTGGTGGAGCTTAAGGGCATCTATTCTGTGGAGAAGTTCTTGGTTGCACGTCGTTTGATGTATTGGCAAGTATATCTCCATAAAACCTCTGTGGCTGCTGAGCAGCAACTGATTAAGATACTTACGCGCGCCAAGGAGTTGGCTCTGGGCGGTAAGGAGTTGTTCTGCTCTCCGGCGTTGTCGTATTTCCTCTACAATCGTGTGACGGCGGTGGACTTTGCTGTTGGTAACGAGACTTTGCACCGGTATGCGTTGTTGGACGATACGGATGTGCTGTCGGCTATCAAGGCTTGGACATCTTCGGACGATGTGGTGTTGCGCGAACTGAGTCTTGCGTTTATCAACAGGCGACTCTTCCGCGGAACGCTGTTGACAGAGCATTTAGACGAGGAACAGTTGACAGCATTGCGGCGGTATTATAGTGAGGTATTCGGGATTACGGAGCATGAGGCTGAGTATTTCTTCGTAGAGCATGTGTCCACGAGCAATACCTATTCGGAAAAGGATGATTCAATTGACATATTGTATCAAGATGGAACGGTGCGGGATATTGGGGCTGCAAGCGAGATATTGGATTTGCAGTTGCTTATCCGAAAACCCAAGAAACTATATCTCTTTCAATTCAGAAAATAGATTACGATTATGGAATTTAGTGCACAACAGATAGCCATGGTGCTGGGGGGCAAATTGTATGGCGACGGCAATAAGAAGGTTAGCGATGTAGCTCCCATTGAGAGTGCTACTGAGGGGGAATTGTGTTTCTTGTGCGAGGCGAAATACCTGCCCTATTTGTCAGATACGAGTGCCTCTGTGGTATTGGTAACAGAGAGCTTGCTGGCGGAAACACCGCCGGTGAGCAAGGCGGCGGTGATTGCCGTAGCTAATGCGCGCGGCGCGATGGCACAGCTTTTGCAACTTGTAGCTAAAGCCATGAATCCGGCTCGCAAGGGTATAGAGCAGCCCTGTTATATTACGGGGGGGGTAACTATTCCCGAGGATGCCTATGTAGGCGCTTTTGCGTATGTAGGCAAGAATGTGCATATTGGTAAAGGCGTGCAGATTTACCCGCAGGTGTATATCGGCGACAATGTGCGAATAGGCGACAATACGGTGTTGTACGCGGGGGTTAAGGTGTACTATAATTGTGTCATCGGCAGCAATTGTATTTTGCACGCAGGCGTAGTGGTCGGCGCGGACGGGTTCGGCTTTGAGCCGGATGCGCAAGGCGTCAATCAGAAGATACCGCAGATAGGCAATGTGGTGATAGAAGATGATGTGGAGATTGGGGCTAATAGTACGATTGACCGCGCTATGATGGGCTCAACTGTCATTCGGAAGAATGCGAAGTTGGACAATCTCGTACAGGTGGCTCATAATGTGGAAATAGGCGAATCGACGTTTATGTGCGCGCAATCGGGTGTAGCCGGCTCTACCAAGATAGGACGCCATTGTATTCTTGCCGGACAAGTAGGCGTGGCCGGGCATATTGAGATAGCGGATAATTGTATCTTCGGCGCGCAGGCAGGGGTGCCGAACAATGTGCGCAAGGCGGGAATGTACCAGGGAACTCCTGCGATAGACGCTATGAATTGGCGCAAATCGGTAGTTGGATTCAAACAATTGCCGGAACTGATGAAGAAAATCAACCAAATGGAACGTAATAAATAATACGTATAATATGAAACAGCATACTATCAAATCGCCTTTTACCTTTTCTGGTAAGGGATTACATACAGGGTTGCAGATAACAGCCGAGTTTTTACCGGCAGAGGAGAATACGGGGGTACGTTTGTGCCGTGTCGATTTGCCGGGACAACCTACTTATAACGCCGTGGCGGATTATGTCAGTGCCACGGAACGTGGTACGGTGTTAGAGCATGGCGCCTGGAAAATATCAACGGTGGAACATGCGCTATCGGCTCTCTACGCTATGGGAGTGGACAATTGTTTGATTCAACTGGACGGACCTGAGATACCTATTTTGGACGGTAGTGCCAAACTTTTTGTGCAGGCTATCCGTGAGGCAGGTCTTGTGGAGCAGGCGGCAGAACAGAACGTGTTTGTCGTAACCGAACCTATCCAATATGTGTCTGAACGAGGCAATAAAATGGTCATTCTTCCTTCGGAGAAGTTCGAGGTAGAAGTTACTATCAGTTATCCTACGGGGCTGCTGCGTGAGCAGCATGCTGACTTGCACGACCTCAGTGCATACTCAGTGGAAGTAGCTGCGGCGCGTACATTCTGCTTTGTGCGTGAGATAGAACCTCTAATGCGTATGGGGCTTATCAAGGGTGGCGATTTGCAGAATGCATTGGTGATTTATGAGACACCGATGTCGCAAGAGGGACTTGATTATATGACCGACAAACTCGGGCAACCGCATCTGGATGCCACTAAGTTGGGGTATCTCTCGCCGCTGAATTACCAGAATGAGCCTGCGCGTCATAAGTTGTTGGACCTTATAGGCGATATGTCGTTGTTGGGATGCCGTATACAAGGCAAACTGATTGCCCTTCGACCCGGGCATACGTTTAATACCCAGTGCTGCCGACAACTGAGAAATAGGGTTTTAGCAAAATAATGGTATAGTAATAATAGAAAAAGAAATAGTATGAGTCAACCGTTAGCATTTATTCATCCGGAAGCTAAGATAGACCCTTCCGTACAAATAGGTCCTTTCGTATTTATAGACAAGGATGTAGAGATAGGCGAAGGAACTGTTATTGATGCCAATGCCACTATCTGTGAGGGCACACGTATAGGTAAGTATTGCCACATTTTCCCGTCGGCAGTGGTCGGAGCTATTCCGCAAGACCTGAAATTTAAGGGAGAAAAGACCTATGCCATCATCGGAGATTATACCACTATCCGCGAGTGTGCTACCGTCCATCGCGGGACGGCAAGCAAGGGCAAAACCGTAGTAGGTAACAACTGCCTGATTATGGCATATTGCCATGTAGCGCACGATTGTCTGTTGCACGACCATATCATCATGTCCAACGCTACCCAATTGGCAGGCGAAGTGGAAGTGGACGATTGGGCAATTATCGGTGGCGGTACGCTGGTACACCAGTTTACACATATCGGTTCGCATGTGATGGTACAAGGCGGCTCGAAGATTAACAAGGATGTGCCGCCTTATGTGGTAGCGGCGCGTGATCCGGTTTCGTATTGTGGAATTAACTCTGTTGGTCTCAATCGCCGTAATTTTACCAAGGAGCAGATTGCTACCATCCAGGATACGTATCGTCTGATGTATATGTCCGGATTGAATGTAACGCAAGCGCTGGAGAAAATAGAAGAGAATATCCCGCAATCGCCGGAGAGAGACATGATAGTAGATTTTATTAAGGCATCGCCGCGCGGCATCATTCGCGGCATCAATTAAGCTAAAAAGAACTAACATATGGAAGCAGAGGAAAGAAGTCTCAATTTTATTGAACAGATAGTAGAGAAAGACCTGCAGGAAGGCAAGAATAACGGTCGTATTCAGACACGTTTCCCGCCTGAACCCAATGGTTATCTGCATATCGGTCATGTCAAGGCTATCTGTATGGATTTTGGTATTGCCGAGAAGTATAACGGTGTGTGCAATCTGCGTTTTGATGATACCAATCCCGTCAAGGAAGATGTGGAGTACGTAGATTCTATACAGCAGGATATAGCCTGGTTAGGCTTCAAATGGGGGCAAATCTACTATGCCAGCGACTATTTCCAACAGTTGTACGATTTGGCTATTCGCTTTATTAAGGAAGGCAAAGCATATGTGGACGAGCAGACTGCCGAGCAGATTGCTGCACAGAAAGGTACACCAACCGAGCCGGGTGTCGCTTCGCCTTATCGCGACCGTCCGATAGAGGAGAACTTGCGTCTTTTCGAGGCTATGCAACGGGGCGAGGTAGAAGACGGGAAAATGGTGTTGCGCGCCAAGATAGATATGGCGAACCCGAATATGCACTTCCGCGACCCTATTATGTATCGTATTATTACGACCCATCCGCACCACCGTACGGGGCGTAAGTGGAATGTATATCCGATGTATGATTTCGCGCATGGTCAGAGCGATTATTTTGAGGGAGTAACGCATTCGATTTGTACGTTGGAATTTGTGGTGCATCGTCCTCTGTACGACTATTTCCTCGACCAGTTTGTGGAGGGGGATTATCGTCCGCATCAGTATGAGTTCAACCGTCTGAATATCACCTATACCGTGATGTCGAAGCGTAAGATGCTCCAACTGGTAAAAGAAGGCTTGGTTAGCGGTTGGGATGACCCCCGTATGCCGACGGTATCGGGCTTGCGTCGTCGCGGCTATACGGCTGAGGCTATACGTACGTTTATCGACCGTATTGGTTATACCAAGGTAGAAGGCATGATTGACCTTGGTTTGTTGGAGCATACTGTCCGCGAGTCGCTCAAAGAAACGGCTCCGCGTGTGTGTGCCATCTTCAATCCCGTTAAGTTGGTACTGACTAACTATGAGGGAGTAGGAGAGACAATCGTTGCGGACAATATCGATGGCCACTCGGAGTTGGGTACACGTGAGATGCCGTTTGCACGCGAACTCTATATTGAGCGCGGTGATTTCCAGGAGGTAGGCGACAAGAATTTCTTCCGCTTGAGTCCCGGAGGGCGTGAGGTGCGTCTCAAGAGTGCGTATATCATCCAAGCTACCGGGTGCGAGAAAGACGCTGCAGGCAATGTCACGACCGTTTATGCAACCTACGACCCGACATCCAAGTCAGGTACGGAGGGTGGTAACCGCAAGACCAAATCTACAATCAACTGGGTAGAATGCAACTCTTGTTTGGATGCAGAGGCACGTCTTTATGACCGTTTGTTTGCTTGCGAGAACCCGTCTGCAGAGGAGGGTGATTTCCGCGACCTGCTCAATCCCGACAGTCTCCGCGTGGTCAGTTGCAAAGTAGAAAGTTCGCTGCGTAGCGAACTGCATGCGCCGGTTGTTGTGAACGGTATTGCTCAGGAGAACCACTATCAGCTGCTTAAGCAAGGCTATTTTGTCGTTGATCCGGATACTACGGCGGATCATCTGGTGCTCAACCGTACTGCTTCGCTCAAAGACAATTGGCAGAAATAAATTCTTCTTTCGGGCTTTTTCAATCCGTTGCTTTGTATGGCAAAGTAACGGATTGTTTGCATATATCCGAGAAAAAGCGTAATTTCGCCCTTGAAATGAAACAAAGGATATCAGACAACAAAGAGCAGGTTTTTTGTGAGTGGCGGCGTATGTGGGTGCGCCTGACGCCTGAGGAGTGGGTGCGTCAGCAGTTCCTTCACCGTTTGGTTGCCGATTTCCGGTATCCTGCCTCGTTGATAGGGGTGGAGATACCTATTCGGGTAGGGGATGCGCAGAAGCGGTGTGATGCCATCGTTTATACGCCGCGTATGCAGCCGATAATGCTTATTGAGTTCAAGGCGGAGCATGTGCCCCTGACCCAGAAAGTGCTTGACCAGGCGGTTATTTACAATAGACGGCTCTGTGTTCCCTATCTTGTTTTGCACAATGGCGCGCAGACCATTATCGCCCATATAGCTGAAAATACCGTACAATTCTTAACAACTTTACCTTCATGGAATCAATTATTGCACTAAAAGACAGTCTCGACACTGCTACGTTCTACGGTGTTAACAATCAGAATATGCTATGTCTTAAGAACCAGCACCCGGATGTGCGGGTCGTAGCGCGTGGTTACCAGGTGAAGGTATCTGGCGCGGAAGAGGCTATTCGACGTTTCGAGCATAGCTTGCGCTTGTGTGAGGAGTTCTGTATCCGAAACAATACCCTTACTGAGCAACAAATCTTGATGCTTCTCCACGGTGAACAGCCGCAAGAGTACATGCGCGACAATCTTATCTTGCACGGAGTAAACGGAAAGTCGATAGTGGCGCGCTCGGTCAATCAGCAGAAGCTTGTAGATGCGTATGAAGACAACGACCTGTTGTTTGCCGTTGGTCCCGCCGGTAGCGGTAAAACCTATACGGCTATTGCGTTGGCGGTGCGTGCGTTGAAGAACCGCGAGGTTAAGAAGTTGATTCTTTCGCGTCCTGCCGTAGAGGCGGGGGAAAAACTGGGTTTCCTCCCTGGCGATATGAAGGATAAGATTGACCCTTACCTGCAGCCGCTCTACGATGCGTTGCAAGATATGATCCCCCCTGCCAAACTCAACGAGTATATGGAGCGTGGTGTGATACAGATCGCCCCCTTGGCGTTTATGCGCGGACGCACGCTGGCGGATGCCGTCGTTATCTTGGATGAAGCGCAGAATACCACTACCGCCCAACTTAAGATGTTCCTTACGCGTCTCGGCGTTAATGGTAAGATGATTGTTACGGGCGACTTGACGCAGATTGATTTGCCCGCTTCGCAGAAATCCGGTCTGCGTGACGCCATAGAGCGTTTGCAGGCTATCCGCGGTATATCGGTTATTGAGTTCTGTCAAAAGGATATCGTGCGTCATCCCTTGGTACAGCGTATTGTCTCCGCTTATGCGCATATCCCCGCGACGGGTACCAACGAAGATGCCTGACTCAAGTCAGGCATCTTCGTTTAGCGCATTAGGCGTTTCTTTATCGGTTTTAAAACGGTTTATAAACCATTTATAAACCGTTTTTTGTTCCTCGAAAAATTAGAGTTTCTGTCCTCCTATCGTGTATTTGCCGTTCGGCGTCAGGATGTACAGATTGCCGTTTTGCAGAATCAGTTGATATTGTTTTGGTTCTTCTGCATCCGTATTCTCTATGTTGGTAGCCTCACGTACAAGGACTGCCATCGGGATATATACATCTACTGCCCCGCGCGAACTCAGGCGGATATATGCTTCGTGCACGCCCTGTTCGTCGGACTGGAAGCCTACACCCAATATACCGCCCTCGGCAGGCAGCGATGTCGGGCTAATCTTAAAGTCGCTCGAGTTGCTACCGCCTTTCGTTACGGCGATAGGCTCGGTCAGATTGTGCCCTCTTACCGTCACTCCTACGGCTTCTATCGCGCCAGGCGTGGTGGTCAGGATGATAGTCGTAGAGTCGGCAGCGATGCGCGGTAGGTCAGTCCTGCCCCACGACACATCGTCTATCAGGTAGGTCGCTGTGCCTACTTGTCCGCTCTTGCCCGTGAAACGGAATGCCATGAAGAATACGTCGGCAATGGTCTCTTCTTGCCCTTCGAGGTTGATGTGAATGTCGCGCCAGTCGCCGCTCTCGTCCGCAGTTCGCGGTACGCCTACTTCCAATTCTTGCATCCAGATGTCGTCCGCTACCGTCGCGTCAATATAATATACTCCCAATTCTGCCGACTGTCCTTCGGACAAATAATCGCCGCGCACGCGCATAGTGAAGGTCTGTGCTTTGGCGTTCTTGTAGTCGAGTGCGGGCGTTACGAGCCACATCTCCCACTCGGCAGAGTCTTTCTCTTGGTAGATATAGGCTGTGGCTTTCGCGCATTGCTCTATTACGTTTCCTTGCGCATCCTTGTCGTTGAATCCACGCCAGGGGCGTTCGCCTTTCAGCACCACGTTCTGCCAGCCGTCAAGTAGCAGTGTCCCGTTGTGTGGAGCGTTGTCGAACCGCTCGTCGAGCAAGGTAAGCGGTGCAGACATATCCCACTTGAACTCCGTCGCCCAGTCTTTGTCGGGATTCTCCGAAGCAGCAATCGCTGTGCCCGTCACGCGCAGACGCTGTGCCGTGGCGCCTGCGGTACTCCAGTAGATAGTAGCCGAATAGTCGCCCGGCTTGGTCGGGTGGAATGTAATGACCGTCTTGGCATCAGTATTATAGGCAAGCATACCGGTATTGATAGTAAATGCAGCCGCTTCCTGGTCGTTCAATATGGAGACTTCTATATATTCCGTGCAGTTGCTACTGCTTACAATTATCGTATCGGTCTGTGATTGTCCTGCTATGCCCGAGAAAGCGGGCAGGGTGGTGGGAGAGATAGTAAGCGTAGCCGGTAGCGAAGAATTAGTAGCACTACCTGTTAGTGTGAGGTTGACAAAGTCTGCTGTGGCTTCTTCGCAATCTACTTGCAGATAGGCTTTGTGGTTGCCGCCTGCTGTGGGCTGGTACCACACTTTTACCGTCTCTTCTGCGGCAGTTACTTGGTTCTTCTCCAATTTGAACATGTTTGCATGCGCACCTGTGAGCGAGAGGGTTACGGGCTTGGAGAGATTGCCTTGGCGTATCATCAGCGTCGCCATCAATACCTCTTCGCCCACTTCGGCAGTGGCTTTGGAGATGCTCTCCGGTGCTACCGTGAACCAGGGAATAGTCTTCTCTACGCGGGTGAGCGAGAAATCGTCGAAGATAACGTCTGCGCCTTTGTTAATGGCGATACCGATATGCAAGGTCGTCGCTCCGACCGGTTTGCTGGTCTCCAAACGCAGTTCCTGCCAGCCGTTGCCAATCGGGAAAGTCTGCGTCAGTACCTCGCTGTCGTGGCTGGTGTCAATGTTTGCCCCTTGCCATTCGCAGCATAGCGCAAGATCGCCTACGTTGGCGGTCACTATCTTGTAGTTGAGCACCAACTCGAATACCTGCCCTGTGATATCGTCCGGCAGTCTCACATCTTGTTCCAAGCGCACTATGGTCATCGTTTGTGCGCCTGTGCGGAATGCTTGCTGACCGCCGTGGACGTCAACGGTCTCCAGCGGGTTTTCTTTTCCACTGTAGTCCCAGTCCTCGTAATGAGTGCCAAGAAAAGTGCTCTCGGCAATCTCAAAATCGCCGTTGGAGAGGAGGTTGGTTTGTCCGAATAGGGTGCTGAGGCTCAGTAGCATCGCACCGGCTAAAATACATAATCGTCTCATATCTTTTTTCCTGTGTGTAGATAGTGAGGGCTGCCTGCATATGCACAGCCAGCCCCCATTCGTTCTCTTAGCGGATTACCTTGTAGGTCTTCTCGCCCTTGCGGATGATATTCACGCCCGGTTGCAATTCGCTTACGCGCATGCCCGATACGGTGTATATCTCGGTCTCTGCCTCGGCGGCTACGTTCTCAATGGCGGTCCCCGAAGTCTTATCTACGATGTCTGCTTTGCCGCGGGGACGGATAACTGTACCTGCCGCACTCGTGCTAAAGCCTGTTACATCGGCTTTGCTTGGCTTGTTCTCTCCGATTAGTTCGTTGCCTGCTACTAAGTTAATGTTCGCAGTCGCCTCGTCTTGGGTTATTTGTGTATTGCCTTGTGCAAATTGAGGGGTAGCAATATCCAAAGTTACATCCTCTACCTTGACGAGTTCCAACAAGTAATCCTTCGCATTGGTTTTCAGGTCTGCCAGTGTTACTACCTGCGGCTCTACGCTGTTGTCGCTGCTGAGGATTGTTACGTTGCCGTTCAGCAAATCCAAAGGATAAACGCCCCATAGAGACGATGCATTCTCTGCAACAAAGTTTGTAATCTTATCGCCTACTTTGGCATCTGCCCATGCGTAGTAGCCTCCTACCTGCATAGCTGCAGTGGCATCTTGTATATAGTAGAGAGCGTTATTGTATGTGTCTGTGCCAACATAGGTAATAATTGCCTCGCCGGTATAGCGTACATATACCCCGTTTTCTCCGGCTGCTTCAACGGCTGCCTTCACTTCCGCCAATGTAGCGTAGTTGGTAATAGCCACTGTCCACCAACTGGATGTGGTAGTTGCTTGGGCGTCGCCGGAGGTGAGAGTGATAGTTGCAGAACCCATATCTGCCTTTGCAGGTGTCAGCGTAACCTCTACTGTTGCACCCTCTTCGCTCATAGCTGTCTCTTTGGTGATAGTCGTGGTAGAGAACGTTATCTCCTCGTTGTCGCAGGTGATAGTGATGTCGTCGGTCAGGTTCTCGCCCGTTACTTGCAGCGAAGCGGTATAGGTCTCGCCGGTATATACCATTCCGCCGAAGCTTATTTTGTCGCTTGTCTTGATAGCAGCAACAGGTTGTGGCTCGGGGGCATCACCGTCCTCAAACAACTCGTCCCACGTGGTAGCTACCTTGATTTCGTCTATATATATACGCCCGGGAGTATTTGTGCCCTTCCGAAGGTTAACCGAGGCAATCTTCGCAGCATCATCTTTATTTGCTGCGCCAATCGGATTGCCGCTGGCAGTCTGCGCATCTTGATTGCATACTAATGTGGCAACGGCCGTCTCTTTGGTAGGATTGATGTACAAGCGTGCGGTATCGTTCTTTGTTCCGTCCACGAACTCATATTCCAGTACGACCAAATAGTTTTGGTTCATTTCGATGTCCACGAAAGGAATCACCTCTGTGGTACTTGTACTCACTTCATTCGCTTTGGCAATACCCAGTTGTACTCCGTTGTATGTCTCGGAACCGTCCTTTTTTACGGAGCGGGCATACAAACGAGCATACATTTTGGACGTAGAAGCATCGCCCATAGTGAAGAAATAGTCAGCGGTAGCGCTTTGTTTTAGGCTATCCACATTGATAATGGCTGCTACATATACTTTCCCGCTCGTGATGGCGTTGAATTGGCGGAAGTCGTCTGCACCATTGCCTGTCAATTCTGCTTTGTTGCCTTTGCCGGTGGTTACATAGCCGGCATAGGAGAGAGAACCTTCGGCTACCTGAATGTAATTGTTGGTGCCGCTATAGCTCCACCAATCCGTGGTGTTTGTACCCATCGAGGTGTTAGCACCTTTATTCAACGTGCCCGCTTCGCGGTCGAAATCCTCGTGGAAGATTACATTTGCATTTGCGCTACCGAGTGTCGCCAATGCTACTAATAAGAAGAAAATCTTTTTCATACCTTATGTTTTTTTATGTGTTAATGTATCCCAATTACCTTTCGTGCCGCCAATACGGGGCACTACTCTGCGACGCAAAGATACGGTAAATAAATGAAATACGCAATAGCCTATTTGCTTTTTTGTCTTTTTGCTCGTTTTTTCTTAATTATTCTAACGAGTCCATCCGCGGTTAATACGCAGTTAATACGCGGTTAATACGCTGTGGATGCGCGGTTAATACATTGTTAAAATACATTCTTTCCGCTACCCTTGCGCTACCCTTAGGCTACCCTCGCGCTTAGAACGGCGTTGCTACGAGCGTCTTCCGCCCTTTCTGTACCTTGATGCCCTTGTAGTCGTTCCCCGTGGGCATGCCGAGGATGGTGTATGTCGCCGCTGAGTCGTCTTCGTCCTCGCCGATAGGGGATAGAACGCCGGTTGTCGGCGGGTACAGTGTTTGGCGTATTATCCACAATGTCACCACGTTCCAGTCGTACGACACGATGGCTTCCACACGCGTCGGACGGTTCTCTACCGGCGCGCCGATATTGAATTTGTCGGCTACGGCGTAGCTCTCCCCTCTGTACTGGCACTCTGCCCCCGCGAATACGACGCTGTCCAACGCGATATAGCGGCAGACGTCTGTGCTGTCTATTTGGGTCATCCCCGAGTCGGGCAGGCACTCAGCTTTGTCTTTCTCTACCGTCCATGCTTCGGAGGGCGTCAGTTCGGGTACGCCGTAATAGTTCTGGAATCGCCCGTGCACGCCGTTCAGTACGTGCCCCTGTTCCAGACCCTGCCCGTAGGGCTTTCCCTGCGCGTTGTGAGTGTCGTAGATAAGCATACTGCCGCTTTCGTCTCGCACGAATATATAGGTGTCGTATTTCTTGGTTACCGTTACGGGATTGAGATAGACAGAAGCGAAATCCGCCGAGCGTACGGCCTCGGCGATACTCATTTGCCGCACCGCACGTAGCGTAACGGGAACGTATATCGCGGTGTCTTGCGTGGCGAGGTCTATCGTATCCAACCATAAGCCCGGCTCGCTGACGTGGTAAGATATTGTCAACTCGTCCCCGTCGCGGTCTATAGTTGATGTCGATAGGCTGAAGATGTCTCCGTGGCGCAACGACGCATGGATGTCCTCGCTCAGCAGGATGGCATTCACGGTGATGCTTTTCTGTCCTGTCGCCTCCGCGCCGCTGATGCACACCTCGCCGAAATGGACTGCCGTAGCGGCTATGGCGGGGCGCTCTGTTCCGATGGCACTCACCTCCTGATAGATTGCTACCGGCGTGAATTTCTGCGGCTCGGAGTAGCAACTGAATAGTTGGTCGCCCGCGTTGTATTGTAGGTAGCGGCCTACGCTGGTGCCTTGGTTTTCTATGGTCGCCTCGCCGGTTGGCGCGATACGGATAGCCCACACGCCGAACAGACCGTATTGCGGCGACGAATAGTCGGTCCAAAGCGTCAGCTTGTTCTTGGTCTTCCCGCCGCCCGCTACTAAGTAGGCTTCCTCGTAGCGCAGTTCGTCTTGAATGATATATACGGTATCGCCTTGCTCGTTTTCCGCTTTCCACAGGGTATAAATGGCGTTGTCATTATTATTGATTATCGTGCGGTCGGCGTTGTAAACACCTGCGATGGCATGTATGTTGTTTTGGCTTACCGTCTCGTCGTAGTAGCCCATAATCTTGTTAGTGCTGCCGTCGGCGATGCCGAACATGATTTGTCCCGAGTCCTTTAGCTGCCGTATGTCTGTTACTAATTGGAAATGCGACTGGGTGAACTCAGGCGACGCGCCGTCGGCGGAGCGGATAGAGACTGAGTTGACGTATATGGAGTTTCTTGAGCAGTTTACCTGCAGGCTTATCTTGCCCGTCTGTGCAGCAGGCAGGACGATAGTCAGGTCGGTATTTGTGGTAGAGATACGGACGACCGAGTCAATGGGTGCGTTGTCTCCCACTTGGATGCGTATCGTCCCCGCGCCTTTCGTGGTCGTGGCGTAGTTGATGCTTACGCGGCGCACATCGCTGAACGACCGTACGGTGGTCGCACCCGCGCCCGATAGTTTGGACGTCACTTGTACGCCGATGCTGTAACTGCCGGAGTACCCGTACGCTTCTTTGTCGCATGTCCAGCCGTCGGTTTTCCCGTCGCATACGGTCGTTCCTTGCTTGCTCTGCCAGTCCTTCGAGGTGAAGGTATAGGTGGTGATGCCTGCCAATACGCTGTTGCTGAGTATGCCGCTCGTGAGCAACACAAAGATGGTAAAAAGACTTTTTTTCATAAGGCTATAGTTTTTCCAATTTGGCGAATGTGAGCAGAAGCGTCTTCTGCCCTTTCTCGTCGAAGTTTATGGCTATCTTTTCGTTGTCGTTCTCTATATATACGCGTTCCACGGTGCCGTCGCCGAAGGTGTGGTGACGGACGCGCTCGCCCGCTGCAAACGGCGCGTGCGCTGCCGGTTGGCGTGGCTTGCTTAGCGATGCCACCTCCGTCAGGCGCTTGACGGGTGTCGCTTGCGCTTTCGGTAGCGTATAGTGCTCGTCCTCATCTTCTCCCCATGAGCTGTTGGCCCACCGCGGTCGCGCGCTGAGGCTGCCGGTCTCTTCCTGCATGATGTATGCCCTGTCTATATCGCTCAGGAAACGCGACGGAGTGGTGATGTTCACCGTTCCGTTACGGAAACGTTGGGCGGCGTAGGATATATGGCAACGGTGCATGGCGCGTGTGATAGCCACGTACAACAGTCGCCGTTCCTCTTCTATCTCCGCGGGGCGCACGCATAGGTCGGATGGGAAAAGCCGCTCCTCAAGTCCCGCAATGTATATTACGGGAAACTCCAACCCTTTGGCGGCATGTACGGTCATCAGCGTTACGCGCGACGTTTGGTCTGTTAGATTCTGGTCTTGGTCTGTCAGGAGCGATACCTCGGCCAAGAAGTCGGTTATCAGTGTCTCGGTTGCACCTTCTTCCGCCCGTTGCTCTACGAACTCGTGGATGCTGCTTAGCAGTTCCTGCAGGTTCTCCGTGCGGTCTATACCCTCTGCCGTAGTGTCTTTCTTGGCTTCTTCCAATACGCCCGATTGCCGCAATACGGTCTCGGCAAACGTGTACGCATCCAGCGTGGAGGACGCCTCTTGCAGACTATGTATCAGCATGGAGAAGGCAATGAGCCGCTTGGCGGTTGACGCTTGGATGGCTACGCCGCATTCTATAGGTTGTTCTGCCACCGCCAGCAGGTGGGTGTGCAGTTGTGCGGCCTTTTCGCTCACCTTGCCCATGGTGGTGCCTCCTATCTTGCGGGCGGGGAAGTTGATAACCCGCAGCAGTGCTTCGTTGTCTTTGGGGTTGACAGCAAGGCGGAAATAAGCGATGGCGTCCTTTACCTCTTTGCGTTGGTAGAAAGAGGTGCCGCCGTATAGTTTGTACGGTATATTCTGCTTGCGCAGTTCGCTTTCGAACACGCGCGACTGCGCGTTGGTGCGGTAGAGAATGGCTATATCCGCGTATTCGGTCCTGCGCAAGGCGTAATCTTGTTGTATAGAGCGCACTATCCCCTCTCCCTCGGCGCGGTCGGTCGCGTATTTGCGGATGTCGATGCGTTGCCCTACCTCTTTTTCCGAATATACTTGCTTGAATATCTGATGCTCGTTGTGGTGGATAAGCGAGTTCGCAGCGTTCACTATCATCTGGGTAGAGCGGTAGTTACGCTCTAATTTGTAGAGCTTGGCGTCGGCGTAACCGTTCTGGAAAGACAGTATATTGCGTATGTCGGCGCCGCGGAACGAGTAGATAGATTGTGCGTCATCCCCTACGGCGCAGATGTTGTTCTGTGGTTCGGCAAGTAGTTTGACTAATAGATACTGCAGGTAATTGGTGTCTTGGTACTCGTCTATTAATACGTACTCAAACGCCTGTTGGTACTTTTGCCGTACTTCGGTGTCCTGCTCAAGGAGGCTGTACATGTTCAGAAGCAAGTCGTCGAAATCCATAGCGTTGGCTTCCCGTAGCCGCAGGGTGTATTGTCGGTACACGTCAGCCATCTCGTACATGCGGGCTTCGCGGTCTTGCTTGTAGATTTGGATGTCGTTGCTGTACTTGTCGGGGTCGATAAGGCTGTTCTTTGCCATCGATATACGCGACAATACCATGTTTAACTTGTAGATTTTATCGTCCAATTGCTTCTCTTTGATGATCTGCCGGACGACCGATTTCGAGTCGCTGGTGTCGTAGATGGTGAAGCGTGAGGTGTAGCCTATGCGCTCTGCCTCTGCTCTAAGGATACGCGAGCAGATAGAGTGGAATGTGCCCATCCATAGGTAGCGCGCGTCCGCCGAGGGAACGAGTCTGCGGACACGATCTTTCATCTCGCGTGCAGCCTTGTTGGTGAAGGTCAGGGCCAGTATGCTCCCCGGGTTGACGCCTTGGCGAAGCAGGTAGGCTATCTTGTAGGTCAGCACGCGGGTCTTGCCCGAACCTGCGCCTGCTACTATCAGTTCCGGACCGTGGGTATGCTCTACCGCTGCGCGTTGCGCGTCGTTCAGTTGCTCTAAGAATTCCATAACGTGGCACAAAAGTACGGAAAAAAACGGAAAACAGAAAGGATGCTATGTATTTTTTTGCTTTTCACATTATTTTTTAGTACCTTTGCGCCCAATTTGGAAATGTGCTATGTTGCCACTTGATTTCATAGACGAGATGCGTGAGCAGTTGGGTACGGAAGCGGATGATCTCTTTCGCGCCTTGGAGGCGGAGGCTACCACGAGTATTCGTTTGAATACCAAACTGGATGTGCTGACGTTCGACTGTGATACGACCGAGGTACCATGGCATATGGACGGCTACTATCTCGCCGAACGTCCTCAGTTCACTTTGGATCCGCTCTTTCATGCGGGGTGTTATTATGTGCAGGAGGCTAGTTCTATGTTCCTGCAACAGGTGCTCGAGCAGTATGTGCCGCGCGATAGTGTCGTGCTGGACCTCTGTGCTGCCCCGGGGGGCAAATCGACTTTGATTAGCGAATACCTTGGGGAGGAAGGCTTGTTGCTGAGCAACGAGGTGGTGCGCCAGCGCGTCTTCATCCTTTCGGAGAATATACAGAAATGGGGCAACGGCAATACTATTGTTACGCACAATACGCCTGCCGAGTACGGAGAGCGTTGTATGAACCTCTTCGATTGTGTCGTTGTCGATGCGCCATGCTCGGGCGAGGGGATGTTCCGCAAGGACCTTAATGCCCGCAACGAGTGGAGTCTGCAGAATGTCGCTATGTGCGCGGAGCGTCAGCGCGCTATCTTGTCTGATGTATGGGATGCGCTCAAGCCGGGCGGGGTGTTGGTCTATTCTACCTGCACGTTCAACCGTGCGGAGAACGAGCAGAACGTAGCGTGGATGGCGGAAAACCTTGGGGCGGATCTACTGCCGGTTGCCTATGGCGCCCGCTGGGGGCTGACAGAAGGCACGGCGGGCTATCATTTCTATCCGCATCGCGTCAAGGGAGAGGGATTTTATATATGTGCTTTGCGTAAGCGCGAAGCACCTTTTGCGCCGTTCAAGGTGCGCACTCCCAAACGCTCTGCGGCAGCGTCTGTATCGTTCGAGCGGGAGATGCGTGAGTGGCTGAAGAGCCCCGACAGGTGGGCTATTCGTCAGAACGATCGGTTTGCTACTGCCTATCCTGCGCGCTATAAGGAACTCATAGATTACCTTTCTACACAGTTGACCTGCGTCTCTATGGGGTTCGGTATAGGAGAGGAACGCGGCAAGCGGGCTGTGCCCCAGCATAGCCTTAGTATGCTGAAAGACCTCCGTAGGGAAGCCTTTCAACAAGTTGCGCTGACGCGCGAGCAAGCTTTGGCATATCTGCGTACAGAGGCGTTGACTTTGACTAATGCGCCTTTGGGGATTGTCCTTTTGACTTACGAGGATGCCGTCCTCGGCTTTGCGAAGAACGTCGGCGCCCGCCTGAACAACCTCTACCCGAACGAGTGGCGTATAAGGTATCTGTAGGGGCTTCCCCCATACCTTCCGGTAGCGGAAGGCGTTCTATCTTTTGTTTTAGAAATTCTTCTATTCTGTTGAAGTACTTGGCATCGTCCGGGCTCACTAACGTGATGGCCTCGCCGGAGTTCTCCGCGCGTGCAGTACGCCCGATACGGTGCACATAGTCTTCCGCATCGCGCGGTACGTCGTAGTTGATTACCAACGGAATGTCGTCCACATCGATGCCGCGGGCGATAATGTCGGTAGCAACAAGGACGTCCACCTTGCCGTTGCGGAAGTCGAGCATCACCTCGGCGCGTTCCTTCTGCTCGAGGTCGGAGAACATCGCGCGGGCGTTGATGTGCTTGCGGCGTAGTGCTTGCGTCAGCTCGCGCACCATCTGTTTCTTACCGACAAAGAGGACAACTTTCTTCAGGTTGCGCCCCTCCAACAGATGTTGTACCATAGCGTTCTTTTGTGCCGCGTAGAGCTGTACTGCCATCTGATGAATAGTCTCGGGCGGGCGTGATACAGCGATGCGTATCTCCTCAGGAGCGTTCATAATGGCTTTCGCCATCTGCCGTATCTTTTGCGGCATGGTGGCGGAGAACATGATGGTCTGCCTGTCCTTGGGCAGTTGACTGACGATGGTCATGATGTCGTCGTAGAAACCCATGTCGAGCATGCGGTCCGCTTCGTCGAGGATAAAGTACTTGACACCCGAGAAGTCCACATCGTATATGTTCATCTGGCTGAGCAGCCGCCCTGGCGTAGCTATCACGATGTCCGCTCCTTTCTGCAAACCCGCTACCTGCGTACCCCATGCGCCGCCATCGTTGCCGCCGTAGATAGCCACGGAGGAGAAAGGCACATAGAAGCCGAAGCCCTCCATCTGCTGGTCTATCTGCTGCGCCAGTTCGCGCGTGGGCGCCATAATGATGGCATTCAGTTTGTGCGGGTCGTGGTTGTCGTATTGTAGGTTTGTCAGCAAGGGCAGGATATACGCTGCCGTCTTTCCTGTACCCGTCTGTGCACAGGCTATTATGTCTTTGCCTTCCAAGATGATGGGTATAGTCTGTTCTTGGACGGGTGTACATGTGTCAAAGTGCATGTCCCACAGGGCGTCCAACACGCCGTCCGATAATGGTAGTTCGTCGAAATACACGATGTAGGTAGTTAATAGTTAATATTGCGTAGCGGGTGTTTTTTTAGGGAACAAATATAACCAAATATTATTCAAATATTGCGCCGCGGGCACGTACTCTTTGCTGCATTATATTTTGTGGTCAAAAAAGTGCAACGCACGCTTAGTTATTAATTTTTAATTCCTAATTCTTCATTCATCATTCATCATTCTTCATTCATCATTCCTCATTCATCATTCACTTTATTTTTCCCAACCGGTGAAGATGTCGGCGCCGTAGGTGTTCTTCTCGGCGGGGTCGTGGAGGGGCGACCAGAGTTGGGCGAAGAAGGGATTGTGTTTCGCTATCTTGTCCCACTGCCACGGACGGGGATTCGGTTCGTCGGCATAGGGATACGGCATGCACTCGGGACACCAGTGCCCGCCCAAGAGCACCAGGCGCGGCGAGGCAGTGAAGCGGTGCCCCTCTGCACATTCCCACTCCAAAGGCGTGTCCCAATCGCCCTGGGTCATCGTCTCCGAGAGGCATTTACCTCCACGGAAAGCCGCCGCCTGCTGCATATCTTCGATAGTGAAGAGGGCACGGGGTTTCTGCTCGTCGTAGCCGTGGCTGAGCAAGACGGGTTGTTCGGACGGGCGGGAGGTGTCGAAATGTTTCCAATCGGGGATGGCACGGTATGCTTCGATAGAGCCGTAATAGGCATGTATTCTGTCGGTTACGTTGTGCTTTATCCACCACTGGGTGCCGTGCTCCTCGGCGCAGGCAAGGCGGTACATGACGAGTTTGACGGCGTGGGGGAAGAGGCGGGCTATCTTGGTATGCGAGGCAAACTTAATCATGGGCGGGATGGCGGTGCTCTGTGCCAACCGGCGGAAATAGTCGCGTATGGGCATGTTGGCTCGGAAATGGAGGTAGTTCTCCAAGCGGTCTCCGTCGATGTACCACATGCCGTGGAAGTTGCGTGTCGCAAACCATTTCGGTTCAAAGATTTGTGTGGGCTTCGGGCATCCCGTCGCCTCCAAGATAAGTTGCTCGAACTCGTAGTTGGTGATGCGGTATTCCTTGCCGGAGCCGATGTTGTAGTAGTTGTTCCAGAAGTCGTCGGGCACCTCAGGGCGGCAGACACGTTCGAGCAGGCGTCCGCTGTCCTCCAACGTAGCCCACTCCAAGACCCCGCGGATGGGGACGTGGAACATGATGGGGTCGAAATTGTTGAATATGGCAGGATGGAGTATGCCCGACTGGCGGAGGCTGACCCAGCGCCGGATGGGTGAACCGGTGATGATGCGTTCCGCCATGACTTTGGTGAGTCCGTAGTGGTCGTATGCGGAGACGCATATGGGGTCGCCCGCGCGTCCCCAGTGGAGCGGCTCGCGGCGGTCGCCCATCTGTGCGACGGAGCCGATATAAACGACCTTGGGCTGGCGGTCCTCCGGCTGTGCGAGGACGGCATCGCGGATGTATTCGGCTGCGGCGATGTTGGTCTTGCGTGTGGCGATAGGGCGGTAGTCGGCTTGGGGAGATACCATGCCGCCGACGTGGAGGACGATGTCCGCTCCCGTGACGCCTCGGAGGATGTCTTCGTATCGGGTGAGGTCGCCCCAGATAACCTCCACTTGTTCCAATAGCGGGGCTAATAGGGTCTTGTTCTTTTGGCTCGGTCGGGCGAGTATGCGCAGTTGGTATCGGTCGGGGTAACGAAGTATCTCCTGCATGCCGGCGTACCCCATGGTCCCTGTTGCGCCGGTGAGAAAAATAGTCTGTCTCATGCTGTTGGTTGCGTATCGGATGGCTTGTCGTCCGCCTTCTTCGGGTGGGTTATCTGCCGCCATCTCTCTTTGATGAATCCTATTGTGTTGTTAATCAATTGTGGTCCCCAGTGTTGGTTTTCTTCGGCTTCCTCTGCTTCGCGGTACTGGGCTGCTACGGCGGCGGCAGCGTCGGTGATGACCAGCATCCGGTCGCCCGCTTGGAGCTCCGACTGCCCCGTGGGTACAAAGAAGTCCTCGCCGCGGCGCACTAATATCACTAATGTTTTGCGCGGTACGGCTATGTCTTTCAGCCGGTTGCCGCTTTCCAGCATCTCGCTTGTTACCTCCACCTCTGTGGCGGACGATTCTATCTCCTCGGGCAGGTCGATGTCGAAGTGCTCAAGGCGTTTCAGTTTGCTTATTGGAACGGCGAGATGCAGTTTCTTCGCCATATACGATAGCGACGTCCCCTGTACGATGAGCGATACTAAGGTGCAGAGGAAGACGATGTTGAATATCAGGTCTGCATGTCCTACGCCCCCCGCTTTGCAGAGGATGGCGAATAGGATCGGAACCGCTCCTTTCAGTCCCACCCAGCTCAGCATCGTCTTGTCGCGAAGGCTGAACTGCTGGAAAGGCATCATGCATAGAAAGACCGCTATCGGGCGCGAGATGAATATCATTACTACGCTGATAATCAGGCAGGGCAATAACACTTTCAGCTGCAGCAGTTCGTGCGGGCGCACCATCAGACCCAATACGAGGAACATCGACAGTTGGCTCAGCCATGTCAGTCCGTCGAAGAAACTGCGTGTCTGACGTTTGCGCGTGAATTTACTGTTGCCTATCACCAAGCCGCCTATATATACGGCGAGGTAGGTGTTGCCTTGTAGGTAGTATGTGATGGAGAAGATGAACACGCACGCCGTCAGCACCATGATCGGGTAGAGCGACTCGTTGCTCAGCCGCGCCTTGCGCATCAGGTCCACTATCCCCTTTCCGAACAGGAAACCTATCACGGCGCCCATCACCAGCTGTATCACTATCGTCTGTACTATCTCTAATCCCGTTATCTTGCTCTGTGCCGTTACTACGCCTATCAACGTCGTCGTCAGCACGTACGCCATCGGGTCGTTCGCGCCCGACTCCAGCTCCAGCAACGGGCGCAGGTTGTGCTTGAAGCCGATGCCGCTTGTCCGAAGGGTGGAGAATACCGACGCCGAGTCGGTGGACGACATTGTGGCGGCCATTAGTAGCGCCACAGGCATACTCACGCTTGCTACGGCGTTGAGCCAACCGAACGTGTAGTAGATGATGACGCCCGTTATGAGTGCTGTCAGCAGTACGCCTATCGTCGCGAGTGTCAAGCCCGGCACCATCACGGGGCGTATCTCCGACAGCTTTGTGTCCAAGCCGCCCGAGAACAGGATGATACAGAGTGCTACCGTGCCTAATGCCTGCGCCGAATCCACGCTGAACATGTAGCCCGCCCCGTCTTCGCTGAACAGCTTGCCTATCCCGTCAGGACCGAACAGCATACCTACCGCAAGAAACAGCAGCAACGCAGGTACGCCGAAACGGTGTCCTATCTTGTCGGTGAAGATGCTTGCGAAGAACAGCAGCGACAATATCAACAGTATCAATTCGACCTGCATGTGCCTATTTCTCTTGCGGTTTCTTACCTAAGAGGAACTCGTCTATTATCTTTACAATCTGCTCCTTTGGGTACAGCCCTTTTAGTAGTGCGGGCTGCCCTTCCGCGGGGATGTACATCACCTGCGGAATGCTCTGTATCCCGAAGACGTACGCCAGTTCGCGCTCCTGCTCCGTATCGGCTTTGTAGAAGACCACCTCACCGCAGTATTGCCGGCTCAGTTCATCCATGATGGGCGCCAACCGTTTGCACGGCCCGCACCACGTGGTGTAGAAGTCTATCACGCAGGGCTTGTCTCCCTTGTATTTCCACTCTTTGTTCCGGCTATAATCGAATATACGGGCTTTGAACTGCTCAGTCGTCAGATATACTACGTCCTCAGCATGTACGGATAGCATACCCGCTACCAAAAGTACTGTAAATGCAATCTTTCTATACATCTTGTTGCTCACTTCCAATAAGGTCGTTTCTTGTTTTTGTTTATTCTGTTTTTGGGTAATATCTTGTTTTATTGTTTTTGCCCGTTTTTGTTACTTTTTTGGTAGTTTTTGTCTCCCGATTTCCGAGCATAGGCTTTTAACGGCTTATTAACGGAGACCCTTGTCCGGTTTGTTTTGTTTTTGGTGGTTTTTGTTTCTAAACCCTCAGAGCATGGTCATTATTTCCCCCTAATTTGGGCGCAAAGATACAAAAATAATTCGGTATTCCCAAATTTCTTTGTACCTTTGCAAATTGTTTGACTATTATTCTTACCGATCAACTATGATTCAGCCCATCCTGACCGCTCGGCTATCAGCCGCTTTGCAGCCTCTTCTGTCCCGCTATGTGCCAACACAGATGGTAGTACTTGCCGCGCCGTGCGAATGTGATTTTTCGCGTGAATTATTCCCGTCTTCGCCTGTTCTCGCTCTCCCCGAAGGAGAAGAAAACAAGAATATCAATACCGTTTGCCGTATTTGGAATTTCTTGCAGCACAACCATATCACGCGCGGCGGGCTGGTAGTCAATATCGGCGGAGGGGTTACGACCGACATGGGCGGCTTTGCGGCGGCTACCTATATGCGGGGTATCGATTTCCTGAATATCCCCACCTCGCTCTTGGCTATGGTGGATGCCTCGCTGGGCGGAAAGACGGGGATTGACTACTGCGGCGTGAAGAACGGCGTAGGTGTCTTCGCCGAACCGGTAGCCACGCTTATCTATCCGCCTTTCTTGCGCACCCTCCCCGCCGCGGAGTGGCTTGGCGGCTTTGCCGAGATGCTCAAGCACGCGCTCTTGGCGGGTGAAGACGACTGGAAGACCCTGCTCGCGTATGATATTGACAGCCGCGATATTGCGGCACTTACGCCGCTTATCGAGCGCAGTATAGCTATCAAGCGCCGCTTCGTAGAGGCTGACCCTACCGAGCACGGCTTGCGTCGCGCCCTCAATTTCGGACATACCGTCGGGCACGCCCTCGAGGCTATGGCTTTGTCTGAGCAAACCTCGCTCCCCGCGCCTACCTACTCGGTCCCGTCCACGCCCTCTCCCGTGCTCTCCACTGCGCCCACTCCCGCGCCCATGCACGGGCATGGCTATTACGTGTTGTGGGGTATGGTGGCGGAGCTCTATCTTAGTGTTGTCCGTTTGGGCTTCCCGCGTGAGCCGTTGCGTCAACTCTCCCGCCTGATGTTGGAGTATTACGGCCGCCCTGCCTGCTCCTGCATGCGCTACAACGAGCTTATCGACTGGATGCGCCGCGACAAAAAGAACTTCGTCCCCGCCTCCCCCGCTACGCCCTCCGCTCCCTCCTCTCCCTCCTCGCCCGTGCCCGCTTCGCCCGCCTCTCCCCTGCCCTTTCCTTTCTCCTCCCCCACCGCCACTATGCCCTCCGCTCCCGCCTCCTCCTCTTCGGTTACTCAGAATACTCGGACTACTCCGATTACTCCGACTTCTTCCCCCGCCCCGAGTATCAACTTCACGCTTCTCCGTAAGCCGGGCGAGCCGCTTATCGACCAAGTCTTCCCCTCCGAGCTCATCTCCGAAGCCTTGGATTACCTTTTCTCCCTCTAAAGGCAACTACAAATTACAAATTAAAAATTACACATTACAAATTAGCTTTCAGCCGCCAATCACGTATGATATACGTACCATATACGTATGATACACGTACCATACACGTAGGATTGACGTAGGATTGACGTAACATTGACGTAGGATAACGCTGCGAATATCGAGAGAATATCGAGAGAATGCCGAATCTATGCAGACCCGACCTTATAATTACAAATGTGTTGTTGAGTATAATCTATGGAGATATTAACCATTAATTATTAACTATTAATTAGTCAAATGCTATCTTTGCAGTAGTGTGTTGTTGAGTGTAATCCATGGAAATATTAACTATTAATTATTAACTATTAACTCCTCAATAACTCCATAGTGGATTTTCTTTGAAAAAAAGCGTTACCTATTTGCAGGAATGAAAAATAAGTCGTACCTTTGCCCAAAACTTAGATGGTATGCTAAAGCAAACTACAGACATATCGCGCTTCAGTCTTTCCGATTTACTATATATGGTGGGCGGTTACGTGCAACAAACAACTACGAATAAGTCGTATGCTTTGTCTTCGGCAGCTATCTTGTCTAAATATATTCCCTATCAGACGCTCTAAGTCCCTCCTGTGGCAGAGCGTCTTTTTTTATAGTAGTGTGGAGCCACAAGAACGAGGGAGTTGTAAAAGTGTGGAGCTACAAGGGTGCGGACGAACAAGAAATGGCTTATAAATTGCTTACTAAAATAACAAACTCAACAAATAACTAAATTCAAAACATTATGAAAAAGTTTACTTTATTACTTGCAGCGGCTATGCTCAGCGTAGCATCGTTCGCAGCAGACACCTTGGTCAAGGAGTTAAACACTAACACTGTCAAGGGCAAGGACAATGGCTATGCCACAGCTGAGGATGTAGTTGCAGATGGTATTACATGGAATGCTACCGGTAACCTTACTGTGCAACCATGGCGTATAGGCGGAAGGAGCCTTACAAACCAAGATAGAAACGTATTTACCAAAACTGCTATTACCGACGATATTAGCAAAATAGAAGTTAGTCATGGTACTTCTACTGTCACTATGAATTCCTTCAAATTGTTAGTTGCAAGTAATGCGGACTTTTCAGATGCAGTAGAATATCCGGGAGAGTTTAAAGCGAGCGAGACGACTACTTTCACTCGTCCTGCTGATGCTAATTGGGCAAACAAATACTATAAGTTCGTGTATAATGTAACAGTATCTGGTACTTCGAATAAGTATTTCCAATTAGTGGGTGTGAAATTCTATAAAGAGATTGCAGATATTGTAGCTACTGGTATTGAATTGGACCAAACAGCTTTGACGCTGGAGCAATACAAACGTGCTACTCTTACTGCAACTTTGACTCCGGCAGAAGCTAATGTGGCTGTTACTTGGACATCTTCTGACGATGCTGTTGCTACTGTAAAGGATGGTGTTGTTATGGCAACCGGTCTTGGTACTGCTACCATTACTGCTACTGCAGGCGAAGGTGTATCGGCTACTTGCGATGTAACTGTAAATTCTGCTACTGCCATTACTTGCGCTGAGGCTAAAGAGATTGCTCTTGCAGTTTCTGCTAACAATGACGTAGCTGAAGGTGGTATGTATGTTATTCGTGGCTATGTAACAGAAGTTTTCTCTAATGCAGAAAGCAACTTGGCTGAATATGGAAACTACTCTTTCTGGATGGCAGATACCAAGGGAGGTGCGAACGTATTTGAAGGTTATCAAGTTACTCCTGTTGATGGCGCATACATTACAGCTGTAGGTGATTATGTAGAAGTTATTGGTGACCTGACCAAATACGGAACTACTCCTGAGACAGTTGCTAAGACGGCTACGGTAAAGAAATTGGCAGACCCTGCCACCGCTATTGAGAATGCCACCGTTGCGGAGAAGGCTGTTAAGATGATTGAGGATGGACAACTCGTTATCATCCGCGAGGGTGTTAAATACAACGCACAAGGTGCAGTTGTAGAGTAATCCTGCTAACGTATAACTGAGTACAAACAAATACGTGGTCGCTCCCCGAGCGACCACGTTGTTTATTTAGAAAGCGCCTTAATGGCTTATTATACGGCAATTAACGGAGACCTATGCCGCACAGAAGGGAGATTGTTGTTCTTTTTTGAGTATTGTTGACTAAAGTAACGTGAACTCGAAATACGTTTTTATATACAAAAACGACCAATAATCTTGGCAAAAACGACCAAGAACTTCTTTTATTTCAACAAATATGTTCAAATATAACTCAACTATTTTATATTACTATTTGACAATTGACTATTTGACTATTACCAAAAAACCAATTAGTCGTTGCGTGCTGCAATTGTTCGCTTATATCGAACTCACGTTAAAGTATATTGGGTAGCTATTTGGTACTATTTGTTTACCAAGGAGACTCGTGCTATAGCAGAGCAGCAATCAATAGACGAGGTAGCCGGCTACGCCGGCGAGGATAATCAGCAAGATGGGGTGGGAGAGAATACGCACTACGCGTTGCAGGGCGGGGCGGGGCTTGGTCCAACGTGCCGTCAGTTGCGGCAGGATAGTGAAGAAAAAGACGGCTGCAAAGAAGACCCAACTGCTCCAGCCGATAAACGAAGCAGAAGAAGCACCTGCCGACTGCTCGGAAGATGCGCCTGTTGCTTGTGCAGAAGTTGCGCCCTCAGCAACTGTGCGGAGCGCAGCAAGAGGGTCGGGAACAATTAGCAGTAGTGCTGCTGCGGCAATCAGTCCCAATACGGCAAAGCGCAACATACGGAGCGTATTCTGATAGTAAGGATTCTGACGGAAGCGCGTGCTGAGGAAGAAATACATCCTGCAGATAGCAAGCATGATAACCAAGCTCGGCAGTATGATAGCGAACGTGGCAACGATGCTCCCTAAGACGCTTCCCGTAGCGGTATAGCCTACATACGTGGCGCAGTTGATACCTATCGGACCGGGGGTAACCTGACTGACGGCAACGATATCCACAAACTCCGACTGCGTCATCCAGCCGTTGGTTTCTACCTCGTGCTGTATGAGCGACAAGATAGCCAGCCCGCCGCCGAAGCCGAAGAGACCAATCTTGGCAAAACAGAGAAAGAGTTGCAAATAGAGCATAAGCGGATAAGGAGTGTATAGGGGTTATTGTTTACGGCGCTTACGGTTGTGTTGCGCGAGGTAGGTATAGGCGAGCGTGGCGGCAATGGTGATAAAGATAATCCATACGGGAGACAAGCCCGCCAGCCAAATAAGCAAGGCGGCGGCTATAGGGATGAGAGCGGTAGTCCACGTAATCTTTGCCGCCTGTGCCATCTTGATAAGCGGAGCGGCTATCAGGGCCACCACGGCAGGGCGCACACCCTTGAAGACCGACTCTACGGCAGGCAACTCCTTATAGTCGCGGAAGAGCATAGCTATAGCCAGTATGATGCAGAACGACGGCAGCACGGCTCCCAGTACTGCGCCCAATAGTCCCCGCCAACCGCCGCAACGCCAGCCGATAAAGACGGCAGTATTGACGGCAATAATGCCCGGAGCTGCTTGGGCAAGAGCAATCATGTTGAGGAACTCTTCTTCGTCAGTCCAATGGCGTCGCTCCACCACTTCGCGTTGGATAAGCGGCAACATAGCATATCCGCCGCCAAGGGTGAATGTGCCTATCTTGAAGAAAGTGCCAAAGAGGGCGAAGAAGCCCGCTTTTGTGCTCTTTGTTTCGGAAGTCGGAGTATTAGCCACGCTCTGACAACAACTGTTTGACAATCTTGACCAGCGTATCAATAGCGACCTTGTTGTGCCCGCCCTGCGGGATGATAAGGTCGGCATAGCGTTTGCATGGCTCGATAAACTGCTCGTGCATAGGTTTGAGTATGCGCGTATAACGCTCCATGACGGCTTCAGCAGTACGCCCGCGCTCTACGACGTCGCGTTGCATGACGCGTATGAGACGGTCGTCGGCATCGGCATCCACAAAAAGCTTAAGGTCCATCTGCTGGCGGAGTTTTTTGTCGCTAAGCGCCATAATACCCTCCACGATGATGACTTCACGCGGCTCAATATGGATAGTCTCGGGCTGACGTGTACAAGTGAGATAGTCGTAGATAGGCTGCTCTATACTCTCGCCACGCTTGAGCGCCTCGATATGACGCACGAGCAAAGGCCACTCGAACGCATCAGGATGGTCGAAGTTGATGTTCTGCCGCTCTTCGACAGGCACATGGCTGGAGTCTTTGTAATAGGAGTCTTGTGGGATAACCACTACTTCGCCCTTCGGGAGGCGCTCAACCAATTTCTTAACCACCGTTGTTTTACCCGAGCCGGTGCCGCCCGCAATGCCGATAATGAACATGAGAGGACTGTTTCGTTTTCGGATTGCAAAGGTAAGGCTTTTTTTTGAGTCCTGCAAGCGAAAGGGATAAAAAAGTAGTGCCGCTTGCAATCCGCTACGGGAAAGAACATCTCCGCGCTTGCAATAGCCTACGTGACGGAACGTCCTGCGGACGTTAAACACTCCGGCTTTGCTGCGCTTTTCGTGTCGCAAACATTACGCTATCGCTTCATTGGTTTGCACCACGAGGACTGTAAGACTGAAGAACGCTACGCTGTTTGACCGTTTGCACTGTTTGATTGTTTGCACTGTTTGACCGTCTGCGACTGTTGGACCGCCCGAAGGGCTGTTAGATATTCGAGGTTG
>JBJECK010000025.1:0-9666 GCA_051870995.1 Paludibacteraceae bacterium | reverse complement strand
AATCACCCAATAATCACCCAATAATCACCCAATAATCACCCAATAATCACCCAATAATCACCTATAAATCACCTATACTTGTCGGCTCGGGATTTGTATATGTCAATTTTATGTATTACCTTTGCAAGGTCTAACACATAATCAATACATAAATAACTAATTATGAGAGTACTTTTGATAAACGGGAGTCCGCGGCATCACGGCAACACAAGCATAGCCTTGGAAGAGGTCTCGAAGACGCTCCAAGCCGAAGGAATAGAGACCATTACTGTCGCTATCGGCAACAAACCCGTGCGCGGTTGTATAGCCTGCGGAGGCTGCGCCGCCAAGGGGCGTTGTGCCTTCTCAGACGAACTCTACAACCGGCTGCGCGCTATCTTGGAGGAGGGCATAGACGGACTAGTAGTGGGCTCGCCTACCTACTATGCCGGCCCTAACGGCTCGCTCTGCGCACTCTTGGACAGGCTTTTCTATTCGAGCGGCAAGTTGCTGGTGTATAAGCCGGCTGCCGCCGTAGCTGTGTGCCGCCGCGGCGGAGCAAGCGCCACCTTCGACCGACTAAACAAGTATTTTACGATCAACAATATGCCGGTTGTCCCCTCGCAATACTGGAATAGCGTGCATGGCCGCTTGCCCGGGGAGGCGGTTCAGGACTTGGAAGGATTGCAGACTATGCGCATTTTGGCGCGAAATATGGCGTGGATGTTGCGCGGGATGCAGCAGGAGGACAAACCCGAAACAGAACCTCGCCAGATGACCAACTTTGTACGGTAACGAACTTGCCTTTTGAGGATTTTTTGGACTGCCGACTATTTGCCGGCAGTCTTTTTTTCTGCTTATAGAACTGTATATGAGGGTAGTAGAAGACAGGGTGCATTTTATCGATTTTTTTATTTGTGTATATGCAATAATTGTCGTACCTTTGCAACGCACTTTCGCAACGAAGCCTATCCCTTTTTGTTTGGTGGTTGAAAGCATAATCTGCTGATTATAAATTTATTGTGTTTATATAGCAGATTGTCCGTCGGGTTTTGGTCAGGCTTTTTGTATGCTATCACAAGCGGCTGTAATGTGTCTCTTGCAGGCGCAAACGAAGAGGATTTAGCCGGTTATTATACAATAGTATTCGCGCGAGGGCGTTTGCAGGGACAACGAAAATAATAATGAATCACACTAATACAAATATAAGACTTATGGAAAACAGTATTATCAAACGGGATGGCAAGTCGGAAACCTTCTCTATTGACAAAATCAAAAATGCAATCAACAAAGCTTTTATCGCTTCCGGAACGTTCGCGACGGAAGAGACCATGGCTGCTATTATTTCCCGTTTGCGTATTCATAATGGTATTAGCGTAGAAGAGATTCAGAACCAAGTGGAGGTCGCTTTGATGGCGGAGGGCTACTATCAGGTGGCTAAGAACTACATGATTTATCGCTATCGCCATACCAAGGACCGCGAGACGATGGAGAAATTGGATTTCCTCTTCAACTACTGTAGCGCAAGTAATGCCGCTACGGGTAGCAAGTACGACGCTAATGCGAACGTGGAGAAGAAGAATATCGCCACCCTGATAGGCGAGTTGCCCAAGTCGAACTATATCCGTCTCAACCGCCGTATGCTGACCGACCGTATCGAGAAGATGTTCGGCAAGGAGTTGGCTGACAAGTATATGACGCTGCTCAAGCAGCATTTTATCTACAAGAACGACGAGACGAGCCTTGCCAACTATTGCGCCAGCATCACGATGTACCCTTGGTTGCTCGAGGGAACGCGCGCGATTGGCGGTAATGCCACGCCTCCGACCAATCTGAAGTCGTTCTGTGGAGGGTTTATCAATATGGTCTTTATGGTTTCTTCCATGCTGAGTGGCGCGTGCGCTACGCCGGAGTTCTTGATGTATATGAACTACTTTATTGAGAAAGAGTACGGCGAGGACTATTACAAACGCGCGGACGAGGTAGTCGATTTGAGTACGCGCCGTCGCACGATAGACAAGGTTATTACCGACTGCTTCGAGCAGGTGGTCTATTCTATCAACCAGCCTACGGGAGCACGCAACTTCCAGTCGGTCTTCTGGAATATCAGCTACTACGACCACTACTATTTCGACAGTATCTTCGGAGAGTTCCGTTTCCCCGACGGGGAGAGACCTCATTGGAATTCGCTCAACTGGCTGCAGAAGCGTTTCATGAAGTGGTTTAATGCCGAGCGTCTGCGCTCTGTATTGACTTTCCCGGTCGAGACGATGGCTTTGCTGAGCGAGAACGGGGACGTGAAAGACAAAGAGTATGCCGACTTCACGGCGGAGATGTATGCCGAGGGGCACTCGTTCTTTACCTACCTGAGCGATAATGCCGACTCGCTGGCGTCTTGCTGCCGTCTGCGTAACGAGATAACCGACAACGGTTTCAGCTACACGCTCGGGGCGGGTGGCGTTAGTACGGGCTCGAAGAGCGTGCTCACGATCAATCTCAACCGTACCATACAGTATGCCGTTCGCCAGGGAATGTCCTATCAGGCGTATGTCGAAGAGGTTGTTGACCTGATGCACAAAGTGCAGTTGGCTTATAATGAGAACCTCCGCCAATTGCAGAAGCAGGGGATGTTGCCTTTGTTCGACTCCGGATTTATCAATATCAACCGTCAGTATCTGACCATTGGTGTGAACGGGTTGGTTGAGGCTGCCGAGTTCTTGGGGATTGATATTAACGACAACCCGCAATATACGCAGTTCGTACAAGACATCTTGGGTATTATCGAGCGCCTGAACAAGTCGTACAGAACCAAAGAGGTGATGTTCAACTGCGAGATGATTCCTGCTGAGAATGTGGGTGTTAAGCATGCCAAGTGGGATAGGGAAGACGGCTACAAAGTGCCGCGTGATTGCTACAACAGCTATTTCTATATCGTAGAGGATACCTCCTTGAATGTGCTTGATAAGTTCCGCCTGCACGGGCGCAAATACGTTGAGCACCTTACCGGCGGTTCGGCGCTCCATTGCAACTTGGAGGAGCACCTTTCGCAGGCGCAATACCGCAACCTGTTGCGTGTCGCAGCACAAGAGGGAACCAACTATTTCACGTTCAATATCCCGAATACCGTTTGCAACGATTGCGGTCATATCGACAAGCGTTACTTGCACGAGTGCCCTGTCTGCCATAGCAAGAACCTCGATTACCTGACGCGTATTATCGGCTATCTGAAGCGTATCAGCAACTTCTCCGAGGCACGTCAGAAAGAAGCTTCGCGCCGCTATTATGCTAACCTCAAAGACGCATAAATAGCCCGCACGTGTTACGTTTTGCTGATTATGATATAGTCTTTCAGGAGGTTCCTGACGAGACGACGCTTGCCCTCAATATTAGCGGTTGTCCTCATCTGTGCGCCGGTTGCCATAGTCCGCAACTGCGCACAGATATAGGCGAACCGTTGACTCCCGAGGCTGTGGACAAGCTCTTGGCGCGCTATCCGTATGTGACGTGCGTGGGCTTGATGGGGGGCGACGGGGATTTGGAGACCTTGGACGCTATGGCGCGCTATATCCGCTCCACGGGGCGCAAGGTGGCGTGGTACACGGGGATGAGCGAGTTGCCCGAGGGATGGCATATAGAGGACTTCGACTATATCAAGGTCGGACCCTATGTCGAGGCGTTGGGCGGGCTGAAATCCAAGACCACCAACCAACGTTTTTATCGCGTCGAGAACGGCACGCTGGTGGACAATACATTCCGTTTCCACCAACACTAATCGCCTTGTTTTTTATTTTCGGAGGGTACGCATGGAATTGAGTACCGCCAATACGGTTACGCCTACATCGGCAAGAACCGCCATCCACATATTGGCTATTCCTATGCCTGCCAGCAGCAGGACCGCTACTTTGATGCCGATAGAGAAATAGACATTCTCGTGGGCGATACGTATGGTCTTGTTCGCGATACGTATGGCAGTCGCTATCTTCGTGGGTTGGTCGTTCATCAGGACGACGTCTGCGGCTTCAATAGCAGCATCCGAACCCAACGCACCCATGGCGATTCCTATGTCTGCGCGTGCCAGTACAGGAGCGTCGTTTATTCCGTCTCCTACGAAAGCAAGGGTCTTGTTCGGTTTCTTTTCAGATAGTAGGCGTTCTATGTGCGCCACTTTGTCTTGCGGCAGAAGGTCCGCATGATACTCGCTTATACCCGTTTCTTGTGCCACGGATTGCGCTACGGCTTCGTGGTCGCCCGTCAGCATTACCGTATGCCTGACACCCAGCTGCCTGAGGTCGGCTATCGCTTGCTGCGAGTCCTGCTTTATCCGGTCGGCTATCACGATATGTCCTGCGTATTGCCCGTCGATGGCTATGTGGATAGTCGTCCCTTGCGCTTGCGCGGAGCATGCGTGCCATTGAGCGCCTATGCGCTCCATCAGTTTGCCGTTGCCTACGCTTACTCGCCGTCCGTTCACTATGGCTTGGATGCCTTCGCCTGCTATCTCTTCGGCTTGCTCTATGCGGCAGTCGTCCGCCTCGTCGGGGTAGGCTTGGCGCAGAGAGATGGCTATCGGGTGGTTGCTATAGCGTTCTACGTGGGCGGCAAAGTGTAGCAGTTCGGTTTCCGATATGTCCTGCGGGTGTACGAGTGTCACCTGGAATACCCCGTGTGTCAGGGTGCCGGTTTTGTCGAATACTACGGTATCCAGCTTGCTGAGGGCGTCCAAATAGTCGGCTCCTTTGATGAGTATGCCTTGGCGGGATGCGCCGCCTATACCGCCGAAGAACGAGAGCGGAACGGATATTACCAAGGCGCATGGGCATGATACGACGAGGAACATCAGTCCGCGGTACAACCAAAGCGGCAAACCGCTTGCGTATGACTCTGTCCCGAAGAAGGGCGGTATGAATGCCAATAGCAAGGCAAGCAACACAACGATAGGCGTATAGACGCGCGCAAAGCGCGTTACAAAACGCTCGCTCTTTGATTTGTGTTCACTTGCGTTTTCCACCAATGCCAATACCTTTGCGGCGGTAGATTCGCCTGCCGGCTTAGTCGTGCGGATACGGAGCATGCCAGATAGGTTGAGACAGCCGGAAGCAACCGCATCCTCGGTCTGTACGCTCCGCGGGACACTTTCGCCCGTCAGGGCGGCGGTATCTATATGCGAGGTTCCCTCCACTACTATTCCGTCTATCGGGATGCGTTCGCCGGGCTTCACCAGCACTATCTCGCCTACTTCCACACTATTGGCGTCAACCGTTTCCGTTTGCCCGTCGCGCTCCACGTGCGCCCTGTCGGGACGGATGTCCATAAGCGAGGAGATAGATCGGCGGCTGCGCCCCTCGGCAATAGACTCGAACAGTTCGCCTATTTGGAAAAACAGCATCACAAAGACCGCTTCCGAGAATTGGTTTTCCGCGTCGGGAAAGAAACCTATTGCGAGCGCACCCATGGTGGCGATAGACATCAGAAAGTTCTCGTCGAATAGTTCCCTATGCAAGATGTTCTCTGCGGCTTCGCGTAGGGTATCGAACCCCACAATCAGATAGGGTACAAGGTAGAGCAGGAGCAGTTGCCATGTAGCCAACGGACAGAAGTGCTCTACTGCCGCACATACCACAAGCAACAGGCTCGCTACGGCTATTTTTACCAACATACTGCGTGTACGAACTTCCATAATAGTTTTTTTTAGGTTGACGGCGCAAAGATACGGCTATTGGGCTGCAACCAAGTTGCGTTTTTGTGCGCATGAAGGACATTCGCCCTTTATCACGAACGAGATGGAGTGGGGATGAAAGTCTGCGGGAAGACTGATATAGGGGATTTTCACGTCTTCTAAGCAGAACGTCTGCCGGCACGATTCGCAATAGAAATGCAGATGTCCGTCCGTATGGTCGCATTCACCTTCATGCCGGTGGCAGAGCTCGTAATGCACTATGCCACGACCGTCTTCGAAAGCGTGGACGACGTCATGCTCTACAAATACGCTCAGCACGCGAAAGATACTCGATTTGTCCAGATTCAGCATCTCCGTCTCAAGGTCTTTGAGGCTCACGGGGCGTTGAATATGAGCCAAGGTGTTGTAAACGAGGATGCGGTTTACAGTCGGTTTGACCGATTTCTGCTCCAAGCGGCGGATGATTTCTTGACTGTCCATAGTGGTTAATATTTGGCGAAAAGGTAGTATTTCTGTGCGCAAAGGTACAACTTTCAACCCATATTTCCAAATCCTATTTCATTTTACTCCCGTTCTCCGTATAATATCCGTATGAATCTGTTTTCTGTTAATTACCATTAATTTTCCATTAATCCATTATCGGGTCTTATTCCTTCGACTATGCTGCGCATTAATGATTTTTTTAATGGGACACTATTGTTTTTTTTTACCTTTTATGTATAATATCCTATGATACAACTACTTACAAGATGTTAGCTACAAAACGCATGTTACCCCGATTTTACCTTTTGGGGCTAAAATACACTAAAATAACGAACCAAATAACTCATATACAGCCACTTATAGCGTATTTCGAAAAAAATAGCCGCTTATCAGAAAAAATGACACATAGCAGAAATAAAGCACGAAAATGTCTTAGTTCGGGGACAAACGGCGGGAAAATAAGAGACAAAGTTTTGCTTTTTTTTGCGAAAAAAGTCGTACCTTTGCAATGTCGTTCAAATACCCTCGTTAATGCCCGTAGTACGTTCCCATTCTCCATTAATGTCGGTTAATAAACCATTAATGCGCAGCATAGTCGGGGTGCAGATAATGAATTAACGAATAATTAACGGGCATTAACGGAGACCCCTCAGAAACCGTCATTATGGAGAACCCAAAAATGAACAACTGCAACATACTCAACGTCGCCAACAGAGATGAATTTCGCCAATGGCTGAGCGAAAACCGCGCTCTTGCGTCCGATTGTTGGGTGGCACTCAAGCGCGGAAAGCCAACTGACGAGACGACTTTTTGGTATCTGGATGCGGTAGAAGAAGCCTTGTGTTTCGGTTGGATAGACAGTACGCTCAAGCGCATAGACGGGGTCGCTTACCAGCGTTTTGCTCCGCGCAGAAAGGGGAGTCTGTGGTCGGAGTTGAACAAAGAGCGGTGCCGCAGAATGGAGCAATTAGGCAAAATGACCGATGCGGGGAGGGCGGTCTATCCCAACGATATGGATGAGTTTGTAATAGACCCTGAGGTCTTGCAAGCGTTGCAAGCAGAGCCTGTCGTATGGCGCAATTTCTGCCGTTTCCCGCCGCTATACCGTCGTATCCGTATCAATACGATACAGATTAAGAAATCCGCCCCCGTGGTGTTTGCCAACAGGCTTGCCAAGTTCGTAGAGAATACGCGCAACAACCGTATGTTTGGCGACTGGGACGACTACGGACGACTGAGCGCTCCGCGCTTGCAATCCTCTCAGGGAAAGAACGTCTCCGCTACGCTCCAACGTTAAGCCCTCCGAACTTGCTGCGCCTTTCGTGTTGCAAACATTACGCTATCGCTCCGTTGGTTTGCATTACGAGGGGAAGAGTGGGGGGCTATGTTGAGCTATTGCAAGAGCCAATCAACTACATTGATTTTCCTAACCCCTTGAATAACAGCCGTATCGTAATCAAGCGTAAGAAGGTATTTGGGATTGGCATCACGGATGCGAACCAGAGGAGCCAGTTCGCGAGCAAGTGTGCGCTCGTCACTAACGGTAAAGGCTACTTGGTAGTAGGCGATTTGCCCCGTAGATTCTTTCACTACAAAATCAACCTCCCCGATATCTGATTTCCCTGCATATACCTCTCCGCTGCGGCGAAGCAATTCGAAATAAATAACATTCTCCAATTTATGTCCAAGGTCAGTATCGTATTGATTGGTTTCCAGAATGTTGCGCAGCCCAAGGTCAACCACATAGTATTTGTAGTTGTTGGAGAGCAAACGCTTGCCGCGGATATTGTAGAGACGGACAGGATAAAGCAAATACGCCATACTGAGGTAATCCAACATATTTTGGATAGTATTACGGGAAATAGCTGTGTGTGATTGCATAGCGGAGGCGATATTGTTGGCGGAAACTACGCTGCCGATACTATCATAGATGAAGGGTATAAGGGCTTGCAACTGGTTGGTTTTACGGAGACGGAAATGCTGAATAATGTCCTTGACTACCACTGTGTCGTAGATACTTCGAAGATAGGTATTCACCATCTGAGGGGCGGAAATTTGCAGATTGACCGCCTCCGGAAAACAAGAGGTATTGAGATATTGGCGAAACAGACGGTCAGTATTGCGTTCATCGGGGAAGCAAGCGACATATTCCGAGAATGAGAAAGGGTGGAGATGGATGGCGACATAACGACCCGAAAGGAGAGTCGCCAATTCACTCGAAAGGAGGTAAGCATTCGAGCCTGTAACATACAAATCTATTTCCTGCCGCACAAAAAGAGCATCTACCAGCCGTTCAAACTGAGGAACTTGCTGCACTTCGTCCAAAAATATATAGTACCTCTGCGTATCTGTAATGCGCTTGGCAATAGTATCGTAGATGCTTTGCCAATTGGTATAGTCGCTATGTTGGCGTTCTTCAAAGTTCAGAGCGACAATATGTGAAGCGGATACGCCATGGTCTAACAACCATTGTTGGAACGATTGCATAAGTGTGGATTTGCCACAACGGCGTACACCTGTTATCACTTTGATAAGATGCTGGTCTTTGAGCGCGGCTAATTGCCGGAGATAGAGTGGGCGTTGTATCATAATAACGATTGTTTTTTTTCTACTGACACAATCGGGCATTTTGGGGCAATTATGTCAATAGGAATTTCTGTTGTGGCTTATAAAAACAAACCTTTGCGTTTGTATTTTGAGCGCAAATGTACTTATATTCTTTTGAATACGCAAGTTTCTGAGAATAAAAATTGCTTTTTATTGCTCTACTGACACAATCGGGTATTTTGGGGTAATTATGTCAGTAGGGACTATTTTGTGTGTCTCTGCTTGCGGTCGGAAAGGATGGCATCAAGGTGGTTTGTTGCCCACTCAATCATCGGAGTGCAAGCTTGCATGAAAGAGCGGGCACGCTCGGTGAGACGGTAATCAACACGAGGAGGCACCTCGGCATAGACCGTGCGGATGAGAAAACCGTCCTCCTCAAGCGTGCGGAGCGTGGCGGAAAGAACCTTCTGCGAGATGTCCGGCAAAGCGCGTTGGAGAGTATTAAAGCGCATAGGCTCGCAGGAGGAAGATAGGGTGTTAAGTACCAGGAGCGACCACTTGTCGCCTACTCTGGAAAGGACATTGCGGACGGGGCACAAGGGAAAAAGTGCGTCTTGGATTTCGTCGTGTGTGAGCATAATGTAGTTCGTTTTACTTTTTTGCCACAATTAGTATGCCACACACAAAGTGCGCCTTGGTCGGGCGCACTTTGTGTGTTGTGGACTTGGACCTTATTGGTATAGTTTATTTGCCAATTCAGGCAAATTCTCCTCTGCGGGCAGGTTCTGGAAGGCTTTCTTCATAGCCTCTATCCACGCGGAAGCCGTAGAACACTCGGATAAAAGCCGTTTGATAGTCAACAGGTAAGTTTTCTTGAACTCTACCGCATCTCTGTCAGTTGCACCTCCGTGTCCGCCAATGAAGAGTTGCGCGCCGGAATTGAGCGCCTCTTCTGCCGAAAGCAACTCTGCATCCACAGC